>DASVCR010000047.1:0-30257 GCA_036381515.1 Gammaproteobacteria bacterium | reverse complement strand
GACGACCCACTTCGGCGCCGGCGTCGCCGCGTAGGTCCGCTCGAGCGCCTCGCGCATGTTCTTCGTCACGGGACCCGTGACGAGCAGCACGTCCGCATGCCGCGGCGACGCGACGAAGCGCAGGCCGAAGCGCTCGAGGTCGTAGTACGGGTTGTTGAGCGCATGAATCTCGAGCTCGCAGCCGTTGCACGAGCCCGCGTCGACCTCGCGGATCGCGAGGCTCCGACCGAGCCGGCGACGCGCGGCCCGCTCGAGCGCCGCGCCGACCTCGGCCAGTGCGCCGGTGTCCGGCTCCGGCCGCGGCAGCGTCACCGGCGGCCGAACCACGCTTTTCAGCAAGAGCTTCCGCATGACGGTCGATCCTCAGAGGTCGTGGCCGGAGTAGGCGCAGTTGAACGATTTGTTGCAGAGCGGGAAGTCCGCGACGATGTTGCCCTCGATCGCGGCCTCGAGCAGCGGCCACTGGAACCACGACGGATCGCGCAGATGGCAGCGGGCGACGGTGCCGTCCGCGTCGAGCGCGACCCAGACGAGCACGTCGCCGCGGAACCCCTCGACGAGCGCGACGCCCTCGCGGCGCGCCGGTCCGCCGTCGGGCCCGGCGTCGTTCGATGTGCCGTGCGGAGCGCGTGGCGGGTCCGACGGCGCACGCGCCGCGCCCGCCGCGAGCGCGCCGGCAAGGTCCGTGCGTGTCGCGCCCTCGGGCATCCGCTCGATCAGGTGCCGCACGAGCTTTAGGCTCTGCTCGACCTCGCGAATGCGAATCCACACGCGCGCGTTGACGTCGCCTTCGCGGAGCACGGGCACGTCGAAGTCGAGCGCGTCATACGGCGGGTAGCCGGGCTGCCGGCGCGCGTCGAAGTCGCGTCCCGACGCTCGGCCGACGTAGCCGCCCGCGGCGAACTGCTCCGCGAGCGACGGCGTGAGGGTGCCCGCGCCGACGGTCCGGTCTTGCAGCGACGCGGTGCTCTCGTACAGATCGATCAGTGCCGGAAAGCGCGCGGCGATGTAGTCGACGAGCCCGAGGATCACGCGCGCCTTCGCCGCGTCGAGGTCCGCCGCGACGCCGCCCGGCACGACCTGGTCGCGCATCAGCCGATGACCGAAGCACTCGTCCGCGGCGCGCAGCACGCGCTCGCGCAGCATCGCGCAGTGCGCGTGCATCAGCGCGAACGCCGCGTCGTTGCAGACCGCGCCGATGTCGCCGACGTGATTCGCGAGCCGCTCGAGCTCGCCCATCAGCGCCCGCAGCCAGTGCGCCCTCGCCGGAACGTCCGCGCCGACCGCCGCCTCGACGGCGCGTGCGAACGCGATCGCATACGCGACCGTGCTGTCGCCCGACGTGCGGCCCGCGAGGCGCGCCGCGTGCTCGACGTCCGCGCCCGCCATCAGGCTCTCGATGCCCTTGTGCACGTAGCCGAGCCGCGCCTCGAGCCGGACGACCGTCTCGCCGTTCACGGTGAACCGGAAATGCCCAGGCTCGATGATGCCGGCATGCACCGGGCCCACCGGGACCTGATGCAGGCTCTCGCCCTCGACCGGCAGGAACGGATAGGTCGAGCCGCGCGCGTGGACGAGCCACGGGCGCGGATCGGGAAGGCCCTCGGGCTCGAGGCCGTAGAGGTCCCGGATCGCGCGCTCGAGGCGGAGCGCCGGCGCATGCACCCGGGCGAGCGACGGAAACGCGCCGCGCGGACACTCGAGGCTCGCGACGAAGAACGTGCCGTCGGCCGAGAGCGCCGCGTGCACGGCGCCGTGCTCGCCCCACAGCCCGACGAGGCTCGCACGGCCGGCCGCGAGCTGCCCGCCGAGCGCGACCCAGGTTCCCTCGTCGACGACGTAGCGCGGCCACGGCCGATGCGACGCGGCGGGCCGGCCGCGGGAGACGAGATCGAGCACGGAGGTGGCGTCGTTCATCGCGTCACCCGAGCAGATTCGCGACGTTCTGGAACCACGCGACGAGCGGCGCCGGCAGGTAGAAGCCCGCGACCAGCACGAGCACGACGTGCGCGTAGAGCGGCAGCAGCGACGCGTGCGCGTGCCCCATGCCGCCGACCGGCGTGCCGAACGCGATGCCGGAGAGCCTCAAGAGCAACGCGCCGAACGCGACGAGCAGCCCCGCGACGAGCGGGATCGCGAGCAGCGGCTCGCGCGCGAACGTCGAGCTCACGACGAGGAACTCGCTCATGAAGATCCCGAACGGCGGCAGCCCCGCGATCGTCACGACCGCGAGCACGAGCCCCCAGCCGAGCCACGGGTGCGACTGCGTGAGCCCGCGGATCTCCGCGAGCTTCTGCGTCCCCTTGATCTGCGCGACGTGGCCGACGCCGAAGAAGATCGCGGACTTCGTCAGGCTGTGCATCACCATGTGCAGGAGGCCCGCGAAGTTCGCGAGCGGCCCGCCCATGCCGAACGCGAACGCGATGATGCCCATGTGCTCGATCGACGAGTACGCGAAGAGCCGCTTGATGTCCGAGCGCCGGTAGAGCATGAACGACGCGAAGATCAGCGACACGAGCCCCATCGTCACGAGCAGCGGGCCGGGCGCGATCGTGTCCGGGTTCGCGGCGAGCAGCAGCTTGAAGCGCAGCACGGCGAAGAGCGCGACGTTCAGCAGGAGCCCCGAGAGCACGGCCGAGATCGGCGTCGGGCCCTCCGCGTGCGCGTCCGGGAGCCACGCGTGCAGCGGCGCGAGGCCGACCTTCGTGCCGTAGCCGAGCAGCACAAACACGAACGCGAGGTTCAGGAGCGCCGGGTCGAGCTTCGGCGCGTGCTCCGCGAGCACGGTCCAGACCATCGCGTCGACGCCCTCGCCGACGACGGACAGCGCGGCCATGTAGACGAGGATCGTGCCGAACAGCGCGAGCGCGATGCCGACGCTGCCGAGGATGAAGTACTTCCACGCGGCCTCGAGCGCCTGGTGGGTGCGGTAGATGCCGACCATGACCACGGTCGTCAGCGTCGCGAGCTCGATCGCGACCCACATCAGGCCGATGTTGTTCGCGAGGAGCGCGAGGTTCATGCCGAACATCAGCACCTGATACATCGCGTGGTAGAAGCGCAGATAGGCGGGCGTCAGGCGCCCCGTCTCGAGCTCGTGCGCGATGTAGCTCGCGCTGAACACGCTCGTCGTGAACGCGACGAAGTTGTTTAGCACGACGAAGAAGATGTTGAGATCGTCGATCAGCAGGTAATTGCCTGGCGTAGGCCGGTCGACGACGAAGAGCGAAAGCGACGCGACGAGCGTCAGGCCCGACGCGGCGACGTTGAGCCGCGCCGGGAGCGCGTAGCCCGGCAGCACCGCGAGCAGCGCGGCCGAGACGATCGGGATCAGCAGGATGGCGGCGACCGGATCCATGTGCTCAGCCTGTCTCGCCGCGGTGCCGGTCGAGCGCGTGCACGTCCACCGTGTCGAAGCGCTCGCGGATGCGGAACAGGAAGATCCCGATCACGATGAACGCGATGAGGATCGAGAACGCGACGCTGATCTCGACGACGAGCGGCATGCCCCGCGCGCCGGTGGCGGCGAGGACGAGCCCGTTCTCGAGCGACATGAAGCCGACGACCTGAGAGACCGCGTTGCGCCGCGAGACCATCAGCAGGAGCCCCAACAGGATCACCGCGAGCGCGAACGCGAGATCCTCCCGCGCGAGCGGATCCGCGTCGGCCGTGACGTTGAGCATCAGGACCATCGACAGCGCGACGAGACCGATGCCGGCGAGCATCGTCTTGCCGATCCCGACGACGGGCTCGATCTCGCGGTGAATGTCGAGCCGTTCGATGATGCGGCGCAGCGCCGTCGGAATCACGGCGGCCTTGAACACGAGGGCGATCCCCGCCGTGACGTACAGGTGCTCGGCGTTCTGCACGTGCGCCTGCCACGCGACCGATGCCGCGAGCACGAGCGCGTGCACGGCGAACACGTTGATCAGCGCCGGCAGCCGGTCCTGATAGAGCTGCACGAAGCTGACCAGCACGAGGCCGCCCGCGAGGAGGTGCGCGACGTCGAGAGGCAGCTTGCCCATCAGAACGTCCTCGACACGAACAGGAGCAGCGTGCCGAGCAGGCCGAGCATCACCGCGGCGCCGAGGAACTCGGGCACGCGGAAGACCCGCATCTTCGCGATCGCCGTCTCGAAGAGCGCGAGCAGCACGCCGACGAGCGCGAGCTTGCCGGCGTAGCCGGCCGCGGCGACGAGATAAGCGCCGACGCCCGAGCCGGGCCCCGCGATGCCCCACGGCAGGAACAGGCAGCCGATCAGCGACGCGTACAGCAAGAGCTTCAGGTACGTCGCGAGCTCGATCATCGCGAGGTGGCGGCCCGAGTACTCGAGCACCATCGCCTCGTGGACCATCGTGAGCTCGAGGTGCGTCGCCGGGTTGTCGACCGGAATCCGGCCGGTCTCGGCGATCGCGACCATCGTCAGCGCGGCGAGCGCCATCGCGAGCGACACCCTGAGCCCGATGCCGGGCTCGGAGAGGACCAGTGCGATCGTCGAAAGCTGCGTCGAGCCGGCGACGAGCGCGAGCGTGAACACGATGAGCAGCATCGCGGGCTCCGCGAGCGACGCGATCATGACCTCCCGGCTCGAGCCGATGCCGCCGAAGCTCGTGCCGACGTCCATGCCGGCGAGCGCGAGGAAGAACCGCGCGGTGCCGAGGAGCGCTGCGATCGCGATCAGGTCGGCCGTCCAGCTGAAGAGGAGCCCCGCGGCGAACGTCGGCACGAGCGCCGCCGCGACCCAGGTTGCCGCGAAGATCAGGTACGGCGCGGCGCGGAACAGCCACGACGCGCTGTCCGCGAGCACGACCTCCTTGCGCAGCAGCTTCGCGAGGTCGCGGTACGGCTGCCAGACGGACGGGCCGCGCCGCCGCTGAAACCGCGCCTTGACCTTGCGGACGAAGCCCGTAAAGAGCGGCGCCGCGAGCAGCACGAGCGCCATCTGCAGCCCCTGCACGAGCCAGTCGATCAGGTCTGCCATATCGCGACCACCAGCAGCAGGCCGACGAGCGACAGGAACACGAGGCTCAGATATCGGCGGATCGTCAGGAACTGCATCCGGTTCAGCCGATCGGCGGCGAAGCCGACGACGTGAGCGAGCGGCGCGTAGAGCGTCTCCCAGATCAGGTCGCGCACGGTCACCTCGAGCCGCGCGGGACGCAGGTCTCCGGGCTTCGGCATGTCGACGCGCTCCGTCGCGGCGAAGACGGTCGTGCCGAAGACGCGGCGGATCGGCTGCTCGAAGCCGCCCGCCGAGTACTGCGTGAGCGGGCTCGGCTCGGGGAAGCCGCAATCCCACGCCGGACCCCTGCGCACGGCGTTCGACGCGAAGCGCTTGATCACGGCGGCCGCAAACGGCGCGGACACGGCGATGAACACGAAGACGAGGAGGCCGCTGTACGAGCTCTCGGTCTCGGCGACCGGCACGATCGACCGCCAGGCGATGTCGGCCTGCGCCGGCAGGCGCCCGCCGAGCAGGTCGAGCGTGATCGGCGCGACCGCGTCGATGACCATGCCGGGGAGGATGCCCGCGAGCACGCAGAGCGCCGCGAGCCCGATCATCGCGGCGAGCGACGAGCGCTCGACGTCCCGCGCGGCTTCCGCGACCGGCGAGCGCGGCCGGCCGAGGAACGTGATGCCGAACGCGCGCACGAAGCACGCGGCCGCGAGCGCGGCGGCGAGCGCGAGCAGGCCGCCGATCGCGGGCACCATCAGCTTCAGGCCCCACTGCGGCAGGTCCGGGCTCTGCAGCACGGCCTGGAACGTCAGCCATTCCGACACGAAGCCGTTCAGCGGCGGCAGCGCCGAGATCGCGACGCAGCCGACGAGGAACACGAAGCTCGTCGCCGGCATCCGCCGGATCAGCCCGCCGAGCTTCTCCATGTTCCGCTCGCCGGTCGCGGTCAGCACCGCCCCCGCGCCGAAGAACAACAGGCTCTTGAACAGCGAATGATTCAGAACGTGAAAAAGCGCGGCCGTCAGGGCGAGCGCGGCCGCGACGTCGAAGCCGTTCGCGGCGAACGCGAGCGCGAGGCCGAGCCCGATGTAGACGATGCCGACGTTCTCGACGGTGCTGTACGCGAGGAGCCGCTTCAGGTCGCGCTGCATCAGCGCGTACAGCACGCCGAGCACCGCGGTCGCGCCGCCCGCCGCGAGCACGATCATGCTCTGCCACGCGGCCGGCTCGCCGATCAGATCGAACACGATGCGGACGAAGCCGTAGATCGCGACCTTCGTCATCACGCCGCTCATCAGCGCCGAGACGTGGCTCGGCGCGGCCGGGTGCGCGAGCGGCAGCCACGCGTGCAGCGGCACGAGGCCGGACTTCGAGCCGGCGCCGAGCAGCACGAGCGCAAGCGCGAGCCCCGTCGTCAACGGCCCGTGCTCGGCGGCGCGGATCGCGTCGAACGCATAGTCGCCGTCGGCGCCCGCGAGCAGCCCGAAGCCGAGCAGCAGCGCGAGCGTGCCGAAGCTCGCCATCACGAGATACACGTAGCCGGCGCGGGCATTGTCGGCGCTTTCGTGATGCGCGAGCACGAGCGCCCACGACGCGAGCGACATCAGCTCCCACGAGAACAGGAACGTGAACGCGTCGTCCGCGACGAGGACGAGGTTCATCGCGCCGACGAAGAGCGCGAACGCGGGGAGGACGCGTCCCGGCGCCTCCTCGTGCCGGCCGTAGCCGATCCCATAGAGGCTCGCCGCGGCCGCGCCGAGATTGACGACCGAGAGGAAGAACGCGGCGAGCGCGTCCATGCGGAAGTGCGCGCCGAGCCACGGCAACCCGAGCGGCAGGACGACGGCCGGCGCCGCGTCGGGCCCGGAAAGCAGGTGACCGAGCGAGGTCACCAACGCGGCGAGCGACAGGCCGAGCGTCGCCGCGTAGACGAAGGCGCTCGTGCCCGCGCGGCGACCTGCGCCGACCGCGAGCACACCGACGGCGACGAAGCCGCCTGTGCAAAGCAGGACGAGCTCGACTGCGGACACGGGTGAGTGAGTGCTCCGGCGGGTGGGCGTCCGAACGATCGTAATGCGCCCGACCGGTCGCTCCTTACCCAAATAAAGTCCGCCGCGTGCAACGAGTGCGCAGGTGCGGGGAAAGGCGGCGCTGATCAGGCGCGACATCAATACTCGAAGTGAGCACGGAGCGCAAGCGCGGAAATCACGCCGCGGCGCGGCAGGCGTTCGCGCCGACCGGCGTTCTCGTCAGGCCGCGTCGCGCGCGGCGTACGTGCCGTCCTGGAGCAGACGCGCGCAGAGGAGCTCCGCACCGGTCAGGCGCACGCCGGCGCGGCGCGCGGCGCGCAGCTCGAGCTCCGTCGGCGCGCGGCTCGTCGCGATCTCGAGGATCTTCGGATGGATATAGCTCCGCCGCGTGATCGCCGGCGTGTTCGCGAGGCGCTTCGCGGCGGCCGTCGTCGCCTCCTTGATCGTGAGCGTCCGGTCGCGGGCGGCGATCCACGTCTCGACGACGGTCACCGTGCCGATCCACGTGCGAAAGTCCTTCGCCGTGATGTCGGCGCCGCCGATCTCGCGCAGGTAGTCGTTGAAGCGCGCCGAGTCGACTTCCCGCACGGTCTCCGCGCAGCGGTACCGGAAGAGCCGCTGTCCCGGCAGCTCCTCGCAGCGCAGCAGGATCCGCGCGAGCCGGCGGTCGCTCAGCCGCATCTCGACGAGCTTGCCGGATTTCGCCTTGAACCTGAGCCCGATCCGGTCGCCCTTGATCGTCGCGTGCCGGCTCTGCAGCGTCGTCAGGCCGACCGTGCCGTTCTCCTCGAAGTAGCTCCTGTTGCCAACGCGGATGCCGGTCAGGTCGAGGAGCTGCGCCGCCGCGGCGAGCACGGTCGGCTCGTCGTGCGTCGCGACCGCGAGGTCCTGCTCGATCCGGCGGCGAATGCGCCCGAGCACGCGCGCGAAGTCGGCGAGGCGAGTGTACTTCGAGCGCTCGCGCTGCTCGCGCCATTCCGGATGGTAGATGTACTGCTTGCGGCCCTTCTCGTCCCGGCCGGTGGCCTGAATATGGCCGCGGGGATCGCTGCAGAGCCAGACGTCGGTCCACGCGGGCGGCACCGCGAGCGCGGCGACGCGGCGCCTTTCGGCCGCGTCCCGCACGGGGCGGCCCGCATCGTCGAAATACGCGAAGCCGCGCCCGCAACGGCGTCGAGTCAGGCCCGGCTCGTCGCCGTTCACGTAGCGCAGACCCGCGTCGGGCGGGCGGATCGGGGCGGCTCCGGCTCGATCGGGCCGGCTCGGCTGCGGGATGGCGGCGATCGGAAGGTCCTCGGGTGGGGCGAATCGAACGGCACGGGATCAAGCAATTCGCGTGCCATCGAAGGATTGACGTCCGTGGCGGCAGCCTCGGGATCGCGGCGTTACGTTCCCGTCGTGACGTGCCGCGGTTCAGGCGCGCGCCGCCGCCCTCATCCGCGCTTGCGGCCGCGCGCGCGCCGTGCGGATGCGACGGCGTACCAGCCGATGCCGAGCAGACCGATCCACACGAGCCCGAGCGTGCCCATCGTTCCGCCGAACGACCCCTCGAGAAACCGCCACTCGCTGTCCGGCACGATGTCGGTGTACGCCTGGTTCAGCTTCGTGAGCCACACCCAGCCCGCGTGGAAGCCCGCGGAGATGCCGATGTGCCCGAAGCGGACGCGCAGCGCGCCGAGGAAGAGGCCCGCCGCGAACAGCGCGAGAAAGGCGTCGAGCGGAAGCTCGCTCCGCGCGATGCTCGCGAGCCCGCTCGCCCAGCCGACGTCGTCGGCCGGAAGCGGCGCGCCGAGGAAGTGCACGGCCGCGTAGACGACGCTGACGAGCGAGACCGCGAGCCACGCGGGCAGGTGACCGAGCGGCGCGAGCAGCGCGCCGCGGAAGTAGGTTTCCTCGACCAGGCCGATCATCAGCGCCGCGACGAGCGCGTAGCCGGCGTACGCAGCGATGTCCGGCACGGACGCAGCACCTTCGACCGGCGCCCGAACCCCGAGCAGCAGGAACACGGCGATCAGCGGCGACACGACGAGGATGCCGAGCGCGAAGCCGCGCGCGAGGCCGCGTCGAAACGCACGTCCACTGCAGCCGAAGCCGAAGGCCTCCCGCGTCATGAGCCCGCGGAGCGATCCCGCGTCTCGACCGACGCCGCGTGCCCGCGCCGTCGCGGTGCGTCCGCTCGCGAGATAGAACGGCAGCAGGAGCAGCAGCGCCAGGCCCGCGACGCGCTGCAGCACCGAGTCGAACGCCGGGTCGGCGACCTGCTGCAGCGCGGCGTAGACCGGAAACGCGAGGAGCGCGCCGACGGCGATCGCCGCGGCGAGATAGGCGCACAGGCCGACCACGGGCGACCGCGGGACGAGGCGCTCGATGGGCCGCACGGGCATCGCGACCGTGCGCCGCGTCCGCTAGCGGTAGCGCCCGTGGCGCTCGAGGACCTCGATCTTGTAGCCGTCCGGATCCTGCACGAAGAAGAAGCGGGCGAGCACCTGCCCGCCGTGCCGCATTTCCTTCACGGCGGTCGGCGCGAAGCCGAGCGCTTCGAGGCGCGCGTGCTCGCCCGCGAGGTCGTCGACGCAGACCGCGACGTGGCCGTACCCGTCGCCGTGCGTGTACGGCGCCTCCCGGCCCTTGTTCAGCGTGAGCTCGATCTCGAAGTCGTTCTCGTCGTTGCGCAGGTAGACGAGCGTGAAATCGTCGAAGTCGAAGCGGTCGGCGACCTCGAGCCCGAACGCCTTCGCGTAGAAGTCGAGCGATTGGTCGAGGTCGCGCACGCGGACCATCGTGTGGATCACCTTCGCCATGGGCCTCCTCCGAGCTCGGGTCCGGCGCCCGGCGAGTGCCGGCGCGGCCGTTTCCCGCTAACATTCAGGACGTATCGGCCTCGACAGCGCGACGAGAAGCTTGCGCGGGGCGCCAGGACGATTCTGCCCACTCGGAGAAATCGATGGCAACCGAAGACAAGTGCTGCACGATCGTGCCTTACTTCAAGGTCCATGCGGGGCAGCTCGAGGCGTTCAAGAAACTCTGCGAGCGGTTCGTCGAGAAGACGCGCACCGAGCCGAAGTGCCTCTACTACGGCTTCACGTTCAACGGCGATCGCGTGCACTGCCGCGAGGGCTACGAGGACGCGGACGGCGTGCTCGCGCACGTCGAGAACGTCGGCGCCCTCCTCGAGGAGGCGCTCAAGATCGCCGATGTCGAGCGTTTCGAGTTCCACGGGCCGGCGGAAGAGCTCGCGAAGCTCCGCGAGCGCCTCGGCCATCTCGACGCCGAATACTTCACGCTCGAGTACGGGTTCCGGCGCGGCGCGCGGTAGCGCGGCGTTCGCCGCACGTCGCCCGCGCGTTCGAGGGGTGAGTTGAAGCTCTTCGCACCGTCGGACCTTCCGGGCACGCTCGCAAGCCGTTTCCGTCGCGTCGCCGAGCGGCTCGCCGACGTCCCCGTCGAGCTGCCGGACGCGCTCGCTCGCGACGCGGGGAAGGTCGTGACGGTCAGCGACTTCGCCGTCGCCGTGCTCGAGCGGCACGCCGCCGCGCTCGTCGAGCGGCTCGCCGACGACTCCGCGCTCGAGGCCGCCGCGCTCGCCGCGCGCCTCGACCTCGCGGGTCTCGGCGACGCGGACGCGATGGCGCGCCTGCGCCGCGTCCGCAACGTCGAGATGGCGCGCCTCGCGTGGCGCGATCTCGCGGGCCTCGCGACGATCGAGCAGAGCCTCGGGGACCTTTCGACCCTCGCGGATGCCCTGATCCGCGCGGCGCTCGCGCACGCGACCGAGCGGCTCGAGCCGCGCTTCGGCCGCCCCGTCGACGAGCGCGGCGCGCCCGCTCCGCTCCTCGTGCTCGCGATGGGCAAGCTCGGCGGGCGCGAGCTCAACTTCTCGTCGGACGTCGACCTCGTGTTCCTGCACCCGGACAACGTGCGCCTCGACGGCCGCGACGCCGACCCCGTGGAGTACTACCGCCGGCTCGCGCAGACGCTGATCCGGCTGCTCGATCAGACGACCGACGACGGCTTCGCGCTGCGCGTCGATACGCGCCTGCGTCCGTTCGGCCAGAGCGGCCCCCTCGTCGTCGGCGTCTCCGCGTTCGAGGCGTATCTCGTGCAGCACGCGCGGGACTGGGAGCGCTATGCGTACGTGAAGGCGCGGCTCCTGACGGGCGAAGCGCACGCGTCGTCGGTGTTCGACGAGATCCTGACGCCCTACGTCTACCGCCGCTACCTCGATTACGGCGTGTTCGATGCGCTCAGGCAGATGAAGCGGCTGATCGAGCAGGAGGTCGCGCGCAAGGAGATGGTCGACCACGTGAAGCTCGGTCCGGGCGGCATCCGCGAGATCGAGTTCGTCGTGCAGGCCTTCCAGCTCGTGCGGGGCGGGCGCGACCCGCGGCTGCGCACGCCGTCGCTGCTCGACGCGCTGCCGCTCCTCGCGACGGAGCGTGAGCTCGGGCCGGCCGCCGCCGAGCGGCTCGGTGCGGCGTACCGGTACCTGCGCACGGTAGAGAACCGGCTCCAGGCAATGGACGACCGGCAGACGCACGTCCTCCCGGCCGACGCCGAGGCCCGTGCGCGCCTCGCGTATGCGCTCGGCGAGCCCGACTGGGCCGCGTTCGCCGAGCGTCTCGCCGTGCACCGCGCGGCCGTCGAGCGCGAGTTCGAGCGCATCGCGTGGGACGGGCGGGGCGCGCGCCGTGGCGACGACGACGGCGCCCTGGCCCAGCAGGCGTGGGAAGCCGGCGACATCGCGGCGATCCTCGCAGGCACGCCGCTCGCCGGAAACGAGGCCGTCGCGCGCGAGCTCGAGGCGCTCAGGACCGGCGGCCTGTACCGGCGGATGGACGAGCAGAGCCGCCGCCGGCTCGCGGCCGTCGTGATAGGCACGATCGGGCCGCTCGCGGAGCAGCCGGATCCGGAGGAGACGCTCAGGCGCGTGCTCTCCGTGTACCAGGCAGTGTGCCGGCGGAGCGCGTACCTCGCGCTGCTCAACGAGAACGCCCCGGCGCTCGAGCGGCTGGTGTCGCTCGCGGGCCAGAGCGCGATGCTCGCGCGGCGGATCGCCGAGCACCCGCTCCTGCTCGACGAGCTGCTCGACGCGCGGATCCTCGAGCAGCCGCCGACGCGCGAGGAGCTCGCGGAGATGCTCGAGCGGCGCGTCGCGCGCGCGGGGCACGACGTCGAGGCGCGCCTCGAGGCGATGCGCGAGTTCCAGCGGACGGCCGTGTTCCGCGTCGCGATCGCGGACCGGCTCGGCCACCTGCCGCTGATGAAGGTCAGCGACCGGCTGACCGACATCGCGGAGCTCGTCCTCGAGTTCGCGCTCGAGACGGCATGGGCCGAGCTCGTCGCGAAGCACGGCGTGCCGATGTACGGCGAGCCCCCCGCGCTCAGGGAGGCCGGCTTCGCCGTCATCGGCTACGGCAAGCTCGGCGGGCTCGAGCTCGGCTACAGCTCCGACCTCGACCTCGTGTTCCTGCACGATTCCGCCGGCAGCCATCAGGAGACGACCGGCCCCGCCGTGCTCGACAACGCGCGGTTCTTCTCGCGCCTCGTGCAGCGCCTGATCCATTTCCTGACGATCCAGACGAGCTCCGGCCGGCTGTACGAGGTCGACACGCGCCTCCGGCCGAGCGGCCGCGCGGGGCTCATGGTCGCGAGCCTCGACAACTTCCGCCGCTACCAGCGCAGCGAGGCCTGGGTCTACGAGCACCAGGCGCTCCTGCGCAGCCGCTCGCTCGCCGGCTCCCGCTCGATCCGGGCAGCGTTCGAGGCCGAGCGGCGCGAGATCCTGATTCACCACGTCGCCCGCGACCGGCTCAAGGACGAGATCGCGAAGATGCGCGCGCGGATGCGCGCGGAGCTCTCGCTCGGCGGTCCGGACCGCTTCGACCTGAAGCAGGACGCGGGCGGCATCGCCGACATCGAGTTCCTCGTCGACTACCTCGTGCTGCGTCACGCGGCCGAGCATCCGGAGCTCGTCGAGCACCCGGACAACGTCCGCCAGATCGAGGGTCTCGCCGCCGCGGGGCTGCTCGACCCGGACCGCGCCGAGCGGCTCAAGGCCGCGTATCTCGCGCTTCGCCAGCGGGTCCACGCCCTCGCGCTCGACGAGCGGGGGCGGGTCGTCGACGCCGCCGAGCTCGCGGACGTCCGCGCGTTCGTGACGGCCTGCTGGGACGAGGTCTTCGGCGGCGATGCCGCGCCGGCTTCCGTATAATCCGCGCTTTCCCTGACAGCGACGGAGAGCGGCGGTGCGAGAGCGGCACGGCAGAGTCGACGAGAACCTGAAGACCCCGAACGCGGAGTGGACGTACACGGTGACGCCCGACGACTTGCCGCTGCACTGTCCGCTGCCCGAGATGTACCTGTGGAACTCGCATCCGAAGGTCTACCTGCCGATCGAGGCGACCGGCGAGGCGAAGTGCCCGTATTGCAGCGCGAGCTACCGGCTGATCAG
Source organism: Gammaproteobacteria bacterium (assembly GCA_036381515.1). GTDB lineage: Bacteria > Pseudomonadota > Gammaproteobacteria > Steroidobacterales > Rariloculaceae > ZC4RG20. Next base: position 16,819 of record DASVCR010000047.1, on the reverse strand, counting down.
GGACTGACGGCGCTGCTGGGCCACGTCAACCTCGCGCACACGTATCGCGGCGGGGAGCGTCAGACGGAGCTCCTGATCCGCGGCCTCTCGGCCTACCTGCCGCGGCAGCGCGCGGTCGTGCGCGCCGGCCGGCCGCTCGCGGAGCGGCTCACAGACGTGCCGGGCGTCACGGTCGTTCCGGTCGGAGGGCGGCTCGCGGCCGTTCGCGCGATGAAGGGCTGCACGCTCGTGCACGCGCACGAGACCGGCGGCGCGCAGGCCGCGCTCGTGCGGCACCTGCTGTCGGGGACGCCGTACGTCGTCACGCGCCGCGTCGACAAGCGGCCGAAGCCCGATCCGTTCACGCGCGCGATGTACACGCACGCCGCTGCGATCGCGGGGCTGTCGAGCGCGGTCGTGCGGTCCCTCGAGAGCTACGACCCGTCGCTCGAGCCGCGCCGCATCCCGAGCGCCGCGAGCGGCGTCCCGAGCGATCCCGCGTGGGTCGACGCGTTCCGCGCACGTTTCCCCGGCAAGTTTCTCGTCGGGCACGTCGCCGCGATCGACGTCGAGCACAAGGGTCAGCTCACGCTCGTCGCCGCGGCCGCGAAGCTCGAGCGCGACCATCCGCAGATCCATTTCATCGTCGTCGGCTCGGGCCGCGACGAGGAGCGCGTGCGCCGGGCCGCGGCGCCGCTGTCGAACATGTCGTTCACGGGATGGGTCGACAACGTCGGCGACCATCTCGCGGCATTCGATCTCTTCGCGTTCCCGTCGAAGCACGAGGGGCTCGGCTCGATCCTGCTCGACGCGATGCAGTTCGGCCTGCCGATCGTCGCGACCTCCGTCGGCGGCATTCCGGATCTCGTCGTCGACGGCGAGAACGGGATCCTGATCGCCGAGGACGACTCGGACGCGCTCGCCGCGGCGATCGCGCGCTTGTTTTCGGACGCGGCGTTGCGCGATGCTATCGCGCGCGCCAACCGGCTGCGCGCCCGCGACTATCAACCCGAGATCATGACCGCGCGTTACCTCGAGCTCTACCGCGAGCTGGTGCCCGAGCTCGCGCCGTCATCGGCCGGTGCCTTGCCGTGATCGTCGTCACCGGCGGCGCGGGGTTCATCGGCAGCAACATCGTGCGCGCGCTCTGCGAGCGCGGCGAAGACGTCGTCGTCGTCGACGATCTGACGGACGGGCGCAAGTTCCGCAATCTCGTCGGCAGCGACATCGCGGACTACTGGGACCGCGACGTCGCGCTCGAGCGGCTCGGGCGCCTGTCCGTGAAGCCGCGCGCCGTGCTGCATCAGGGCGCGTGCGCGGTGACGACGGAGTGGGACGGCCGCTACATGCTCGACGTGAACTACCGCTACTCCGTCGATCTTCTCGAGTGCTGCATCGCCGCCGGCGTGCCGCTGATCTACGCGTCGTCGGCGTCCGTGTACGGCAAGAGCCGCACGTTCGTCGAGCACGATGCGTCCGCGGAGCGGCCGCTCAACGTCTACGGGTACTCGAAGCTACTGTTCGACCGCTACGTGCGGCGGCGCCTCGCGGAGGCCCGCTCGCAGATCGCGGGGCTGCGCTACTTCAACGTCTATGGGCCCAACGAAGCGCACAAGGGGCGCATGGCGAGCATCGTCTACCATCTGCACGAGCAGGTCGCCGTGAGCGGTGAAGCGAAGCTGTTCGACGCGTACGACGGCTACGCGGCCGGCGAGCAGCGCAGGGATTTCGTGCACGTCGACGACGTCGTGCGCGTGAACCTGTGGCTGCTCGATCACCCCGACGTCTCCGGCATCTTCAACGTCGGCACGGGCAGAAGCGCGAGCTTCAACGACGTCGCGCGTGCGGTGATCCGCTGGCACGGCCGCGGCACGATCCGCTACGTCCCGTTTCCGGATGACCTGAAGTCGAGCTATCAGAGCTTCACGGAGGCCGATCTCCGCGCGCTGCGCCGCGCAGGCTACCCGCACGAGTTCCTCGACGTCGATACCGGCGTCCCGGCTTATCTCGACGCGCTCGGCAAGGATTCGTGAGCGGTCGCCAGAAGCTCCTCGTCGTCGGTCCTTCGTGGGTCGGCGACATGGTTCTCGCGCAGGCGCTGTACAAGCTCCTCGCCGAGCGGTGCGCGCGTCCCGTGATCGACGTCGTCGCGCCGGCCTGGTCGCTGCCGTTGCTCGAGCGGATGCCGGAGGTCACACGCGGGATCGAGCTCGCGGTCGCGCACGGCGAGCTCGCGCTCGGCAAGCGGCTCGCGCTCGGCCGCCGCCTCGCGAGCGAAGGCTACGAGCGCGCGATCGTGCTGCCGCGCTCGTTCAAGGCCGCGCTCGTGCCGTTCTTCGCCCGCGTGCCGGTGCGGACGGGCTTCCGCGGCGAAGCCCGCTACGGGCTCTTGAACGACATGCGGCCGTTCGACGCCGACACGCTCGATCAGACGGTCAAGCGCTTCGTCGCGCTCGGCCTCGAGCGCGGCGAGCCGCTGCCTGCGGCGCTGCCGGTGCCCGCGCTCGCGCCGCGGCCCGAGAACTTCGCGGCGCTCGCCGCGCGCCTCGGGCTCTCGGACGACGTGGCCGCGGTTGCGCTGATGCCGGGCGCCGAGTACGGCCCGGCGAAGCGCTGGCCGATCGAGCGTTTCGCGGAGCTCGCGGCGCGGCTCGCGGCGGCCGGGCTCGGCGTCTGGGTCCTGGGCTCACGGAAGGAGCGCGAGCTCGGCGACGCGATCGAGCGCGCCGCGCCCGGCCGAGTCCGCAACCTCTGCGGCGACACGCGCCTCGAGGACGCGGTCGACGTGCTGGCCGCGGCCGCGGTCGCGGTCACGAACGATTCGGGCCTGATGCACGTCGCCGCCGCGGTCGGGACGCACGTCGTCGCGATCTACGGGTCGTCGAGTCCACACTTCACGCCGCCGATGACCGCGGCGAAGACCATCGTGCGGCTCGGTCTCGACTGCAGCCCGTGCTTCGAGCGGACCTGTCCGCTCGGGCATCTGCGCTGCCTCAGGGAGATCGGCGTCGACACGGTGCACGACGCGACGCTCGCGGCCGTCGCCCGAGCGCGGCCGCGCGGCGCGGCGGCGCCGGCCGCGCCGGCGGGACCGGCAGGATCATGGCTGACTCGACCGAACGGCGAACGATGACCGAGGAGCGGATCGTCAGGGCCGGCCGCGCGATCGTCGTGCACGACGCGGCGGTCGCCGAGCGCGACGTGCTATGCCTCTTCGACGGCGCTTACGTCGAGCGCGAGACGCGGCGGCTCGACGAGCGCACCGGCCGCGGCGGCGTCCGCATCGTCGACCGCGGCGACGAGCGCTGGGTGCTGCGTCATTACCATCGCGGCGGCGCGGTCTCGCGCTTCGTCGACGACCACTACCTGTGGCTCGGGCTCGACCGCGCGCGCTCGTTCCGCGAATGGCGGCTGCTCGCGCGGCTCGCCGAGCTCGGGCTGCCGGCGCCGCGGCCGGTCGCCGCGCGCGTCGTGCGGAGCGGCCTCGCGTATCGGGCAGACATCGTCACGCGCTACCTCCCGGATACGCGCCCGCTGTCGGCGTTCCTCGACGAGGGCGTCCCGCTCGACGGGCTGTGGCGCGAGATCGGCCGCATGGTGCGCGCGTTCCACGATCACGGCGTGCAGCACCCGGACCTGACCGCGCACAACATCCTGCTCGACCCGAGCGGGCGCACGTTCCTCGTCGATTTCGACAACGCGAGGCTCCGCGCGCCGGGGTCGTGGCGCGAGGCGGGGCTCGCGCGTCTCGAGCGCTCGCTCAGAAAGGTCGCCCTGGAGACCGGCGGCACGTTCGACGAGCGAGGCTGGCGCGAGCTCGAGGCGGGCTACCGCGGCGCGTAACCTCGGCCGCGCCCCTTCGCGTCACGGCCGAGGTCGGAGTCTCGCGGCGCCCCCTCGCGTCACAGCCCGCGATAGAGGTCGGGCAGCGGGGTCGGGCGGCCCTTGAACTTCTTGTAGATCCACAGGTACTGCTCCGGCGCCTTGCGGATGTGCGCCTCGAGCAGCTCGACCCACTTGCGCGTGTCGCTCGCCGGGTCGTCGCTCGGGACGCCCTCGAGCGGCGGCAGGATCGTCACCTCGTAGCCCGCGGTGCCGGGCAGGCGGCGGAAGAAATAGGGCACGACGAGCGCGTCGCCGATCTGCGCGAGCTTCGTCATCGCGATGTTCGTCATCGCCGGCTCGCCGAAGAACGGCAGGAGCGCGCTCTGGTTGCCGAGATAGGTCTGATCGGGCATGTACGCGACGACCCGGCCGCGCTTCAGCGCCTTCACGAGCCCGCGCACGTTGTCGCGCGGGAACTGCTCGTCCGCGAAGCGTCTGCGGCCGCGGCGGATCAGCACGTCCATCATCGCGTTGCGCTGCGTGCGATACATGCAGCTGATGCCCGGCCACGCGTCGGCGAGCACGCCGAACCCGACCTCGAGCGGCGTGAAGTGCGCGCTGACGAGCAGCACCGCGCGGCGCTCGGCGCGGGCCCGCTCGAGATGCTCGAGGCCGTCGATGCGGACGAGCTCGCGCAGGCGCGCGGGCGGGCTGAACCAGCCGATCCCCATCTCCGCGAACGAGATGCCGATCGCCTCGAAGTGGCGGCGCAGCAGCACGGCACGCTCGGCCTCGGTGAGCTCCGGGAAGCACGTCGCGAGGTTGATCTCGACGATCCGGCGGCGGCGCCGCATCAGCATCGCGAGCGCCGCGCCGAGCGCGCGGCCGAGCGCGAGCTGTACCGGGAACGGCAGCTTCGCCGCAGCCTTGAGACATCCGAGGACGAGCCATGTCGGCCAGTAGCGCGGCGCGCGGAAGCGGCCGAGCGAAAGGTCGTCGCCGGGCTCGGCATCGGGCTCGCGGCGTGCGACGGCCGCGTCGGCATCGCCGGGCGTGCGCGCGCTCATGCGGGCCGGCGCACGGCCTCGTACACGTCGGGATACGGCGCCGGCCGTCCTTTGAAGCGCTGATGGATCCACAGGTACTGCTCGGGGCAGAGCCGGATGTACTCCTCGAGGAGGCGGTTCAGGCGGGCGAGGTCGACCGCCGCATCGTCGCTCGGAAAACCGTCGAGCGGCGCGAGGATGTCGGCGACGTAACGCGCCTCGCCGGGCAGCCGGCGGTAAAAGTACGGCAGGACCACCGCGCCCGTGCGTGCCGCGATCCGGCAGATCGCCGTATTCGTCATCGCCGGCACGTCGAAGAACGGGACGAGCGCCGAGCCCTTGCGCCCGTAGCTCTGATCCGACGCATACCAGACGACCGAATTGCGGGCGAGGTTGCGGATCATCGCGCGCACGTTGTCCTTCGCGAACGTCTCGTCGACGTTGCGATTGCGGCCGCGCGCCATCACGCGGTTGATTACGGGATTGCGCTGGTCCTTGTACATGCCGGTGATCCGCGGGCACAACGGACGGAGCGCCGGGAAGCCGAACTCGAGCGGCGTGAAGTGCGCGGAATAGAGGATCACGCCGCGGCCGCGCTCGAGCGCGCTCTTGAGATGCTCCTCGCCGCGGATCGTCACGCGGCGCTTGATCTCGTCGACCGGGCCGAACCAGCCCATCGCGGTCTCGGCGAGAGACGCGCCGAGCGCCTCGAAGTGCCGTTCGACGAGCGCGGCGCGCTCGGCCGGGGACAGCTCAGGCATGCAGAGCTCGATATTGCGCTCCGCGATGCGTCTTCGTCTGCCCATCACGCGGTGCGCGATGCGGCCGAGGCCTCTGCCGATCGCGAGCTGCCGCTCCAACGGCAGCAACACGAGCGTCCGCATCGCGGCATACGCGAGCCATGCCGCGGCGAAGCGCGGCGCGGCGAGCGGAAGGCTCCAGAAGCGGCGTCTCTCGGCGGGCATTGCGAAACGGCGGACGAACGAGAAAAATCCGTGCCATTCTAGCAGCCGCGTCTTCGGCGGCACGGAATCAAAAGGCGGGACGGCCGGTCAAACAGGGGCCGGTCGCCGTCCCGGCCAGAGCCCCAAGCGGCTCTGCGGGCCGGCCTTCCGCCGGAGCCGGCAGCTTGAAAAACTTCGATTGGACCGCATTCTTGCTGGACGTTTCGAGGATTCGGAGATCGTATGAAGCGAATACTGCTGTTCGTCGCCACCAACGTGGCCGTGCTGGTCGTGCTGTCGGTGGTGCTGCAACTGCTCGGCATCGAGTCGTTGCTGGCCGAGCAGGGCACGCGGCTCGATCTGCAGGCGCTTCTGATCTTCTGCGCCGTCGTCGGCTTCACGGGCTCGCTGATCTCGCTCGCGATGTCGAAATGGACGGCGAAGCATCTCACCGGGGCCCAGGTCATCGAATCGCCGCGCAACGAGACCGAAAGATGGCTCGTTGCGACGGTGCAGCGCCAGGCCCGCGAGGCCGGCATAGAGTGCCCCGAGGTCGCGATCTACGACTCGCCGGACGTGAACGCGTTCGCGACCGGCATGAATCGCAACAAGGCGCTCGTCGCGGTCAGCACGGGGCTCTTGCGTCAGCTCGACCGTAACGAGGTCGAGGCCGTGCTCGGCCACGAGGTGAGCCACGTCGCGAACGGCGACATGGTGACGCTTGCGCTGCTGCAGGGCGTCGTGAACACGTTCGTTTTGTTCCTGTCGCGCGTCGTCGGCTTCATCGTCGACCGCGTCGTGTTCCGCACGGAGCGGGGTTACGGTCCCGGCTTCTTCATCACGTCGCTCGTCGCGCAGATCGTATTCGGCATCCTGGCCAGCATGATCGTGATGTGGTTCTCCCGTCAGCGGGAGTTCCGCGCGGACGCGGGCGGCGCGAAGCTCGCCGGGCGCGACAACATGATCGCGGCGCTCGAGGGCTTGAGGCGCGTGCACAGCCCGGACGACAGCCGTCTGCCCGAGCAGATGCAGGCGTTCGGCATTGCGGGCGGCCGCATGAGCGGCCTGGGGCGGCTGTTCCTGTCGCATCCGCCGCTCGAGGAGCGAATCGCCGCGCTGCGGAACGCGTAGCGCGGGCGCTTTGCGCGGCTCCGTGGCGCCGACGCCCAATTGCGACATCGTTCGCGACGTCGTCTTCGACCTCGGCGGCGTCCTCGTCGACTGGAATCCCCGGTATCTCTTCCGGGATCACCTGGGCGGCGATCCCGCCGAGGTGGACGCGTTCCTCGCGTCCGTGTGCACGCCCGAATGGCACGCGCGCCTCGACAACGGCGCGCCGTTCGACGCCGAGGCGCGGGCGCTGGCCGAACGGTTCCCGCAGCACGCGCGCTGGATCTCGTGCTACGGCGCGCAGTGGGAGCGCATGTTCGCCGGGGCCTTCGACGAGCCCGTCGCGTGCCTCGAGCTCCTCGCGGCGCGGGGGTATCGGCTCCATGCCGTGTCGAACTATCCGGCCGAGCACGTGCGCTTTCTCTACCGCCGTTTCCCGTTCATGCAGCGCTTCGACACAGTCGTGCTGTCCGGATTGATCGGCTGCTCGAAGCCGGACGAAGCGATCTACCGGTACGTTCTCGAGCGCATCGACGGGCGGCCGTGCGTCTTCGTCGACGACAGGCCGGAGAACGTCGCCGCGGCGGCACGGGTCGGCATGCACGCGATCGAGTTCGACCATCAGGACGGCGTTGCCCGGCTGCTCGCGTTTCTCGGCGAAGCCGCAGAGCAGTCCGTTGAAATCGGCGGTCCGTTTGCATAGAGTCCGAACCCGATGCAAGCACGTCCCGCCGTTCGTCTGCTCACCGCAGTCGCGCTCGTCCTGGCGAGCGGCGCTGCTTTCGCACAGGCCTCACTGATCCGGCATCACGAATTGGCCGACGAGGTGCTCGTCGTGAAGTCCGAGCGCAAGCTCTACCTCTTGAAGGACGGGGAGGTGCTGCGCGAGTTCGACATCTCGCTCGGGCTGATGCCGGTGGGTCCGAAGCAGCGCGAAGGAGACTATCGCACGCCCGAGGGGCGCTACGTGCTCGAGTCCCGCAATCCGTCCAGCGACTACTTCCTCTCGATCAAGGTGTCGTATCCGAACGCCGAGGACAGGGCGAGGGCCAAGGCACTCGGCGTCGATCCGGGCGGACAGATCATGATCCACGGCCTGCCGAACAATCCGAGGCGCGACGAGAAGAGCTACCTCGGCTGGGATTGGACGGACGGCTGTATCGCGGTCTCGAACTCCGACATGATCGACATCTGGCTGATGACCCAGGACTCGACCCCGATCGAGATTCGGCCGTAAGGCCCAGTCGGCATCTCGCCGGTGCCGCCCGCCAACGAGACATGAAGCCATGGACGTCACGATAGCGCCGGAGGGCGTTCTCAAGGTTCTTTCCCGCTCCGAGGTGAACCAGCTCCGCGGGGCCGGAGGCGGACGTCTGTACGAGACGTGGCGTCAGTGCTCGCTGGCCGTGCTGAACTCCGGGGCCGAGGAGGACGACGTCCGCGAGATCCTGCTGCGCAACCGCGATTTCCGCATCTCGATCATCCGGCACATCGGCGGCATCGCGCTCGAGCTCAAGAACGCGCCCGACCGCGCGTTCGTCGACGGGGTGATGATCCGCGGCATCCGCGAGCATCTGTTCGCGGTGCTGCGCGACCTGCTCTACGTGCACGGCGACGTGCTGATGAGCAACCGCTTCGATCTCGCGACGTCCGGCGGCATCACCGACGCGGTCTTTCACATCCTGCGCAATGCCCGCGCGTTGACCGCGCAGGCCGACCCCAGGCTCGTCGTCTGCTGGGGAGGCCATGCGATCAGCCGCGAGGAGTACGACTACTCGAAGGTCGTCGGCTACGAGCTCGGCCTGCGCGGCATGGACATCTGCACGGGGTGCGGCGCCGGCGCGATGAAGGGCCCGATGAAGGGCGCGACGCTCGGTCACGCGAAGCAGCGCGTGCGGAACGCGCGCTACCTCGGGCTCACGGAGCCGACGATCATCGCCGCCGAGGCGCCGAACCCGATCGTGAACGAGCTCGTGATCCTGCCGGACATGGAGAAGCGCCTCGAGGCGTTCGTGCGGCTCGCGCATGCGATCGTCGTCTTCCCCGGCGGCGTCGGCACCGCGGAGGAAATCCTGTATCTGCTCGGCATCCTGCTGAACGAGAGAAACCGGGACGTCCCGTTGCCGCTGATCTTCACCGGCCCCGCGAGCAGCCGTTACTACATGGAGCGTCTGCACGAGTTCATCGGCGAGACGCTCGGCGAGGCGGCGCAGTCGAAATACAAGATCATCCTGAACGACCCGCCCGCCGTCGCGCGCGAGGTGGCGGCGGGGCTCGAGGTCGTGCGCGCGTCGCGGGCGAAGACGGACGACGCGTACTTCTTCAACTGGCAGCTCGAGATCGGCCTCGACTTCCAGCGCCCGTTCCATGCGACTCACGAGTCGATGGCGGCGCTCGAGCTGCACCGTGACCAGCCGCTCGATCGGCTCGCGATCAATCTGCGGCGCGCATTCTCCGGGATAGTCGCCGGTAACGTGCGCGAGGCCGGCATCCGCCTCGTCGAGGAGCACGGACCGTTCGAGCTGCGCGGCGACCGCACCGTCACGAACGCGCTCGACCGGCTCCTCAACGACTTCGTCGCGCAGCGTAGGATGCGCCTCTCGGATCCGTGCAATTACGTGCCGTGCTATCGAATCGTGGGCTGATTCGCACGGTCCTTTCCGGCTTACGTTAACTGCTCGCAATTTACTGACTCGGCAGGAGTTTTCGGTCTTCGCGACTGAGACCCAGTTCCTGGAGCGGCAGCGCCCGTGCAGGTACGTTTACGCTCAGTTCGTACCACCGAATTCGAAGGCCGATGAGCGAGCAGAAGTCCCACCGGTTTCGTCCTCCGCTCTACCACACGAAGACTGCCGGCGCGTCCGCGGCAAGCACCGCCGCGAACGGGCGCAGCCAGTCGACGAAGGATCAACAGGGCTGGGACGCCTATCGCAAATGGGTCACGCACGTGAGCCGGAAGCCTTCGGTGCAGCGTTCGCCGATCGACCACTCGATCTACAGCTGGAAGGGCTACCAAAACTGGGCCGACAAGGTCCGCCAGTCGTGGAAGCCCGAGGAAAGCTGATCGAGCGCGCCGAAGCCGCACGATCTCGAGCGGAGTCGTCTAGCATGGAAGCGAAGAACAACGGCACCAAGAATCCCTTTGCCGACACCGTCCACTCGCTCGAGTGGATCACTTCAGCGATGGATGCCGCAAGGCGCTACAAGGAGCGCCTGCAGGATCCGGTCGCCGCGGGTAATCGCGTCGACGAGCACCGGCGTACGCCCGGCGAGGCCACCTGAGAAGCTTCTCCAGTCGGTTCGTCGTCCCGTATGGAGATCGTCCTGCAGTGGCTCGATGACCTGGACGATGCGGTATTCGCCGTCGTCCTGGCCTGGGAACGGCTGCGGCGCCGATGCGTCGAGATCGGCGCGGCGTCCGCCGCGGCGCTCGCCGCGAGCACGGTCGTGGCCGCGGACCTCGTGTTGCCGCTCGCCGCGGTCGCCGCGTTCAGCGTATCCTTGGGACTCCTCGGAGCGGCGCTCGCCGCCGTCGCGGAAGCCTTGAGCGGCGCACCCCGACGCGCTTGAAAATTCGCAGGCCGGCCCTATCGTAGCCCGTACCTCAACATCGGGCCGCCTGCCAATGGAGACGACTCCGACGACCCACGGATTCCAGGCCGAGGTGAAGCAGCTGCTTCACCTGATGGTGCATTCGCTGTACAGCAACCGTGAGATCTTTCTTCGCGAGCTGATCTCGAACGCCTCGGACGCGAACGACAAGCTGCGCTTCGAGGCGCTTGCCCGGCAGGAGCTCGCCGCGCAGGCCGGGAGCCTCGAGATCGTGGTCACGGTCGACCCCCGCGCGAAGACCGTTTCGATCGCCGATAACGGCATCGGGATGACCCGCGACGAGATCGTCGAGCAGCTCGGCACGATCGCGCATTCCGGCACGCAGCGGTTCGTCGAGAAGCTGACCGGCGACCAGCGCAAGGATGCGCAGCTGATCGGCCAGTTCGGCGTCGGCTTCTATTCCGCGTTCATCGTCGCGGAGCGCGTCGAAGTCGAAAGCCGCAAGGCCGGGGAGCCGCCCGAGGCGGGCGTGCTCTGGAAATCGGACGGGAAGGGCGAATTCACGGTCGAGAACCGGACGAAGGCTGAGCCGGGCACGCTCGTCAGGCTCTTCCTGCGCGACGACGCGCAGGAGTTCCTGGACGCCGCGAGAATCCGCGGCCTCATCCGGAAGTACTCGGACCACATCGCCTTCCCCGTGAAGCTGCGCGAGGGTGCGGGCGCGGCGGAGGTCGTCAATCAGGCGAAGGCGCTTTGGACGCGTCCGCGCGGCGAGATCACCGACGGCGAGTACGTCGAATTCTACAAGCACGTCACGCACGACCTCGGCGAGCCGCTCGCGTGGACGCACAACCGCGTCGAGGGCAAGCGCGAATACACGTGCCTCCTGTATCTGCCGGCCGTCGCGCCGTTCGATCTGTGGAATCGGGAGGCGCCGCGGGGGCTCAAGCTCTACGTGCAGCGCGTCTTCATCACCGATGCGGCGCCGCAGTTCCTGCCGCTCTACCTGCGCTTCGTCCGCGGCGTCGTCGACGCGAGCGACCTGTCGTTGAACGTGTCGCGCGAGCTGCTGCAGGAGGATCCCCAGGTCGCCGCGATCAAGACCGCGCTCACGAAACGGGTGCTCGACATGCTCGAGCGCCTCGCGAAGGACGAGCCCGAAAAATACCGCACCTTCTGGCGCGAGTTCGGCACGGTGCTCAAGGAGGGGCTCGCCGAGGATCCCGCGAACCGCGAGCGGATCGCGGAGCTCCTGCGCTTCAGCAGCACGAAGTCCGCCGGCGACGAGGAGGATCGAAGCCTCGCGGCGTACGTCGACGCGGCGAAGCCCGAGCAGGACGTGATCTACTACCTGCATGCGGACACGCTCGCCGCCGCGCGGTCGAGCCCGCACCTCGAGGCCCTGAAGTCCCGTGACGTCGAGGTGCTCCTCCTGACCGATCGGCTCGACGAGTGGATGATCCAGTTCCTCGACGCGTACCGCGGCAAGCCGCTGAAGGACGTCGCGCGCGGCGCGATCGACCTGAAGAAGCTCGGAGCGGAGCCCGCCGGCGCGTCCGAGCCGACGCAGCAAGACAAGGAACTGCTGCAGCGCATGAAGGGCGTGCTGCGCGAGCGCGTGCAGGAGGTGCGCTTCAGCGAGCGGCTGACCGAGTCCGCGGCGTGTCTCGTGATCGGCGAGCAGGACCTCGGCCCGCGGATGCGCGAGCTCTTGAAGGCGGCCGGGCACGACGCCCCCGAGACGGCGCCGAGCCTCGAGCTGAACTCGCGTCATCCGCTCATCGAGCGGCTCAAGACCGAGCGGGACGATGCGAGGTTCGAGCGGCTCGCGCTCCTGATCTTCGACCAGGCGGCGCTCGCGGAGGGCAGGCCCCTCGAGGACCCCGCCGCGTTCGTGAAGCGGCTCAATCACCTGCTCGTCGAGCTCGGCTCCGCGGCGGCGTGAGCACCGTGAGTCGACGGGCGCGCTTCTTGCACGGCAAACTCACGTCACTCGCATCCGCGGAGCAGAGATGAATCAGCATTCGCAGAGCGTCGGTGCGAACGTCGAGTCGGAGCGCGCGACCGTGCTCCTCGCGTACGTGCTGCACCTGATCGGCAGCGTCTCGGCGATCCCAAGCCTGATCGGTCTTCTGCTGAACTACCTGAAGCGCGGCGACGTCGACGAGCGGCTCGCGAGCCACCACGGCTGGATGATCCGCACGTTCTGGTGGGCGCTGCTCTGGGTCGTCGTCGGCTGGGTGACGACCATCCTGCTCGTCGGCTGGCTGATCCTCGGTCTCGTCTGGCTCTGGTACGTCTACCGTCACGTGCTCGGGCTGATCCGGCTCGCCAACGGCGAGTCGATGCCGCGATAGCGCCGCGGAGGTCGCGGGTGAGCCGGCGTGCGGCGACGGCCGAGAGGCTCGTGATCCCGGGGCCGGTCGGTCCGCTCGAGGCGCTCGTCGAGTCCGGTCCGCACGAGGCCGCGGCGGTCGCGGTCGTCTGTCATCCGCATCCGCTGCATGGCGGCGCGATGACGAACAAGGTCGCGTACACGCTCGCCCGCGCGTTCACGCGCGTCGGTGCGGTGTCCGTTCGCTTCAATTTCCGCGGCGTTGGCGCGTCGGCGGGCACGCACGCCGGCGGCGAAGGCGAGCGCGACGATGCGGTCGCGGTCGCGAGCTGGGCACGCGCGGCCTATCCCGGCCTGCCGCTCTACCTCGGCGGGTTCTCGTTCGGCGCCGGGGTCGCCGCGAGCGTCGCGAGCGGGCTCCGTGCGGCCCTGCTCGTCACCGTCGCGCCGCCGGTCGCGCGGCTCGCCGGCGGCGTCACGCCGCCCGGTTGCCCGTGGCTGATCGTGCACGGCTCCGAGGACGAGCTCGTGCCGCTCGGCGATGTGACGGCGTGGCGGGCGCAATACGCCCCGACCGCACGGCTCGTCGTCCTCGAAGGCGCGACGCACTTCTTTCACGGCAGGCTCACGGAGCTCTCGGAGCGCGTCGAGTCGTTCGTCCGGGACGCGGCGGGGCAGGGCGCGGCCGACGCCGCCGACGCGTGACGGCAGACGCCCGAAGGCGCTTCCGGGCCCGCTCGAGCGGTGCTCCGCGACGGCCCGGCGTCGCGTCGGCGTCGACGCGGGCCGACGACGCGCGCTCCCTTCCGGGGAGGCGCGCGCCGTCGAGCGCGGCGATCAGTCGTCGACGAAGAACTGCTTCTTGAAACGCACCGTGAACCGGCTCGCTTCGTTGATCGGCGTCGCATCCACGGTGAAGATCAGCGTCTCACCGTCCGTGATGCTCGTTTCGCCGATGTAGTAGACGGCGGTACCTTCCTTGATCTCGCGCATGTTGATGTTTCGAAGCTGACCCGTCAGGTTGATCGCCGAGGCCGACACGCTGCCGGTGACCGGCGTGCCCATCGTGCCGTCGGCCTTGCGCAGGATGCTGACGCTCAGCATCGCGCGATTCCTGCTCCGGACGATGCCGTATTGCGCGGCGATCTTCTCCGTGAGCTGGTCGGTGCCGATCGCGTTGAAATGGAGCACATAGTCTCCGAAGTCCTTCATGTGCTCGGTGCCGGGGAGAACGATATCCTGATCGTTCTGCTCCTGGGCGACTGCCGTCTGCGTCGGCTGCTCGCAGGCGGACAGGAAGGCGAAGGTGCCGAGGAGCGGCAGCAGGCGGGCGCGCTGGATCGCTTGCTGGATCATGGGAATTCTCCTACAGTCGCCGCCCCCAATATAAACCCATTTTCCGGCAGCCGACAGGCGGCTAGCGGAGATACGGAGCGAGGGGCAGCGCGATCGACACCGCCTGCAGGAGGATCAGGACGAGCAGCGGGCTCAGGTCGACGCCCGCGATCGGCGGCAGGATCCGCCTGGCGGGCGCTAGGACCGGCTCGACGAGATCCGCGAGCAGGGCGCCGATCGGCGTGTAGCGTCCCTGCCCGATCCAGCTCAGGATCACGTAGACGAAGATCGCGATCGTGTAGAACCAGATCGTCAGATTCACGAGCCTCAGCACGACCGTGACGACGAACGTGCCGGCGGGCATCGACACGCCTGCGAGCGCGAGCAGAACGAGGGTCGCGATCGCCTCGAGCGCGACGAGCAGCAGCAGCGTCGGCAGATCGACTCCGCGCGCCGAAGGCAGCATCCGGCGCGCCGGCCGGACGAGCGGATTCGTGACTCGAAGGATCACTTCCGCGAACGGGTTGTGAAAGTCGGCCCGCGTCCACTGCATGATGAAGCGCAGCAGGAACGTGAGCACGTAGAGATCCGCGAGCGTCTTGACGAGGAAGATCAGCGCTGTCTGCATGCCGTTCGTCCGGTAGGGCCCGCGGAAAGATAGCATGGGGAGGGCTTCTGCGCCCTCGGCGTCGCTCCGTCACCCCGGTACGCCCGCGGCGCGTGCTCGTGGGACCTTGCCCTGCGTCAGGCCTCGCGTGCGCCGAAGATCGCCGTGCCGATGCGCACGCACGTCGAGCCTGCCTCGATCGCGATCTCGAAGTCTTCCGACATGCCCATCGAGAGCGAATCGACCGCAAAGCCGCGCGCCGCGAGGTGCGCCCCGATCGCCGCGAGCCTCTCGAAATGCGCGCGGCACTCGTCCGCTGCGAGGCCGGCGGGAGGGATCGTCATCAGGCCGCGGAGCGCGAGCCGGTCGAACCGAGCGATGGCGTCCGCGAGCGGCTCCACCTCGTCGGGCGCGACGCCCCCCTTCTGCGGCTCGCCCGCGAGGTTGACCTGGATCAGGACGTTCAGCGGAGGCGCATGGTACGGCCGCTGCTCGGCGAGCCGCCTCGCGATCCTTTCGCGATCGACCGTGTGCGCCCAGTGGAAGTGCTCCGCGATGAAGCGCGTCTTGTTGCCCTGAATGCGTCCGATGAAATGCCAGACGATGTCGAGGTCGGCGAGCGCCGCGAGCTTCCTCTCCGCTTCCTGAACGTAGCTCTCGCCGAAATCGCGTTGTCCGGCCCGATACGCCTGTTGAATCGCTTCCGCCGACTGCTGTTTGCTGACTGCGACGATCGTCACGTCGCGCTCGCTTCGGCCTGTGCGTTGCGCCGCAATACGAACGCGCTCGCGGATCGTCGACAAATGCTCCGTGATATCTGTCACGCTTTGACGTAGCTGCTGGCTATAGTATGAACGCGAATGCCTCGCATCCCTCGGACCGGGTGCGGTGTCGGCTTCGATTCAAGGATCAGTATGGCCGCCGTAGATATCGCTCAGCTGCTTGCCTTCGCCGTCAAGAACAACGCGTCCGACCTGCACTTGTCGGCCGGCGTGCCCCCGATCATTCGTGTCGACGGAGACATCAAGCGGATCAATATGCCACCACTGAAGCACAAGGAAGTGCACAGTATGGTATATGACATCATGAACGACAAACAGCGGAAGGATTTCGAGGAGTTCCTCGAGACGGACTTCTCGTTCGAGATCCCGAAGCTCGCCCGCTTCCGCGTGAATGCGTTCAACCAGAACCGCGGCTGCGCGGCAGTGTTCCGCACGATTCCGTCGCAGATCCTCACGCTCGACGATCTTGGCGCGCCCCGCATCTTCAAGGATATCGCGATGCATCCGCGCGGCCTCGTGCTCGTCACGGGTCCGACGGGCTCCGGCAAGTCGACGACGCTCGCCGCGATGATCGACTACGTGAACGAGAACAAGCCGGACCACATCATCACGATCGAGGACCCGATCGAGTTCGTTCACGAGAGCAAGAGGTCGCTGATCAACCAGCGCGAGGTGCACCGCGATACGCTCGGCTTCAGCGAGGCGCTGCGCTCGGCGCTCCGCGAGGACCCGGACGTGATCCTCGTCGGCGAAATGCGCGACCTCGAGACGATCCGTCTCGCGTTGACCGCCGCGGAGACGGGACACCTCGTGTTCGGCACGCTGCACACGAGCTCGGCGGCGAAGACGATCGACCGTATCGTCGATGTGTTCCCCGCGTCCGAGAAAGAAATGGTCCGCACGATGCTGTCGGAGTCGCTCCGCGCCGCGATCTCGCAGACACTGCTGAAGCGCATCGGCGGCGGCCGCGTTGCAGCGCACGAAATCATGATCGGTACGCCCGCGATTCGAAACTTGATCCGCGAAGGCAAGATTGCCCAAATGTACTCGGCTATCCAGACCGGCCAGAAGGACGGCATGCAGACGCTCGACCAATGTTTGACCGAGCTCATGCAGAAGGGCATCGTGACGAAGGAAGAGGCGCGCTTCAGGGCGCAGAACAAGGATGCGTTCTAGCGCGGTGCGGAGCACCGCGGCTCACAGACTACAGGCGACAGGTCACAGCCAGAATTCTTAAGTCGAGGTTACGGCAAAGGTCGAGAAACGTAGGCGAGTTTTCGGGTTGGCTTCGCTACAGGGGAAAC
>DASVCR010000046.1:0-8407 GCA_036381515.1 Gammaproteobacteria bacterium | reverse complement strand
AAGCTCGGGAAGACGGTGAGTGCCCCTCTGGCCCTGTCCGCTTTGTGCGGCGTGCCGCGGAAGAGCAGCTCGAGATCGCCTCCTTCGTAGTCTTCCGGCCTCGAAAGTTGAACGGATATCGACAGCTTCCTTTGCGGCGCGAGATCGGCGAAATCCGTATGCCACGTATAGAAGCCCTGATTGGAGCCATCGTAGCGCGCGACCTGGATGCGCTCGGTGAAGCCGGTGATCTCGACGTCGAAGTATTTGCAATTGAGCTCGAGCGCCGCCTGCCACATCCGTTGATAGAGCCACTGGTACTTCTCGACGTCGACGAATGCGACCTGCGACCTTCTGATCTCCGCCGTCGTCTGGCCGGTGCCGACTTTCGCCTCGGACAGGCGCGCCGCGTAGTCGGCGACCAGTTGGTCCATCTCCGGCTCCGTCAGGAGCCCCCATGCGGTGGCGGCGATCTGAAAGGGCGGCGATGCTGGCATGATTTTTCATGCAGGCGGCTACCCACGCGGCCGAAGGATGGCGTTCGTGTGTAGTCCGGTCAAGCATCACCGGGAGCGGGCCGTGATGAAACGGACCGCTGCGGCTCCGATGCGAGCGGCACGCTGCGGCGGCGATTTCAGGTGATGTCGGCGCTCGTCTCGGGCGATTCCTGCGCCCGTTGCCGTTTAGTCTGGAAGCAACCAGACTTCAGCCTGCGACCTTCGGCAGCTTCTTCATCGATTCCTCGATCGCCGCCTCCGGATAGGCGAAGTCCTCGAGCTGGCCAGCGAAGTACTTGTCGTACGCCGACATGTCGAAATGACCGTGGCCGGATAGATTGAAGAGAATGACGCGAGGCTCGTCGGCCTTCTTCGCCGCGATCGCCTCGTCGATCGCGACGCGTATCGAATGCGCCGACTCGGGCGCGGGGATGATGCCCTCGGTGCGCGCGAACTGCACGCCCGCTTCGAACGTTGCGAGCTGCGGCACCGCGACCGCTTCGATCAGCTTCTCGTGATAGAGCTGCGAGACGAGCGGCGAATCCCCGTGATAGCGCAGCCCGCCCGCGTGAATACCGGGCGGGATGAAGTCGTGGCCGAGCGTGTACATCTTCATGAGCGGCGTGTAGCCGGCGACGTCGCCGAAGTCGTAGGCGTAAACGCCCTTCGTGAGCGTCGGACAGGACGTCGGCTCGACCGCGACGAGCCGCACCTGCTTCCCGGCCGCCTTGTCGGCGAGGAACGGAAACGCGATGCCGCCGAAGTTTGAGCCGCCGCCGCAGGAGGCGATGACGACGTCCGGATAGACACCGGCCTTCGCCAGCTGCTTCTTCGCCTCGAGACCGATCACCGTCTGATGCAGCAGCACGTGGTTCAGCACGGAACCGAGCGCGTAGTTGGTGTCCTTGCGGCCCGCGGCCTCCTCGACGGCCTCGGAAATCGCGATGCCGAGCGAGCCCGAGCTCGCCGGATCGGCCGCGAGGACCTTGCGGCCGGCCTCGGTGACGTTCGTCGGGCTCGCGAGCACTTCGGCACCCCAGGCCTGCATCATCGAGCGGCGGTACGGCTTCTGCTCGTAGCTGACCTTCACCATGAATACGCGCACGTCGAGACCGAACATCCGGCCGGCGAGCGCGAGCGACGAGCCCCACTGGCCGGCGCCGGTCTCGGTCGTGAGGCGGCGGATGCCGGCCTCGCGGTTGTAGTACGCCTGGACCACCGCCGTGTTCGGCTTGTGGGAGCCGGCCGGGCTGACGCCTTCATACTTATAGAAGATCTTCGCCGGCGTCCCGAGCGCGGCTTCGAGACGGTGCGCGCGAAAAAGCGGCGTCGGGCGCCACAGGCGATACACCTCGCGCACCGGCTCCGGAATCGGGATCCAGCGCTCGCCTGACACCTCCTGCCGGATCAGCGTCTCCGGAAAGATCGCGGCGAGCGCGGCCGGCGGCACGGGCTTGCCGTCCCGCCCGAGCGGCGGCGCGGGCGGATTCGGCATATCGGCAACGACGTTGTACCAATGAGTCGGGATATCGGATTCGTCGAGAAGAATCTTGGTCTGGCTCACGGGCGCTCCGGCTCGCGGATAACGAAAGGGTCGAAGTGTAGCCGCGGGTTACGTCGTTGAACCATTAAGGAGAACCGAAGCGCCGGCGGCCGAGAGGCTCGGCGGCACGCCTGCTCCCGGCGAAGCGTCGTCGCGCGATCGGCAGAGCGCCTCCGCGGAAGCGTTTGCGAAACGAGAATCGTTCGAGAAACGCCTCCGCGGAAGCGCGGAGCGTGCGATTGGGCCGTGACGGATGTCATCGAGCCGGTGGCCGGTGTCGTCGAGCCGGTGGCCCGGGTCGTCGAGCGGGCGGGGCCGTCTCGTCGAGCGGGCGGGCCGTTTCGTCGAGCGGGCGGGCCGTCTCGTCGAGCGGGCGGGCCGTCTCGTCGAGCGGGCGGGCCGGTCTCGCGAGCCGGCGGCCGACGTCGACGGCATCTGCAGCCTGCAGCCTTCAGCGCGGCCCGAAGCGCTGATTCTCGAGGCAAACGAATTCGATCAGCTCCTGGTCCGGCATGATCCGTTGATTGACGCGCACGGTCCACGGCCGCGTATACGCTTTCGGATCGTCGACGGTGATGTCGATCTCCATCCGCCCGTAGCTCACCCGGCGAAACCGTTCGGTGATCCTCGCCGCGTCCGTCAGCGGCGAGCCGAAGATGTCGAGCCAGCCGCCGTCGCGCAGGCCGGCCGTTTCCACCACCAGGGTGTCGCCCTCCCAGTGGCCGACCGAATAGCCGTACCACCAGGGATGCGCCTCCTCGCCGGGCAGCGAGCGCCCATCCATGAAGATCTGCCGCACGCCCATGCTCGCCTCGTACAGGATCACGACGACGTTCGGCGTCTGGATGAACTTGCGCGGCGCGCCTTGCGTATGGAACTGCATGATGCCCATCGGCAGGCAATGTGCCTCGGGGTTGTCCGCACCGTCCCTTGCGCGGCGCTCCTCGAGCAAGCGGGCCGCCTCGGGCCGCAGCGGGAGCCCGCCATCGATGTTCTGCCCGACGTCGCGAAAGCCGGCGATCGGCGGGGCGTCCGCGTCTTCGGATGCCTGACCGCCGCGCTCGCCCTCCCAGACGCCGGTCAGATCGGGCTTACCGTCTGCGGTTCGCGGCGCCGGCGCATCGAGGTCGGGCTCGCCGTTCGCGGTGAGCGGCACGCCCGGCGGCAGATGAGGCGCCCATTGCGCCGAGGCCGGCACGACGGCGGCCCACAGGACAAGCACGGTCGCGAGGTCGAGACGTCTCTTCATGATCCAACGCTCTTTCGTCCGGGAAGTGTCCAGTAGGCTATCATTCTCGACGCGGGACCCGCGCCCGCGGACGACTTCGGGGAGGATCGATGGGCCGCAGACTGCTCGTACCGTGCACGGCATCGATGTTCTGGATCGCGGCCGGCGCGCACGCTCACCATTCGTTCTCCGCCGAGTTCGATCGCGACAAGCCGATCACGCTGACGGGCAGCGTATCGAAGCTCGAGTGGACGAACCCGCACGCGCGCATCTACATCGACGTCGAAGACGAGAGCGGCCAGCGGGTGACCTGGGACTTCGAGCTCGGCCCGCCCAATGGCTTGATGCGGCTCGGCTGGAACTCGAGATCGCTGCGTGCAGGGCAAGTCGTCACGATCGAGGGCTTCCTGTCCAAGACGGAGCCGCACGTCGCCAACGCGCGGACGGTCAGGCTGCCGGACGGACGACAGGTCTTCGCGGGCTCGTCGTTCGATACCACGGCGCCTGCCGACGACAGATAGCCCCGGGGCGTTTGCGTCGGGGAGCCTGCCGCATCGGCAGGGCGAGAACTCGGCGGAATGGAGCGTATGCATTCGCGGGCCTGCCACGGTCGGGAGCGTGTCTGCTAGCATCGGTACTTGGGCCGGCATTCGGCCCGCGATGCCAAGAGGGGGAGGGTCTTGAGCATTCAAATTCGGCGTTGTGCGCTCGCCGCGCACGCGCTCGCGCTCGTCGTCGCGGCGCCGGCTTTGGCGCATCACTCGTTCGCGCCGTACGAGCCCGACCGGCAGATTCGCCTGCACGGCACGGTCGAGAAGTTCACCTGGCAGAATCCGCACGTCTACATCCAGCTTCGCGGTGGCGAGGATGGCGGGGAGGAGCAGCTATGGCTGATCGAGTGCGCGAATCCGGGGATACTCAATCGCGTCGGCTGGAAGTTCAACCTGGTCAAGGAGGGCGACGAGATCACGGTCGTCGTCGCGCCGATGCGCAACGGCCAACCGGCGGCGCTCTTGAAGGCGATCAGGACCGCCGACGGGCGCGTGCTCTCGAACGGCGGCCCGGCCGGGCCGGCGACGATTCCGCTCGATCCGGAAGAGGTAACGGACGCGGGAGGCCAGGGATGAGCCGCGCGTTGCGCCGTTCGATCGGCACGCTCGGCGTCGCCGTGACGCTGTCATGGTGCGCCGGCGCGGCGCTCGCACAGACCTCGAGCGACGCGGAAACACAGTACGGACCGCGCGACATCGGCGGGACGTGGGAGCGCTATCCGACCCTCGCCGGGCTCGGCAGCGGCAACAACGACGCGCCGCCGCGGCCGCAGCCGCAGCCGGATCCGCCGCTGAAGCCGGAGTACTACGCCGAGTGGCGTAAGGCGCAGGACGAGGCCGCCGCGATGACTGCGGCCGGTCGGCCGCCTGCGACGAACTACACGCACTGCATCGGCGAAGGCATGCCGGGCATGATGATGGCGATGTTCCCGATGGAGGTGCTCGTCACCGGCGACCAGGTCACGGTGATTCAGGAGGCGTACAACCAGGTGCGCCGCATCTACGTCGGCGAGGAGCCGCCTCCGCCGGAGGACGCCGAGCCGCGCTTCGCAGGCCATTCCGGTGCGCACTGGGAGGGCGACACGCTCGTCGTCGAGACGACCGGCATCAAGGAGTACGTGCGCTACCGGAACGTGCCGCATTCGGCAAACATGCGGATCATCGAGCGGATCAGCCTGCTGCCGGACCGCGACTACATGCAGAACGAGATCACGGTGATCGATCCGGAATACCTGACCGAGCCGTGGGAGTGGACCTGGATGTACAAGCGCTGGCCCGGCTACAAGATGCAAGAGTACATCTGCGAGAACAACCTCTGGGGCTCGGACGAAGACGGAGCCGCGACGCTGACGATCGATCTCGACGAGTAACGCAGGCTCATCGAGCCGCACGAGAGGCTGCATCGCGGTGCAGCTGCAGTCCGTCGTACGGTCGTTTCGCCGGCTCGCAGATACGCGCCCTGGTTCCACGTGGCCACCTTGGCGCAGCCCAGTACCTCGACATAGAACCGCAGCGATCGCTGCAGATCGCTGACGGCGAAGGTGATGTGGTTGACGCCGGTAGTCACGTTACGCTTTCCAACGTCCTAAGACGCGCCGCAGCAGCCGCACCCCATAGAAGAACTGGCGTGCGGCAGAGTGATAATGTCGGCGTTCTCCATCTCCCGCCGGCACCCGCTCTTGGATGACGTTGAGGTCTTTTCGGTTAAGGAGGTGCGAGCCCTCGCTCGCTTCACCCCAACTGTAGCGCGGTGCCGAAACCGTTCTACGACGCTCTTCATTTCGTCTCGTCACTCCTCTATGGGCTCTCGTCACTCCTCGATGGTCTCCGATGGTCGTGCGCAGTCGTTCGGATACCGCCGATGAATCGCGTCGACTGATCCGCCGACGCGTCCGCCATTCCCTCAGAGCGTCAATGCGAAGCAAACCAGCCCGTCGCGCTCGACCCAACCCGCCTTGGCGTAGAACGCTCGCTCGTAGGACTCACGGTTTCGATTCGTGATGAGCGAGAGTCTGGAAGCGTTGCGGTCTCTCGCCTCACGTATGACGACGTCCAACAGTCTTCGGTCGATTCCTTTGCCGCGACACGCCTCGTCGACGAAGAGCTCCGACAAATAGCCTTCATGCCTCGGCAAGAACAGGCTCGGCAGCCAGTGGACGAGAACATAGCCGACGACATCGCCGCTCGGAAGCTCGGCGACGTAGCCGGAGTGCCCGCCCTCGATCCGACAAAGCGCGACGTGGTGCCTGATCCTGAGCTCGGTCTGCTCGGCCGTCTCTTCGGCCATGTGTGCAAACCAGTTGGTGGCTCGCAGTATTCTCGCAACGTACGCGGCATCGGACGCACGCAGCGAGCGAACGGATACTTCGAGCATGACGACTCCTCGGGGGCTGCATGCGTAACGGTAGATTGCCGGTAAACCGGTCCGCGATGAAGATCCGGATTCATGAACGCGACGCGGCCACGTGACTGCGCGGTCTCCAGCTCGATAGCGGTGTGATAAGCGGCCACTCAGGCTCCGAGCTCTTGCGAGCCCCCTGCCGGTATCCCAAGATGCCCCGAGGAGGGACAGGCGCGTGGAGGTACCCGTTGTGCCGCCGGCGCGCGCGAGCGCCGCGGACATTCCATCGGTCGACCGGCTGCTGAACGGGCCGGCGTTCGCCCCGCTTCTCGAGCGCTACGGCCGCACGCAGACGACGGCCGCGCTCCGCGCTCATCTCGACGTGCTGCGCGCATCCGCTCGCGAAGGCTCCCTCGAGCACGCCGCGCTCGCCGACGACGCGATCGCCGCGGCCGTCGAGGCCGCGCTGGTCGACGCGGCGAAGCCGCGGCTGCGGCGCGTGTTCAACCTCACCGGCACGGTGCTGCACACGAATCTCGGCCGCGCCGTGCTGCCGCAGGCCGCGGCCCGCGCGCTCGCCGATGCCGCGACCGAGCCCGTCAACCTCGAGTTCGACCTCGCCGCAGGCCGCCGCGGCGATCGCGACGCGCTCGTCGAGTCGCTGCTCTGCGAGCTCACCGGCGCAGAGGCGGCCACCGTCGTGAACAACAACGCGGCCGCGGTCCTGCTGATGCTCGCCGCGCTCGCGAGCCGCCGCGAGGTCGTGATCTCGCGCGGCGAGCTGATCGAGATCGGCGGCTCGTTCCGCATGCCGGACATCATGCGCCAGGCGAACGCGAAGCTCGTCGAGGTCGGCACGACGAACCGCACGCATCTTGCCGATTACGCGCAGGCGATCGGGCCGCGCACGGCGCTGCTCGTGAAAGTCCACACGAGCAACTACGCGATCACGGGCTTCACGGCGAGCGTGTCGAGCGCGGAGCTCAAGGCGCTCGCCCGTGAGCACGGCCTGCCGGTCGCGGTCGATCTCGGCAGCGGCTCGCTCGTCGATCTCGCGGCATGGGGGCTGCCGAAGGAGCCTACGGTGAGCGAGACCGTCTCGGCGGGCGCGGACGTCGTCTGCTTCAGCGGCGACAAGCTGCTAGGCGGGCCGCAGTCGGGACTCCTCGTCGGCAGCGCGGACGCGATCAGGAAGATCAAGCGTCATCCGCTGAAGCGCGCATTGCGCGTGGACAAGCTGACGCTCGCGGCGCTCGAGGCCGTGTTGAAGCTCTATCGCGCGCCGGACCGGCTCGCCGCGGAGTTGCCGACGCTCCGTCTTCTCACGCGGCCGGCCGAATCGATGCGCGCACAGGCGGCGAGGCTCGCGCCGCTCGTGCAGCGCGCGGTCGGGGAGACCTACGAGGTCGCGCATGGGCCGATGGCGAGCCAGATCGGCAGCGGCGCGCTGCCGGTCGAGCGGTTGCCGAGCTACGGCCTGATCGTGCGTCCGACGAAGGGCCGGCGCGGTAGCTTGCGCCGCCTCGAGGCCGCGCTGCGCGCACTGCCCCGTCCGGTGATCGGCCGGATCGAGGACGGCGCGCTGCGGCTCGATCTGCGTTGTCTCGACGAAACGGACGAGGCCGAGTTCGCGGCAGAGTGGCACATGCTCGGTGAATCAGGAAGCCACCGGTCCTGACCATCGGCACCTCGGGGCATGTCGCCCACGGCACACCACGCTCGCCCTGACCGGCGCCGACAAGGATCGGCTCGGCGAGCCTCGCAAGGCGTGCAATCGCGCGCTCGACGCGACCGGCGGAGCCTTCGGTTCTAGAGGCTCCGCCGTCGCTCGCACCGCAGCGCTGGGCCGGAGCGCACGCTGTCGACCTCGAACCGCTAGCGCGCCGCGGCTGGGGTTAACGCGGCGCGCTGCGGGCGATCGGCCAGGCCGCGATCGTCGCGCGCTCCGACCCGGCGCTGCGGGCGAACTCACGCGCGGGCAGCAGGTCTTCTCACGTTCGACGGAGCCGCCGCGGCCGCGCGCCTGCTGAAGGCGCGTTCATCCAATCGTGCGTCCCGTCCGAGCTAGCGACAGCGCAGATACCGTGGGCCGTCAGGACGGCCAGCGCTAGGCTAGCAACCCGAATCCGCTCGGCAATACTCCTCGCACCACCTGAACGGATCGTTCGGGTCACAGTTCGGGATGCCTTGACCGGTCCCGCAGGTCGTCAGGCACGCCCACGAGCAAATCTGATACCAATCCCAGTCGCAGGCATGAGCCTCCGAGAC
>DASVCR010000045.1:0-45981 GCA_036381515.1 Gammaproteobacteria bacterium | reverse complement strand
GTAGTGCAGCCAGTCGGCACAGCTCTCGAAGCCCCAGGCGAGCCAGCCCAAGCGCTCGTCGAAGCGGCGAATGAGCACGAGCAGATCGTAGGTGGCCGCGTTGATGCGGCCGGCGAGCGTGACGATGGCGCGGTCGAGCTCGTCGATCGATGCGTGGCGGTCGTACGCCGCAGCGACGGCGGAAACGCTGGTCATCGAGGCACCCTCGATCGGACGAAGATATAGCTGTAATTATAATCAGTCACGGAATCATAAGAAACTGAAAAACTCTAGAAAAAAGCCAGAATAGACGGATCGCGGCAGGGACGGGCTTGCCGATCTTAAGTCTCGCAAGCGCCGAGCCGCGTCAAGCGAATTTCCGACTCGAAATCGCCGCTCCCTCGGCGAGCGCGTTATCCGCGGCGGCGTATGGCGCCGTGAGGGCAGCACCGACGCCTGGAGTAGTGAGCACGCGGGACGCAACATCGACGTCGGTCGCTCCAGAGGAGCGCGTCACAAAACGGTCACGCGGCACAGCATGTCACGAGGCACGACATGCTCACCGACACAGTGAATGAAGTCTCCAAGAAGCAGCGGTAAGAACGTCACGCCTCCACGGAGTCATCCCGCGCTGCCACGGACGATCCGGGAGTGCAAGCAGAAAAGGCGCAAGGGCGGGGCAGCGCCACCCGCAATGCGGTGGACAGCAACGAGTGACAAGAAAGGCAGGTGCGGCCCGCCGTCGCCCGACGCTCCTCGCGCGCAGCCGCTCAACTCTTCGCACGCAGCCGCCGACTGCGTCGCACGCGGCCGCCGACTGCGTCGCACGCAGCGGTTCATCGCTCCGCGCGCAGCTCGTCACTCCGCGCGCAATTGCTCGACGGCCGTCTCCCAGTTACGGCCGTCGAACGGCACGATCCTCACTTTCGACAGATCCGCGCCTTCGACGCAGCGCACGTTGACGTCGAGATCGTCGGGGTGCGAGCGCGCGATGTAGAACGGCGCCGCGCCGCAGACCGAGCAGAAATGATGCCGGGCACGGCCGGTGTTGAAGGTGTACGTCGCGAGCGCATCGTCGGCGACCGTGATCCGCGCGAGGTCTCGCGGCACGAACCAGTGCAGATAGGCCTTCCTCGTGCAAATCGAGCAGTTGCAGTCGTAGACCTGGTCCGGCAGCGGCGCGAACACGTCGATGCGGACCCGGCCGCAGTGACAGCTCGCTGTGTGCAACGGCTCGCGGCGATCGTTGTCGTTCATCGCTCGTATGATGCCCTTCTGCGTCACGGTGCCGCAAACGAGCGGGCGGGCCTGGTGCCGCAAATCCAGGCCCGCCCGCATCGCCCGCTCAGAACGTCGGCCCGGACTCGTCGTACGTCAGTCCCTTCTCCGCCGCCTGCGTGCGCACGGCATCGTAGATCAGCCGATCCAGCGAATCGGTCTCGCCGCCCGTTTCCTCGAGCCGCTCCGCGATGAACGCATCGCGCTGCGCCGCGAGCTCGTTGATCTCCCGCTGCAGCGCGTCGCGCCGCGCCGCCGTCTCGTCGACGACCCGACGCCGCTCGGCGGGCGGCAGAGCGGCGAGCGCGGGCGGCAGCTCCGCCGAAGACAGCGCCTCGAGCTCGACGCGTCCGCTGACGACGTCGTGCACGAGGTCCTGCCCGCCGATGAGGTTCGCCGCGCCGCTCGCCGACGCATTGAACACGCCGCGCCGCGCCTGTGCGGCGCTCGACGCGTGCTCGTGCAGCATCGCCGTCGCCGCGAGCTTCTGCTCCATCGCCGAGCGCTCCTCGGCCGTGCCGTAGTAGAGCCGCGTCGCATCGAGCTCGGCCGCGAGCTCCGCGATGCGCCGGTCGTACGGCGTGTCGATCACGACCGCGCTGCCCGCCTGCTCGACCTGGAAATAGCGGCCCTTGCCGAGCGCCGCGATCCGCTGCCAATGCGGCGCCGTCTCGGCGAGGTTGCCGCACTGGATCGTGTTGATGACGATGCCCTTCGCGGCGGCCGCGGCAACGATCTCCGGATACTTCGGATCGTCCTGGTAATCCATGTGCGGCGGCGCGTCGCCGACGAGGAAAACGACCTTGTAGCTTCCGGGATCCTGGCTCCACGACATCGCGTGCACCGCATCGTGGAGCGCCTGGTTGACGCTCTCCGGACCGTCGCCGCCGCCCTCCGCGGCAAACTCCATCAGCGTCGCGTACATCGAATCGAGATCGGTGCTGAGGTCGACGACGCGCGTGACGTACGCATCGCCGCGGTCGCGATACGCGACGAGGCCCATGCTGATCTCGGGCGCCGGCGTCGCCTGCGCCATCGAAGCCGCGATCGACCAGATCTTCTCCTTCGCCGCGTCGATCAAACCCGCCATGCTCCCGGTCGTATCGAGCACGAAGACGACCTCGACCTTGGCCTTGCCGAGCGTCTGGAGCGGCGGCTGTGCGATCGGCGGCGGCACGACCGGCGGCGCCGCGGCGTTACCGCGAAAGGATGGAGAGGCGAGCACCGCGCCGACGGTCGCGGCGAGGAGTCCGATACCGAGGATTTGCGCTTTCATCGAGAATGCTCCGCTTGAATCGTGAATGGATCGATGTGTGATCGTCATCGCGTCTCGGCGAGCCGGCGCAGCGCGGCCTCGGCCGCGTGCCGTGCGCGCTCGAAGTCGTTTTCGCCGCGCGGGTCACGCGGTGCTCGTCCGCCGAGCTTCTCCGGCAGCCACACGTGGAACGCCTGCACGAGGAAGAAGCACCACAGCGCGAGCCACGCGCTGCCCGTGCGCGCGGCGGTCCAGACCGCGAACGCCGCGGCGAGCGCGGTCAACGTGAGGTCGGCGAGCGCGGAGAGCGTGCTCGAGTAGCGGTAGAGCGCGCGGACGAGCCAGATCAGCGCGACGTGCAGCAGCACGTACACGCCGAGCGGCGGATTCGTGATCCACGCCGCCGCCGCGACGGCCGCCCAGACGACGACGGTCGTCGTGCGACCCGTTCGTTCCGCGCTGTCCGCGAGCACGTAGAGCACGTACGCGAGACCGAGCACCGCGACGACGATGCGGATCGCGGCCGATGCGCCGACGAGCGCGGGCAGCGTCGAGAGGAGCGCGGCACCGCCGACGCTCCACGCGAGTGCGACGCCGACGCCGCGCAGCAGCGTGGGTCTGCGGCTCGTGCGGCTCATCGCGGCTGCCTCCGCTGCCGCTCGCGCAGGAAGGCGACCTCGACCTCGTCGTCGCCGACCGTGAATCGCGTCGCGCCCGCGTCCTCGCCGTAGCCGCTCGCGCTCGGCGCCGCGCGCTCCGTCAAGAGCTCCGCCTTCTGACGCATCACGTCGAGCTGCTCGCGCTGCTCGGCGATGCTCGTCCGCGCCGCCGCGAGCGTCTTGTCGAGCGCTTCGAGCCGCTCGGCGAGATGCTGCGTGACGCGCTCGGCTTCGAGCTTGCGGCGGACGAGCCTGCGCGCGAGCGCTTCGTTGCCGGAGCCGAAGCAGACATCGAGCTCGCCGTCGAGGCCCCGAAGCGACGCTTCGACCTTCGCGCGGCGCGTCGTCAGCGCCTCCTGCTCGGCCTCGAGCGCTTGCGCGCGCCGCTCGCCGTCCGCGACCGCTTCCTCCATCTCGCGGATCGCGTGGCGCAGCAGCGCCTCGGGCTCTTCGATGCGGTCGAGGACGGCGTGCATGTCCGCCGTC
This sequence comes from Gammaproteobacteria bacterium, assembly GCA_036381515.1. Lineage (GTDB taxonomy): Bacteria > Pseudomonadota > Gammaproteobacteria > Steroidobacterales > Rariloculaceae > ZC4RG20. The sequence goes on along the minus strand of DASVCR010000045.1, from coordinate 42,324 downwards.
AACAGCCGCGCCATTCGGTGAATCAGCGCCATGTGCGACCTCCTTCTGCGCTCCCGGGAAAATCGTGTCCGGTTCGAAATCGGTGTCCGACGATTTTTCCGGCGGCACGCACGGCGGATAAGGCACGAAAATGCAAAAGTTCAGCGCCGCCGTTTACAAAGCATTTACAAAGGATTTACACGCGGCCTCGAGCCGCGGTGCTAGGATCTTCGGCGCCGATGGAAAAGAGAGCCCGCATACTCGTCGTCGAGGACGAGGCCGCGATCCGCGAGGGCCTCACGGACGTGCTGGTCTTCCACGGCTTCGACGTCGATGCCGTCGCGGACGGCCGCGAAGGGCTCGCGAAGGCGCTGACGGGCCGCTACGACCTGATCCTGCTCGACGTGATGCTGCCCGGCCGCGACGGCTTCTCGATCTGCGACGAGGTGCGCAAGGCCGATCGCGATCAGCCGATCATCATGCTGACGGCGAAGACGAGCGACGCGGATATCGTCAACGGCCTCGCGCTCGGCGCGGACGACTACGTCGCGAAGCCGTTCTCGATCGCGCAGCTCGTGCTGCGGATCAAGGCCGTGCTGCGCCGCGCGCGCCCGGCGCTCGACGCCGAGACGCACTTCAGGCTCCACGGCGACGTCGAGATCGACACGCGCAACCTGTGCGGGCGGCGCGGCGCGGAGCGGCTCGTGTTCACGCGTCGCGAGATCGAGATCCTCAAGTACCTGCACTCGAACGCGGCGCGAGCCGTGTCCCGAGAAGAGCTTCTGACGCGCGTCTGGGGTTACGACCGCGGCGTCGGCATCGAGACCCGCACCGTCGATATCCACATTGCGAAGCTGCGTCGCAAGATCGAGGCCGATCCGAAGGCGCCGCGCAATCTCGTCACCGTGCGCGGCGCGGGATACAGGCTGATCGCGAGCGCCGCGGAAGCGGACGCCGTGCCGCGCGGAGAGGCGTCACCGGTCGACGGCGGCGCGGAGCCCGACGCGGCCGCGGCGGGGACGGGCGGCGACGGCTACTAGCGATGGCTGCCAGGCGAAGCACACGCGGCTTTCTTCTCGACGAGCGGCGGCTCAAGCTCGTGCTCGCCGCGTTCTTCGTCGCGCTCGCGATCCCGTCCGTCGCGCTCGTCGCGCAGGCCTACCGGCAGCTTCGCTGGGAAGCGTTCCGGCAGACGCAGCTTCTCGCGGAGGATCTCGCGGCGCGGATCGACGCGGACCTGCGCGCCGCCGTCGCCGCGGAGGAGTCGCGCTCGTTCGGCGACTATCAGTTCCTCGTCGTCGAAGGCGATGCCGCGGCGAACTTCGTGCAGCGCTCGCCGCTCTCCGCGTTCCCGGTCGAGAGCGCGGTCCCGGGCGCGATCGGCTACTTCCAGGTCGATGCGAACGGCGAGCTCACGACGCCGTTGCTGCCCGCGAACGAAGCCGACGCCGAGCGCTACGGCATCTCCGCGGACGAGCGGCGCGCGCGGCTCGAGCTCGAGGCGACGATCCGCGACGTCCTCGTCGAGAACCGGCTGCTGCAGCGCGCCGACGTGCGGGACGCCCTCGGCGTCACGCCGCTCGAGGACGTCGTCCCGCCGCTCGACGCGCGCGGGCAACGGTCAGCGCCCGGGGAGTATCCGGTCCGCTTCGCCGATGCCTCGGCGTCCGCTCCGCCGGGCGACGATCCTCACGGTGTCCTTCGACGGTCCGCGGCGCCCGACCTCGGCGCGCAGGCCGCGTTCGATCGGTTGAAGGCGAACGCCGAGCCGGCCGTGCTCCGCGGAACGCCCGCACCGGTCGTGAACGCGCAGGCGCAGCGCGTCGAAGAGCTCGGGCTCGAGCCGGGCCTCGAGGCCGCGGCGAACGAGGTCTCGACCGCGGCCGCCGCGAGCACGGCCCCGGACACCGCCGTGGCGCCACGACAGCGGCGCATCGAGCAGGGGCTCGCGGCGGAGCCGGGCGCGTCGGCCGAGAGCGAAGCGCAGGACGCGGCGCGTTCCGCGGAGCGTGAATATCGCGTGCGGATGTTCGAGAGCGAGCTCGACCCGTTCGAGGTCGGCGTGCTCGACACCGGGCACATCGTGCTGTTCCGCGACGCGTGGCGGGACGGCCAGCGCTACATCCAGGGTCTCGTCGTCGATCGCGAGCGATTCATCGACGAGGCGATCGCGTCCGCGCTCGCGGGCAGCAGCCTCGACGGCATCGGCGAGCTGATCGTCGCGTATGCCGGAAGCGTGCTCGGGATCGCCCGCGCGGCGGCTGCAGGGACGAGCGTGCTTTCCGTCGCGGGCGGGACCGCGGCGAGCCTCGACGGCACGCTGCTGCATCGCGCACGGATGGCGCCGCCGTTCGGCGAGCTCGAGCTGATCTTCACGGTCGCGCGCCTGCCGCAGGCCCCCGGCAGCGCGCTGCTCGCCTGGGTCACCGTGATCCTCGCAGCGGTGCTGTCCGGCGGCGTGCTCCTGATGTACCGCTTCGGCGTCGGGCAGATCCGCCTGACGCGACAGCAGCAGGATTTCGTGTCCGCGGTGAGCCACGAGCTCAAGACGCCGCTCACGTCGATCCGGATGTACGGCGAGATGCTGAAGGCCGGCTGGGCGGACGACGCAAAGAAGCAGGTCTACTACGACTACATTCATGGCGAGGCCGAGCGGCTGTCGCGCCTCATCGAGAACGTGCTGCAGCTCGCACGGCTGACACGGAACGCCGAAAGCGTCGAGCTCGAGCGCGCGAAGACGGGCGAGCTCCTCGCCGTCGTCCGCTCGAAGATCGATACTCAAATCGAGCGCGCCGGGTTCGCGCTCGAGCTCCGCAACGAGGCACCCGATGCCGAGCTGCTCGTGAACGCGGATGCGTTCACACAGGTCATGATCAACCTCGTCGACAACGCGCTCAAGTTCTCGGCGGCGGTCGAGCGGAAGGTCGTCGAGATCGCGTGCCGCCGCGAGCGCGACGGCGGCGTGCTGTTCACGGTGCGGGACTTCGGGCCGGGCATCCCGAAGGGGCAGATGAAAAGGATCTTCGAGCTGTTCTACCGCCCGCCGAACGAGCTGACGCGCGAGACCGTCGGGACCGGCATCGGCCTCGCGCTCGTGCGCCAGCTCGCGTCGGCGATGAACGGCCGCGTCGAGGCGCGCAACTGTGCTCCGGGGGCGGAATTCAGGCTGTCGTTTTCGGTCGCGTCCCCTGCTCGAGCCACGGCCCATGCGGCGCTGCAGCGTCGCTCGGGCCGACTCGATGAGCCCGCGAGCGACGGTTCGCTGCGCTAAGCGTGCGCGTTCTCGAGCACGAGCACGCCTGCGCCCGTGTTCGAGATCGGCGTGTGGTAGTGCTTGTGCACGACGTTCACGCGCTCGTCGAGCGCGCCCCGCATCACGAGCCACATGATGATCTCGACGCCCTCGGTCCCCGCGTTCTCGATGATCTCGGCCGTCGTCTGCGACGCGAGCCACTCCGGGTCGTCGATCACGCTGTCGATCGTCTTCAGGTCGTAGTCGACGTTGATCAGGCCCGCGCGCTCACCCTGCAGCTGGTGCGACATGCCGCCCGTGCCGAAGATCACGACCTTGGCGTCCTCGGGATACGACTCGATCGCCTTGCGGAGCGCCTTGCCGAGCGCGTAGCAGCGCCGGGCCGTCGGAATCGGATGCTGCACGGTGTTCACCGCGAGGGGGATCGTCCTGACCGGCCATTTCGGCAGGTGCCGCCACATCAGCGCCATCGGCACCACGAAGCCGTGGTCGACGAGCATCTCCTGGCACGTCGCGATGTCGATCTGCTGCTCGACCAGCGACTCGGCGATGTGCCACGAGAATTCGGCGTCGCCTTCGAAGCTCGCGAGCGTCTTGAGCCCCCAGCCCTCGTCCGCGTTGTCGTAGCGATCCGCGCACCCGAGCGCGAACGTCGGCATGTTGTTCAGGAAGAAGTTGAGCCCGTGATCGTTGTAGACGACGACCGCGACGTCAGGAGCGACCTCCGCGAGCCACGCCTTGACCGGCTCGTAGCCGTCGAAGAACCGCTTCCAGTACGGCGTGCCCTCGAGCTTCGCCGTCATCGCGTTGCCGATCGCGGGGATGTGCGACGTGGTCACGCCGCCGACGATTCTAGCCATTCCAGTACCCTCCGCGGCGCTCGAGCTTCTCGACGAGCCCTCGGCCCTTCTCCATCAGCGCCGCCTTGAACTCTTCCGTCGTGACGCCCTGGAACGCCGCGCCGGCGTCCTGCACGCTGAAGCCGCGCGGGACGGCGAGCTTCGCGAGGTAGTAGATGTTCGCGCCGAGCCTGAGGAGCTTCAGGAAGTCGTCCTCGAGCAGCGCCTTCTTTTGCTCGGGCGTGAGGCCGTACTTGTCCGCGTAGGCGGCCTTGTCGCGGGCGAACTCGGCGCGGTTCGCCTCGCTGTTGAACGAGAAGAGGAGCTTGTTGAGGCCATAGGCCCCGTGCGCGGTCTTCCCGTCGAACACATACGTGCCAGGGATCTCGTCGTAGTCGTGTTTTCGCCAGGTCATCGCTCGGTATCCTTGATTCCTTGCGGCTTCACTTTTCGCTGATTCAACGCCAAAATCGAGGGCTGAAATAGAGATCGAATAGGACATTTCGAAGAATCTCGGTTTTCCGAAGCATCCCGTGAAACGCCGCGCCGACTCCGCCGTTCCGACCGTCGACTTCTACGGCGACGCCGCCGAGTGGTCGACGTCGGCGCTGCTGCATAGCGAGCCGCTGATCGAGCGCAGCCGCCTGCACGCATGGCGGATCCGTCCGCATCGCCACAGCAGCCTCGCGCAGCTCTTCTGGCTCGCCGGAGGCGCAGGCGAGGCGCGCTTCGACGGCGAGCGCTACGTGCTGTCCGCGCCGTGCGTCGTCGTCGTGCCCGAGCTTTGCGTGCACGAGTTCGAATGGGGCGAGGACTCGAACGGCTACGCGCTGTCGATCGCGTCGGCGCTCGTCCACGATCTGCGCCGGCAGATCGGCGCGCCCGCGGGCACGTTCGCGGAGCCCGACGTGCTCGCGGCCGGCGACGATCGTGACTATCTCGATACGCTCTTCGCGCGGATCCAGGACGAATACGTGCACGCGCGGCCGCTGAAGGAGGCCTTGCTCGAAAGCCTCGTGCGCGCGCTCGCGATCTGGGTGGCGCGGCACGGCGCTCATGCGCGCCGCGCGGAGAGCATGAGCCGCAGCGCGTTCCACTACGAGCGCTTCACGGCGCTGCTCGAGCAGCATCACCGCTCGGGCTGGACGGTCGCGGACTACGCGAAGGCGCTCGGTATCACGCCCGCGCACCTGAACGCGATCTGCCGCGAGACGAGCGGCTCGAATGCGCTTCGTCTGATCCACGAGCGCGTGCTGCTCGCGGCGCGGCGCGAGCTCGCGTACACGGACAAGTCGATCGCCGACGTCGCGGCGAGCCTCGGCTTCTCGGAGCCGTCCTACTTCACGCGGTTCTTCAGGCGGGGGATGGGGATGACGCCGAAGCAGTACCGGCAGCGGAGCGGCACGCTCGCGGGCTGACGCGGGACCGGCGGTCCGGGCTCGGCCGCACCCGCCGTCCACGACACGGCCCCGCCGGCTCGGTGCGTCACGGCCGTGCGGCTCAGTGCGTCATCGCGTCACGCGCCGTCCGGCTCAATGCGTCATCATGTACACGGCGATGTTGACGCCGATCCTGAGCCCGAGATTCGCCTTGTCGCCCGGATAGTGTGGGTCGTCCGCCCACTGCCACGAGTCGGACACGTCGTTGTTGTGAGCGATCAGCACCATCAGCCGGCCGTCGTCGTCCTCGATGCCGCGCCAGTGCGGCACGCGGCCGTCGCCGAGCCAGCCGCCGCCTCCGCGGAGCAGCGAGCCCATGTGCGGGATCTGCGTGTGCGGCAGCTCGGAGAGATCGTAGACGCTGTGAAGCACGGGATGGTCGGGCGGGAGGTCGATGATCGGGCGGTCGGGAAAGACGCGCTTCAGGCCCTCCTCGAAGCCGGCCCAGTCCCACGAGCTGAAGAAGCTGTCGGCGAACAGAAAGCCGCCGCGCAGCAGGTACTCGCGCAGCTTCGCGGCCTGCGCGTCGGTCAGCTGCCAGTTGCCGGGGAGCCCGACGATCAGAAACGGCCAGTAGTAAACGTCGTCGCCGTCGTTCAGATTGACCGGCTGCTCGACCGAGCGCACGTCGATGCGCGTGAACCGCCGCAGCAGCGCGGCCAGCGTGCGGTCGCCCTTCGGGTAGTCGACGGTCCAGCTCGTGCCGCCGCGCTCCCAGCCCCAGCCGCCGCCCGGGTACATCAGGCGGCCGACGACGAGCTCGCCCGGCACGTCGTAGTCGGGCGGCAACGGCGTGATCGCGTCGTAGCCCTCGAACGGCAGATACTCGCGGAACGGCTCCTGCGCGTCGGCTGGCCCGAGACACAGGACGGTGAGCAGGGCGACGGCGAATCTGCGCATGCCGCGAGTCTAGACGTCTTCAATTCATTGGAAAACGGCCGGCCCGCGCCCGTCGCCGCAGGCGAAGAACTGCAATCCGCCGCAGGCAAGAATCGCGATCCACCGCGGGCGACGAATCGCTCGTTCGGCGGCACTTCACACCGCGCCCGTCAGGGGTTAGCTTGCTAGATCTTGGTACCGGTCGCGGCCGGCCCGATCCCAGCGCAAAGTGTGGAGCTGATGGCAACGAACCCTACCGCCGAATCGGCCAAAACGATTCTCGGCCATCCCCGCGGCCTGTTCGTACTGTTCTTCGCCGAGATGTGGGAGCGCTTCTCGTATTACGGAATGCGCGCCCTCCTGATCTTCTATCTGACGCAGCACTGGCTCTTCTCGGACGAGCGCTCGTCGGTCATCTATGGCGCGTACACGGCGCTCGTCTACATCACGCCCGTCCTCGGCGGCTATCTCGCTGACCGCTATCTCGGCCAGCGCAAGGCGGTCCTGTTCGGCGCGGTGCTCTTGACGTTCGGCCACTTCCTGATGGCGTTCGAGGGCACGGGGGGCCAGGCGGATCCGGCGATCAACGTCTTCTGGCTCGCGCTGTCGTTCATCATCGTCGGATCGGGCTTCCTGAAGGCCAACATCTCGGTGATCGTCGGGCAGCTGTACCCGCGCACGGACGTGCGGCGCGACGGCGCATACACGATCTTCTACATGGGCATCAATCTCGGCGCTGCGATCGGCACGATCGTCGCGGGCTATCTCGGGCAGACCTACGGCTGGCGGTACGGCTTCGGCGCGGCGGGCGTCGGTATGCTGCTCGGCCTCATCGTGTTCATCCGGGGCAAGCCGCTGCTGATGGGGAAGGGCGAGGCGCCGGACGCCGCGCGGCTCGAATCGCGCGTTGCCGGGTTGAAGTTCGAATGGCTGCTCTACTTGATCGGCTTCGCCGCCGTCGGCGTGAGCTGGGTGCTGATCCAGTTCCAGGAGGTGATCGGCTGGCTGCTCTTCCTGTTCGGGATCGCGCTCGTGCTCTACGTGATCTTCTATGCGGTCGTGAAGCTCGAGCGGGACGACCGCGACCGCATTTTCGCGGCGATGTTCCTGATCGTCGGCTCGATCCTGTTCTGGGCGCTGTTCGAGCAGGCGGGGTCTTCGCTCAATCTGTTCACCGACCGCTACGTCGACCGGGCGGGCGTGCCGGCCGCGATCTTCCAGTCGATCAACCCGATCTACATCATCCTGTTCGCGCCGCTCTTCGCGTGGCTGTGGACGTGGCTCGGCAGACGCGGCCTCGAGCCGCCCGCGCCGGCGAAGTTCGGCCTTGCGATGGTGCAGCTCGGCGCGGGCTTCCTGGTCCTCGTCGCCGGTGCCTATGCGGTCGGCATCGAGAACCTGACGCCGGTCATCTTCATCTTCCTGATCTACCTGCTGCACACGACGGGCGAGCTGTGCCTGTCGCCGGTCGGGCTCTCGGCGATGAACCGGCTCGCCCCCGCGCACATGGCGAGCCTGATCATGGGCACATGGTTCTTCGCGTCCGCGACCGGCAACTACGCGGCGGGCCTGATCGCTGCGGCAACGGGCGCCGAGGAGGCGGCCGAGGCGGGCGTCGCGAAGGAGACGGTGCTGGAAGTCTATACGACGGTCGGCTGGGTCGCGGTCGGCTTCGGCGTCGCGATCCTCGTCGTGTCCCCGCTGATCAAGCGGCTGATGCACCTCGATACGCTCCGCGACGCGGAGGACGAGCCGGCCCGCCGGCGCGGACCGGCTGAGCCGGTAGCGCCGGGCGTCGAGCTCGAGCCCGGAGAGGCGCGCTCGTAGCGGTCGCGGTCGCGACGACGCCTTCGGCGGCGCGAACGCGCTCGTCGGCGACGGCCGGTTGGTCTTCAGCGGGAAGTCGGCCTTCAAGCAGTCTCAGCGGTAGACGGGGCCGTAGTCGCGCCCCCGGCCGCCGAACACGGCCGTCTCGAGATTCGTCGTGCGGATCATGCCGGGGATCAGGAACAGGTCGATCAGCTGCCCGATGCCGAGGAGACCGAGCGTGAACAGCCAGATCAGTCCGGTGATGACCCTCCCTGCGTAGAAGCGGTGAATGCCGCAGAAGCCGAAGCAGCAGAGCAGCCAGAGCAGATACGCGACCCCGGTCGATTTCACGTTGGCTTCCCCTCTTGGATGGTTATGAGGACTTGACCGCCGGGCGGGTACACGAAGCGTGCCAGCTGTAAGTCATTGACCGTTCGAGATCGGCATCGCACGGATGCGTGCCCGGCACCAAGCCCTGTCCGGTCGGCTCAAATGTTGGCGGCCGGAGCAATGTGTGCCGGAGGCTCGTGTAATGTCTGCCGGACGCGGCGCGCAATGTCTGCCGGACCGTGTGGGCACTGTCTGCCGGACCGTGTGCGCAATGTCTGCCCAACCGTGTGAGCAGCCTACCAGGACCGCACGCGGCGCAGTTTCATCGTCCGGTGTTCGGGGACGTTGCCGCGTTGGGAAGGCCGGCCGAGTTTGCTAGATTGACGCGGCAATGCTCACGCGATCCGCCGCGCTCGGAAGGCTCGTCCCCGCGATGTGCACGGGGCTCGCGCTTGCGTCTGGCGTCGCCGCGCAAACGCTGCCGTTCGAGCGGCTCCCCGCGTCCGAGCTTGCGGTCACGGCGCCGTCCGAGCGCGTCACGGGCGAGCCCGGCTCGATGCGGATCGCGTCCACGTCGTGCCGGACCACGGACGAGGCGGACCTGCGCCGGCGGATCCTCGATATCGCGGTGCAGGAGTGGGGCTACTTCGGATTCCACGTCGTCGACGAGACGCTGATCGATGATGACGACCGCGACCGCGGCCGCGGGCCCCCGCGCCGCTTCACGTGGCTCGATCCGGCCGAGTCGGCCCGCGTCGCCGCTTCGATCGCGGGGTACTGGGCCGCGACCCGCGACGGCGTCTGGATACTCGCGCGGCAGAACGAGCACTGGAACGGCCCGGAAGGCATCGCCGCCCGGTGGCGCGACCCGTGGTCCGCGGCCTTCATCTCCTGGGTCATGTGCGAGAGCGGCCTCGGGAGCGACGAGCGGTTCCGGCGTCACATCGCGCACCACGTCTACATCGATCAGGCGATCGAGGCGCGCGACGACCCCGATTCTCCGGCCGCGTACGCCGCGTACGACGTCGGCGAGCTCCCGCTCGAGCCCGGCGACCTCGTCTGCCGCGCGCGGCGCGGCGCGTATCGCTCGATCGCCGAACGGCGGCGCGACCTCGGCGTCGGCGTGCGCTCGCATTGCGACATCGTCGTCGACGTCGAGCCGGAGCAAGGCCGCGTCCTCGCGATCGGCGGCAACGTGCGCGGCAGGGTAAGCCTCAAGTTCCTGCCGGCGACGTTCACACCGCGCGGCGGCGGGCACGTCGCGACGTCGATCGGCCGCGGCCGGCGGATCGTGTTCGCGCACCTGAAGCTGCGTGCGCCGTCCATCGACGCCGGCGCATTCGCGAGCAGCGCGACGCTACGGGCGCTGTCCGCACGCAGCGGCGGCGAGCTCACGCTCGAGCGCCTGCTCGCGGCCGAGACGGCGGCGGCGGGCAGCGCGTTCGACGTGCCGGCGCCGGGCAGCGCGTTCGACGTGCCGGCGTCGGGTGGCGCCGTCGCCGCGTCGCCGTGACGGCCGGTCGTCCGTTTGCGCGGACCCAAGAACCAAGAAGAGGAGATCCCCGTCACGTCGTTCGCACGCGGTTCGCAATGGCGTGACGTTCCGGACCCGCGGTGCGGGCGAGCGAGCGGAGTGCCTGCGTCGCCTGCTCGACGACCTGGCCCGAGCCGCGCGGCAACTCATTGCGGCCAATCGACGCGGATGAAGTCCCTGACCCAGCAGGTCAGCCAGCTTCTGCCTCCGTCCGTCGAGACGGCCTGCTCCCAGTGCGGCCTGCGCCGCGGACCGCTCCAGGTCTCTCGCACGAGCACGGGCCGGCCGTGCCATGTTTCCTCGCCGACGAAGACCCCGACGACGCCGTCGAACCCGCCGTGCAGCGCGGGCTGCGGCGTGCCGACGCCGGGTGAGATCCGGTGGATCGCCCAGCGGCGGCTCCGCGCGTCGAACAGGCGCAGCACGGCGCCCGCGACGCCGTCCTCGCTCGCGATCTCCTCGAGGTGCCCGGCCCCGCCCGCGAGCGGGCGGCACGTGTGCACGGCGTCGAACGTCGTCCACTCCGATGCGGCGCCCTCGGGGTCCGCGAGCCTGCGGTTCTCGACGAGCCATTCGCCGTGCAGGAAGTCGAAGTCGCCGGCGTCGCCGCTCGCGGGAATCGACGGCAGGCCGCCGGCTGCGCCGGCCCCGTGAGCCCCTGCCCGTGCCGCGGCCCCGACTCCCGACGGCTCGCCCATGAGGGACGACGCCTGCGAATCCGGCGGTGCAGCGAAGAAGCACTGATACATCGCTCGACTCCCTGTGACTGCAGTGCATTTAGGGCGGAACGCGAATGCGTTCCGATGCGGGGTGCGGATGCGACGCAATGTAAAGGCAAAATAGGACGCTGAACGTCCTAATTCAGAGCGATCGTTGCGCGATGAACCGCCGACCCACGACCCGCGTGCTCGCCGCCCTCGAGCTGCTGCAGACTCACAAGCGCATCAGCGGCGCCGAGCTCGCGCGGCGCCTCGACGTCAGCGTGCGGACCGTGCGCCGCTACATCGCGGCGCTCGAGGACATCGGCATTCCGGTCACGGCCGAGCAGGGGCGCGACGGCGCCTACAGCCTCGTCGCCGGCTTCAAGCTGCCGCCGATGATGTTCACGGACGACGAGGCGCTCGCGCTCGCGATCGGCCTTCTGGCCGTGCGCGAGCTCGGGATCGCGGAGGCCGTGCCCGCGGCCGAGAGCGCGCAGTCGAAGCTCGAGCGCGTGATGCCCGAGAGCGTCCGCTTCCGCCTCGGCGACCTCGGCGACACGGTCCGCCTAAACATCGCGAGCCCTCGCCGACGCGCGGGCGACGTGCCGCTCGGCACGCTGTGCGCCGCGGCGCAGGCGAGGCGGCGCGTCCGGCTGCGCTACGAGTCGCCGGCGAGCGGCGTGACGGTGCGTGACTTCGATCCTTACGGACTGAGCTACCAGCGCGGACGGTGGTACGCGGTCGGGATGTGCCATCTGCGCGCGGACATGCGCACGTTCCGGCTCGATCGCGTGATCGAGGTGACGCAGCTCGACGTCGGTTTCGAGCGGCCGGACGGCTTCGACGTGCTCGACTTCATCACGCGCTCGTTCGCGTCGATCCCGCGCGCGCACGCGATCGAGGTGCTGCTGCGGACGGATCTGCAGACGGCGCAGGCACAATGGCTCAGCCGCTGCGGGTACCTCGAGCTCTGCGACGACGGCGTGCTTCTCCGCACGCGCGTCGACGACGTCGACTGGTACGCGGCGCTCCTCGCCGCGCTGCCGTTCGAGTTCGAGATCCGCGGCCCCGCGGAGCTGCACGACGCGATGCGCACGATCGCGGCGCGGGCCGCGCGGGCCGCGGGCCTGCGCGATGCGCGGCCGCGCCGGAGCGGCCGCGAGCAGGGCGCCCGCCGCGCGTGACCGACGCGTGATCAGTACGTGCGCGCGCGGCGCTCGAGCCCGGTCGCGGCGAGGATCGTGCTCGCGATCTCCTCGATCGACGAGTGCGTCGCGTCGATGTACGGGATGCCGAAGCGCCGGTAGAGCACCTCGGCCGCGCGCAGCTCGAAGCCGACCTGCTGCGGGCTCGAATAGCGCCCCGTCGGCCGGCGCTCGAGCCGGATCGCGCGCAGGCGCTCCGGCGAGATCGTGAGCCCGTAGAGCTTGTCGCGGTGAGGCGCGATCGCGGCCGGCAGCCCTTCCGCCTCGAAATCGTCGTCGTCGAGCGGGTAGTTCGCCGCGAAGACGCCGTACTGCAGCGCGAGATAAAGGCACGTCGGGGTCTTCCCCGATCGGGACACGCCGAGCAGGATCAGCTCCGCCTGCGAGTAGAGGCGGTCGCCGTGACCGTCGTCGGTCGCGAGCGCGAAGTCCATCGCGCGGATTCGGTAGTTGTACGAGCGGGACTCCGAGATGTCGTGCACGCGCTTCTGCGACGGCAGCGACTTCTGCCCGAGCGCGCGCTCGAGCGGATCGAGAAACGCCTCGAACAGATCGAGCATCACGCCGTTCGCACGATGCACCGTCTCGCGGACGTCGGGGACGACGAGCGTCGAGAACACGATCGGCGGGCGCCCGTCCGCTTCGGACGTGCGGTCGATGATCTCGGCGACCTTCCGCGCCTTCTCGATCGTGTCGATGAACGGCAGCGTGACCGCCTTGATATCGATCCCTTCGAAGCGCGCGAGCAGGCTGTTGCCGACCTGCTCGGCGGTGACACCCGTAAGATCCGAAACGAAATAAACCGTGCGTCGTGCCATAGTATCGACATTGTTCACCCCGCCGCGGGATGCGCAAGGAGCGTCGATGACCGAATACATCGTGCCGTTCGCCGAGTGCGGGATGAAGGACGTCGCGAAGGTCGGCGGCAAGAACGCGTCGCTCGGCGAAATGATCAGGGAGCTCGGCGGGCTCGGCATCCGTGTGCCCGACGGTTTCGCGACGACGGCGGACGCCTATCGGGAGTTCCTCGCGACCGGCGGCCTCGACCGCCGCATCCACGCCGAGCTCGACTCGCTCGACGTCAACGACGTCACGGAGCTCGCGAAGCGGGGCCGCGCCGTGCGCGACGCGATCCTGGGCACGCCGCTGCCGAGGCCGCTCGAGGAGGCCGTCGTCGCGGCCTGGCGCCGGGTCGCGCCGAGCCCCGACACCGCGTTCGCGGTGCGCTCGTCGGCGACGGCCGAGGACCTGCCCGAGGCCTCGTTCGCGGGCCAGCAGGAGACGCTGCTCAACGTCGTCGGCATCGACGCGATCATCCGCGCGATCCACGAGGTGTTCGCGTCGTTGTTCAACGATCGCGCGATCTCGTACCGCATCCATCACGGCTTCGCGCACGAGGACGTCGCGCTGTCGGCCGGCGTGCAGCGGATGGTGCGCAGCGACAAGGGCTCGGCCGGCGTGATGTTCACGCTCGACACGGAGTCCGGGTTCCGCGACCTCGTCCTCATCACGTCGTCCTACGGGCTCGGCGAGAGCGTCGTGCAGGGCGCCGTGAACCCGGACGAGTTCTACCTCTACAAGCCCGCGCTCAGGTCCGGCAAGGTCGCGCTCGTCCGCAAGAACCTCGGCAGCAAGGCGACGCGGATGATCTACTCGAGCGACCCCGACGAGCGCGTCGAGGTCGTCGACGTCGACCCGCGCGACCGCGCGCGGTTCTCGCTGACCGACGCGGAAGCCACGGAGCTCGCGAAGCAGGGCCTCATGATCGAGGAGCACTACGGCCGCCCGATGGACATCGAGTGGGCGAAGGACGGCGAGACGGGCGAGCTCTTCATCCTGCAGGCGCGGCCCGAGACCGTGCAGAGCCGCGGCGTGCACGGCAGGGTCAAGTTCACGCTCAAGGAGCGGGGACGCATCCTCGCCGAAGGACGCTCGATCGGCCAGCGCATCGGCAGCGGCACCGCGAAGGTCGTGCGCGACGCGAGCTCGATCCATCTGATCGAGGACGGCGACGTGCTCGTGACGGACATGACGGACCCGGACTGGGAGCCGATCATGAAACGCGCGGCGGCGATCGTGACGAACCGCGGCGGCCGCACGTGTCACGCCGCGATCATCGCCCGCGAGCTCGGCATCCCGGCCGTCGTCGGCTGCACGAACGCGACCGAGACGGTGCCGCACGGGCGTCCCGTCACGGTCTCGTGCGCCGAGGGCGACGTTGGCTACGTGTTCGACGGCGCGCTCGACTACGAGGAGCAGACGATCGAGACCGGTGCGATGCCCGAGCTGCCGGTCAAGATCATGATGAACGTCGGCAATCCGGACCGCGCGTTCGCGTTCGCGTCGCTGCCTCACCGGGGCGTCGGTCTCGCGCGCCTCGAGTTCATCATCAATCGGATGATCGGCGTGCACCCGCTCGCGCTGATCGAGTACGACGCGCAGGAGGCGGCCGTGCGCGCGCAGATCGACGAGCTGATGGCCGGCTACCCGGATCCCGTCACGTTCTTCGTCGAGAAGCTCGCGGAGGGCGTCGGCAGCATCGCGGCCGCGTTCGCGCCGGAGCCGGTCATCGTGCGCCTCTCCGACTTCAAGTCGAACGAGTATGCGAATCTCGTCGGCGGGCGCCGTTACGAGCCGCTCGAGGAGAACCCGATGCTCGGCTTCCGCGGGGCGTCGCGCTATCTGGACGACTCGTTCAAGCCGTGCTTCGAGCTCGAATGCCGGGCGCTCAGGCGCGTGCGCGAGGACATGGGGCTCACGAACGTCGCCGTCATGGTGCCGTTCGTGCGCACGGTCGACGAGGGGCGCCGCGTGGTCGAGCTGCTCGCCGCGAACGGGCTCGAGCGGGGGCGCGACGGACTCGAGATCGTTATGATGTGCGAGATCCCGTCGAACGCGCTGCTCGCGGACCGGTTCCTCGATCACTTCGACGGCATGTCGATCGGCTCGAACGACATGACGCAGCTCACGCTCGGGCTCGACCGCGACTCGGCCAAGGTCGCGTCGCTGTTCGACGAGCGCGACGATGCGGTGAAGAAGCTGCTCGCGATGGCGATCGACGCGTGCACGCGGCGGGGCAAGTACGTCGGCATCTGCGGACAGGGACCGTCCGACCACCCGGACTTCGCGGCGTGGCTGCTCGAGCAGGGCATCGAAAGCATGTCGCTGAACCCCGATTCCGTGATCGATACCTGGCTTTATCTTGCCGAGCACATGCCGCGGAAGTAGCGCTGCGAGAGCCGCGCCCGTTGCGGTTCGCTGTGCCGAACGCGCGGAGTGCACCAACGACTTCCGAGTTGGAATAGCGCGGCGCTCGTCGCTTAGACGTTCTATTGACCGCCTTCAGGGCCGGCGCGATACTCCTGAACATAATATGGCCTCATTCGTCAGGGGGAGGCGAGGATGGGTCCGTCGTGCATCAGGGGCGTTCGCAGAACGCTGATAGCTTCGTCCGTCCTGGTCGCTCTGGCGGCCGTCGAACAGAATGCCGTGGTTGCCCAGGAGACCTCCGTCGAAGAGGTCATCGTCACCGGCAGCCGGATCGCGCGCCGCGACTACGAGGCGCAAACGCCGATCGTCACGCTCGACGCGGACGCGTTCACGGAGCGGACGAACATCGGTCTCGAGGCGACGCTGAACCAGCTGCCGCAGTTCACGGTCGCCGGCACGCAGTCGCAAGCGAGCCCCGCCGGAACGCCGTTTCCGCAAGCGGCCGCGGCGCCCGGTGCGGCGACCGTCAACCTGCGCGGCCTCGGCCTGAACCGCACGCTCGTGCTGCTCGACGGCCGGCGCGTGCAGCCGGTCAACGGCCTGCTCGTCGTCGACCTGAACTCGATTCCGTCCGCGGCGATCGAGAGGGTCGAGATCATCACCGGCGGCGCCGCCGCCGTGTACGGCGCCGACGCGATCGCGGGCGTCGTCAACTTCATCCTGAAGAGAGACTTCGAAGGCTTCGACATCAACGCGCAGTACGGCGTCACCGAGCAAGGCGACGGCGCCGAGACGTCGATCAGCGGCCTCTTCGGCGCGAACTTCGCGGACGGCCGCGGCAACGTGCTGCTCGGCGCCGACTTCAGCGAGCGCGACATCATCTACGGCAAGGATCGCGACTGGGTCAGGCGCGGCTGGGACGATCCGGGCACGAACCCAGGCGGTCTCGGCAGCTCGAACCTGTCGCAGTATCAGGTCTCCTTCGGCAATGCGCCGACGCTCGGCTGGATTGCGCCCGGCCGCAACTACTTCATCGATCAGAACGGCAACGTCTTCGATGCGCAGGATCCGCTGAATCCGGCTCACCCGTACACGGGGCCGTTGGGCGGCGACTCGGGGTTCAAGCTGAACCGCGTGACCGGCGCGCTCGGCTGGGACGACCACGAGCACAACTACCTTCAGATCCCGCTCGACCGCTACGCGCTCTTCGGCGCGGGCCGGTTCCGGCTCGCGGACAACTTCGAGGTGTTCGCCGAGACGCGCTACTCGGAGAGCTTCACGGTCGCGCGGGGCTTCACGTCCGGCGTGTTCAACGTCTGGTCGCCGACGATCCCGTTCAATCCGGCCTACGACGACCCGAACTCGCCGACGTTCGGCCCGCCGCCCGACGGCTCGCCGTGGCACCCGGTGCCTCCGCAGCTCGGTGCGCTGCTCGCGTCGCGGCCCGATCCCGATGAACCGTGGATTTATGTCGGCGGTCTCGACTACCTCGAGAACTTCAGGACCGAGACGACGAGCAACGTCTATCAGGTCATCGGCGGCCTGCGCGGCGAGCTGACGGTCGGCAGCCGCGACTGGACGTGGGAGGCGTACGCGTCGCACGGCAAGACGACCGTCAACGCGCGTCAGCCGGAAGGCTTCCCGTTCCTGCCGCGGCTCCAGAACCTCTTCAACGCGAACCTGTACGGACGTGATTTCGACATCTCGCAGCTGCCGAACTACCAGCCTCTGGCGGTCACGGGTCACTGCACGTCGGGTCTGCCGATCTTCAACGAGGACGGCAGCGTCGACAACACGCCGTTCGTGTCGAAGGACTGCGCCGATTACGTCGTGCTGCGGATGAACTCGATCACGTCGCTGACGCAGAACGTGGTCGAAGCGAACCTGACGGGCTCGCTCGCCGAGATGCCGGCGGGCCAGCTGTTGTTCGCGTTCGGCGCGGCGTACCGCGAGGAGAACTTCGCGTTCCATCCCGACTCGGGCTACAACGCGAATCAGGACTACCCGAACGTCATCCAGAACATCATTCTGCCGGTCGAGGTCGACGGCAGCACCGACGTGAAGGAGATCTACGCGGAGCTCGCGATTCCGCTGCTGCGCGACAAGCGCTTCGTGCAGTCGCTCGAGATCAGCCCGGGCATCCGTTTCTCCGATTACAACACCGTCGGCTCGGTCGAAACGTCGAAGGTGCTGTTCGACTGGCGCGTGAACGATCGGCTGCGGTTCCGCGGCGGCCGGCAGATCGCGAACCGCGCGCCGAACGTGACCGAGCTCTTTACGCCGCGCGGAGGCAGCGCGCTCGAGGGCAACGCGCAGGACGCGTGCGGAAACTGGCCGGGCGAGACCCAGCCGTGGGGCAACGTGCCGGAGAATCCGAATCGCCTCAACCTGCAGACGCTGTGCCAATATCTCATGGTCCGGGACGGCGCGCCGCCCGAGCTCTACGAGCCGGGCCAGCCGAGCGCGGACGACTGGGCGTACAACGTCTTCGGCGCACGGAACAACTTTGCGTTCTCGATCGGCGTCGTGGAAGGCAATCGGAACCTCGAGTCCGAGGAGGCCGACACGTTCACGTTGGGCTTCGTGCTGAGCTTCGAGCCGGTGACGCTCGCCTTCGACTGGTACGAGATCGATCTCGACCTGGCCATCGACACGCCGGCTTTCGCGACGATCTATCAGCAGTGCATGGACCCGACGTTCAACCCGCTGATCGCGTCCCCGCCCGGCACGTACACCGGCGAGGAGCTCGCCGCCGGCAACCTGTTCTGCCAATACATCAATCGCGAGTACGTCGGCGGCGCGCCGCTGACGCCGGGCAATTTCGGCGCGGCCCGGACGTTCGACGCGCAGTACCGGAATCTCGGCGGAATCACGTCCGAGGGCTACGACGTGCAGGTCGACTGGCGGTTCGACGTCGGCGCCGGCGCGATGAACCTGAACGTCGTCGCGAGCTTCCTCGAAGAGTACTCGGAGCAGGCGTTCAGCGGCGCCCAGCCGGTCGACTTCACCGGCACGCTGTTCAACTCGTCGTACGACTATCGGACGTTCACGACACTGCGGTACGACAAGGGGCCGTGGTCGCTGGGCCTGCGCTGGACGCACTGGCCGTCGATCGACCCGCAGCCCGGCACGTCGGCCGACGCGTTCGGCACCAAGGCCCACG
Organism: Gammaproteobacteria bacterium; assembly: GCA_036381515.1. Taxonomy (GTDB): domain Bacteria; phylum Pseudomonadota; class Gammaproteobacteria; order Steroidobacterales; family Rariloculaceae; genus ZC4RG20. The sequence continues at coordinate 23,983 of DASVCR010000045.1, read as the reverse complement.
AGCGGTTCGATTTGTTCGGGAACTGGTCGTTCGGCGAACGGTACCGGCTGCGCTTCGGCGTCGACAACCTGCTCGACGAGGATCCGGCGATCGTCGGCGCGTCGCGAACGAACAACGCGCTCAACTCGACGAACACGAACTACGATACGTTCGGGCGGCGGTACTTCGTCGGGCTTTCCGTCTCGATGTAGCCGAGAAACAAAATCGTGTCTGACACCTTTTTCGGGCGAGGGCGTCGGAGTTCCGGCGCACCTCACCGAAAAAGGTGTCTGACACGATTTTTCCTCAGTAGACGGTCAGGATGTCGTAGCCGACCGCGAGGCTGATCAGCGGATTGCGGCCGGGGCTCGGATAGACTTCCTGCGCGACGAACCCGTCGTACCCCATCGCGACGATCTCGCGCGCGATGTAGCGATAATCGAGCTCGCTGCGATCGAGCTCGCCGCGCGACGGTACGCCCGCGACGTGCACGTGGCAGATCATGTCGAGGTTGTCGCGCATCGTGCGCACGACGTCGCCGTTCGCGATCTGCACGTGATAGATGTCGTAGACGATCTTCACGTTCCGCGAGCCGACGCGGCGGCACACGTCGAAGCCCCAGTTGATGTCGTCGAAGACCTGATCGGTGCGGTTGTCCGACGCGACCTTCGAGTTCGTGATCTCCATGCAGAGGATCACGCCCTTTTCCTCGGCGTACGGCGCGACGCGCGACAGGATCTCGACGGCGTTGTCCGCGCCTTCCTCGCGCGACATGCCGCGCCGCTCGCCGGGCAGCGCGATCAGGTTCGGGCAGCCGACCTCGGCGCACATGTCGATGCCCGCGCGCGTCGCTTCCTCGATCCGGTCGTGCAGCTCGCGCCGGATCAGGCCGTCCTGGAACGTCGTGCCGGTGCCGGTCATCATCACCGGCGTGAGCCCGTACTCCTGAAGCACGGGGATCTCGTTCGGCTGCGGCAGGTCCATGCCCGCAAAGCCGAGCGCGGCGAGCACCTCGCAGCGCTCGCGGATGTCGAGGCGCAGGTCGCCCCAGACCTGCGGCATCACGCTTTGCTTCAGCTTGCCCTGGCGTATGCCGGGCTCGAGCGCCCGCGCGGCCTGGGCCGCGAGCAACGGCGACGCCGCGAGCACGGACAGAAGCTCCCGCCGCCGGATCGTTCTTTTCGTCAGGATCTGCATCGTTCGTTCCCCTCGATCGCACGGCATCACGGGCTCGGTCTGCCGTGCCTCCCGCGTCGAGCGTACAGCAGACGCGCAGCCTCGGAAAGTCACGAGCGGCCGACCGCACGGGAGGCGTGAAGCGCGAGCGTCGCCGCGCGGAAAGCGTCGCCCGGTTGCATGTGCGCCGCAACGCCGATCTAATTGTCGGTCGATAACAAGAGCCCCGCAGAGGGCTGTCGAATCCCGTCAACGCCACATCCGGAAAAGATTCGCAATGAAGATACGTCGTTCGCTCGCGCTCATCGCCGCCGCCTGCCTCGCGCCGTTACCGACTCTCGCGCAGATCGGCGTGCCCGCCCGGCCGCTGCCCGATGCGCCTTTCGTCATCGAGACCGCGGAGCAGGGGCAGGTCCGCGTGACCGTGACGAAGGGCCTCGAGCTCCCGTGGGACCTCGCGTTTCTGCCGAACGGCGACATGCTCGTCACGGAGCGGTCGCGCAGGCAGCTCCGCATCGTGCGCGGCGGCGTGCTCGATCCCCAGCCGATCGGCGGCGTTCCGGAGCAGGTTTACGCCGGGGGAGGCGGCGGGCTGATGTCGGTCGCCGTGCATCCGCGATTCGACGAGAACGGTTGGGTCTACGTCACGTATACGAAGGCCGCGGACCGCGGCCGCCGCGCCGTGGGTCTCGCGCGCGGGCGCCTCGACGGAATGACGTTGAAGGACGTGCGCGAGATTTTCGCGGCGGACGAGCCCGGCGGCGGCCCGCCGCCCGGCCTGCCGCTCGTCTTCGGGCCCGACGGCTACCTCTACATGGGCATCGGCGGCGCGAACGACGAGATCGCGCAGCGCGGCGATTCCTACTACGGCAAGGTGCTGAGGCTCAACGACGACGGCAGCGTGCCGGAGAACCCGTTCTCCGGCGTCGCGGGCTTCAAGCCCGAGATCTACACGGTCGGCCACCGCAACATGATCGGCATGACCGTCCATCCGACGACGGGCGAGGTGTGGCAGAACGAGAACGGGCCGCTCGGCGGGGACGAGGTCAACATCCTGAAGCCCGGCGCGAACTACGGCTGGCCGCTCGTCAGCTACGGACGCGACTACAGCGGCGCGCCCGTCTCGAAGCTGCGGACGATGGTCGGCGTCGAGGACCCGGTGCTCTTCTGGAATCCGTCGATCGCGATCTCCGGCATGACGTTCTACACGGGCGACGCGTTCCCCGCCTGGCGGAACAACCTCTTCGTCGGCGGCCTGCAGCTCGGCCGCATCCCGCGGACCGGGCAAATGCATCGCGTCGTGTTCAACGAGCAGTGGCAGGAGATCCGCCGTGAGGCGCTCTTCGTCGACCTGCGTCAGCGGATCCGCGACGTCGAGCAGGGGCCGGACGGCCTGCTCTACGTGCTGACCGACGAGCAGGACGGCGCGCTGCTCAAGCTCGAGCCCGTCGAGTAGACTCGCTCCCGACGACGATCATCATGCCGGAGCAAGCGCGAATGGACATGAAGGCGATCAATCCATGGCGCTGGCAGGACCCATTGCACTTCGCGCACGGCGTCGAGACGCGCGGCGCGGAGCGCGTCCTCTTCTGCGCCGGGCAGACGTCGGTGGACCCGGAAGGCAGGGTGCTCCATCGCGGCGACATGGCACGGCAGCTCGAGCGCGCGTTCGACAACCTCGAGACCGTGTTGTCGCAGGCGGGCCTCACGCTCGCGAACGTCGTGCGGCTCAACTACTACGTGACCGACATGGACGCGTTCGCGGCGGCGCGCCATGTCGTCGCCGCGCGCCTCGGATCGCTCGCGGTGAAGCCGAGCGGATGCCTGCTCGGCGTCACGCGTCTCGCGCACCCCGATCTGCTCGTCGAGATCGAAGCGACCGCGGTCACATGATCGATGCGGTCAGGCGAGGCTCGCGACGACCGCCCGCCCGGACCGATCTCCCGCCGCAGCAGATGCCTCAGCGCGCCGCGGCGATGACCTCCGCATAGCTGTCGAGCAGCCGGCCGTTGACCGCGTCCCAGTCGCGGCTCGCGGCCTCCTGCTCCGCGCGCGCGCCGAAGCGCCGCCGCAGCGCCGGATCCCGCGCGAGCCGCTCGACCTTGCCCGCGAGCTCGTCCGGGCGGCAGGCGGGCACGACGAAGCCGGTCTCTCCGTCGAGGATCAGGTCCTGCGGCCCGCCCCGATCGACGACCACCGCCGGGACGCCGGACGCGAGCGCTTCGAGCACGACGTTGCCGAACGTCTCCGTCGTCGACGGGAACACGAACACGTCCGCGGACGCGTACCAGCGGGCGAGCGCGTCGCCGGTCTGGTGCCCGGCGAAGCAGGCGTCGGGCAGCGCGGCCTCGAGCTCTCTGCGCATCGGGCCGTCGCCCACGAGCGCGAGACGATAGCGAAGGCCCCGCTGCTTCAGGATCCGGTCCATGCCGATCAGGTCCGCGAGATTCTTCTCGCGCACGAGGCGGCTCACGAGCAGCACGATCGGCGTGTCGGCGTCGCCCGCGACCGTGCGGCGCAGCGCGTCGTCGCGGAAGCGCGAGCCGAAGCGCGTCCTGTCGATGCCCCGCGTCCACAGCTCGATCCCGGGGATGCCTCGGTCCGCGAGCTCCGCCGCCTTCGTCGGGCTCGGCACGTACGTGCGCGCGCACCGCGAGTGGAACCAGCGCAGATATCGCCAGCCGAGCGGCTCGAGCGGACGAACCCCGTAGTAGGGGAAGTACGCGACGAAGTCCGTATGGAAGCTCGCGACGACCGGGACGCCGAGCCGCGCCGCCTGCCGTTGCGCCCAGACCGCCATCGGGGTCGGGCTGACGACGTGGATCAGCGACGGCGCATAGTCCGCGAGCGCGCGCCCGACGCCGGGCGAGAACGGCAGGCTCACGCGGTAGTCGGGATAGGGCGGGAAACGCACGTAGCGCACGGCGCGCACGCGCTCGTGCCACGTGACGGTGCCGTCCGGCACGAACGGCGAGAAGACCGTGAAGTCGACGGCCCGCTTCTCGAGCGTCGCGAAGAGCCGCGCGAGCGTCAGCGAGACGCCGTCGACGTGCGGCAGCAGGCTCTCGGTGAAGTACGCGATCCGCATCCGCGGCGCGTCCGGCGGGTGTCCGCGAACCGGGATGCCGAGGCCGCTCCGTGCGCTGCGCGCATCTCGGTGCAGGTTGCGCGCATCTCGGTGCTCGTTGCGCGCATCCCGGCGCCCATTGCGCGCGTCGCGATGCCCGTTGACGATCGCGTCCGGCATGTCACAGCGGCCGCTCGTAGATCCGATAGCGCTTCTCCACGCGCGCGCCGAGCTTCTCGAGCGCGTTGCACATGTCGCGATTGCTCTCGAGGATCCACGAGGCCTCGGCATGCTTGTATCCCTTGCGCGCGCCGATCTCCCACATCTTCAAGTAGAGCAGCGCATCGATGCCCCGATTCCGGTAGCCGGGCTTCAGGCCGAGCGTGATGATCCGGAACGCGTCGATCGAGCGGCGGTATCGCAAGAGCGTCAGGAAGCCGAACGGGAAGAGCCTTCCGCGCGGCAGGCGCTTCAACGCCTGGTTCAGGTCCGGCAAGACGAGCGAGAAGCCGACGGGCTCGCCGTCCGCCTCGGCGATCAGGCTGAGGTCACGCTCGACCACGGGCCGGAACGCCTTCGCCGCGTGCGCGAACTCGTCGTCCGTCATCGGCACGAACCCCCAGTTCTCGCTCCACGCGGAGTCGTAGATCGACTTGATCGCGCGAATTTCGCGGTCGAGCCTGCGGAAATCGAGCGGCCGCAGCGTGATTCGGCTCGTGCCGAGCCGTTTCGCGGCCAGCGCGGCGGCGCGTCGCAGGCGGCCGTGCGGCTCCGGCTCGTCGATGCCGTAGGCGAGGAGGTCGACGCATTTGCGAAAGCCCGCGTCCTCGAGCAGCGCCGCGTAGCGCGGCGGGTTGTACGGCATCGCGATCATCGGCGCCCGGTCGAACCCGTCGATGAGCACGCCCGGGGCCTGGATCTCCTCGTTCGTCGAAAAGCTCATCGGCCCGCGCATCGACGTCAGGCCTTCGGCCCTGAGACGTTCCGCGGCGGCGTCGACGAGCGCGGCGGCCGCGTCGCGATCGTCCTCGCATTCGAACAGGCCGAAGAAGCCGACGCGCTCGCCGTGCACGGCGTTGTGGCGGCGGTTCACGATCGCGGCGATCCGGCCGACCGGACGGCCGTGCCGCTCGGCGATGAAGCAGTGCACGTCCGAATGCCGATGGAACGGATGCTTGCGGCGATCGAGCGCCGAGGCGACGGCCTCCCGCGGCGGCGAGACCCACCGGGGATCGTCGGCGTGGACTCGCCATGCGACGTCGACGAACGCGCGCAGGTCGCGCCCTTCGCCGATCGCGCGGACGCTCACCGCCGGGCGGCTCGGAACCGACGCGCTGCTCAAGCCGTGACGCCCAGCTTCCGGCCGACGCGCTCGAACGCCGCGAGCACGAGATCGAGCTGCTCGCGCGTGTGGCTCGACATCACCGAGCTCCGCAGCCGGCACGCGTTCTCCGGCACGGCGGGCGGCAGCACCGGATTCGTGAAAACTCCCTCGTCGAACAACGCGCGCCAGAACCTGAACGTGTGCTCCATGTCGCCGGTGACGACCGGGATGATCGGTGTCTCCGACCCGACCGTGTCGAAGCCGAGCGACTCGAGGCCGTCGCGCAGGTAGCGCGCGTTCTCCCATAGCCGCGTGCGCAGCTCCGGCTCCCGCTCGATCACGTCGAGGCACGCGAGCACGGTCGCGACGGCCGAGGGCGGCATGCTCGCGCTGAAGATCAACGTGCGTGCATGGTGCTTAAGGTAATGGATCACGGGCTCGGGTCCCGCGACGACGCCGCCGATCGACGCGAAGGACTTCGAGAACGTCGCCATCACGAGGTCGGGCTCGCCGACGAGCCCGAAGTGCTGCGCAGTGCCGCCGCCGCGATTGCCAAGCACGCCGATCGCGTGCGCATCGTCGACCATCGTGCGCACGCCGTGCTCGCGGGCCATCGCGACGATCGCCGGAAGGTCGACGATGTCTCCCTCCATCGAGAAGACGCCGTCCGTCACGACGAGCACGCCGCCGGGCGCGTCGAGGTTCTTCTCGATCGCGGTCCGCAGCGCCTCGAGATTGCCGTGCGGGTAACGCACCATCGTGCCCACGGACAGCATCGCGCCGTCGACGAGCGAGGCGTGGTTCAGCTTGTCCTGGATCACGACGGACCCGCGGCCGACGAGCGTGGCGATGATGCCGAGGTTCGTCTGATATCCGGTGCTGAAGACGAGCGCGGCCTCGTGGCCCATGAACGCCGCGAGCCGCGTCTCGAGCTCCTCGTGCAGATCGAGCGTCCCGTTCAGGAAGCGGCTGCCGGTGCAGCCCGTGCCGTAGCGCTCGAGGGCCGAGCGCGCGCGCTCGAGCACGTGCGGGTGATGCGTGAGCCCCAGGTAGTTGTTCGAGCCGACCATGATCTTGCGCTCGCCGCGGATCACGACTTCGGTATCGAACGAGCGTTCGATCGGCTGAAAGTACGGATAGAGGCCCCGCTCGATCATCTCCCTTGCGGCGGTGAACCTCGCGCATTTCGCGAATGGATCGACGGCCCGTCGTGCTTGCGCGGGCTTCGCACTCATAGCCATCCTCGGCTCCTGTACCACTCGACCGTTTCGGCCATCCCGGCCTCGAGCGGCGTGGCGCCGTCCGGGCCGAGCAGGATCGAAGCGCCGTCGAGCTCGCAGACCCACGCCGGCGCGAGCATCTCCAGGGCCTTCTCGCTGTTCAGCATGACGGCGCGCCGCCGCAACGACGCGAAAGCCTCCGAGACGCGTGCCGCGCCGCGCAGCACCGCGGGGGGCACGGTCATCTTCAGCGGTTCCTTGTGCATCGCATGCCCGATCGCCCCGACGAGGTCGCACCAGCTGTGCGCGACGGGCTCCGCGACCGCGTAGGTTCCGGGCGGCGCGTCGGCGGCGTTCGCGAGCGCGCGTGCGAGGTCGCGCGCGAAGATCACGTGCAGGCGCCGCTCGGAACCGCCGAGGAGCGGCGCGATCCCCCACTTCACGAGCCGAAAGAACGGCAACAGCGCGCGATCGCGCGGCCCGTAGACAGCCGGCGAGCGGAGCACGACGACGTCGACGCCGCGCGCCGCGAGCGCCCAAGCAAGCCGCTCGCCTTCGAGCTTCGTGCGCCCGTACGTCGTCAGCGGCGCCGGCGGATCCTCGACTCTGCGGATGCCCCGCTGCGGCGCCGGGCCGCATGCGGCGTACGAGCTCAGGTACACGAGGCGAGGGGGGCGCTCCGCGGCGGCGATCGCGTCGCAGACGGCGCGCGTGCCTTCGACGTTCGTCCGGACGTAGCCGTCCGAGTCGAGCGCCGTCGTCGCGCCGGCGACGTGGAACACGACGTCGACGTCCGCGATCGCTCGGCACACCGCGTCGCGCTCGGTCACATCGCCGACGACGAGCTCGACGCCGAGACGCTCGAGCAGCTCGGTTCCGCTGCTCGGGCGCACGAGCGCTTTGAGGCGCCAGCTGCCCGTCGCGCTCAGCGCTTCGCTCAAATGGCTGCCGATGAATCCGGTCGCGCCCGTGATCAATCCGCCGCGCATGCGCCCGGCTCCAAGCGAACCGTAGCCCGACGAGGCGACGCGCAGGTACGCCGGTGCCCGCGTAGCGATGCCTCTACTGCGCTCGGCTGCATCGACATCTCTTCGTTTCGTCTGTTTACGCCGTCATCGCGTGGCGGCGACCGCGATGACCTGTTCGGCGCGGCAGGACCCGATTACGATGATCGCCGTGGGGACATCGGCTTAGTCTATGTCATCGCCGGAACGCGGAACAGCGGGGCCCTACCGACTATTGGAATTCACCGCTTTCGCCGTCATGAACGCGCCGTTTCTGGTCGCGAGCCTTTACGGCGGGAGCAGGCGAGCGAGAGCGGCGCTCCTCGAGCGGCTGGATCTGCCTGCCGATGCGCTGCCCGCGCTCGGCGGATGGCGTGCCGATGTCGGCCTGTTGCGACTGCTCGTCGATCGCATAGAGCGGAGCCGCCCGAGCACGGTCGTCGAGTTCGGCAGCGGCGTGTCGACGCTGATCGTCGCGCGCGCGCTCGAGCGCTTCGTCGGCCCGCACAGCGTCTTCATCAGCTTCGAGCACGACGAACGCTTCTCGAGGCGCAGCGGACGGCGGCTCGCCGAGCACGGCCTGTCCGCGGACCTGCGCGTCGCGCCTCTCGTGCCGTCGCCCGGTGGCTGGCCGGGGCTCTGGTACGATCACGGCGCGCTTCCGGAGCGGATAGACCTGCTCGTCGTCGACGGGCCGCCGTGGACCGTCCATCCGTTCACGCGCGGCGCGGCCGAAACGCTGTTCGAGCGAGTGCCGATCGGCGGTTGCGTCGTGCTCGACGACGGCGCGCGGCCCGGCGAGCGGATCGTCGCGGCCCGCTGGCGGAGACGCTGGCCGGGGTTTCGCTTCGAGCTCGTTCGCGCGGGCAGCAAGGGGACGCTGATCGGGGAGCGCGTCGCGTGACGTAACGGCCGACGCGCTTTAGCGGTGTCCTGGCGCGTAGCCCCGATCGGCGTGGAGATCAGCGCTCCGTCGCGAGCGGCCAGTACACCTCGGTGCGCCAGTCGGCAGGGTTCGGATGCTCGCCGGGATCGGTGAGATACGATTCCCATGGGGCGCCGCCGGGCGAGCGGCCGTGCGCCGCCATCCACTTCTCCATGGCCGCGTACGTCTCGTGCAGCTGCTCGTAAGGTCCCGCGTGCAGCGCGACGCAGACGTCGCCGCCGTGCAGGTATCCGGCCTGGACGTCACCGGCGTCGGCCGCGGGCGACGCGAGCGGGCACCCGCACTCGATCGCGAGCGAGCCCGGCGTCATGTCTGTATAGCGAACGAAAGGTTTTCCGGAGATCGGGAGCCCGGCCTTTTGCACGTGGCCGTACACGAGGCCGAGACCCTCGCCGATCGCGGCGGGCAGCTCGGCCCGGGTGCACCGCCGACGGCAATAGAGCACCGCTTGCGCGTCGATGGTCCTTTTCTCGATGTTCAACGTCGGCATCGTGGTCCTCCGCGGCGAGGTCGTGGTGGGAAAATGGAACAGCGTGATGCACGGGCCGGTGGCCTCGATCAGCGCGCGGTGCCGGGACCGCTCCTCGGCGGTCGCGCCGCGCAGCGCCCGCGCTCGATAGGCCTTCGGCGTGCAGCCGAAATGCCGCTGGAACGCGCGCGAGAACACCTCGTGGCTGCGAAACCCCTCGGAGAGCGCGATCCACAGAATTTTCTCGTTGCCCGCGGCGAGCCGGGCCGCGGCGCGTTCGAGCCGCAGCCTGAGCACATACCGTTTCGGGGTCTCGTTGACAGTGCGCCGGAACTCGCGATGCAGATGAAACGGCGACCAGCCAGAGCGTCGCGCGAGCGCCGCGAGCGAAGCGTCGCCGTCCGGAGCGTGCCGGATCTCGTGGAGCAGGCAGAGCAGGTCGCGGGCGAACGGCATCACGATCAGGGCTCGTCCTCGGCGAAGCGATATTGGCACGGCGGATCGCAACGCCGCCAGGCCGAGCGCGGGCCGCGAGCAAGAATCGTCAATAGCACGTCGCGAGGCTCGGTCGATCTCGCGCGTCGGTTTGACAGCGTCGGTGCCCGCGCTTTAATAGCGCTAGCACGGGTGAGCGTGCCCGCGCGGACGTCCTCGAGTCGGGAGTTTTCGAACAATGAAGAATGGATTCTTGCTCGTCCTGGCGTCGGCCTCACTCGGGGCGGCGTCCGCGCACGCGGACGTAAAGCTCAGGATCGACTTCGTCCCGGGCACGCCCGCGCACGGTTATGCCGCGCGGATGTACGAAACCATCTGGCGCGAGGACGGCGAACGGATCGTCGCGGCGCTCGAGGCCCGCACGTGCATGCCGCTCGCCGAGGAGCACATCACGGCCGTCGTCGAGGATGGGACGAGCCACTCGGGCGGGCCGAACCATCCGATGCGGCTGCGCGCGAGCTATCCGCGGGCGCTCAAGCAGTCGACGCTCGTGCACGAGCTCGGCCATCGGCATTTGTGGCAGCTCGTCGAGCGGATGGACTACCTCGACGGGCACAAGACGCTGTACCTGATCCTCGATCGGGTCTGGGCCGACGTTTGGGGCGAGGAGTTCGCGGCGGCGCAGATCGAGAGCGAATCCTCGTGGCGGGCCGATTACGACTATGCGGCCGCGTGGACCTGGGTGCGGACGCTCGCGCCCGTTGAGCGGGCGAGGCTGTGGAATCGGCTGCGCTGGATGAACGGCTTCAACGGCGACTGCAGCGGTCCGGTCGACGACTCGGCGCGCAGCCTGTCCGCGAGCGCTTCCCGCTGATCGCGCTTCAGGCTAATCGTGATCCAGCGTGCGGCCGCGGTCGCGCAGCAGCGCGACGCACGCGAGGCTGACGAGACCGGTGAACGCGACGTAGGCGGCCACGGCCGTCGACGTGCCGAAGAGCTGGAACAGCGTCAGCGCGACGATCGGCGCGGGACCGCCGGCCGTGATCGACGCGAGCTGATAGCCGAGCGACGCGCCGCTGTAGCGCAGCCGGCCCGGGAACTGCTCCGCGATGTACGCGGCCTGCGGGCCGTACTGCAGGTCGTGCACGGGCAGGCCGAGCACGATTGCGAGCCCGATCAGCCAGACGACGCCGCTGTCGAGCATGCCGAAGTAGACGAACGGGAAGATCATCATCACGACGCAGCCGATCGCCGTGATTCTCGGCCGGCCGATCAGATCCGACAGGTGGCCGAACAGCGGAATCACGAGCATCGAGACGATCGCCTGCAGCATCACGAGGTTCAGCACGAACGCCTGCTCGAAGCCGAGCTGCTGGGTCGCGTACGTCAGCACGTACGTCGTGAAGATGTAGAACGGCGTCTGCTGTCCCGTGCGCAGCAGCGCGGTCAGCACGACCTCCTTCCAGTGATCACGCAGCACGGCCGCGACCGGCATCGACTCGACGCGGCGCTGCTCGCGCAGCTTCGCGAACACCGGCGTCTCGAGCACGCCGAGGCGGATGTAGAGGCCGAGGAACACGAGCACGATGCTCGCGAGGAACGGGATGCGCCATCCCCACTCGAGGAACGCTTCCTCGCTCGTCGTCAGCGCCATCACGGCGAGCGCGCCGTTCGCGAGGACCATGCCGGCAGGCGCGCCGAACTGCGCGAAGCTCGTCGTGAAGCCGCGGCGCTTCGGATCCGTCCATTCGCCGGCGATCAGCACGGCGCCGCCCCATTCGCCGCCGACGCCGATCCCTTGTATCACGCGGAACAGCGTGAGCAGCACCGCGCCCCAGATGCCGGTCTGCTCGTAGTCGGGCACGAGGCCGATGCCCATTGTCGCGGCGCCCATCAGCACGAGCGTCGAGATCAGCGCGGCCTTGCGGCCTATCCGGTCGCCGAAATGGCCGAACAGCGCCGCGCCGAACGGGCGGGCGACGAAGCCGACGAAGTACGTCGCGAACGCGGCGAGCGTGCCGACGAACGGTTCGGACTCGGGGAAGAACTTCTCGGGGAAGACCAGCGCCGCCGCGACGCCGTAGAGGAAGAAGTCGTACCACTCGATGGTCGTGCCGCTGGCCGACGCGACCACGGCGCGGAGCCTCATGCGGCGGCGGCTCTGCGGGTCGAGCGCGTCTGCCGCCTCGACGGCCGTCGTGTCGGCCGCTACCACCGCCGACGGCCTCCGGCCGCCACAGCGGGCGGTCTCCGACGCCATGGCCGTCGGTCGCGTGTCACAGGCTCGGCTCGCGTGGACATCGTGGTTCGATCCGCGGTGAACGCGGGCATGTTAACGGATTCGGGCCGCGCTGCAACCATCGAGACCGTCCGAGCGCCGCTAGAGTCCGAGAATCGGTGGCACGCGAGGACCGTCATCGCGGCTTTCGGGAGCGCACCGCAGGTGTGAGGGGCGTCACGGTCTGGCGACACCGAATGGAACTCGAATGGTCACTCGTCCGTGTCATGCGGTCGGGATCGGAACAAACGGCCGAGGAGGGTCGACACGCATGCCGGTAATCAAGTCTGCTCGTATCATCGCGCTTGCGCTGACCGCCGCGGTGGCGGCCCCCGCGCTCGCCGATCCGCCGCCGCATGCGCCCGCGCACGGCTGGCGAAAGAAGCACGATCCGTACTACGTGGGCTACTCGGGCGTCCGTTACGAGAAGGATTTCGGCATCGTTTCCGGGCGCTGCAATCGGGAAGAGATCGCAACGGTCGTCGGCGGCGCGGTCGGCGGCTATCTCGGCTCGCGCATCGCGACCGAGAATCCCGTCGTCGGCACGGTGGTCGGCGCGGTCGCGGGCGCCGTCATCGGCAACCGGATCGGCCGCGAGCTCGACGAGCGGGATCGCCGCTGCTTCGGACACGCGCTCGAGATCGGCGAGGCCGGCAAGCCGGTCGTGTGGACGAACGAGTCGACCGGCGTGCGCTACGAGCTCGTGCCCGGCGCAAGCCGCACGCGCGACGGCGCCGAGTGCCGCGAGTTCACGATGGCGGCGCTCGACGGCCGCGCGCGGTCGTCGCGGACCGGTCTCGCGTGCCAGGCGCAGCCGGGCGTCTGGGAGATCGAAAGCTGACGACGGGACACGCGTCGCGGCGGCGCCGACCGGCCGCCGCGATGCGCTAGTTCGACGGCGACGCGATCTCGCCGCTCCGCAGCAGCTCCTCGAAGCGAACGAGATCCTCGTTGCTCTCGATGCACTCGTATTCGCGGATCCGCTCGTTCGGCCGCAGCCTGAAGATCTCGTGCATCCGCCACGGCTTCTCGAACACCACCGGATCTTCGATCACCGCCTCGTAGAGGATCGTCTCGGCGGAATCGCGCGTGTATCGCTCGACGACGCGCATCTGATCGCTGTGGTGCGTGCCCGTGCCCGCGAGCCACGTGTCGTCGTTGAAGCCGACGACCTCGACGACGAGCGTATCGCCTTCCCATCGTCCGACCGAGTCGCCGAGATAGGTCGGCTTGAGGTCCTCCGGGTGCGCGCGGCCGTCGGTCGGAATGATCCGGAATGCGTGATGCACCTCGTAAAGCATGATCACGCGGTCCGGCAGCTGCACGATCTCGAACGGCAGCGGCCGGGTGTTGATGCGCGGCACGCCGCTCAGCAGGCAGCGCGCCATCGGATCGTCGATGCCCTGCCGGTCCAGATACCTCTGGCGCAGCGCTTCGGCCTCGGGCTTGTACGGAGGAGGCTCGGTCGGCGGCAGCGTGCGGCCCGCCTCGCGATCCGCCGCGCGCGCGGCCTGCACGACTTCGGCGCCCTCGAGCAGGCCGAGCGCGCCCGTCGCGATCCAGATGCCGGAGAGGTCGGGGCGGCCGTCCGCGGTGCGCGGGACGCCGTCGGAGCCATCCGCGGAAGCGCCGGGCTGGGCGACGGCCGGGAGCGGCACGCAGGCGGCCGCGACGAGCACGAGCGCCGCGCGTTGCGGCGCCTTCGAGGCGCGGCCAGAGCTTCGCATCGAGACGCTCACCGTCCGCCGATCGATGCCGGCGGCCCCGCCGTGAGCTCGCGCCCGTCGGCCAGGCGGACCGAGCGCACCGAGCCGAGATAGGGCTCCTTGCGCGCCTGCCAGCCCGACACCGTCACCGTGTCGCCGGGCTTCAGCGTCTCGCCGCGGCGCCACCCCTGGCGCACGAGCATGTTCGGCGGGAAGCCTTCGAAGCGCCACTCGGCAACGGCGCCGTCCTCACCCTTCACCTCGAGCGTCAAGTGAATGTGAGGATTGACCCACTCGATGCTCGTGACGGTGCCGGTCAGCGTCACGGGCTTCTCGCTGTCGAAGATCGCGGCGAACGAGTGGTGGGCCTTTGCGACGCCGGCCGAGAGGAGTGCCGCTACGAAGACGAGACACGGCTGGCCCAGTCTCATTTAGTCCTCCCCCGAGATACTCGCAGCGGCCGGATGAGTATGTTTCCGGCCGTGAGCATCGTTCAAGGAATGGTCAGCATAAGCGAAGGCTATTGAGCACTCGGGTCCGGGTCCGCTCGTCGCTTGCAAAAGCCGCTCGCCATGGAACGCTCTCGCTGCGGGCGGCGTCGCTCCGAGCGCCTAGTTGTAGTAGCGGCCGAAGTAGTAGAGGCTGAGCGAGAGCCCGACGGCGATCACGACGCGCCGCAGCCAGACCGCCGAAAGCCGGTGCGCGACGCGGGCGCCGAGCACGCCGCCGGCCGCGGCGCCGGCGAGCGCGATCAGCGTGTGCGGCCACGACACGAGCCCGCTGAACGCGAACACGCCGACGGCGACGCTCGTAATGATCGCGCCGAGCAGGTTCTTCAGCGCGTTGTTCGCGGCGAGGTCCGTGACGCCGAGCATCAGCAGCCCGGCCATCAGGATCACGCCGAGGCCCGCGCCGAAGAAGCCGCCGTAGAGCGAGAATACGAAGAGGCACCCGTGCTGGATCAGCGCCGCTGCGCGTCCGCGGCCCGCGCCGGTGCGGGCGGCGAGCCGCCGGTTGACCCGTTCGCCGCCCGCGAAGAGCAGCGTTGCGGCGAGCAGCAGGAACGGGATCATCCGCGCGAACGCGTCGTCCTCGATGACGACGAGGAGCCACGCGCCGCAGATCCCGCCCGCGAGCGCCGCGATCGCCGCGCCGGTGAGCCCCTTGCGCAGCGCGCGCAGCTCCGTGCGGTAGCCGATCGCCGCGAACGCGTGCCCCGGCCAGACGGCGATCGCGTTCGACGCGTTCGCGACGACGGGCGGAAGCCCCGCGCCGAGGAACGCCGGGAACGTGAAGAACGTGCCGCCGCCCGCGAGCGCGTTACAGAGGCCGGCGACGAGGCCCGTCGCGGCCAGCCACAAGGCCGTTTGCGGCTCGATTCCGAGGTAGCCTTCCATAGCGCGCGGAAGGATACCGCAATGGGCGTGCGGCTCACGGCGGTTTCCGCGGCTTGCTACGTGGCCGACGCTTTTCGGGGGTGCGCCCGTTGCGCGTTCGTTCCAGGCGCGCTTTGCGTTCGTTCGTTCTACAATCATCGGGCGGGGCCGATTCGCCGCAGCTCGAATGTCGGCGAGGCACGTGGCCGCATCGATGCCGATGGCAATGGCACGGAAGTCGCGGATACGACTGAAGCGTGTGTACGACGAGCCCGCGAAGGCGGACGGAACGCGCGTGCTCGTCGACCGCATCTGGCCGCGGGGGGTTCGCAAGGACGAAGCCGCGATCGACGAGTGGCTCAAGGAGATCGCGCCGAGCACGGAGCTTCGCAAGTGGTTCGGCCACGCGCCCGAGCGTTGGGAGGAGTTTCGCAAGCGCTACGAGGCCGAGCTCGCCGAGAACGAGCAGGCGGTCGAAAGGCTGCTCGACTTGTGCCGCAGGGGCGACGTGACGCTCGTCTATGCGGCGCGGGATGACGAGCACAACAACGCACGCGTCATCAAGGAGTTGCTCGAGCGAAGACTGCGCTGAGCCGTCTTTGATCGGATCGGCCGAACGGTAGACATCGCGCGACGACGCGCACTAATCTCGGCATCGGGGCCCGACCGGCCGACGACGCCGGCTCGGGCGGCCCGGCGCCGCAAGTCGTCCGACAACTCGGCGCCTTCGCGCATTCGGGGGTTCCGATGGCCCGTTTCGTCTTGAACGTCGACGGCGAGCGGCACGAGGTCGAGTCCGACCCGGACATGCCGCTGCTCTATGCGCTCCGCAACGATCTCGCGCTCAAGGGTCCCAAGTTCGGCTGCGGGCTCGCGCAGTGCGGCGCGTGCACCGTGATCATCGACGGCAACGCGACGCGCTCGTGCGTGATCCCGATTGCCGCCGTCGAAGGCGCGTCGATCCGCACGCTCGACGGGCTCGGCAGCGCCGAGCGGCCGCATCCGGTCCAGGCGGCCTTCATCGAAGAGGAGGCCGCGCAGTGCGGCTACTGCACGAACGGCTGGATCATGACGGCCGTCGCGGGGCTCGAGCGCAACCCGAATCCGACGGACCGCGAGATCCGCGAGATGCTCGCGGGGCTCAAGTGTCGATGCGGAACGCATATGGCGATCCTGCGCGCGGTGCGCCGCGCGGCGAACGCGCTGGCCTCGGCGGAGCGGCCGGCGAGCGAGCGGCCCGATGGGATCGGGTCGGTGCAGCGGGCGCAGGAGGGCAGCGCATGAGCCGAGTCGAAACGAGCGCACGGACCGCCGTCGAATCGCCGACGCCGCAGCGCAGCGGGAGCGCGAGGCCGCGCGACGCGGTCGCAGGCGATACGGCCCGCGGCATCGACCGCCGCGGCTTCCTGAGGGGCGGCGCGGCCCTCGTGTTCACGCTGACGGGCGGAGGCTTGAGCATCCTGCCGATCCGCTCCGCCGATGCGCAGAGCCGCTGGGCCGCCGCGCGAGACACCGATCCGACGCGGCTCGACACGTGGATCGCGATTTCCGAGTCCGGCGACGTCACCGCGTTCTTCGGCAAGATGGACATGGGGCAGGGCGTCGACACCGCGATCGCGCAGGTCGTCGCCGAGGAGCTCGACGTCGACGTCGAGCACGTCGGCGTCGTGATGGGCGATACGCACCTGACGCCGAACCAGGGCGGCGCGAGCGGCTCGAGCGGCTGCCGGCAGGGCTCGATCCCGTTGCGCAATGCCGCCGCCGAAGCGCGCCGCGTGCTCGTCGAGCGCGCGAGCGAGAAGCTCGGCGTGCCGGTCGAGCGGTTGCGCACGCAGAGCGGCGCCGTGCTCGTCGCGGACGATCCGGGCACGCGCGTGACGTACGCCGAGCTGATCGCGGACGGGTTCGAGCACGAGCTCGACTGGAACGGGCGATACGGCAACGGGCTCCTCGTCGAAGGCCGGGCCGCGCGGAAGTCCCCGCGGGAGTATCGCGTCGTCGGCACGGCGGTGCCGCGCAAGGACGTCCCGGGCAAGATCCTCGCGACGACCGAGTTCTGCCATCACGTGACGCTGCCCGGGATGCTGCATGGGCGCGCGGTGCGGCCGCCCGTCGCGAACGCGGTTCCCGTCGCGGTCGACGAGCGCTCGATCGCGCACATTCCGGGCGCGCGGGTCGTGCACGTCGGCGATTTCGTCGCCGTCGTCGCGGAGCACGAATGGCACGCGATCAAGGCGGCGCGCGAGCTCGCCGTCACGTGGAGCGAGACCGAGCCGCCGTTCCCGAGCATGGAGCGGCTTTACGATCACATCCGCGCGGCGCCCGTCGCCGCGGACAACTCGGTCGCGAACTTCGGCCCGCGCAGGCCTTACGACCCGCAGCCGACGCTCGACGCGATCGCGGCGTCGGCCGTCGCGCTCGAGGCCGAGTACGAGCTGCCGTTCCAGTCGCACGCGCGCATGGCGCCTTCGGTCGGGGTCGCCGACGTGCGTGACGGCGAGGCGCTCGTCTTCTCCGACACGCAGAAGCCGCACGACACGCGCGACGGCATCGCGAAGCTGCTCGGGCTGCCGCCCGAGCGCGTGCGCGTCGTCTGGCGACCCGGCCCCGGCTCGTACGGCCGCAGCGACGCGGACGAAGCCGCGTTCGAGGCGGCCGTGTTGTCGCGGGAGGTCGGGCGGCCCGTGCGCGTGCAGTGGATGCGCGACGAAGGGCATGCGTGGGATCCGAAGGCGCCGGCCGCGGTGATCACGTGCAAGGCCGGGCTCGACGCCGACGGCAGGCTGACCGCGTGGTACTTCCGCGCGAAGGGCTTCTCCGGCTGGGACGTGATGTTCAACGCGTCCGATCCGAAGGACACGCTCGTCGGCCAGCTCCTCGGCTGGCCGAAGGGCGACGCGCACAACTTCGGCGTGCCCGGGGAGTCGTATGCGTTTCCGAACGCGGTGAAGTTCTGGGAGACGATCCCGCCGCTGATGGAGCGCGCATCGCCGCTCCGCTGCGCGCACATGCGTGCGCCGCAGGAGCCGCAGCTCCACTTCGCGCAGGAGTGCTTCCTCGACGAGGTCGGGGCGCGTGCCGGCGTCGATCCGATCGAGCTCAGGCTTTCGCTCCTGACGGACGAGCGGGAGATCGCGGTGCTGCGCGCGGTCAAGGAGCTTTCCGGTTGGGAGACGCGGCCGTCGCCGCGGACGAACGCCGGCGGCGACGTCGTGACGGGACGCGGCGTCGCGATCAACAGCGGCTTCGGCGCGCACGTCGCGACGGTGTGCGAAGTCGAGGTCGATCGGAAGAGCGGCCGCATCTGGGCGAAGCGCTTCTTCGTCGCGCACGACTGCGGGCTCGTGATCAACCCGAAGGGCCTCGTCGCGACGATCGAGGGCAACATCGTGCAGGGCGTGAGCCGCACGTTCGAGGAGGTCCGCTTCGACGAGCGCGCGGTGCGCAGCGTCGACTGGGCGACCTATTCGATCCTCGACGTGATGGACGCGCCCGAAAGCATCGAGGTCGTCACGATCAATCGGCCGGAGCTTCCGCCCGGCGGCGCCGGCGAGCCCACGCACGTCACGGTGCCGGCCGCGATCGCCAACGCGGTCTTCGACGCGACCGGCGTGCGGCTGCGCCGCATTCCGCTGCGTCTCGCCTGAAGACGGAAAAATGTGTAGACGGAAAAAATGTGTCAGACACCATTTTCTGTCGAAAATGGTGTCTGACACATTTTTCCGCGTCGGCCGCTCGCCGACGGAGCCGGCGGCGGCCGTCGAGCGATGCCGTCACGGCGCGGCCGAAGCCATTCGGGCCCGCGCCCGCCGCATGCCGAGGAACTGAACCTCTGCAATGACAGCGACCGCGATCGCCTGCGCGACGACGAACGCCGTCCCGAGCGCGTTCGGGTCGAGCCATCCGGCCCAGAGCGCGAGCAGGCTTTCGATCGCCCAGAGCGCATTCAGCGCGATCACGGCGATCACGCCGGCGGAGGAGGGCACGGCGCGACGCGCGAGATAACCTACGCCCGCGGCGAAGAGAAGCAGCACGGCGCCCGCGGCGCGGAGCACGACCGGCGGAATCGCGAGAAGCTCGCCGAGTGCGCTTCCTGCGAGCAACAGCGCGCTGCCCATCAGCACGCACGTGACCGCGTCGAACGCGAGGACGACCCGCAGCAGCTTTGTCTGACCTCCAATCATCGAATACCTCCTTGGTCCGAAGGACCGTCGATACATCGCCATAGCGGCGACCGTTGCATTCCAGTCGACGACGGAAACCGAGTCGATAACCTCGGAGGTAATGGCGGCGATGCTGCGGGTCGTTATCATCGCGAGCATGGTTACGAATCCAGTCGCGCAGCCGGTCGGGAAGCTGCTGAAAGAGTGGCGGATGCGCCGACGCTTGAGCCAGCTCGAGCTCGCGCTCGAAGCGGAGACCTCACCGCGGCATCTAAGCTTCATCGAGACCGGCCGATCGACGCCGAGCCGCGAGATGCTGCTGCGCCTCGCGGAGCGACTCGACGTGCCGCTTCGCGAGCGCAACAGGCTGCTCGTCGCGGCCGGCTATGCGCCGCGGTTCCCGGAACGGCGCCTCGACGACGGCGAGCTCGCTGCGGCGCAGCGCGTCGTCGAGCTCGTGCTGAAGGGACACGAGCCGTTCCCGGCGCTCGCCGTCGATCGGCACTGGAACCTCGTCGCGCGTAACGACGCCGTTCCGCCCCTTCTCGCCGGCGTCGATCCCGCGCTGCTCGAGTCGCCGGTCAACGTGCTGAAGCTGAGCCTGCATCCGCAGGGGCTCGCGCCGAGGATCGCGAATCTCGCGGAGTGGCGAGAGCACTTGCTCGATCGGCTGCGGAAGCAGATCGAAGCGACGGCCGACTCCGTGCTCGCAGCGCTGTTCGCAGAGCTCGAAAGCTACCCGGCACCGCCTGACGCCGGTCACGAGAGCACGATCGCGCAGTACGGCGGCATCGCGGTGCCGCTGCGGCTCGCCGTCGACGGCGGCGAGCTCGCGTTCTACAGCACGACGACGGTGTTCGGCACGCCGCTCGACGTCACGCTGTCCGAGCTCGCGATCGAGGCGTTCTTCCCGGCGGACGAGCGGACTGCTGCGGCGCTGCGGAAGAAGACGTGAGCGCAAACGCGTCCGTCGATCGGTGTTGATCGCGCTGATGGCCGTCGTTCGTTGCAAACGAACGCTTCATCGTCGCTCGGACGGGAATCACCGGCGCGGCGTGACCCTCACTTTTCCAAGGGCCGCTCTGCCCTGGTAGCCCTCGGAGGACTGCATTCCTATTGCGAGGCGAATGCGTCGAGGTCTCTTTGCAGGGCCGCCCGATCTCGCAGATGACCATTGACCATGACATAGACCGGTCTCCGCGGGACGTCGAGGTCCGTCAACGGGTCGCCCTCCACCAGAATCAAGTCTGCCCGTGCACCCGCGGCGACGACACCGAACCCGGCATCCGTCATTGTCAGCACTCGAACGTTCTCGAAGACAATCGTGTCTGCTTCCTGAGCCACGCCGTTGCCCGGGCCTGGCGGCTGGCGCGAGTCGAGCGATCTCCCGCTGCCCCGTCACCAGGAGCCGGAGCCGTCGGGGCACCGCTTCCTACGCGCCAGCCGCTTTGCAGTGCCCATATATGAAATACCGGCTCGTACTCCGAATCACGGCTTCCCATCCAAGTCGAGCGAGCCTTGCCTCGAGGTCCGCGCTTTCGTAGTAGATTTTGTAAATGTTGAACGTTCGCCCATCGTTCAATCGCCTCTCGGTTACATGACCTGCCTCCGGGAGACGCTGGTCCGCTGACGTGGACGTCGGGTCCCTTCTGGAATCGATGAAGAAGACGCGCCCTTCCGGAGCCAGTGCGTGTCGTACCAAGCTCAAAAACGATTCGAACTTCGAGTCAGGCACGTGGGATAGCCAAAAGCTGAAGAACACGACATCGAATCGCTCCGATGGCGCCCAATCGAACAGGTCGGCTTGCAGATACCGTACCCGCTCCGATCTGATCCGCGTTCGGTTGATCGCCAACATTTCTGTCGAGGCGTCGACGACCGTCAACTGGTCAGCGTAGCCATGCAACTTTTCCGTCCAGATGCCTGTCCCGCCAGCAAGCTCCAGGACCTTGCCGCGCGGCTCGAATTCGCGAAGCGCCGCTTCCAGCTCGTCGATATCTGCGAACCACTGCGCATTGAGCTCCGGGCCGCGATCGTAACGTCCTTTGCGAAACCACCATTCGTCGTATTCGTTTGCGCGCGCACAGTAGTACGCCACCTGCTGCGCGAGGGTGCTAGCAATGCTTCTGCTCATTTGACGAACGAGAAGGTCTATGAGGCCGGCAGCGCGTCGATGACGCGCAAGAATCGAGCCGGCATCTGGTAGCGAAAAGTCACGTTCGGGTCAAGTACTTCTTGAAGTAGCCTGCTTTGCTTTCGTAGCCGATTTTCGAGTAGAACGGAGCGGCGCCGGCTGTGGCCAACGCCACCAGCGTGCATCCATCCTCAGCCGCCCGCGTTTCCAGCGCTGCCATAAGCAGGCGCCCGATCCCTTCGCCGCGTCGTTCCTCTTTGACGAAGATCTCGTCGATCCAGGCCGTGTTTCCGCCTGCGTAGAACGCTGCATGGCAGTACCCGGAGACGTAGCTGGCGAGCCCGGTCTCGTCCTCGGCGACGAGGAGATATGAGCACGGGTCTTGCAGCTTGCGACAAAAAACTCGAACAGCGACTCGTCGGACGAGGGAGTCGGCGTGGGGAACTGGCGAACCAGCGCAATGAGCGCAGGTGCGTCCTTCATTTGCGGTGCTCGGATCGTGGCCATGAGTAGGTGCCGTAAGCCGCGGTTCAGCGGGGGTGTGTTGCCCTTGTTGCACGGTGCCAGTGCGTGAGCGAACGTCCCCAGAGCCAGGCGATCAGTGGGACTGCGAGCGCGAGTTTGCCGGCCGCGCCGTCCAGCCCGAGCAGCGGTGAAGCGCGGAGCGCGGATTCACGCCAGGGTTCATCTACTTGCGGCGCCGGGCACGGGGTTCGCCCGGGACGTCTGGTGCCCGAGCTGTTCGGCAAGCCCAATGAGAATTCCTTCGGGACCTCGGATGTAGCAAAGCCGGTAGATGTCCTCGTAATCGACCACTCGATCGACCACCGTGGCACCGAGCTTGCCGAGCCTGGCGAGGGTGTCGTCGATGTCGTCGACGGTGAACATGACGCGGAGGTATCCGAACGAGTTCACGGGCGCCCTGCGGTGATCGGCTGCGATGGCCGGAGCGTCGAAGCGCGAAAGCTCGAGCCGGCTGTGACCGTCCGGCGTGCGCATCATCGCGATCTCGACCCGCTGGCCGTGCAATCCCGTGACGCGGCCGGCCCATTCGCCTTCGACCGGCATGCGGCCTTCGAGCGTGAGGCCGAGCTCCGTGAAAAACTCGATCGCGGCATCGAGGTCTTCCACGACGATGCCGACGTTGTCCATTCGCTTGACTGTCATGTCGTCTCCTTTGGCTTTGGCGGGCTTCGGATCGGCAACATGCGCAAGCGGCGCGCACGCCCCGACTCGAGGGCGACGCTTCCGGCATGCCCGCCGTATCCATCGGCATCGATCTCGTGCTCGGGCTCGCGCTCGGCCGCGCGAGAGCTCCCAGCTCGAATGGTAGCTCACCGAGCTATACATAACGCGCGGCGGATTGCTGCCTCACGTCAACCCGCGGCTCGCCTCGTGCGTTGTTCGCTTCGAGTTCCGACAACACGCCCAGGGAGGCGCACATGAGACTGACCAGAATGGCTGCATGGATCGGCATCGTCTGGCTTGCGGCGAGCGGCGCCGCGTTCGCTCAGGATCCCCCGGATCGCGGCGATCGGCTCGACCGCCGCGGCGATCGCATCGAGGAGCGGCTCGACCGCAAGGGGGATCGCATCGAAAACCGGACGGACGCCCGCGGGGACCGCGTGGATAGCAGGCTCGATCGGGCGTCGGCGCGCGCCGACGCGGCCGGTCATGAGGTCGCTGCCGAGCGCCTCGACCACCGGGGCGACCGCATCGATCAGCGGCTCGATCGGCGCGGCGAGCGCGCGGACCGGCATCTGGACCGGCGCGGGCAGAGGATCGACCGGCGGCTCGACCGGCGCGCCCACCGCTCGAGCGGCGCGTAAGCCACGTCGAATGAACCCGATGCCGCGACGCCTGCGGCACTTTCGGCCCCGGCCTCGCGCCGGGGCCGCGTTCTGGAAAAACTCGAGTATCTCGCCTACCCCGTATTTCATCCCGCAGCACGAGCAGTGCTCCTGCTCGGCCCGACCGCGTGGGCCTGGTCGTAGAGCCTGGCTGAACGGTTGAGCGCACGGCGGCGCGCCCTCATTTGAGGATGTCCATCGGCGCCGGGGTAGACTTGTTTCTTGCGCTCCGCAGGCAACGAGCTTCCCGGCGGCGGCCGGCGCAGGCTGGAGGGAAGAGGATGAGCATCTGGGAACGAGCGCGCACCAGTGCGGCCAAGCCGCCGACGCGCGCGCAAGGGCAACGGACGGCCGGGCGCAACGGGGACCGGGCGCCCAGCATGCCTCCCGCGAATACGTGGATCTGGTTCCTGCTGTTGCTGCTCCTCAACTTCCTGCTCTTCCGCACGTTCTTCGCGGGCGGGGATGCGGCGCTGACGATCCCGTACACCGTGTTCAAGGAGCAGGTCGTCGCGGGCAACGTCGCCGAGATCTACAACCAGGGCCAGCGGATCGAAGGCCGGTTCATCGAGCCAGTAACGTATCCGCCCGCGGAGACCGCCGAGGCCAGCAGGGACGGTGCGGCCGAGCCGCAAGCGCGACGTCCGGCGCCCCGGACCGGCACGACGTTCGAGACGACCCTGCCGACGTTCGTCGATCCGGGGCTCGAGGCGTTGCTGATCGAGCACGGCGTCGACATCACGGCCGAGCCGATCGACACGGGCACCTCGCCGCTCGGCTTGCTCTTGTTCGGGTTCGGGCCCGCGATCCTGATCATCGCGTTCTACGTCTGGCTGTTCCGGCGGGCCGCACGGCA
>DASVCR010000044.1:0-31911 GCA_036381515.1 Gammaproteobacteria bacterium | reverse complement strand
CTGTGATGACCCAGATCTGGATCGCGTTGTGCGTCAGCCTCTTGGTGGCTTATTTGAAGTTCATCAGCCGGTGTGCGTACTCCGCACAGCAGCTCCTGCGTCTGTTGCAGCTCAACCTCTTTGTAAGACGAAATCTCTTCGAGCTCCTCAGCCCACGGCCACCGCTACCTCCCCACCCGCAGCCACCCCAGCTGGCGCTGCTCTAAACTTGTGGGACAGCAGTGGCTCTGCCCCCCATTTGCCCTCGTAAAAAAGCGCTGTGGCTCCATTCCCCTTCGTAAATCCATTCCCCTTCGTAAAAAAGGGCTCTGACCCCATTTTTCGCTAGGCCATCGACTCGATGAACGCGCTCGCTTCGGCGATCGCCCGCTCCATCTCGTCGATCGACGCCTCCGTGGCCTCCTCGATCGCGTCGAGCTCCGTCTCGAGCGCGCCGATCGCGCGCGCGTTCAGGTTGTGACGCAGGAACAGCACCTGATCCTGGAACAGCGTCAGCACCGGGGACATCGCACTTTCCGCGCGGCGCATCGCACCGATCACCTGCTGATACTGCGTGCGCGTGTCGTCGAGCAGGCGCTCGCTTCGCCGACGCAGGCCCGCGTCCGAGTACTCGTCGAGCTCCGCCTCCCACTCCGCGAACAGATCGTCCGCGACGCGCTGCACGGCGCCGATCCGCTCCGAGACTGCCTGCGCGCGCGACTCGCTGCGCTCATACGATGCGTTCAGCCGGTCATAGACCTCCTCGAGGTCGCCGCCGTCGAAGAAGACCACACTGCGATACTGATCGAGCGCCGACTGGAACTGCTCCTTCGCGTCGTTCTGCGCGTCCCGCGCATCCTCGACGCGGTCGACGAGGATGTCGCGCTTCTCGATGCCGAGCTGCTCGAGGGCCTGATAGTAGGCCGCCGAGCAGCCTGCGACGAGCAGGATCGCGGCGACCGCCGCGGCGCGGATCGGCTGGACGGACCGGGGCTCGCTCATGACATCTTCCCGAAACCGAATGATCGAGCCCGAAAGCAAACGGCGTGCCAGCACCGGCGGGATCCGCCGGCGACCGTCGCTCGGAACGTTACGCGAATTTGCCGGCCGTCAGAACGCGACGCGGATTCCGATCCACGCGGCCCGCGGCGCGCCGGGCGAGAAGAAGCGCGGATCGTCGAACTCGTCTCCGAGCACCTCTTCCGGATCGCCGAACACGCCGAACGTCTCGTAGTCGGTATCGAACACGTTGTCGATGCTGCCGAAGATCCGCGTCGTATCGCCGAGCGCGTATTCGCCGCGGAGCGACGCGATCGTGTAGCTGTCGACCCGATCGACGAGGTTGCCTTCGTCGCCGCGCAGATGCATCGACCCGCTCGACAGAACGTCGGCGCCGATGCTGAAGCGAGGCGTCACGTTCACGGTCACGCCCGCCTTCAGCAGCCGATCCGGAATCAACGGCAGGCGGTCGCCGCGCTCGACGGCGATCTCGCCGTCCACCGCAAGCGGATGGTGGTGGCTCGGCACCACGAGCGGGCTGCGGAACGTCGCCTCGAGCCACGTGTAGCTCGCGAACCAGCTCGCCCGATCACCCAGGTCGCCGCTCGCGTCGAGCTCGACGCCGATCCGGCGCGTGCGGCCGACGTTGTCGAAGAAGCCCTGGTTCGTCAGCGCGCCGGCGCTGATGAACAGGATGTCGTCGTGGTTCGTGGTGCCGAACACTCCGGCGTGCCAACGCAACGCGTCGTCGCCGCCGCGCACGCCGGCCTCGACGGTCTTCGCGACGACCTGCTCGAGCGGCGGGTCGGCGACGAACGCGTTCGGCAGGCGGCACGGATCGTCCTCGTCCGCGCACGTCAGCTCGACCGGCGACGGTGCGCGGTTCGACTCGCTGTAGCCCGCGTAGAACGTCACGTCGTCCGACAGCGCATACGTGAGGCCGATCGCGGGATTGAAGCGGTCGAACTCGTGCCGCCCGTCGAGCGCGCTACCGAGCAGGTCCTTGAGCTCGACCTCGTTCTCGTTGAAGCGTCCCGAGATCGTCACGCTCAATCGGTCGCTGAGCGACAGCGTGCCCGACACGAAGATACCGACGTTCTTCGTATCCGCGTTCATCCGCGTGAACGCGTCGCCGATGAACACGCCGCCCGGCACCGCGAGCCGGCTCTGATCGAGCGTGCCGAGCTCCGTGCTCGCGTGGAAGCCGATCTCGCTCTCGTCGTACGCGAGACCCGCGACGAACAGGGCCGGGTGCCCGCGCACGTCCGCCGACCAGCTCGCCTGCAGCCCGAAACCGGCGCCGTCCTGCTCCGTGCTCGTGCGGTTGACCGTCGCGCCCTCGATGTCGTCGTCCGCGGGGATCAGTGCGCCGTTCTCGTCGAAGACGAGCTCTTCCTCACCGTCCTCCTCCTCGCAGATGAAGCCCGGCGTGTCCTCGCACTCCTCGAAGTCCGAGTCGTCGCCGTTGTAGGTCGCGACGTCGCTCGAGCGCAGGTACACGTTGCCGGTCAGCGTGAGACGGCGCGAGACCGCGTGCTCGCCCTCGACGTTGAAGAGAAAGAGCTCGTTGCGCGTCTGGTCGGGGCGCGTGAAGATCGCTTCGCGGTCGATCGCGAGGAGCTGCGCGGGCGCGGCGCCGTTGCCGATCAGGTCCGTGTCCGCATACGTCAGGCTCGTCTGCAGACGCGAGCGGCCGGTCTGCCACGCGAGATTGCCGAAGAGCTGCGTCGCCTCGGTCGGCGAATGGTCGCGCCAGCCGTCCTCCTCGAGCCGGGACGCCGTCACGAACCAGCCGAAGCGATTGTCGATCGAGCCGCCCGTCTCGGCCTGCATGCCGATTCTCGAGAACGAGCCGGCGAACGCTTCCGCGCGCGTGCCAGGATGCGAGAAGCCGTCCTTCGTCTCGATCGCGAGCGCGCCGCCTAAAGCGTTCAGGCCGAACAGCGGGTTCGAGCCCGGCATCAGGTAAACGGTGTCGATCGCCGATTCCGGAATCAGCGCCCAGTTGACCGTGTCGCCGAACGGCTCGTTGATCCGCACGGCGTCCTGATAGACCGCGATGCCCTGCGGCAGCCCGAGGAGCGGTGACCCTACGAAGCCGCGGTATTGCAGATCGGGCTGCAACGGATTGTTCTGCACCTCGTTCACGAAGACGCCCGTCAGGTTGCGGCGCATGAAGTCCGCGAGATCGAGCGCCGTGCTTCTTTGGATGTCCTCGGCCGTCGCGCGTTGCACGTTCGACGCGTGCCTATCCGCGTCGAGGAGACCACCGAGCGGCGTCGTTCCGACGACCTCGATCTCTTCCGTCGGCCGCCCCTGCTGCTGCGCGACCAGAGCCTGGGAAACGAGCACGGCAAGCAGGCCGGTTGCGCGCGCGGTGCCCCTCGGGTGCATCCCCATTCCTCGAAAGTGACGCGTCTCAAAAAGACTAGCTCACCGCAGCGTCGCGCGTCCATTCGGTTGCGCGCGCCCCACCGACCGGCGATCGGACGTCAGCCGTGAAGCGCGTCGGGCCGCAAGCGTCCGTCCCAGCGCCGGATCAGGTCCGGCACGTGGCGCGCGGCAACCGGCCGTCCGATGTGGTAGCCCTGCGCCGAGTCGCAGCCGACGCGGCCGAGGAACGCGAGCGCCTCTTCGGTCTCGACGCCTTCCGCGCACACCGAAAGGTTCAGCTTGTGCGCGAGATCGACCAGCGCCTCGACCATGATCCGCGCCTCCTTCGACGCCGGCACGCGGCTCGTCAGCGACTTGTCGATCTTCATCTCATTGAATGGCATGCGGAAGAGCTGCGTCAGCGACGAATAGCCGATGCCGAAGTCGTCGATGGCGAGATTGATCCCCTTGACGCGTAGCCGTGTCAGGATCTCCATCGTCTCCGGCGCGTCGTCGAGCATCGCCGTCTCGGTGATCTCGATCGTCAACGCGGAGGGCTCGATCTCGTGCTGCGCGAGGATCGTCTGCAGGCGGTCCGGAAACCGGACATCGGCGATCAGCGTCGCCGCGACGTTCACGCGCAGGCCGACCTCGAACCGTTGCAACTGCCACGCCTTCAGCTGCTCGATGCCGCGCTCGAGCACGAAGTCGGTCATCGCACGCATCAGCCCCTGCTCCTCGCCCATCGCAATGAACGCGTCGGGAGCGAGGAGCCCGCGCGTCGGATGGTTCCAGCGAAGCAGCGCCTCCATCGCCGCGATGTCCCACGTCCCGTCGGCGAAGCGCCTGACGGTGGGCTGGTAGTAGGCGGTCAGCTCGCCGTTCGCGATCGCCCTGCTCAGGTCGTCGCCGCAGAGCATACGGCGCGCGTCCATCGCGGATGCGAGCACCGCATGCAGCTCGTCCGGGACGAACGGCTTCTGCAGCGCGCCCCTGACGACGAGCCCGCGAATCGCCGCATACTGCTCGGCCGCCGAGATCGTCCGCTCGTCCATGCCGGTCACGAGGACGACGTCGGCGATGCTGCCCGTGTCGGCGAGATGACGCAGCATCTCGACCCCGTCCATCTCCGGCATCTGCAGGTCGAGCACGACGACGTCCGGGTCCCGCGTCGACAGGATCGCGTTGAACTCGGAAGCGGACGTGGCCGTCGCGACTTCGTATCCCGCCCGGCGGGCGACGGCGGCCACGACGCCGACGATTTCCTCGTCGTCGTCCAGCGCCACGAGCAAAGGCTTCGCATCCGCCATCCGCAGGTTCTCCTCAGATCGCAATCATCGCCGCATGTCGTCGACATCGAACGCGAGGACGCGCCGGATCTCGAACGTGCTCCCCTACCGCAAGCGTCCTCGCGGCGACAAAGCTAGTTAGCACGTCGAACTTTTGCGCGAAGTCAGTTCACAAATCGCGTCGCCGGAAAGCGACAGGTGGCTGCTAACCCGCCGAAAATTAGGGGGTTCCCTGAACGAACGCCCGGGGCGGGACGGAGCGAGCGGCCGCGCGACGGGTTGCCTCCGCGCGCTCTACGCGGGGCGTGCCGTGCCGGAATCCGAGGAGCGGAGCTACGGGAGGGGGCGGATAACGGAGGAGCGGATCGGGAGAAACCGCGAGGGCGGCGGGCAGCGGCTGCCGCTCGCCGCCTCCGCGGCGCGCAGCTTACTGCTGCTGCTGCTGCGTGGCCTGCTGGTACTCCTGACGATCCAGCTGACCGTCTTGATTGGCGTCGGCCGTCGAGAAGTCGAGACCCTCGACCTGCTCAGCCTCCTGCTGGCTGATCATGCCGTCGCTGTTCTGGTCCACTTCCTCGAACGCCGGAGCTTGCTGCTGCGCAATCGCTGCAGCCGAGAAGCCGAGGGCCAAGAGCGTAGCAGTGACTCGTGCTTTCATCTGACTTTCTCCATGAGAGTGGTCTTCTGAACGTTCGGGAAGCTGTCCGGCCTCCCTTCGCGCCCCCCTTCTGCAAGACGTATGCCACGGCCCGAAACGCGCGTTTCGCCGCCGCCGCGCCGATCGAACGGCGTCGCGACGCGTCACGAGGTGTCACCGATGAGCGACATCGCGCCCGCATCCGGCTCGCACGCGCGTCGACAATAGGCCGAAAGGATGCGGCTTGCTCGCGGTTCCCGAGTGCCGCCTATCGGCGACACTTGCTCCGCGTCCGGCGCCCCGAACGCGGCTCACCGGCCTCGAAGGGTACGGCACATGTCGACTCGTTTCTCGCGCGTTTCCACGACTTTCGCCCCGTTTCGCGGCGCCAACGAGCGAATTTCATGACTGGCATGCCGCTTGCAGAAGCGGAGCGTCATGTCACGCGTCATGTGCACGATCAAGACCTTGGTGGGCGCGCCGCTTGCCGCGGCGCTGATCGGCGCATGCTCGCCCCCCGCCGTCGCGCCGTTCAGCGAGCTCGACCGAGACGGGGACGGGCGTATCTCACAGCAGGAAGCCACGCAGGACGTCGTGCTGGCCGGCATGTTCGCCGACTTCGACATGGACGAGAACGGCGAACTCACCCCTTTCGAATATCTGCAGGCCGCGAATCGCCGCTGACGCGTGCGGACTGCCGGCCGCTGCGAGTCGGTCGTCCCCCGTGCTGATTCAAGCTCGGAATGGTGCGGTTTCTAGACCGAGCTTACCGGCGGGGAAGCGTCCCTTCCCTGCCGGCTTTTTTTCTTGGCGCGCCTTGATCCGCTCCCGTACAGTAGGCCGCGATCGATCCGCGCAGACGAGCAAGAGATCGCGCTTGTACCGCCCGCGCTCCATCATCAGGCTGATCCTCTTCGGCTTCGCCGTCGTCCAGGCCCCGTTGATCGCCGCGGTCGTGACGGCGATCGTCCAGGTGGATCGTCTCGCCCAGGACAACCGCGCGGCGCTGATCGAGGCCGGAGTCAGGCTGCAGCAGAGCAAGTCCCTCGAGGAGACGCTCACCGAGATGCAGCGCGCCTTGGGCCTCTTCGCGATCCGGGACGATCCGGACTTCCACGCGACCTACCTGCGCGAGCGCGCGAGGTTCCGCAACGCGATCGACAACCTGACGCAGCTCAACCTGACTCCCGTCGGCCACGAGAAGCTGAAGGCCCTCGGCGACGGCGAGCAGGCGCTTTACGGGCGGCTGCACGACGCCTCAGGCGAGCCGTCGCGGACGCTCCTGGACGACAACAACTCCGAGCTCTTCGACGACGTGTGGAACGAGCTGCGCGAGCAGGCCCGGCTCGTTCATTCCGAAAGCAGCAAGCTGATCGAGCAGCAGATCAACTACACGACGACGACCGCCGCGGACGTCCAGCGCACGCTGCTGCTGCAGGCCGCCGCCGTCATTCCGGCGACGATCGTGCTCGCCGGCGTCTTCGTCGTGCTGATCACGCGGCCGATGCGGGAGGTCGGACGGGCGATCCGTCGCCTCGGCGCCCGCGAGCTCGACGACCCGATCGAGGTCCGCGGCCCCCGCGACGTCGAAGCGCTCGGCCGGGAGCTCGACTGGTTGAGGCGCCGCATCAAGGAGCTCGAGCACCAGAAGCTCACGTTCCTGCGGCACATCTCGCACGAGCTGAAGACCCCGCTCACGACCATCCGCGAGGGCGCCGAGCTGCTCGCGGAAAGCCTCGACGAGAAACTGCCGGAGGAGGCCGAGATCTCGACGATCATCTGCTCGAACAGCGTCTACCTGCAGAAGCTGATCGAGGATCTGCTGCAGTTCGCGAAGACGCAGGAGGTCATCACCGATCTCAAGGTCGTCGAGTCGGTGTCCCTGGACGAGCTGGCCGGCTCGGTCGTCGCCGCGCATCGGATCGCGGCCGCCGCCAAGCAGATCACGGTCGAGCAGGACCTCGCGCCGATACAGATTCGAGGCGACGCGAATAAGCTTAGAATAGTGCTCGACAACCTGCTTGCCAACGCGATCAAGTACACGCCGGCCGAAGGACGGGTCTCGCTCTCCCTGAGCCAACGGGACGGCTACGCGCTGATCGACGTCGAGGACACGGGTCCGGGCGTCGCGGAGGACGAGAAACAAAAGATTTTCGAGCCGTTCCAACAGGGTCAGGCGCAATACCAGTCGAGCGTGAAAGGCACCGGGCTCGGCCTGGCGATCGCCAAGGAATACGTGGAGGCCCATGATGGGTATATCGAGGTGGTTGCGTCGAAGGAAGGCGCACACTTCCGCGCCGCGATCCCGATCGAGGGACCCGGCCGCGCGGCGCCGAGCTGACGCAGCGCTCGTGCTCGCCGCGGTGTTCGTCGCGGCCGGCTGCGGCAGCAACGAAGTGACGCCGGCCGAGGTCGAGCGCGTGCCGGTCGCCCCCGCGGAACCGAGCCGCCTGCTCGACCTGGTGCGCTACGGCAATCGCGTGCGTGCCGGGTTCGGCACCGATCTCTCCGGGGAGTATCAGCGGCTCGCGGTCGGCGACGCCGGCCTGTCCGACGAGGACGCGATCCGGCTCGCGCTGCTCCTGAGCGCGCCGAACTCGCCGTATCACGACGTCGATCAGGCGCGGCGCGTCCTGCGCGACGTCGTCGAGCGCGCGCCCGCACGGGACGACGAGAACGCGGCGCTCGCGACGCTGCTGCTCCATCTGCTCAGCGAGCGCGTGTATGCGGAGGCCCAGGACGAGGCGCTCGCGAACCGCCTGAGCGAGGCGCGAGACCGCAACGAGCAGCTCACGGAGGAGCTCGCGAGCGTGCGCGCCGCGCTCGACGAGGAGCGCGAGCGCCGGCGGGCGCTCGAGCGGCAGCTCGACGCGCTGAAACGCCTCGAAGAGCAACTCTCGCTCGACGCGTTCTAGACGACATGCCCGACAACGCGCGAATACTGCTCGTCGACGACGACCCGAGCCTGCTGAAGGTGCTCTCGATCCGCCTTCAGCGGCAGGGCTACGACGTGAAGACCGCCGAGAGCGGCAAGCGCGCGCTCGCCGCCCTGCCCGCCTACAAACCGCACGTCGTGATCACCGACATGCGCATGGACGGCATGGACGGCCTCGCACTGTTCGATGCGATCCATGCCCGCGAGCCGACCCTGCCCGTCATCGTCCTGACGGCCCACGGCACAATCCCGGACGCCGTCGACGCGACGCAGCGCGGCGTGTTCGCGTACCTGACGAAACCGTTCGAGCGCGGTCAGCTCATCGAGATCATCGAGCGGGCGCTCAGCATGTTCGGCGAGCCGGCCGAGGCGCCGCTCGAGAACGCGGAATGGTGCAGCGAGATCATCACGCGCAGCTCCGCGATGAAGACGCTGCTGCGCGAAGCGTGGATGGTCTCGCAGAGCGACGCGAGCGTGCTGATCCGCGGCGAGAGCGGCACGGGCAAGGAGCTGCTCGCGCGCGCGATCCACAAGGCGAGCCGGCGCAAGGACCATCCGCTGATCGCGGTCAACTGCACCGCGATACCGGAGCAGCTGTTCGAAGCGGAGCTCTTCGGCCACGAGCGCGGCGCGTTCACGGGAGCGACGCACGCGCGCGAAGGCCTGATCCACGCCGCGGACGGCGGCACGTTGTTCCTCGACGAGATCGGCGACATGCCGCTGCCGTTCCAGGCGAAGCTCCTGCGGGTGCTCCAGGAGAAGGAGGTCAGAGCGGTCGGCTCGACGCGTGCGAAGCCGATCGACATCCGCGTGATCTCCGCAACGCATCAGAACCTCGAGGCGGCCGTCGCCGACAAGACGTTCCGCGAGGATCTGTACTACCGCCTGAACGTCGTCACGCTCGAGATCCCGCCGCTCGCGCAGCGCCGCGAGGACATCCCGCTGCTCGTGGATCACCTGCTCGAGCGCGCCCGCTCGCAGCGGCGGAACTCCGCCGTCGACGTCACCGGTTTCTCGAAGGAGGCGATGGAGCTCATGATGTCGGCGCCGTGGCCCGGCAACATCCGCCAGCTCGGCAACGTCGTCGACCAGTGCGTCGTGCTCGCGACCGCGCCCTTGATCCCGGCGAGCCTCGTCGAACGCGCGCTGCGCCGTAAAGAGAAGGAGTTCCTGCCGTTCGCGAAGGCACGCGACCGCTTCGAGTTCGAGTACCTGACGCATCTGCTCGAGATGACGGAGGGCAACGTCGCTCAGGCCGCGCGGCTCGCCGAGCGCAACCGCTCGGAGTTCTACAAGCTGCTGCACAAGCACGAGCTCGAGCCGGAGCTCTTTCGCCGCGGCGACGCCGCCGACTGACGGAGCCCGCGGCGCACTTCGGTGCCCGAACGGATGTGGATGGGCCGCGCCGCGGGCATAATCAGGGCTCCGCAGGCACCCACGACGAGAACGCCATGAACGATCGCTCCCGCGCGTCCGTGCGGATCGCCGTCCGCTCGGCCCTCTTCGCAATGGCTTGCTGCGCGTGCGCCCCGGCGCTCGCCGACGAAGGCATGTGGACGTTCGACGCGTTTCCGATCGACCGCCTCGCACGGGAGCACGGCGTCGAGCTCGACCAGGCCTGGCTCGACCGGGTGCGCCTCGGCACCGTGCGGCTGTCGAACTGCACGGCGTCGTTCGTGTCGCCGGACGGGCTGATCTTCACGAACCACCACTGCATCGCGAGCTGCCTCGCCGAGCATTCGTCGCGCACGGAGAGCCTCCTCGAGACCGGCTTCCACGCGCGCCGACGCGACGAGGAGCTGCTCTGCGGAACGCAGGTCGCCGACGTGCTCGTCGACATCGAGGAGATCACGGCGCGCGTGCAGGCCGCGACCGAGGGCCTCGGCGCGCAGGCGGCGAACGAAGCGCGCAAGCGCGAGCTGACGACGATCGCGCAGGAGTGCGAGGACGCGGCGAACGAGGCCGGCACGCCGCTGAAGTGCGAGACGGTCACGCTCTACGACGGCGGGCAGTATTTCCTGTATCGCTATCGCCGCTACGACGACGTCCGCCTCGTTTTCGCGCCCGAGCAGGCGATCGCCGCGTTCGGCGGCGACCCGGACAACTTCCAGTTCCCGCGCTGGTGCCTCGACTTCGGGTTTCTGCGCGCGTACGAGGACGGCGAGCCCGCGGCGACGCCCGATCATCTCTCGATCGACTTCGACGGCCCGTCGCCGGGCGACGTCGTCTTCGTCGCGGGACATCCGGGATCGACCGATCGCCTCCTCACCGTCGCGCAGCTGAAGACGCTGCGCGACGTCGATCTGCCGTCGACGCTGCTCCGCGCGTCCGAGCTTCGCGGCCGCTACATCCAGTTCGCGAAGACGAGCCCCGAGGCCGAGCGCATCGTCCGCGATCCGCTGAACGGGCTCGAGAACACGATCAAGGTGCGCCGCAAGCAGCTCGATGCGCTGCACGACGACGCGGAGCTCGAGAAGAAGGCCGCCGCCGAAGCCGAGCTCAGGCGCCGCGTGCTCGACGACGAGCGCCTCGCCGCGCTGGTCGGCGGCGATCCGTGGGCCGAGATCGAGGCGGCGCAGGAGGCGTATCGCGCGATCGCGCTGCCGTACACGTTCATCGAGCAGGGCGCGGGCTTCAACAGCCGCCTGTTCCGCTACGCCCGCACGCTCGTCCGCGCGGCGACGGAGCGGACGAAACCGAACACGGAGCGCTTGCCGGAGTACGCGGAGACGGAGCTGCCGCGCCTCAGGCAGCAGATCGAGGCGAACGTGCCGGTCTATCCCGAGCTCGAGAAGCTGACGCTGTCGTTCTCGCTCGAGCGGATGCGGGAATACCTGGGCCCCGATCATCCGCTCGTGCGCGAGCTCCTCGCGGCCGACTCCGCGGACACGCTCGCCGCGTCGCTCGTAGAAGGCTCGACGCTCGGCGATCCGGCCGAGCGGCTCGCCCTCTGGGAAGGCGGGCTCGAAGCGATCGAGCGCTCGGACGATCCGATGATCGCGCTCGCCCGCGACATCGACGACGAGGCCCGCGCCGTGCGCAAGCGCTACGAGGACGAGGTCGAGGCACCGGTCGACCGCGCGACCGAGGCGATCGCCCTCGCCCGCTTCGAGCTCTACGGCACGGACGTGTATCCGGATGCGACCTTCACGCTGCGGCTCAACTACGGCACCGTGCAGGGCTGGATCGAGAACGGCGAGCCCGTCGACCCGATCACGCGCCTCGACCGGCTCTACGAGCGGGCGACCGGCCAGCCGCCGTTCGCGCTCCCGCAGTCGTGGCTCGACGCGCGCCCGCAGCTCGACCCCGACACGCCGTTCAACGTCGCGACGAACAACGATATCGTCGGCGGCAACTCCGGGAGCCCGTTGATCGACGTCGACGGCAACGTCGTCGGCATCATGTTCGACGGCAACATCCATTCGATCTCCGGCGCGTACTGGTTCGACGACGCGAAGAACCGCGCGATCGCCGTCGCGACGCCGATCATCCGCGTTGCGCTCGCGGACGTCTACGGCGCGGACGGGCTGCTCGACGAGCTCGGGGCCGGTTCGCCGTAGCGACCACTGCGCCGGCCGCCGCGCGGATCGCCGGATGCGGGGACGGCGTTCCTTCGGGCCGCTCAGCGTGTAAACTGTGCGCTCGTTTTTGGGGGGGAGGCCCAACGCGATGTCGCAGACGCCGGTGTCCGGCCTCGAGCCGCCGACGTGGACGCGGCTGGCGCTGAGCGCCGCGATCGCCGCAGCCGCGGCCGGCATCGCGCTCGTCGCGTTCGTGCTTCCGGCCGAGTACGGCATCGATCCGCTCGGCATCGGCCGCGCCCTCGGCCTCACCGCACTGTCCGAGACCACGCCGACGCGGACGATCGAGATCGTCGACGTCGTCGGCGGCAACGAGAACGTGATCGTCGCCGAGATTCCCGATGCCGGCGAGCCGGTTCCGCTGCCGAATCCCGCCGTCCATCAGGACGAGCCCGGCCCGCCGCACACCGACACCCTCGAGATCGAGATCCCGCCCGAGGGGGAGACCGAGGTCAAGCTGCTGCTCGGGACCTCGAAGGCCGCGCTCTACTCGTGGCACGTCGACCGCGGCACGATCTACTCCGATTTCCATGGCCATACGCCCGAAGCGGGCCCGAACTTTTTCGTGCGCTACATCGAGCACCAGGGGACGACCGGCGGCAGCGGCTCGCTCGTCGCGCCGTTCGACGGCGAGCACGGCTGGTATTGGGTCAACTACAACGATTTCCCGGTCAAGGTCACGCTGACCGTGTCCGGCTATTACGACGACATCATCGACTACGGGATATTTTGATCTTCTACCTGGACCGGCAGCCGGGGGGCGCAGGTCCAACGCCGCGATTCGAGCGCGGACGGCGGCTCCAGGGAAGAACAAGAACTCGAAGCGGAGAGTGGATTCATGTGGCAGCAAGACTACGTTCCGATCGGAGAGAGCCTCCCCCTGTCGGCGCTCGCCGCCGCGTTGCCGGTTTTCGTGCTTCTGCTGCTGCTCGGCGTCTGGCGTAAGCCCGCATGGATCGCCGCGCTCGCGGGGCTCGGCACGGCGCTGATCCTCGCGATCGGCGTCTACGATATGCCCGCGGGACCCGCGTTCAGCGCGGCCGCGTTCGGCGCCGCGTTCGGCCTCTTTCCGATCGGGTGGATCGTCTACTGGGCGATCGTGCTGTACCGGATCACGCTCGAGACTGGAAAATTCGAGATCATCAAGGATTCGATCGGCGGGCTGACCGCGGATCGAAGGCTGCAGGCGATGCTGATCGCGTTCGCGTTCGGCGCGTTCATCGAGGGCGCGGCCGGCTTCGGCACTCCGGTCGCCGTCGCCGCCGCGATGCTCACGGGCTTAGGCTTCTCGCCGTTCTTCGCCGCGGCGATCTGCCTGCTCGCGAACACCGCGCCGGTCGCGTTCGGATCGATCGGCATCCCGGTAGTCACGCTCGCGCAGGTCACCGGCCTCGACGAGGGGCTCCTGAGCGCGTGGGTCGGCCGGCTGTGCGCGCCGGTCGCGCTGTTCATTCCGGCGTATCTGATCCTCGTCATGGGAGGCTTCCGCGCGCTGAAGGGCGTGCTGCCCGCGGCCGTCGTCTGCGGCGCCGCATTCGCGTCCGTGCAGTTCACCGTGTCGAACTTCGTCGGCCCCCACCTCGTCGACATCATGGCCGCCCTCGCGGCGATCATCGCCCTCGTGATCCTGTTCAAGGTCTGGCGGCCGTCCGACGACTTCCACCTGCTCGGCGAGTCGCAGGCGGTGCTCGAGATCAAGAAGCATTCGGCCGGCGAGACGCTCCTCGCGTGGTCGCCCTATCTCTTCCTCGTCGGCTTCGTGCTCGTCTGGGGGACCCCGGCCGCGGTGCGCGAGATGAACTCGTGGAGCTGGGCCTACGCGCAGATCGAGTGGCCGGGGCTGCACAACCTCGTGCAGCGCATGCCGCCCGCCGTCGACGCGGCGACCCCGTATGCGGCGCTCTTCAACATGAACTGGCTGTCGGCGGCGGGCACGGCCTGCGCGTTCGCGACGATCGCGGCCGCGGCGGTGCTCAAGGTCTCGCCGGCAAGGTACATCCGGCTCCTCGGCTCCGTGTTCGTGCAGCTCTTCTTCTCACTGGTGACGATCGCCGCCGTGCTCGGCCTCGCGTACCTGATGAACTACTCGGGCGCGACCGTGACGCTCGGGCTCGCGTTCGCCGCGACTGGCGCCCTGTTCCCGTACTTCAGCGCGATGCTCGGCTGGCTCGGCGTGTTCCTGAGCGGCAGCGACACGTCGGCGAACGCGCTGTTCGGTAATCTGCAGGTCGTCACGTCGAAGCAGCTCTCGTTCGACCCGGCGATCATGGCGTCGGCGAACTCGGCGGGCGGCGTGATGGGCAAGATGATCTCGCTGCAGAGCCTCGCGGTCGCCGTCGCGGCGACGGGCATGGCGAGGGCGCAGGAAGGTCAGCTCTTCCGCTTCACGTTCAGGCACAGCGTGTTCCTCGCGAGCGTCGTCGGCCTGCTGACGGCCGCCTACGCCTATCTGACCTGACGACGCCGCACCGTCACGCGAGGCGGACGACGTCGCCGAGCTGCGGGAGGTGGACCTCGGCGCCTTCCGCGGCGAGGCGGGCGGCGAGCGGCTTTCTCGCGCGGTCCTCGCCGTGCACGAGGTACACGGGCGGGCGATTCGCGAAGCCGCGATACCAGTCGACGAGGCCCGCCTGATCGGCGTGCGCGGAGAGACCGCCGACCGTATGCACCTGCGCGTTCACGCGGATCTCCTCGTTCCAGAGCCTGACGTACTCGGCGCCGTCGACGAGCTTGCGGCCGAGCGTGCCCTCCGCCTGATAGCCGACGATGACGACGTGGCACTCGGGGCGCCACAGGTTGTGCTTCAGATGATGGCGAATCCTGCCGCCGTTGCACATGCCGCTGCCCGCGATAACGATCAGCCCCGAGCGCACGTCGTTCAGCCGCTGCGACTCCTGCGGCGTCGGCGTCGCGTCGAAGTTCGGCAGCGTCGGCCAATGCCGCCCGTGCTCGAACAGCTCGGCGCGGTAGAGATGCCGGTACTGCGAATACACGCCGGTCGCGCCGATGCCCATCGGCGAGTCGAGCACGACGCGCCAGCGATCGAGCCGCCACTCGGCGTAATGCTCCGCCATCAGGTACAAGAGGTCCTGCGTGCGGCCGACCGCGAACGCCGGAATCAGCACGTTGCCGCCGCCGTCCGCGGCGGCCTCGAAGATCGACTCGAGCTCCGCGAGCGTCGCCGGGAACGGCCGATGATTCCGATCGCCGTACGTGCTCTCGAGCAGCACGAGGTCGGCGGACTCGATCGGCGTCGGATCGTTCATGACGGGCGCATCGGCGTAGCCGAGATCGCCGCTGAACGCGAGCTTGCGCCGGACGCCTCGATCCTCGATCCACACCTCGACGATGCCCGAGCCGAGGATGTGCCCCGCGTCGGACAACCTGATCTCGATGCCCGGCAGGATCGCGCGGCGCTCGCCGTACTCGAGCGGGCGGAACTGCACCATGACCCTCTCGGCGTCTTCCTGCGTGTAGAGCGGCGTGATCGGCGGCTGCCCGTTCCGGCGGCGCTTGTTGTTCTCCGTCTCGGCGTCCTTCTCGTGCAGATACGCCGAGTCGCGCAGCAGGATCTCGCAGAGCGCACGGCTCGCCGAGTGCGTGTAGACGGGTCCGCGGTAGCCTTCGCGGCGCAGCAGCGGCAGGCGCCCCGAGTGATCGATGTGCGCATGGCTCAACACGACGGCGTCGATCTCGTCGACGGGCACGGGGAACGGCTCGCGGTTGCGCTCCTCTTCCTCGCGGCGTCCCTGGATCTGGCCGCATTCGAGCAGCAGCGTATGACGAGACGTTTTCAGCAGGTAGCACGAGCCGGTCACGCCGCCCGCGGCGCCGAGAAACTTGAGCTCCATGCGCTACTCCGTCCGTGAGATCCGCTAAGTATGCCCGCGTCGGCGCCGCGCGGCAGCGCGGCTCGCGGCATTTGCTCGGGAAGCCTGTAAACTCAAAGGGGTGAGATTGCCGCAGATCAAGACGCTGCTCGATCTCGTCGGCTCGTTCGCCGGGCGCGGCGACGCGGTCGCGATCGAGGCGTTCGGCCCCGACGGTCCGCAGCAGGTGTCCTATCGCGCGCTGCACGAGCGAGCCTCACGCGTGGCGCGCGGCCTCGAGGAGCGCGGCATCGGACGCGGCGACCGCGTGCTCCTCTGTGCGCCGAACAGCCCGGACTGGATCGCGGCCTACTTCGGCATCGTGTCGATCGGCGCGGTGGCCGTGCCGGTCGACGACCAGGCGAGCGTCGACATGCTGCGGGGCGTCGTACGACACGCGTCGCCGCGCTTCGCATTCACGAGCTCGAGGCACGTCGAGCGTCTCGCCGGCACGCCCGAGGCGCTCGGCGATCATCACCGGATCGATTCGCCCGTGCACTCATCGTCGCTCGAGACGTTCGCGGACCCGAGCCCGGCACGCGCCGTCGAGATCGATCCGGAGCAGGTCGCGTCGCTGCTCTACACGTCGGGCACGACGGGCAATCCGAAAGCGGTGCCGCTGTCGCATCGCAACCTCGCATCCGACGCGTCGGCGCTGATCGCGGCGAAGCTGATCGGCCCGCGCGACCGCGTGCTGATGCCGCTGCCGCTGCATCACACCTATCCGTTCACCGTCGGGATGCTGACGGTGCTCGGGCTCGGCGCCCGGATCGTGATGCCCGCCGGCGTCACGGGCCCCGACATCACGGGCGCCGCGAAGGCAGCGAAGGCGACCGCGATGCTCGGCGTGCCGAGCCTGTACGAGGCCGTGTGGCAGAGCATCGAGGCGCGCGTGAAGGCGAGCGGACGCCGCAAGGAGCGGTTGTTCCGCTGGCTGCTGTCGGTCTCCCGCGAGTCGCGGCGCCTCGTCGGTGTGCCCGTCGGACGATGGCTGTTCCGATCCGTGCACGCCGCCGTCGGGCCGAGCCTGCGCATCCTCGGCTGCGGCGGCGCGAAGCTCGACGAGCGCCTCGCGCAGAACCTCGAGTCGCTCGGCTGGACGGTGCTGACCGGCTACGGCCTCACCGAGACGTCGCCGGTGCTGACGTTCAACGCGCCGCGGCAGCGCCGGCTCGGCACCGAAGGCCGGCCGATCCCCGGCGTCGACATCCGGATCGACAAGCGCCCCGAGGAGCCGCACGGCGAGATTCAGGCCCGCGGTCCGAACGTCTTCTCCGGCTATTTCGAGAACCCCGACGCGACCCGCGACGCGTTCACGCCGGACGGCTGGTTCCGCACCGGCGACCTCGGCTTCATCGATGCCGACGGCTTCCTGCACATCGTCGGGCGCCTGAAGGAGGTCATCGTCCTCGCCGACGGCAAGAACGTGTTCCCGGAAGACGTCGAGCCGCGCTACGCCACGCCGCTGCTCAAGGAGATCGGCATCTTCGAGCGCAACGGGCAGCTCGTCGCCGTCGCCGTCCCCGACGACGACGAGGTGCGCCGCCGCGGCGGTCTCGCCGTATTGACGCTGCTGAAGGACGAGCTCGAGCGGCTCGCGTCCGAGCTCCCGCCCTATCAGCGCATCGTCGACTTCCGCGCGGTGCGCGAGCCGCTGCCGCGCACGCGGCTCGGCAAGATCAGGCGCCACGAGCTGCCGGGCATCTTCGAGCGGGCCGACAAGCGCGAGCTCGCGGACGTGCCCGTCGAGTGGAGCGAAGAGGATCGTGCGCTGATCGAGGCGTCCGACACGACGCGTGCCGTGTGGAGCTGGCTCGAGCAGCGCTATCCGGATCGCACCCTCCACCTCGACATGAGCCCGCAGTTCGATCTGCAGATCGACTCGCTCGGCTGGGTATCGATGACGCTCGAGCTCGAGCAGCGGTTCGGCATCTCGCTGCCGGCCGCCGCCGTGAGCCGCGTGCTGTCGCTGCGCGACCTGATCGTCGAGGTGCGGCGCGCGGAGGAAGGCGGCACGGTCGCCGCGGCACGCGTCCGCGCCGATGCGCCGAAGCCGCAGGGCGCGTTCCTGCGCGCGGTCGGCGCGCTGCTGTTCGCGCTGAACGACGTGCTGATCAAGCTCCTCTACCGGCTCGAAGTCGAGGGCGCCGACCGGCTGCCGTCGGACCGCTGCCTCGCAATCACGCCGAACCATGCGAGCTACCTCGACCCGCTCGCGATCGCCGCGGCGTTGCCTCGCCGGGTGTTGAGGGACACGCACTGGGCGGGCTGGGTCGGCGTGATGTACGCGGGCGCGCTCAGCTCGTTCGTGAGCCGTGCCGCGCGCGTCTTTCCGGTCGATCCCGATCAGGACCTCGCCGGCGCGATCGGCACGGCGCGTGCGCTGCTCGACCGCGGCGCGTCGGTCGTCTGGTTCCCCGAAGGCCGCCGCTCGCCGACCGGCGACCTGCTGCCGTTCCGGCCGGGCGTCGGCGTGCTGTTGAAGGGCAGCGCGTGTCTCGTCGTTCCGACGCACGTCTCGGGCACGTACGAGGCGTGGCCGCCGAAGCGCTCGCGCCCGCGCGCCGGCGGCCGCCTGCGGGTCGCGTTCGGCGATCCCGTCCCCGTCGCCGAGCTCGTCGCCGAAGGCCGCGGCGAGACCGAGGAGCTCAGGATCGTCGACGCGCTCGAGCGCCGCGTCGCCGCACTCGCTCCCGGCCGTGCGTCGACCAGCGCGGTATCGAGCGCCGGCGGCGCACCGGACGAGCGCGCTCGAGGCGCGGATTCCGGATGATGCCCGGAAATTGGGGTCAGATCCCTTTGACCAGGTCCAAGGGCTCTGACCCCGGCTTCGACCCCAGCTTCCGTCCCGAGGAGACTGTCATGACCGCTCGCTTCAGGATCCTGCTCGGGCTCTTCGTCGCGCTCGGCCCTGCAAGCTCGCTCGCGCAGCAGCCGGTGTCGGGCGCGCGGCTTTACGCGAACCACTGCGCGGCCTGCCACGGTGAATTCGGCGAAGGAGACGGGCCGGTCGCGTCCGCGTTACGGGTGACGATGCCGAACCTGCGCACGCTCGCGATGCGGAGCGGAGGGACGTTTCCGGCCGACGCCGTCCGCGCGTACGTCGACGGACGCGAGATTCCTGCCGCGCACGGCGACCGTTACATGCCGATCTGGGGTGACGTCTTCGGCTGGGGGCCGGAAGGCGAGCTCGACGAGGCACGCGCGGAGCAGCGGCTCACCGCGGTCGTCGAGCACGTGCGCGCGCTGCAATACGAATAGCGCCGGGGCGGCGCGCCCGCCGCCCCGGCGCCGCTGGCCGTCTCAGTGGACCTTGATCTCGATCGCCCGCGGCTTCTTCGCCTCCGACTTCGGCAGATGCACCCTCAGCACGCCGTCGCGGCATTCGGCGGAGATCTTGTCGACGTCGACGTCGTCGGGCAGCGAGAAGCTTCGCGCGAACTTGCCGTAGTACGCTTCGCGCCGATGCTCCTTCTCACCGTCCGAGGATCTCTCGACGCGCCGCTCGCCGGAGAGCGTCAGCACGCCGTTCTCGACGCGGATGTCGATGTCCTCCTTCTTCACCTCGGGTAAATCGGCCTTGATCACGTACTCGTTGTCGTTCTCGACGATGTCGGCGCTCGGACGCCACTGCATGCCCTCGTCGAGCATGGCCGGACGCCAGCGGGCGAGCTCGCGCGTGTAGCGATCGAAGAAATCGTCGAGCTCCCTGAACGGACTCCAGCTGATGAGGTTCATTGCGCCTACCTCCTGGTTGCGATACCTACTGCTGCCCTGTCATGTGTGGGCTGCGGCGAAGGCATTCAAGCCGCGTTCCAAGTGGTCGCCCCGCGCGGGGCCAACGGAGGCGCAGAACGAAAACGGGCGGCGAGCTTCATGGGCCCGCCGCCCGTCGGGTCGTGTGCGGCGCGACGGTCAGACCGTAAAGCCTTCCCTCGTCAGCGGCAGCGTGCGCACGCGATGGCCGGTGGCCGCGTAGATCGCGTTGCAGATCGCGGGGGCCGCAGGCGGCAGCGCCGGCTCGCCGACGCCGGTCGGCGGATTGTCGGACTCGATGAAATGCACCTCGACCTCGGGCGCACGATCGATTCGAAGCAGCGGGTAGCGGTCGAAGTTATGTTGCTGCGCGCGGCCGTTCTCGAACGTGACCTCGAGGCCCATCGCCGTGCTGAACCCGTCGACGACCGACCCCTGCGCCTGATTCTCGGCGCCGGACCGGTTCACGATCGGGCCGATGTCCCCCGCGACCCAGACCTTGTGCACGGTGACCTTGCGGTTCGCGTCGACGCTGACCTCCGCGACCTCGGCGAAGTGGCCCTGATGGCTGAAATGGA
Organism: Gammaproteobacteria bacterium; assembly: GCA_036381515.1. Lineage (GTDB taxonomy): Bacteria > Pseudomonadota > Gammaproteobacteria > Steroidobacterales > Rariloculaceae > ZC4RG20. The sequence continues at coordinate 11,915 of DASVCR010000044.1, read as the reverse complement.
ACGCGAGCCCGAGGCCGCGCCCCGCCGGCATCGGCCTGCCCCACCCCGCCTTCTCGGCCGCGAGCCTGATCACGCCGGTCGCGCGCTCGGTGTCGAGCCCCGGCATGCCGAAGCCGCCGGGCCCGCCCGCTCCGCCGAAGCCGCGCGGGCCCGGCCTCGCCGGAGGCTCCATCGCCATGACCTCGAGCAGGAACTCGACGTGGTCGCGCCCGGCGGCGACGGCGCACTCGTGCAGGAAGCACTGCACGGCGAACGCGATCGCGTTCGAGCCCGGCGCGCGCCACGGCCCGGACGGGATCCTCGACGGCAGCATCGACTGCACGATGCGCGAGCTCGGCACGCGGTTCGCCGGGAACTCCTGCGGCGACAGGTTCGCGGTGCTGATCGGCATCGGGCCGCCGCGCGTGAACGTGATGAAGTGATCCTGCCACGCGGTCAGCTTGCCGCCGGCGATCGCCGCCTTGAACGAATGGAAGCCCCCCGGCCGGTAGTAGTCGAACGCGAAGTCGTCCTCGCGCGTCCACTGAACCTTGACCGGCGCGCCGACCCGCCTCGAGATTGCCGCCGCCTCGACGACGCTGTCGTTGGCGAGCCGCCGGCCGAAGCCGCCGCCGCCGCGAAGCTGATGCAGCGTCACGTTCTCCTCGGACACGCCGAGCAGCGACGCGACCGCGGTGACCGCATTCTGCGGCGTCTGCGTCGGCGCCCAGATCTCGACGGTGCCGTCGTCCTTGCACCAGACGGTGCAATTCTGCGGCTCGAGGTCCGCGTGCGACAGGAACGGGTACGTGTAAAAGCCTTCGACGGTCTTGTCGGCGCTCGCGAACGCCGCGTCGACGTCGCCGGTCTCGCCGAGCGTCTGCTGCGGCGCCGCGGCGGCGAGCCGCTTCGCGTCGGCGACGGCCGCGGACCAGGTGTCGTTCGACGCGTGGGTCTCGTCCCACTCGACCTCGAGCTCGCGCTTCGCCTTGAGCGCCGCCCACGTCGAGTCGGCGACGATCGCGACGCCGGACAGGTGCGCATCGGACGCGGGGTTGAACTCGATCGGGTTGCCGCGCTGCTCGAGCAGGAACGCATCCCTGACGCCCGGCAGCGATTTCACGTGCTCGAGATTCGCGCGCACCGCGCGTGCGCCGATCGCCGGCGCCTTCGTGTACGTCGCGTAGAGCATGCCCGGCACGCGCTGATCGATGCCGAACATCGGCTGACCGGTCACGACCTTCAGGTTGTCGACGCCGGTGACGCGGCTGCCGAGGAGCTTCCAGTCGTTGCGGTCCTTCAGCGGGACCGACGCCGCATCCGGCACCGGCAGCTTCGCGGCCGCCTCGGCGAGCTCGCCGTAACCGACGCGGCGGCCCGACGCGCGATGCACGACGTAGCCCGCGTCGGTCGAAAGCTCCTCCGCGGCGACGCCGAGCCGCTCGGCCGCCGCGGCGACGAGCATCGCGCGCGCGACGGCGCCGGCGCGCCGCAGCGTGTCGAAGTTCATCGCCACGGACATCGAGCCGCCGGCGAACTGCGCGCCATAGAGCGCCATGCTGATCGGCGCCTGCTCGACGCGCACCGTCGACCAGTCGGCATCGAGCTCCTCGGCGACGATCATCGGCAATGCCGTCTTCACGCCCTGCCCGACGTCCGGGTTCTTCGCGTACAGCACGACGGTGCCGTCGGTCCTGATCTGCACGTACGCGTTCGGCGCGAACGCCGCATCGCCATGCGCGCCGTGCCCGTTCTCCTGCGCGGCGCTTCGCGTCCCGACCGTGAAGCCGAGCACGAGCCCGCCGCCGACGAAGCCCGCGATCTTCATGAACTGACGCCGGCTCACGGGCGTACGCGCGGCCGCGGCGGCCGCTTCACGCATGAACTCCGGAAGGTAAGGATTCACGTCCATCGGGTCGATCCTGTCGCTCATGCTGCGCTCCCGGTCTTCTCGATCCGCTCCGCGGCGACGTGGATCGCCTTGCGGATCCGGTTGTACGTGCCGCACCGGCAGAGGTGCCGGGACATCGCCGCATCGATGTCCGCGTCGGTCGGCGCGGGCGTGCGCGCGAGCAGCGCGACGGCGCTCATGATCTGACCGGCCTGGCAATAGCCGCACTGCGGGACGTCCTCGTCGATCCAGGCCTGCTGCACCGGATGCAGCGTGCCGTCCTCGGCGGCGATGCCTTCGATCGTCGTGATCGCCATCCCTTCGACGGACTGCACCGGCAATTGGCACGACTGCACCGGAGCACCGTTGACGTGCACGGTGCACGCGCTGCACTGACCGATGCCGCAGCCGTATTTCGTGCCGACGAGACCGAGCGTGTCCCGAAGGACCCAGAGCAACGGCGTCGTCGGGTCGATGTCGCCGAGGTCGTGCGACCGGCCGTTGACGTTCAATTGCATGCAGTATTCTCCAGACGTCGGACGGGGTTGATCCCGAAGTCTCAGTCAAGGCGCGGCGGGGCGCAAGCCGGGCGCCCGCGGCTTCAGGATTCCTGACGAAGCAGCGCTTCGACGCGATCCACGAGCTCCGCCTGGCGGATCCCGTCGACCTCGACGACCTTGCTGCTCGAGCCGTGGCCGGTCGCGACCCGCACGGCCCGTCTCGGCAGGCCGAGCGCCTTCGCGAGGAACGCCTCGAGCGCGTCGTTCGCCCGCCCGTCCTGTGGAGGCGCGGCGATCTTGATCTTGAGCCGATCGCCGAGCCAGCCGACGATCTCGTCGCGCGACGCGCGCGGGACGACCTTGACGGACAGCTTCGCGAGCGGGGCGGAATCGGGTGACGTCATCGGCCTGGTGAATGGCTTGCTCCGCTCGACTCTACCGCACGCCGGCCGGCGTGTCGTTGCAGCATGCATCATCCGCCCGTCCTGCGAGCTCCGCGGGCGTCGTGCGATGGAACGCCGCGACGCTCCGTGGTTACACTACCCGCTCCCGACGGAGGGGAGGACCATGACAAGAACGACAAGTACCTGCCTTGCATTCGCCGTGACCGCTTTGCTGTGGACTGCCGCCGCCGACGCGCAGGACCTCGTCATCACGAACGCACGCGTGCTCGACGGCAACGGCACGGTGATCGAGCAGGGTCACGTCGTCGTCACCGACGGCCGCATCGCGTCGGTCGGCGCGGGAGCACCGGCCGCGAGCGGCGGCCGCACGATCGACGCAGGCGGCAAGACGGTCATGCCGGGCTTCATCGACGCGCACCGTCACATCATCCAGGGCAACGGCGACGAGTGGCTCGAGCACCGGGCCGCGGCGCAGATGCAGGAGTTCCTCGAGGCCGGCTTCACGTCGGTGCTGTCCGCGATCGACGGCCCGCAGCTCCTCGAGGCCCGGCGCCGCATCGAGGCAGGCGAGATGGCGGGCCCGCGGATCTTCGCGGCGGCCTTCGTGCCGCTCTCGGCGCTGCCGTTGGGCGGCGGAGCCGGCGATCCGGCCCGCACCGATCCGTCCCGCAACAACCGTCCGACCGAGCCCGCCCCGGCCATTCCTCGCGAGGCGACGATCCGCGCCGTGCAGAACGCGGCCGATGCGGGCTACGACTACATCAAGACGCTGATGATCGCGACGCCGAACGGCCCCGAGGTCGAGACGCTGCGTTTGATCGTCGAGGAAGGCGCGAAGCACGGCCTGCCGGTGATCACGCACGCCGTATCGATCATCGACACGCTCGCCGCGCTCGAAGCGAAGCCGGCCGTGCTCGTGCACACGCCGCACATCGGACAGCTCGACCAGAATCCCGAGGCCGTAAAGAAGATTATCGACGCCGGCATCCCGATGGCTTCGACGCTCGCCGTCTTCCTGCCGCACTTCGGCGCGGACAACGAGCCGCTCTTCCGCGACGGTCTGCCGTTCCCGTGGGACACCGTCTCGAGCGGCGGCCAGGGCCCGATCAATGCACGGATCCTGTGGGACGCCGGCATCGTCGCATACGGCTACGGCACCGACACGACGTGGCCGCCGAAGCAGTCGCTCCTCGACGAGCTGCGCGCGCTTCGCCTGATGTTCTCGACCGAGGACGTCGTGACGATCCTGACGAAGCATGCCGCCGCGGCGGCGCTCAAGGGCGACGAGCTCGGCACGCTCGAGCCGGGCAAGCTCGCCGACATCGTGATCATCGACGGCGACCCGCTCGAGTCGAGCGCGGACCTTCTGAACGTCGTCACGACGATCAAGGGCGGCGAGGTCGTCTATCAGAAGCTGTGATGCCGGCGGCGATCGCACGACCACCCGTATCGCGGAGGCGGAAATGAAAGTCGGATTCGTCGGCCTCGGCCGCATGGGACAAGGCATGGCCCGCCGCCTGCTCGACGCGGGTCACGACCTCGTCGTCTACGACGTCGTCGCGAAGCAGGCGGAGCCGCTCGTCGCTGCGGGCGCGCGCGCGGCCCCCTCGGTCGCCGACGTCGCGGCGGAGCGCGACGTCGTCGTCAGCATGCTCGTCGAGGATGCGGCGCTCCTCGACGTCGCGCTCGGTGCGGGCGGCCTCAAGGACTCGCTCCCCGGCGGCGCGATCCATCTCGTGATGGGCACGCACGGCGTCGCGACGATCCGCGAGCTCGAAGCGCGCCACGCCGAAGCGGGCCAGACGCTCGTCGCCGCGCCGGTCCTCGGGCGCCCCGACGTCGCGGCTTCGGGTCAGCTCGGCATCGTGGCGGGCGGCCCGGACGACGCGGTCGAGCGCTGCGTGCCGCTGCTCCAGACGCTCGGCCGGCGCATCTTCCGCGCGGGCGGAAGACCCGAGTCCGCGACCGCGATCAAGCTCGCGAACAACGCCGTCCTCGGCTGCGCGATGGTTGCGATGGCCGAAGGGTTCTCGCTCGTACGCAAGTACGGCGTGAACCCGCAGGTCTTCCAGGACGTGATGACCGAGGGCCTCTTCGCGGCGCCCGCGTACAAGGTGTACGGCCAGAAGATGGTCGACGAAAGCTTCGACGAGGTCGGATCGCCGATCACCGTCGGGCTCAAGGACGCGAAGCTGATCGCGCAGGCAGCGATCCTCGCGAACGTGCCGATGCCGAGCCATAACGTGTATCTCGACCGCCTGCTCGGCGCCGTCGCGCACGGCGACGGGGACCGCGATCAGGCCGTGCTCGGCCGCGAGCAGGCGCGCGCCGCCGGGCTCGCCTGACGTCGGCCTGCGCGGCCCCGCCGGCACATCGCCCCCGCCGTCGCATCCGATCTCGATTCCCGCCACAATACCGAAACGTCGTCGTTCTCGCGGGAGAAGAAATGGAATACGTCCCCGTCGGCGGGCTCAATGTCGCGAAGCCCCTTTACGATCTGGTTCGGAACGACATCGCACCGGGCACGGGCATCGAGCCGGACGTCGCCTGGACGCTGCTCGACGAGATCGTCCGAGAGCTCGGGCCGCGCAACCGTGAGCTCCTCGAGAAGCGTGACCGGCTGCAGGCGCAGATCGACGAGTGGATCGCGCAGCGGCGCGGTCAGCCTTACGACGTCGCCGCGTCGCGCCGCTTTCTCGAGGAGATCGGCTATATCGTGCCCGAGGGGCCGGCGTTCGAGGTCACGACCGCGAACGTCGACCCCGAGATCGGCGACATCGCGGGGCCGCAGCTCGTCGTCCCCGTCGACAAGGCGCGCTACGCGCTGAACGCCGCGAACGCGCGCTGGGGCAGCCTCTACGACGCGCTTTACGGAACCGACGTATTGCCCGAAGGCCCGAGCATCGAGAAAGGTCGAAGCTACAACCCGAAACGCGGCGAGCTCGTCATCGCACGCGCGAACGAGATCCTCGACGAGATCGTGCCGCTCGCGGGCGCTGCGTGGCGCGACGTCGCGGCACTCTCGATCGAGGATGGCACGCTCCGCCTCGGGCTCGGGCTCGGCCCGAACGGCAGCGCGCAGCTTGCCGACCCGCAATCGTTCGCCGGTTACCGGCGCGGCGCTGACGGCAGGCTCGCGAGCGTGCTGCTGCGGCATCATGGGTTACATCTCGATATCGAGATCGACCCCGAGCACCCGATCGGCCGCCAGCATCCCGCGGGCATCAAAGACGTCGTGCTCGAGAGCGCGGTCACGACGATCATGGACTGCGAGGATTCCGTGGCCGCCGTAGACGCCGACGACAAGGCCGTCGTCTACTCGAACTGGTGCGGCATCATGAAGGGCACGCTCACCGCGTCCTTCGACAAGGGCGGACGGACCGTCGCGCGCAAGCTGAACCCCGCGCGCCGCTATACCGCGCCCGACGGCAGCACGCTCGCGTTGCCGGGCCGGAGCCTACTGCTCGTTCGCCATGTCGGCGCTCACATGACGACGGATGCCGTGACGACGGAGAACGGCGAGCCCATCGCCGAGACTTTCCTCGACTGCGTCGTGACAGTGCTCGCGGCCCTGCACGATCTCAAGAGCGGCGGCGACTCCCGCAACTCCCGCACGGGCAGCGTCTACATCGTAAAGCCCAAGCAGCACGGCCCCGACGAGGTGGCGCTGTCGGCGGAGCTCTTCGCGCGCGTCGAGCGCGGCTATGGACTGCCCGCGAATACGCTCAAGATCGGCGTCATGGACGAGGAGCGGCGCACGACCGTCAATTTGAAGGAATGCATCCGCGCTGTGCGCGAACGAATCATCTTCATCAATACGGGCTTCCTCGATCGCACGGGCGATGAGATCCACACGCACATGGAAGCGGGCCCGATGATCCCGAAGCCCGAGATCAAGAACGCGAAGTGGATGCTCGCCTACGAGGACTGGAACGTCGACTTAGGTCTCGAGACGGGTCTCCCCGGTCACGCGCAGATCGGCAAGGGCATGTGGGCCATGCCGGACGAGATGAAAGCGATGCTCGCGAGCAAGCAGGCGCATCCGCAAGCGGGCGCGAGCTGCGCTTGGGTGCCCTCGCCCACTGCGGCCACACTGCACGCGATTCACTACCATCGCGTCGACGTCAAAAAGCGGCAACGCGAGCTCGCGGGACGCGAGCGCGCGAGCCTCGACTCCATTCTGACGCCCCCGCTTCTCACAGGCGCACGCAAGCTCACGGACGACGAGATCCAGCGCGAGCTCGACAACAACGCGCAGGGCATCCTCGGCTACGTCGTCCGCTGGGTCGAGCAGGGCGTCGGCTGCTCGAAGGTGCCGGACGTTCAAGACGTCGGCCTCATGGAAGATCGCGCGACGCTGCGCATCTCGTCGCAGCACATCGCCAATTGGCTGCATCACGGCATCGTCGACGAGCGCCGCGTCGTCGAGACGCTGCGCCGCATGGCCGAGGTCGTCGATCGGCAGAATGCCGGCGATGAAAGCTACCGGAAGATGGCGCCCGACGTCGACTCGAGCGTCGCCTTTCAAGCCGCGCTCGATCTCGTCTTCAAGGGCCGGCAAGAGCCGAACGGCTACACAGAGCACACGCTCACGCGGCGCCGGCGCGAATTCAAAGCAAAAGCGTAGAACCTCAAAAAAAAGCACGGTGCCGCGGACCGCGGCACCGCGCTCATATCGATCGTCTGCACTTCGAGTGCGGCGCGCGCGCCACAGTAGCTCTTCGACGGCCCGGCACTCAGGGACGTGACGACCGCCGACAGCCCGGCCACTCGCTCAAGAGGCGGCCGCTGCGATCGTTCTCTCACGGCTCGATACTCGCGCACCCAGGCACGATTCGACAGTCCAAAATCGTGATGCCGGTCACGCTGCATGATCCCGGTATCGGCGGCTTCGACGCTATCGTGATCTTCCGCACACGAGAATAACTGCAGACGGGCATCACTTCGCGCTTCGTTTCGCGCACGACCCGGCGAGGACGCAACAAACGATGGACTTGGCGTCGACTCTCGCCGCGAACTGTCTCTCTTTGAGGACAGCTTTGCCGACCTTTCCTGCTGCTGTAGATTCCGTTTGCGCAATGTAACCAGCGCCCATTGCGCAATTGCTGAAAAGAGCAAATCCGCCGCGAGGCGGAGACGCAAAGCCACCGATCTGTGGGATGACCAGAGACAGCGGGGTTGCCAGCAAGAGTCGAGACGTGCGGGCCAGCGCCATAGAGCCACGTTTCGGGTCAGGTCGGTCTCCTCGTTTTGCCTGCGTTCGTCTTCGTGTGCAGCTTCGCGTCCCGGCGCGCAAACGATGACGAGTGGGGAAAAGAGAGCATGGGGATACCGGTCTCGAAGCCAAAACTATCCTGCGCCCTGGCAATTTGTATCGCGCTCACCGCCTGCGGTGGCGGAGGGGACAGCTCCGACAGCACGGCCGCGGCTCCGAAGGACCAATCAGGCGTTATCGGCGGAGGGACCGGCGGCGATGCGACGCCGGCGAACTCGAAGCCTGCGATCTCGGGCACACCTCCTAACGTCGCCGTCACGAACCAGCAGTACGTTTTCGTGCCCAAGGCGCAAGACGCGGATAACGATGTGCTGACGTTCCGAGTCAATAATGCCCCGCCGTGGGCGTCGTTCGATCTCGCAACGGGCAAGCTGCAGGGAACACCGAAGCCGAGCGATGTCGGCACTTACGCAAACATCACCATCACGGCAACCGACGGTGCAGACGATGCGGCGCTCACCGCCTTCTCGATCACCGTTCAAGACGTGGCTCCAGGCTCGGTCGAGCTCAGCTGGCAGGCGCCGACGCAGAACGAAGACGGCTCTCCGCTGACCGATCTTGCCGGCTACAAGGTCTACTGGGGCACGACGCCCGGGGACTATCCGAATTCGATCACGATCGAGAACCCGAGCGTCATGACTTACCTCGTGGACAATCTCGCGTCGAATACGTACTACTTCGTCGCAACGGCGTTCAATAACGAGGGCACGGAGAGCGCGCCGTCCGACATGGCGACGGCATCGTTGTAGCTCAACGGCTTGTAGCTCAACGGCGAGCAGTCGCAGCGCGAAGGGACGTCGTCGACTTCACGGGGTCGCCGTCGGGGAGCCGGCGGCGAACTCAGAGCATCCGGCTCAGAAGTCGTCGTCGACGATCGTGATGCGGGCGCTCTGCGGTTCGTTCCGTGGCCTGCCGTCGGCCGACGGCGGCGCGAGATAAACCACAAACGATTCTCGGCGCTCCGGCAGAGAGTCGTTCGTGATCGGAATGAAGACCGTGCGGGCCGCCTCACCGGGCGCAAAGCTCTCGATAACGCTGCCGAGATCGGCGTAGTCATTCCCGGCCGTCGCGGTTCCATCTGCCGTCCACCACAACACCGCGCTCTGCGCGGAAGCGTCGCCTCGGCGTATCTCGACAGGCACCACCGTCTGGCCTTCGGAAGCGGTAATCTCGCGCTCGACGAAGAATGCGGCCGGATCATCGCTTCGGCCGGCCTCTGCACGGCGGGGCGTCGCGCGGTCCGCCTCTGCGCGGGGCGGCGCCGCCGCCCCCTGCTCGGAACGCTCGTCTCTAACGCCTCCACGCGATCGCTCCCCTCGAACACTTCCGTCGGAACCGCCGCTTCGAAGGGTACCGTCGCTTCGGCCGCCTGGCGCGTCGTCGCGGGAACCTTCGGCGGGAGCCGGCGTCGTAGGAAGCCCTCCGCTTCGGGCGGGCAATGGAGCGCCTTGCGTCGACGCCTCGCCGGCGCCGCCCGCCGTCGCCGTGTCCTCTAGAGGCGCGCTCTCTGCAGCACCCGCTCGCGCCTCCTCGGCGGAACGGCGTTCTGCAGCAGCCGGTGCGGCCTCCTCGAGCGCAGCGCCACGATCACCGGCCGAATCGGCGGCCGCGCGTTCGCGTGCCGCACGCACGAGCGCCGAGATGCGGCGCGACGCGGGCGCGACGAGATGACGGTCGAGTGCGTCGAGCGCAGCGACGCTCATCGCTGCGCCGCGTCGTTCCATCTCGGCCGGCCCGTAGCGCAACAGTGCAACCGAAGCGGCGAGCACCGACGCCATGATAATCAGCGCCATTACGGCTCGCCGCGCGATGCGCGCACCGCCCGAGGGACGATCGGTGCGCCGCAAGCGCGAAGGCGCTGCAGGCTCGACGAACGATTCCTCGATTCGCGCACCGATACGATTTCTCGGCGGAAGCACGACGCGCTCGACCGGAGGCGCCATGGGCCGATTCGGCGCCGGGCTGCGAACGGGCTCGCGCCGGGCCGACGTATGCTCATGCCGCTCGCCCGCATCCGCGCGCCATTTGCGCGCATTCCTCCGCACCTCGAGTCCGGCCAGGAGTTGCTCGATACTGCGAGTTCGCTCGTCGCGCCCCGCGAGTCCCGCCTGCAGCGCTTTCCAACGCCCCCGCGACAACCCTTCGATGCGCTCCGTATGAATCCGTCGCCGCGAGCGAAGCAGCGCGTCCGCCGGAGGCTTTTGACCGGCGAGAAGCTCATACGCGAGCTCGGCGAGACCGTAAACGTCCTCCCGCTCATCCGCCGGAAACGGCGCGCTCGCGGCGAGACACGCTGGGGTAAACAGCACCTTCACTTGTCCGCGCGGCGCCACGATCACGTTCTCGGCGCGCACGTCTCCGTGCACGACGCCGGCCGAGTGCGCATGGAGCAAGGCCTCGCCGATCGACGCGATGACGCGCCAGGCGTCGTCGCGCGAGAGCGTCTCCGGAATCAGCATGTCCATGACGGAGCGCAGCGTCTCGCCGTCGACGTATTCCATCGTGAGGAAAAACGTCTCGCCCGCCGTCTCGAAATCGTAGACGGCAGCGATGCGCGGATGTCTAAGCATCCGCACCGCAGCGAAGGCATGCTTGAACGGCTCGAGCAGACCCGCCCCTCGCACGGCATGCGGCGGAACGACGAGCAGCGCAACGTGCTGCCGCTCGCCCCAGGGGTCCGTGCGCTGCTTGTCGAGCGCCTTGTAGACGACACCGATTCGCCCGTGCTCGAGCCGCTCCTCGAGCACATACCGCCCATTGAGCTCGGCGCCCGGGCCGAGCGCCTGCCCCTGATCCTCGGGAACCCCGCTGCTTTCCGTGAGCATGATAGAACTTCTCGCTCGGCCGCGATCCCGGCTCAGCGTGTCACTGCGTCGGAGCGGAGCGCCGCATCCTGCGGCTCGCCTGCCATCGTCGCCGCCGAACTCGTCGGCTTGGCTTGAACGGCTCGGTCCCTGCGCGCGAGGCCCGCATCGACAATATCGGCCACGCGATAATCCTTGAGGTCCTTTGCATGCGTGAAGATGATGAGCTCGCCGAGCAGGCCCAGCGCGAACAGCTGCACGCCGAGCACGACGAAGAGGCAGCTCAAGAGAAGCGCGGGCCGGTCCGCGAGCGGCTGGGCGAAAGCGATGCGCTGCACGAGCAGCACGGCGACGACGAGCGCGCCGACGCCGAAGATGGCGCTGCCGATCATTCCGAAGAAGCGCAGCGGTTTCTTCGTGAAGCGCACGAGGAAAAAGACCGTCAAGATGTCGAGCACGCGGTGCACGTACTCGCGCGGCCGATAGCGGCCGCGGAAGTCGTCGCGCTCGGACTGCGCGACATCGGCTTGGACGACTTTGAAGCCCTGCTGTGCGGCGAGCACCGGAAGCAAGCGATGCTGCTCGCCGTAGAGCGTGATCTCCTCGGCCACGCGCCGATTCATTGCGCGCGCGCCGCAGCCGAGGTCATCGAAGGACTCGCCTGTGATGAGTTTCAAGAGCCCGTGGAAGCCCCGCCGCCGGAGCGCCTCGAGCCGCGTGCCGCGCCGAGGCCAGCGCCGCGCGATGACGAAGTCTGCAGTATCGAGCGAAACGAGCAGGTTGCCGATTTCGCTGGGATCGATTTGGAAATAGGCAGGCAGCGTGAGCAGCTTCGCCCCGCTCGAGTTCGCGAAGCCGACCATGAGGGCCGTCGCCTCGCCGAAGCTCTTGCCGAGCTGCATGACTTTGATCGGCTCGCCCGCACCTCGCAATGCAAGCAGCGCGTCGCGCTCGGTCGGCTTCGGACCGTCGAGCACGTAAATCATCTCATAGCTCACGCCGCAGGCATCGAGCCCGCGCCGATAGGCCGCATGCAGATCCGCCAAGCCGTCGACCCGCTGG
>DASVCR010000043.1:0-45590 GCA_036381515.1 Gammaproteobacteria bacterium | reverse complement strand
AACGCGCACGAGATCGACGTACTCCGCCTTCGTCTCCCAGCCGTCGACCTGCGGCTCGAACGCGTAGCAGGGCCCGCATCTGTAGCGAGCAGGTCGGCGTAATCGGAGAGCGCAGCAAGCGGCGCGCGCCGGCGGTGCCGGACGCCGTCGATGAGATGCGGTACTGGACCCTTTGCAGCCACGCACCGGGCCAGTCGGCCCGCTCGAGGCTCGGAAGCTGCGCATAGGCCCGCAGGCACACTTCCTGGACCAGGTCTTCCGCATCCGCCGCGTTGCGCGTGAGGCGCATCGCCGTGCGATAGAGCGCGTCGAAATGGGGCTCGACCAGCTTTGCGAAAAGCGTTCGTCTCGAGTCGATCATGTCGCTTCGCCGTCGCGCATCATGACGTCCTAGACGTTCGGCGACGCGGATTCTTACGGTTCACGGGTGGCACATCGCCGCGCGGCACCGCACACTATGCGGCCGAAACCGGAAGGAGGCGACGAGGTTGCCGATGCTGTCCCGCAGACGTTTCATCAGTCGCGCCGTCGGAGGTGCCGTCGGCGTTTCGCTTGGATGGGCAGGGGTGCGCGCCGGCGTCGCCCGCGCGCAGTCCGTCGACGGCACGCTCGATCTCGGCGGCGGATTCCACGTGCTCGGCACCGGCCGGACGAACGTGCTTGCGGTGACGGCGGGGGACGGCATCGCGCTCGTCGACGGCGGTGCGGCGGCGGAATCCGCGGAGCTGCTGCGCCGGGCCGCGGAGCTTCCGGGCAGTGGCCCCGTGCACACGCTCTTCAACACGCACTGGCATCCCGACCATACCGGCTCGAACGAGACCCTGGGCCGGGCGGGCGCGCGCATCGTCGCGCAGGTCAACACGCGGCTCTGGCTGACGACGGACGTCACCTGGCCGTGGAACGAGCAGACGGTCGAGCCGCTCCCCGAGATCGCGTGGCCGAACGAGACCTTCTACGACGACGCGGAGCTGACGGTCGGCGACCGGCGCGTGCTTTGCGGTCATCTCAGGGACTGTCCGCACACGGACGGCGACATGTACGTCTTCTTCCCGGACGCGAACGTGATGGCGATCGGCGACGCGATCTACGGCGTCGGGTGGCCAGACATCGACTGGTGGACCGGCGGCTGGCTCGGCGGCATCGTCGGCGGGCTCGACATGATCCTCACGGTCTCGAACGACGACACGCGGTTCGTGCCGGCGAGAGGCCCCGTGCTGACCCGCGCCGACCTGCTCGATCAGTTCGAGATGTACAACGTGATCTGGGAGCGAATGCAAAGAATCCTGTACTCCGGCGGCGGGCCGAAGGAGGCGCTCGAGGCGGAGCCTACGAAGGAATTCAACGACATAATGGGGCCGCCGGACGCTTTCGTCGTCAGGGCGATGGAGAGCATGTGGCCGTATCTGTCGCCGGATGCGTGATCGGGCCTGTTAACGCGGCGGCGGCGACCACGTACAATCGACAACTCCAAGGTGACGCGTAAGGCCATGATAAGAAAGGCGGGAGCGTGCGCGGCGCTCGTGCTCGCGGCAGGCTGCGGGAGGATCGGCGAAGAGGCCACGATCGCCGAGGCCGGCAAGGAGCACTGGCGGACGATCGATCGCTATTGCACCGAGTGCCACAACGAGGTCGAGTTCGCGGGTGATCTCGCGTTCGACCGGATCGCCGGCGACAAGGTCAGCGACCATGCCGAGGTGCTCGAGACGGCCGTTCGGAAGCTCCGCGGCGGGCTGATGCCTCCGGCCGAGGCGCCGCGCCCGAGCGAGAAGGAGCTGACGGGCCTCATCACGTGGCTCGAGAGTGCGCTCGACGAGGCCGCGGCCGAGCGGCACTGGGCGCAATCGATTCCGCCGCACAGGCTGAACCGCAAGGAATACCAGAACGCGATCCGCGACCTGCTCGCGCTCGACATCGATGCGACGTCGCTCCTCCCGCTCGACGAAGTCGTCGAGCACTACGACAACATCGCGAGCGGGCTGCAGGTCTCGCCGTCGTTCATCGAGCAGTACATCAGCGCCGCGCAGCTGGTCGCCGCGCAGGCCGTCGGCCGGGCCGACGTGCGGCCCGGCAGCGAGACGTATCACGCGGGGCCCGGCCTGCAACAGACGCACGTGAAGGGCCTGCCGCTCGGCACGCGCGGCGGCTTCGTCGTCGAGCATTACTTCCCGGCCGACGGCGAGTACGAGATCAACATCGCCGACATGGCGACGCACATCTGGGGCAACGACATGGAGTTCGAGAACCATGTCGTCGTCGTCGTGGACGGCCGGCCCGTCTACGAGACGGTCCTCGGCGGCGAGGAGGACATGCGCGCGTACGATCAGATCCAGAGCGGCGTCATGGAGCAGATCAACGCGCGGCTCAAGAAGATCCGCTTCGCGGCGACGGCCGGCCCGCATGAGGTCGGCGTCACGTTCCGCCGCCGCACGTTCGCCGAATCCGACGATCACGCGGAGATGTTCGTGCCGGGCGGCGGCCAGGATCGCGTGTATCGGGTGAGCTCGTTCGAGATCAGCGGTCCGTTCAATCCGACGGGGCTGAGCCCGACGCCGAGCCGCGAGCGCATCTTCTCGTGTCATCCGAGCGAGGGCGCGGACCCGGACCTCTGCGCCGAGCAGATCATCACCGAGCTCGCGACGCGGGCCTATCGCCGGCCGATCAACGAGACCGATCTCTCGGAGCTCCTCGCCTACTATCGGGACGGCGTTGCTACGGGCGGCTTCGAGGAGGGCATCCGCAGCGCGCTCACCGGCATCCTCGCGAGCCCGTACTTTCTCTACCGCTTCGAGCAGGTGCCGGAGGGCACGGCACCCGGCGAGATCTACCGCATCGACGACGTCACGCTCGCGTCGAAGCTCTCGTTCTTCCTGTGGAGGTCGATCCCCGACGACGAGCTGCTCGGCCTCGCGGTCCGCGGCGAGCTCGGCGACACCGACACGCTGCGCGCGCAGGTCGAGCGGATGCTGAAGGACCCGCGTGCGGAGACGCTCGCGAGCGACTTCGTGCACCTGTGGCTCGACATGCGCCGGATCCAGGAGGTGGATCCGGACACGCAGATCTTCCCGTACGCGTCGGGCCGCGGCGACCCGCGTGACGACTACCTGACCGAGCTCACGCTGTTCGCGAAGAGCATTTTCGACGAGGACCGCAGCGTCCTCGACCTGATGACGGCGAAGCACACGTATCTGAACGAGCGGATCGCGCTGCTCTACGGCATCACCGACGTGAAGGGCGACCGGTTCCGCCGCGTCGAGCTCGAGGATCCGACGCGCTGGGGGCTGCTCGGCAAGGGCGCCGTGCTGATGGCCGCGGCGTATCCGAACCGGACGTCGCCGGTCCTGCGCGGCGCGTTCATCCTCGAGCACCTCACCGGCACGCCGCCCGCGACGCCGCCGCCGAACGTCGAGGCGTTCCCCGAGAACGAGATCGGCACGGGACAGAAGCGCACGGTGCGCGAGATCCTCGCGCAGCACCGCGCGAACCCGGCGTGCAACGGCTGTCACGGCGTCATGGATCCGCTCGGCTTCGCGCTCGAGAATTTCGATGCGGTCGGCACGTGGCGCGACAAGGATCGGTACGCCGGCACGATGATCGACGCGACGGCCGAGCTGCCCGACGGTACGGTCGTCCACGGGCCGGAGGATTTGCGCGAGGCGCTGATGCGCCGGCCGGAGCAGTTCGTGCAGACGTTCACGGAAGGGCTGCTCAAGTACGCGCTCGGTCGGACGCTCGATTACCGGGACATGCCGGCCGTGCGCAAGATCGTGCGCGAGGCCGGCAAGGACGACTATCGGTTCACGTCGATCGTGTGGCAGATCGTGACCAGCGACCCGTTCCTGATGCGACGGGCTCCGGAGCCGGAAGGCACGGTCGTCGCGCAGAATTGAGCCGGATTGCGCGGAGAGGAGGCAGACATGTTCTTGACGAAGAAGCATCTTTCGCGTCGAACCGTGTTGCGGGGCGCGGGAGCCTGTATCGCCTTGCCGCTTCTCGATGCGATGAATCCGGCCGGCGTCGCCTGGGCGAACACGCCCGCGGGCAAGGCGCCGCATCGGCTCGCGTTCGTCGGCTTCCCGCACGGCGCGGTGATGAGCAAGTGGTCGCCGGCGCAGGCGGGCCGCGACTACGAGATGTCGCCGATCCTCGAGCCGCTCGCGCCGTTCCGCGAGCACATGACGATCGTCTCGGGGCTGCGCAACAAGCCGGCCGAAAGCCCCGAGCCGCATGAGTTCATCGAGCGCACGTGGCTGTCGTGCGTGTCGCCGAAGGAAGCCGGATCGACGCCCGACGCCGGCGTGACCGCGGATCAGTTCGCCGTGCGCTACATCGGTCAGGACACGCGCCTGCCGTCGCTCGAGCTTACGACCGCGCAGCGCGGCGCGCAGCTTGCGTGGCGCACGCCGACGCAGTCGCTGCCGCAGGAGGTCAATCCGCGCCGCGTCTTCAACAAGCTCTTCGGGCAGGGCGACACGGACGAGGAGCGGCAGGCGATCATGCGCGAGACGGGCAGCATCCTCGACCGCGTCACCGAGCAGGCCGCGCGGCTGCAGGCGAAGCTCGGTCCGCAGGACAGGGCGACGATCGACGTCTATCTCGACTCCGTGCGCGAGATCGAACGACGCGTGCAGATGGCGATGGAGCAGGACATGTCCGCCCTCGACATTCCGGACGCGCCGGTCGGCGTCCCGAACGACCTCGAGGCGCACTTCAAGCTGATGTTCGATCTGATGGCGCTTGCGTTCCAGGCGGATCTCACGCGCATCATCACGTTCTCGATGGACCGAGAGGCGAGCATGCGCACGTACACGAACATCGGCATCTCCGAGGCGTTCCATCCGCTCTCGCATCACGGCAACGACCCGGCGAAGCTCGACCGGCTCGCCGTGATCCAGAAGTACCATACCGAGCTCTTCGCCGGTTTCATCGAGAAGCTCGCGAATGCGCAGGAAGGCGACGGCACCGTGCTCGATCACTCGATCATCGTGTTCGGCAGCAACATGAGCGACAGTAATCGGCACAACAACGATCCGCTGCCGACGGCGATCCTCGGCCACGCGCACGGCAAGATCAGGGGCGGGCAGCATCTGATGTACCCGCAGGACACGCGCTTTGCGGACCTGCTGCTGACCGTGCTGCACAGGGCCGACATCCCGATCGAATCGATCGGCGACAGCGGCGGAGAGCTGTCGGAGATCTGATCCGCGTGGTCGATCCGGAGGTTTGTCGATGAAGATCCGGAAAGCCGGCGCGCTCGCGATCGGTATCGCGATGACGCTCTCGGCCTTCGCGGTGCGAGCGGCGGACTCGTCGTTGCTCACGGCCGTCGAGGCAGGCGACCGGCAGGCGGCGCTCGAGCTGCTCGCCGCGGGCGCCGATCCGAACGAGCGCGGTCCGGACGGCTCGACGGCCCTGATGTGGGCCGCGTATTACGGCGACGCCGAGCTCGTGCGCCGGCTGATCGAGGCAGGGGCGGACGTCGAAGCGCGCAACACGTTCGGCGCGTTTGCGCTCTCCGAGGCCGCGATCATCGGCTCCGCGCCGGTGATCCAGGCGCTGCTCGAGGCCGGCGCCGATCCGAACGCGACGAACCCGGAAGGGGAGACGCCGCTGATGGAGGCCGCGCGCTCCGGGCACGTCGAGGCCGCGCGGCTGCTGCTCGAGGCCGGCGCCGACGTCAACGCGAAGGAAGAGTGGGGCGGACAGACCGCGCTGATGTGGGCGGCCTCGCAAAGCCAGCCCGAGATGGTGAAGCTCCTGATCGAGCACGGCGCCGACGTGAACGCGCGCGGCGCCGTCCGTCGTTGGGAGCGCAAGGTCATCAAGGAGCCGCGTCCGAAGGACATGAACCAGGGCGGCTTCACGCCGCTGCTCTATGCGGCGCGTGAGGGCTGCATCGAGTGCGCGAAGCATCTAATCGAGGGCGGCGCCGATCCTGACCTGTACGATCCGCATCGCATGACGCCGCTGCTCCTCGCGCTGTTCAACCTGCACTTCGATTTCGCCGCGTACATGATCGAAGCGGGCGCGGACGTCAACAAATGGGACCTGTACGGCCGCACCCCGCTTTACATGGCCGCGGACGTGAGCACGCTGCCGGTGATGGGCAACGGCGCGATGGTCGTGATCCCGAGCTTGGACGAGCACACGGCGCTCGACATCGCCCGCATGCTGCTCGAACGCGGCGCCGACCCGAACATCCAGCTGAAGCGCCGGCCGCCGTATCGCAACGTGCCGCAGGATCGCGGCGGCGATTCGATCCTATCGCAGGGCGCGACGCCGCTTCTGCGCGCGGCGCGCGCGGGCGATGCGCCGTTCGTCGAGCTGTTGCTCGAGCACGGCGCGCTCGTCGACCTGCCGAGCAATCAGGGTGTGACGCCGTTGATGGCCGCCGCCGGCGTCGAGTTCGGCCAGCGCGTCACGCGCGGGCGGAACCGGACCGACGAAGGCGTGCTCGCAACGATGCGTTTGCTGCTCGATGCTGGCGCCGACATCAACGCGCGAAGCCTCGTCGAGCGGCGCGGCGATACGGCCGCCCACCTGCTCGTGATCGAGCAGCGGCTCGACGATTTCACGTTCAACTATCGAGGGCGGCAGGTGCCGAGCCCCCGCGCCGTTCCGAATCAGACGGCGCTGCACGGCGCGGCACAGCGAGGCTTCAACGCGTTCGTCGAGTTCCTCGTCGAGAACGGAGCCGACCTGTACGCCGAAGACGCGGCCGGGCGCACGCCTCTCGATCTCGCCAGGCAGTCCCGCGAGCCGATGCCGGAGACGGTCGCGCTGCTAGAGCGGCTGATGGCCGAGCACCCGCCGTCCGACGAGCTGCGGGCCGCAACCCGGGACGACTAGGGCAAACCCTCGAGCTGCCAGGGTCACCGCGAGCGCGCTTGCGGTAGCGCGCGTTCGTCGCCCGGCGCGTCGTCCTATCCCCGAAAACATCACGGGCGAAATCGTCCTGGACGTTTCGCTCGTGCGGTGCGCGTCGTCGTTTCGCGCGTCATCGGCCGGGAACCCTCGCCGCGCGAGGCAGCAGGCAGCTCCCGCGCACGAAGGCTGCTGTTTTCCCCGAATTGGGCGGCTCGAAGCCGGTGGGTATACTGCATGCTCGCCTGGAGCACACGCGGCTCGCACGAGGCGCTCCTTTCGCGATGCCGCGGCGCAGGCGGCTTTGGATGGATTCATCAGCACGAAGGGGCAAGGACGGGACCGATGACGTTTAACGCTACGTTGGCCAGGGTAGTCGCCCAACGGTCGCAGGAGGGTTCGGACGAAGCCGAGCGTGCCGGGAAATCGAACGGAGACGGTGCCGGCCTCGTCACGCCGAACTCGATGCGCGGGCGGCGGCGCCTTGCGCGAATCCTCGAAGCGGCAACGCAGCTCTTCCTGCGCGACGGCTACGCCGCGACGTCGATCGAGGCGGTCCTCGACGCTTCGGGCGGCTCGAAGGCGACGCTTTACAGCTACTTCTCGACCAAGGACGAGCTGTTTCGAGCGGTCGTCCAGGAAGCGATCCGCGCCCAGAGGCAGCCAACGCTCGAGCTCGGCGCCAATCCGAAAAGCGCGCTGGTCGATTTCATCGTTCAGGCCTTCGAGGTCATGTCGTCGCCGCGTCACCGGGCTCTCCTTCGCGTCGTCGTCGCCGAGCGCGAGCGCTTTCCGGATCTCGCGCGGCTTTACTACGACGAGTGGCCGTTGCGGAACCGGCGCATGCTGACGAGCTTCTTCGCGGAGCTCGAGCAGCGGAAGCTGTTGCCTGCCGGTGCTGCCGAGCCCGCGGCCGATCATTTCGTCGGTCTGATCACGCACCCGTGGCTGCTCGAATCGCTGGTCTTCGGCGGCGACAGCCTGCCTTCGATCGACACGATGCGCGCGAAGGCCGAAAGGGCCGTCGAGCGATTCCTGACTTTCGCAAACGGGGCCGACGAGCGGCCGAATTGAGCACCGTGGCGCCGCTGTCGATCTGGGTGACCGGCGAGCCGGTCCCGCCCGCGACGGCGCGTGCAGGCTCCTTCGCGGACATGATCCGGGCGACGACGGGCGCCGCGTGGCCGGGCGCGTGGTCCGTCGTCGACGCGACGGACGAGCGTGCCGCTTTGCCTGCCGCGGACGACGTTTCGGGCGTGATCGTCACCGGCTCGCCGGCCCGCATCGCGGACCAGCTTTCATGGATGCGGCGCGTGCAGGACGCGCTCGCGAATCTCGTCGACGCGAACGTGCCCGTGCTCGGCATCTGCTTCGGTCATCAGCTTCTCGGCATGGCCCTCGGCGGCCGCTCCGGACCGAATCCGCGCGGCAGGGAGATCGGTACCGTGACGTTGACGCTGCACGCGTCGGATCCCGTCGTGAACGGTCCGCAGAGCTTCCCCGTGTCGATGACGCATCTCGACGTCGTTCGAGAGCTGCCGCCGGGTGCGTCGGTGATCGCGTCGACGGCGCTCGATCCGTATGCCGCGATTCGCTTCGCGGAGAATGCGTGGGGCGTGCAGTTTCATCCCGAGATGGACGCCGAGATCATCGGCGACTACATCGCGTCGCTCCGCGACAAGCTGATCGGCGAAGGCATCGATCCCGATGCGCTGCTCGCATCGCGCAGGGATACGCCTCATGCGGCACGTGTGCTCGAACGTTTCGCCGAGCGAGCGGCCGCTCGTCGATCGGCCGAGCGCTGACTCACGGACCGCGCGGTCTCGAGTGCGTGCCGGAAGCCGTCGGCGACCGAGCCGGTCGCATCAAAGCAGGCACTCGCACTCGACGAGCGTGAGACTCAGAATGTTGCAGACGAGGGGGCCGCCGTTCAGGCAGGCGAATCGATCGGCGTCCTCGCGCGTCGTTTCCACCTGCTCGAACGTTGCGAGGTAGATCGTCTCCGGATCGAGAGCCCGCTCGCCGCCGTATGCCATTCCATCCAAGCTACTGCATCCGCCGATGCTCGCGGCGCAAGCCGCAACAGCAATTGCCCGACGCATCTCGTTGCCTCCATGCCGATCGCAGAACCGCGTCTCGGGGCGATGGCCCTTCCGCCGGACACGTCGGGCAACGGAAAGCATCAATCATGCCAGTAGAAAAAGTGCAACCACGGCAAATGCTTATGGACGCCATCGAAATGTCCCGTTCGTCACGCGAACGTGATCGTTCGAGGGGAGCGGGACATGCGGAAAGCTACCGTGTGAAGCGAACGGCCCAAGTCGCCGCGATGCCGCGTGCTCGACACGGCTTGCCCGCGCCTCGCGAGCGCGTTGCTTTTCTACATGCGGCCCGCATGCGCGTGCTCGACGACGTATGTCGAGAACGACATTACGGAGATAACCGACGATGTGGGCAGCAAAGCTTGTGGTCGCGCGACGACATGCTGTAGCATCCGACCCCGCCGTTGGGGGCGCGCATTTCGGGGGCCACAGCGACTATTCCGCGGGGCACGTCGACGTCGCTCGTTTTGAGGAAATTGCGAACCCGTTTGCGAACGCACGGGTTTGGGCGTAGACGAGCCTCATTCGTTTCAGCTCGGAGCGAGGTCGTAGCGAGTTTCAGACATGGGTGATTTCATCGAATTCATCGAGGGCACGGCTATCGCGGTATGGGTACGCGAATCGCCTTCGATCTTCGCGTATACCACGGTGCTCTCGTTGCACGCCATGGGCCTCGCGATCGTGGTCGGCGTCGGTGCCGCCGTTTCGTTGCGGGTGATGGGCGTTTTCCGAGGCCTCCCGCTGGCGCCGATGCTGCGGCTCTTCCCGATCATGTGGATCGGTTTCACGATCAACGCGCTGTCGGGCGTCCTGCTGTTGATGGCGAACGCGTCCGGCATGCTGTCGAATTTCATGTTCCTCATCAAGCTCAGCCTGATCGCGGTCGCCGTCGTGAACATGGAGCTGCTGCGTCATCGCCTCGCGGCCGAGGTGCCGGCAGGCGGGGGAGGCGTCGGTGACGTTCCGAGCTCGCAGGTGCGTGCGCTCGCACTGAGCTCGCTCGTGCTGTGGATCGCGGTCATCATCAGCGGCCGCTTGACCGCGTATCCGAACTTCGTCATTGGGCTTTTTAGCTAGAGGACGGCTGGCTATGGAAGCGCTTTCGAATCTGCTGCTGGCATTCGGCCTCGACGAGTTCGTCAACGCCCACGACTGGGTCTGGCCGGTCTGTGAGATCCTGCATTTCGTCGGCATGGCCGCGCTGATCGGCACGGTCGGCCTCGTCGACCTGCGCATTCTCGGCGTCGGCAAGGGCATCCCGATCGGTCAGCTCGAGCGTCTCGTGCCGATCGGCGTCGCGGGCTTCGTGATCAACGCGACGACGGGCTTCATCTTCGTCGCCGGCAATCCGGTCGGCGGCCCCATCGAATACCTGTCGAACCTTTCGCTGCGGCTGAAGATGCTCCTGATCCTGATCGCCGGCATCAACGTGCTCGTCTTCTACTTCGCCGGCATCGCGCGCGCGACGAACGCGGTCAGTCCGGAGGGTGACGCGCCGCGCGCCGCGAAGATCGTCGCGGCCACGTCGCTCGTCGCGTGGTTCGGCGTGATCTTCTTCGGCCGGCTGATCATGTACAACGACACGCTGCTGTACGCGCTCGGGCTGTAAAAGGCCCGAGCACCGTCTAGCCGCCGCGGCCGGCGTCATCCGCGAGGAACGTCGTGCACGCGGCGCGCGCTTCCGCCTCGTCTTCCGCGATCCGGCTGCAGATTCCCGCCATTTGCGTGCGCAGCGCGGCGATCACGTCGTCGTGCGCGCCGTCCGCGTTCCACTCGCGCAGGCTTGCGTCGAGCGTCTCGAGACGTCCGCGGCTGCGCTGGTATAGCCGGCCTGGCCCGTCGAGCTCGCCGAGCACCTCGAATGCGGCCGCCTGGATCGCCGCCTCGTCCTCGGGCGCCATCCGCAGGAGGCCGCGCACGTAGTTCGTTCCCCACTGAAAGCGCGTCGCCGGGCCTCTCGACGCGCGATACGCCTGCTCGAGCCAGCCGATCGCAGCGTCGTAGCGGCCGAGCATCTCGTCGATCCACGCGAGATCGGCCATGTGGTAGTACGGCGTCGACGACAGCTCGAGCTCGTGCTCGGCGATCGCGCGGGCGTGATCGAGATCCCCGAGCGCGACGAGCAGGTTGATCGCCGCGTTCGCCGTGCCCGCGCGGGCCGGCGAGCGGCCGACGGCGGCGAGCGCCTCGTCGGCGCGGCGACGAGCGTCGTCGGCCATCGCGTCTGGGACGCCGGCGGGATCCAGCGCGGCGACGGCTTCGATCTTGCTGCGCAGCGCGGCGAGGCGGTCGCCGTAGCCGTAGCGGTCGTCGTTCGATGCCGCGTCCATGACGGCCGTCCAGTCGGCGAGGAGCCGAGCGGCCGCGTCCGGCGCGGCCGCCTGTGCCGCCGCGAAGAAGCGCTCGTCGAGCTCGCGCAGCACGTCCGCGATCGACAGCGCGAGCTCGTGTTCCGCGACGATGCGGCGGACGTCGGCGACGAGCCGCTCGGCGAGCGCGGACGCGTCGCCGTCGTCGCGGTCGTCGAGGTCGATCGCGAACGACGCGGCGTATGCGACGAGGCGCGCGGGCTCGACGTTGCCCGTGTGGACGCAGGCTTCGGCCGCACCGGCGAGCGTCCGGGCGAGATAGGCCCGCCGCTCAGCCGACGCGTCCTCGAGCGGCCAGCCGTTGTAGGCGAGCCTGCGGCAGTCGTCGGCCGACAACGTGCCCGACTCGCTCGCCGCAAGCACGTCGTCGATCGGGCGGACGTCGCCGAGCACGAGGTCGAGCATCTCCGCGTAGAGCGTGAGGTCCATGCCGCCCGCGAGGCGGGCAAGCTCGGTGCGGTCCGGCGCGAGCGCGAGCACGGTCGGATAACCGACGACGCCGAATGTGTCGGCCCAGCGTTGTGCGCCCGGGTCGTCGCCGTCGAGATAGACCGGCACGAAGAGCTCGAGCTTCTGTCGCACGTCTTCCCGGCTGAAGACGTGTGCCTCGAGGTCCGCGCAGTACGGACACCACTCTGCGCCCCAGTAGAGCAGAACCGGCTCGCCGGCCTCGCGCGCGGCCGAGAAGGCCGCGTCGATGTCGCCGTCGAGCCAGTCGATGCCTGCGGGTGCGCGGGACGCCGTGCCGCTGTCGGGCGCGGCCGAGACTCGGTCCGCGGATGCCGCCGCGGCGCCGCCCGGCGAACGGTCGCCGGTATCGCAGGCGGCGAGGAGGAGGGCCGAGGCGGCGATCGAGGCGGGAAGCACCTTGAAGCTCATTCGTGCGGCTCCTCTCGGGGATCGGGACGACGTTAGCACACGTCGACGACGGTAGGGAGCGGTCCCGACGCGGCCGCTCGGCCCCGCTTTGCGGGCGATGAGCTAGAATGACGCGATCAGGGCGTTCGCCCCCCAATCCATCCTTATCGAGGACGATCGTGAGCAACTTCGAACAACAGCTGAAAAGGATGCGCAGCGACAAAGGTTTCATTGCTGCGCTGGATCAGAGCGGAGGCAGCACGCCGAAGGCGCTGAAATTGTACGGCATCGACGAGAGCGCCTGGTCCACCGAGGAGGAGATGTTCGATCTCATCCATAAGATGCGCACGCGCATCATCACGAGCCCCGCGTTCAACGGCAGCCGAGTGCTCGCGGCGATCCTGTTCGAGCGCACGATGGACAGCGAGGTCGAAGGCCGTCCCACGGCCGACTACCTGTGGGAAGTGAAGAACGTCGTGCCGATCCTCAAGGTGGACAAGGGCCTCGCGGCCGAGCAGGACGGCGTGCAGCTGATGAAGCCGATCGACAATCTCGCGTCGCTGCTCGCGAAAGCGAAGCGCAAGAACATCTTCGGCACGAAGATGCGCTCCGTGATCAAGCAGGCGAGCGAGTCGGGCGTCGAGGCGATCGTGAAGCAGCAGTTCGAGATCGGCCGCGAGATTCTCGAGACGGGGCTGATTCCGATCATCGAGCCCGAGGTCGACATCCGTTGCCCGGACAAGGCGAAGGCGGAGTCGCTGCTGAAGGCCGGCATCCTCGACGAGCTCGACCGGCTCGGCCCGGACCGCGCGGTCATGCTGAAGCTCACGCTGCCCGAGGAGGACAACTTCTATCGCGACCTGATCGAGCACCGCAACGTCGTGCGGGTCGTGGCGCTGTCCGGCGGCTACACGCGGGCGGAGGCGAACGAGCGCCTCGCGAGGCAGAACGGCATGATCGCGAGCTTCTCGCGCGCGCTCGTCGAAGGGCTGACGGCGCAGCAGTCCGACGAGGAGTTCAACGCGGCGCTCGACGAATCGATCGAGAGCATCTACCGCGCATCGATCACGTAACCGCCGCAGCCGGATTGGTCCGAAAAAGAGAGGCCCCGATCTTGGGGCCTCTCCGTTATGGGCTTCGCCGCGCGTCTCACTCGCTGCCGCGATAGCGGCCGACGTACGCCGACTTGGCGACGACCTTCCCCTCCATCGCCGCGAGCAGCTCTTCGCGGGTCGCGGTCTCGGGCAGGTCGAGCATCGCGTTCAGCGCATAGAGCTCGAACACGTAGTGGTGATAGCGCGGTCCCGCGGGCGCACCCGGGCCCATGTAATTGTTCTGCCGACGCACGTTCGCGCCCTGAACCGCTCCCTCCGGCAATCCGCCCTCCGGGATCCCGCCCGCTTCGACCGGGATGTTCCAGACCATCCAGTGCAGCACGTCGCCGGTGCCGCCGGCGAGAGCGACGTCGATGTCGTGGAAGATCAGCGCGAAGCTGACCGTGCCTTCGGGAATGTTCGAGAACGTGAAGCCGGGTGAAACGTTCTCGCCGCGGAACACGTACTTGTCCGGGACGATGCCGCCGTCCTCGAACGCATCCGTCTCCATCAGGAGCGGCGTGAGCCGCGGTTGAGCCATCGCGATCCCGGCCGTGAGAACGTGAGCCGCCGCAAGCGCGCAGAGCGCGCCGATCTTTCGAACGGACATGGGGAACCTCCATTATCGTTGTCGGTTCGAGTATAACAAGCGTCCGGCGCGTCGCGATGATAAGCGCGGGCTTAGCCTCATGAACGAGCTCAGACGCCTCGTGGACCCGACCCTGATCGTCGTCTCCGTCGTTTATGGCGCGGCGCTCGTCATCGCTCGCACGGCGCTGATCTTCGGCATCTGGCTCGGCATGTTGATCCTCCTCTCGATCGCGCGTTACGCGTATGAGGTGCTGCGCACCGCGGCGCAGGGCCGAAGCCGTCTTCCCGCCCCGGGGATCGAGACGATGAACCCGGCCGGCGAGCTGTCCTTCATCCTGCATTTCGTGTTCTTCGCGGGCCTCGCCGTGGTGCTCGCGAATCCGCCTCTCGCGCAGGGGTCGCCGTGGATTCCGGTTGCACGGCTCGCGCTCGTCGTCGTCGTGTTCTCGTTTCCCGCGTCCGCGGCGCTCCTCGCGATCACGCGCAGCCTGGCGGCGGCGCTCGATCCCCGCTACGTCGTCGCGCTGATCCGTGACGTCGGGCGAGCGTACGCCGCGGTCCCCGCGATCGGCGTCGGCGTCGGGCTCGTTGCCGTCGTGCTCGACGGAACCGGCAGGCTCGGCGGGCTGCTCGCCGTGCCGGTGTCCATATACGGCGTCTTCGCCGTGTTCTTCACGACCGGTCTCGTGCTGCATGCCGTACGCGACGTGGTCGAGATTCCGGGCGAGAAGGAACCGGAGGACGAGTATGCGGAACGCCGGCGGCATCGAGAGTGGCAGTCACAGCTCGATGCGGCATACGCGTCGATCCGGAGCGGGCTCGTCGAGCAGGGTTACAGGACGATCCGCGCGCTCGTCGAGGGCGAGGGCTGGAGCGACGCGGTGTATCGCTGGGTGCTTCAGCAGATGCTCGGCTGGGAGGACCGCGCGCATGCGCGGGCGTTCGGCGCGGGCTACGTCGATCGGCTGCTCGCGACGGACCGCAGGCACGCCGCGCTCGAGCTCGCGGCTCACCTGCGGGACGACGAGGGCCGGATCACGGTTTCGGAGGGGGCGGCGACGGCCCTCGCGGAGTACGCGGAGTCCATCGGCCGCTACCGCCTTGCCGACGAGCTCCGCGGCCTCGGCTACAACGTGTAGAGATACCGCACGATGTCCTGCTTCTCCTGCTGCGTCAGCCCGAGGCTCAGGACGAGGTTGAAGTACTCTACGGCGTCGTCGAGCGTCAGCAGGCGCCCGTCATGCAGATACGGCGGGCTGTCTTTGATGCCGCGAAGCGGGAACGTCTTCGTCGGGCCGCCGTCCGACATCTTGCGGCCGTTCACGATCTCGTCCTCGTCGTAGAGCTTCTCGGCCTGCAGGTCGTGCATGAAGTTGTCGCTGAAGATGGGCGGCGGATGGCATTCGGCGCAGCGCGCCTTGCCGAAGAAGAGCGCTTCGCCGCGCAGCTCCTGCTCCGTTGCGAGCTCGGGATCGAGGCGGCCGAACGGATCGAGCTTCGGCGCCGGCGGAAAATCGAGAATCTCCTGAAACTCCGCCATCGCGTGCACCTCGCTGCCGCGCTCGAGGAAGTTCACGCCCTTCTTCTGCGCGATCACGATGTCGCCGTCGAAGTACGCCGCGCGCTGCTCGAACTCGGTGAAATCCTCGACGGTCCTGAGCGCCCGCTGGGAACCGAAGAGCCGCTGCTGAGCGACGCCGCGCAGCGGAGGCGTATCGATCCTGCGGCGTACCTCTTGAGGCCGGATGTCGCCGACCAGGTGCGTCGCGCCGTTCGTGTGGCCGTTCGCGTGACAGTCGAAGCACGCCACGCCGAGATGCGGACGCTCGCTGCGCCGGTCGTTCGTCATGTTGAACTGCTGCTGCGGAAACGGCGTCACGAGCAGGCGCAGGCCCTCGAGCTGCTTCGGATTGAGAATCCCGTTGAAGAGCTCGAAGAAGTTTTGCGTCGTGACCAGCTGCCCCTGTGAAACGTCGCCGAGCTCGGGCCGCGTCGTCAGGAAGATCGGCGGCGGGAACTCCGGCAGGAAATGCTCGGGGAGGTCGTACGCGACGTCGAACCGGGTCAGGTCACGCTGCTCCTGCGCGAGAATCTCGTCGATGTGGTGCTGCGGAAACACCATTCCGCCTTGTTCGTGGAAGGGATGCGGGAGCGGCTTGAAGCCGTCCGGAAAGAGGCCCCGCTCGCGGATCTCGGAACGGGACATTGCGGCGAGCTCCTCCCACGACGACACCCCGTCCGGCAGGCGCACGCGGACGCCGCCCTGAACCGGCTTGCCGCCGGTCATCGTCACGCCTTCGACCGGACGATTGGAGAGGTCGTAGCGCGACTCGAGCATCGCCATCGCCCGCTGCATCACCTCGTCCTTGCCGGCGCTCAGCTCGGCGTAGACCTCGTCGAACGGGCGCTCGAGCGCGACGGGCGCGTAGCTGGTCGTCGCGGCCGCGGGTTGAGCTCCGGGAGGCTCGTTCTGACCCGCACGCTGCGCGAGCGACGACGTGACGGCGAAGCCGATGGCGACGGCGGCGCAGATGCAGACGGTAGCGGCGCGCATTCGAGGCGCCGAGCGACGACTGCTGGCCATGGCATGTCCTCCCTCTCGGATACCAACGATTGCATTGATTTAGGCTGTGCGAAGTTCGTGCCAAGGGGGCGCGCCGTCTCCGCTTGCGTGACCGGATCGGAATCGATTGCCGCGGCGCCGCTTTCGCGCGCGCGATCGGATCGGAATCGATGGCGTCGCGGCAACGCTCGCGCCCGCGTGATCGGATATCGGAAACGACCGCAAGGCGCCGCATCCGCGCGTCACGACGGCTCGCGTCACGGCGACCGGCGCGGACGTGGCACGCCCGTTGCTTCACTGTCCGCCCCGACACGCCGAGCTCGGAGCGACTCGAGATGGCCCAAGCGCAGGCAGATCATGGCAGGTACGCCGAGCGTCCCGGCGATTTCTCCCGCGCCGCGTGGCGCGACGTGCTTTACCGCGTCAAGGGCTCGATGGGCGAGCACAACCTGTCACTCGTCGCAGCCGGCGCGGCGTTCTTCGGGCTCCTTGCGATCTTTCCGGCCCTTGCCGCGCTCGTCGCGTTGTACGGGCTCTTCACCGATCCCGCGACCGTGACGGAGCAGCTGGACCGCGTCGCGGGGATCATTCCCGCGGACGCACGCATGGTCCTCGAGAGCCAGCTGCAGCGCGTCGCATCCGCCGGCGCGACGGCGCTCAGCATCGGCGCCGCCGTGTCGTTCCTGCTTGCGCTGTGGAGCGCGTCGAAGGGCGTGAAGGCGCTGATGTCGGCCCTCGACATCGTCTATGGCGAGAAGGAGGAGCGAGGCTTCGTGACCCTGAACGCGACGGCGCTGCTGCTGACGCTCGTCGTGCTCGCATTCGTCGTCGTGGCGCTCGTCGCCGTGGCCGTCGTGCCCGCGCTCGTCGGCATGCTCGATCTGCCCCCGCTCGCCGAGGGGCTGGCGAGGTGGCTGCGCTGGCCGTTGCTCGGTGCGATCGCCGTTGGAATCCTGGCCGTCCTGTACCGTTACGGGCCGTCACGGGCGCGCCCGCAGTGGCGATGGGTCATATGGGGGGCCGTCGCCGCGACCGTTCTGTGGCTGGCCGGCTCGGGGCTCTTCTCGCTGTACGTGTCGAACTTCGGCAGCTACAACGAGACGTTCGGCTCCGTGGCCGCCGTCGTCGTGCTGATGATGTGGTTTTACCTGTCGGCGTACTTCGTGCTGCTCGGCGGCGAGCTGAACGCCGAGCTCGAGCACCAGACCGAGCACGACACGACCCGGGGCAAGCCGAAGCCGCTCGGCCGCCGCGGGGCGTACGTCGCCGATACCGTCGGCGAGCGGCATCGCTGAGGTCTGCCAAGCAGCCGGTTCGGCTTCCAATTCGGGACCGACGCACGCTCGGCCGACGTGCCGTTTGCCTCCGAACGGCAACGAGACGAGAATGACGCCGTGCAGTGGGGAGCGGCGCGAGCCGGCTGCAGCCTGCCCGGCGTCGCCCGGGCCCGGCCGGGGCCGGCGTTCGACGACGGGCGATCAGACCGCGGCGCGGCTTCCCCCCCACGAGGATCAGAACAAAGGGGGTTGACCGAATGCCGATCGCTCGCCCGTCCCGGGCCTCGTTCTTGTGCGCCGGGCTCGCGGCCGTTGCCGCGTCCCTGCTCTCATTGCCGGCCGCCGCCCAAACGGCGCATCCGGATTTTTCCGGGATCTGGTTTCCGGCCGGCCAGCGCCCGTCGCCCAATCCGTCGCTGACCCCGGCGGCGCAAAAGCTCAAGGAGGCGTACGAGGCAGAGTTCACGCTGGACGACGACCCGGGCCGCTTCTGCATCTGGCCGGGCATGCCGCGCGCGCCGTGGGGCGCCCCGTTCCCGATCGAGATCATCCACCGTCCCCAGGACGTCACGATCTACTGGGAAGGCTACGGCATGTACCGGAAGATTTACATGGCGGAGCACGCGCCCCCGAAGCCGCCGATTCCGTCCGCGATGGGGTACTCGGTCGCGCACTGGGAAGGCGACACGCTCGTCGTCGAGACGACGAACCTCAAGCCCTATCCGTACATGACGCGCCTCGCGACGACGTCGGACGCGCACGTCGTCGAGCGGCTCCAACTCGTCGAGCGGGAGGTCGGCGGCGAGGTGCGGAAATTCCTGGTCGACGACATCGTGCTGACCGATCCGAAGATGTACACGGAGCCCGTGCGGATGCGCGCCGAGGCCGAGTACCGCCCCGATCTGCAGATGCTCGAGTACACGTGCACGGATACGCTTTGGGACGAGTATCTTCAGGAGCGCGGCCTCGCGTTGCCCGACGTCGACGCGCTCCCCGATCCGACAGAGGACTGAGACCCATGAGAAAGCCGATAGTCGCGCTCGCGGCGATGCTGTTCGCGCCTTTCGCCGCCGCGCACCACTCGTTTGCGATCTACGACATGCAGACGGAGATCGAGTTCGTCGGCGTCGTCGATACCGTGAAGTTCCGCAACCCGCACATGTCGATGACGCTGCGCGAGACGAAGGACGGCGAGGAGCGCATCATCGATTTCGTCGAGGGCGCGCCGGCGAACATGCTCGTGCGAATGGGCTTCGACCCGAAGCACCTCGAGCCCGGCAAGAAGATCACGGCGATCGGCTCGCCTCGCCGCGACGACCCGGACGCGTACTTCCTGAAGGCCGTGATCCTCGAGGACGGCACGCGGTTCGACATGCTGCGGCCGGGCCAGCAGCGCTGATTTCGCCTGAGGTGCGCTCGGCGTGCGCGCCCTGGGGATAACGAGAAGAACGAAATAAAAGGGGAGAGGCCATGAATGCCGCACGCGCAGGCCTGATGCTCGTCTTCACGAGCGCCGCATGCTTCGGCCAGGGCTCGGGCGGCCTGCGCCCGGTCACGGACGAGATGCTGCGTAATCCCGATCCCGCGGATTGGCTGATGTGGCGGCGGACGCTCGATGGCTGGGGTTACAGCCCGCTCGATCAGATCAATCGGGAAAACGTCGCGCGGCTCGAGCTCGTCTGGACCCAGCCGATGGGCACCGGGATACAGGAGGCGACGCCGCTCGTGCACGACGGCGTAATGTTCGTGCCGAACAACAGCGACTACATCCAGGCCTTCGACGCGGCGACCGGCAAGTTCCTCTGGGAGTATCGCCGCGAGTATCCGGAGGGGCTGCGCGGCGGCACGAATCGCAACCTCGCGATCTGGGGCCGCACGATCATCAACGCGAGCTCGGACAACCGGATCTATGCGCTCGACGTCGATACCGGCGATCTCGTCTGGGAGACGCCCGTCCACGATGCGTTCGCCCGTGCCCGCGCGACGTCGGGTCCGATCGTAGCGGACGGCAAGGTCATCACCGGCCGTCAATGCCAGCCCGACGCGACGCACGAAGGCTGCGTGATCACCGCGCACGATGCCGCGACCGGCAAGGAGCTCTGGCGCACGCGCACGATCCCGCGCCCGGGCGAGCCCGGCGACGAGACGTGGGGCGACGTGCCGCTCGAGCAGCGCTGGCACGTCGGGACGTGGATGGTGCCGAGCTACGATCCCGAGCTCGGGCTGATCTACATCGGTACGTCGGTCACGATTCCCGCGCCGAAGTTCATTCTCGGCGGCGTCGACAAGGAGCACCTCTACCACAACTCGACGCTCGCGCTCGATGCGGACACCGGCGAGATCGTCTGGTACTACCAGCACATCATCGACCATTGGGATCTCGACCACCCGTTCGAGCGGCTGCTCGTCGATACGGCGGTCGCGCCGGATCCCGACGCCGTGCCGTGGATCAACCCGCGCATCGAGCCCGGCGAGCGGCGCCGCGTGATCACGGGCATCCCCGGCAAGACCGGAATCGTCTACACGCTCGATCGCGAGACCGGCGAGTTCCTGTGGGCGCGTCCTACCGTCTTCCAGAACGTGCTCGAGACGATCGACGGCGCGACGGGCAAGGCGAAGGTCGACCCCGACGCCGTGTTCACCGCGGCCGGGCAGACGCTGACGATCTGCCCGGGCGCGAACGGAGGCAAGAACTGGCCGGCCGGCGCGTACAGCCCGCGCACGAACGCGATGTACTACCCGCTGCAGAATCTCTGCATGGAGGCGACCGTGCAGACCGGCGAGCGTGATCCGTCGCTCGTCTACGGCTTCGACAGCGAGGCGGTGTTCGCGCCCGGCAAGGACGACGTCGGCGCGATCTACGCGATCTCCGCCGAGACGGGCGAGACGCGCTGGCTCCACGAGCAGCGTACCGGCGTCCTGTCGCTCGTCGCCACCGGCGGCGGGCTCGTGTTCGGCGGCGACGTCGCGGGCGGATTCCGCGCGTTCGACGACGAGACGGGCGAGGTGCTCTGGGAGACGAACGTCGCCGGGCCGGTCAGCGGGTTCCCGGTAACGTTCGCGGTGGGCGGCAAGCAGTACGTCGCGGTGACGACGGGGCCGTCGCTGAATGCGATGTCGTCGCGGCGCATGACGCCCGAGCTGCCTCCGGACGACAGTCGGGCGGCCGTGTTCGTGTTCGCGTTGCCGTAGCGGAGGGCGGCCGCGGGCGCGCGAGAGCGGCTCGAACTGCGCCGTCGAGCGACGCGCGGCCCGTGTCGCCGCGGGAACGCGCGCACGTCTCGTACTGCTCTGCTCGGTTCGGGAATCGGACCGGCGCTACGATTGACGGCTACGGCCGAAGTTTGGCGAACGCCGCGAGCCTCTGGGCAGGCTCGACAGTCGAGGACGCGTACGACGTTAGCCGTACGCGCGATTCGGCTTGGCATGAAATCTGCTTGATGTCACGCGGGCGTCTCGCCGGTTGCCATACCCCCAACGCTGTTTCCGATCCTCCCCGGAAAAATGTCCCCCGAAACAGCGTACCGGCGAGATGCCTCCTCTCCCGGTCAGTGCGTCATCGACCAGACGACGAAGTTCACGCCGAGCCGGAAAGCGTCGGCGGCGGGCTCGAGCGGGTACCGCGCGTCGTCGTACCAATCCCAGAAATTGGCGAGATCGTTGTTGTGGCCCGCCGCGATCGCGAGCCGGCCCCCCGCGTCTTCGAGGCCGTAGTAGGTGATGCTCCCGCCCGGAACGTAGGGTGCCATGCGATCGAGGTTGCGCAGCGTGAAGTGCACGTCGAAGACGGGATGCGTCTCCTCCATGCTCGTGAAGCTGCGATCCGGAAACGCGCGCAGAACCTGCGAGCGCATGTTGTCGAGCTGGCGGATCCCGTCGAAATCGTCCATCAGAATGAAGCCGCCTCGTTCGACGAACTCGCGTAGATTCTCGATCTCCCGTTCCGTCAGCTCCATCTCCCCCGGCTCGGAGACGTACGCGAACGGGTAGTCGAAGATCTCGTCACTCGCGAGGTCTACGATCCGGAACGACAGCACGTCGACGTCGATGCCGGTAGCCGACGCGATGAACTCGTTGAGGTTGTAATCCGAGGACGGATAGTTGTGCGACCACCCCATGTGGCCGAACCAGCCGTTGGTGCCGTACCTCCAGCGTGCGACGACGAGCTCCGTCGGCGGCGGCTCGTTCTGCGGCACGCCCCTGAGTCGCCGATAGCCTTGCGCCGCGGCGAAAGTGCTCGCCAGCATCGCGAGCAACAGCGCAGCAGCCGCCGCTGGCCTGGTGACGAAGATTCGCATCATGACGACATCGCCCGTCGTCGCTACGCCTCGAGCTCGAAGCGGATCATCACGCGCACGCCGTGAACGTCGACGGCCTCGCCCCGAATCACCCGCGGCGTGTACCGGAACTCTCGCGCGGCCTCGAGCGCCGCCCGGTTGAACAGCGCATGGGAGGACTCGACGACGATGACGTCGCTGACCGTGCCCGTGCGAGTCACAGTGAATTCGAGGATCACGTGTCCCTCGATGCCGCGCCGCGCGGCCGTGACCGGATACTCCGGCGCGACCTTGAAGATCGCGGAGTAGTCGTGCCCTCCCTCATCGTGGGCAAGGCCGTTGTCGAAGGCGAGCGGGACGGAAGGGCGGAGGTCGGCAAGAGTCACGTGCGCGGTGTCTTGCAGCGACGCGCGCGTCGACGCCTGCAGCTCCGCGAAGCGCACATGCGTCGGCCGCAGCAGCACGCCGGTGCGTACGAGCCGCGGACGTTCGAAACGGGCCCGGCCGTCGCGGTCATCGTGCCCGGCCGCCGCCGACTCGTGCGGCTCTTGCGCGCGCTCCGCGTGGCCGAGCTCGCGGTCTGCGTCGGCGCTGTCTGGGGCCGGGGGCGCTTCCCGCGGAGCGAGGGCCCGTTCGTCCCGCGCACCGTCGTGCCGGGTGCGGGGACTCGGCGGCGCGCGCAGCGGTTCGCGCTCCCGCTCCCACCCAGCGAGAACGAAGCCCGCACGCTCCACGAGCCGCCCATCGGAGGTCAGGTCGGACGGCATCAGCTCCGTGAGCAGCAGCAGGATGCAGCCGGTTACGCTTGCGCCGGCCGCCGTAGCGGCCGTGTAGCGCAGCATCGCCGCCTGGCTCGCGGCGATGACTCGCGCCGGCGTGCGTACGACGAGGTAGAGGCCGACCAGGACACGAAGCAGCCGCTCGAGCCACCTGGACCTGTAGACCCACGACTTCAGCTCCGGCCGACGCTCGAACTCCGTCGCGATTGCGGAACACTCGCCGAGCCGGAGCCTTGCATCCTCGGCCGCCTCGCCGGCCGGCACGCCGAGACGAGTCGCCTCCGCTTCGAGGTCGGCATAGTGGTCCGCGAGCTCGCCCGCAAGGCGCGAGACATACTTCGGAGAGACCCCTGAGTCGAGGAGCTCGGCGAGCAGCGCATCGATCTCTGGGTTCGCGCGCATTGTTCTTCGCTATTGTATTCCCGTCGATGCGACCTTTGCAGGAATCTCCCGCGTTGGGCCCAACGGACGATGCGCAGGCGGACCGCTTCGCCGCTATCCGCCGCCGCGGCCCGTGCCTAACCGGGCGCCGCGAGCATGCGATTTCGTCAGGCCCGGCCCGGCTCGCCGAGCACGGAGCGCACGCCTCCCGACACGCGGTGCCACTCGTTCATCAGGTGCTGCAGCCGCTTACGCCCTTTGGCCGTAACAGAGTAATACACCCTCGAGCGGCCGTTGACCACCTTGCGTCGAGCCTTCAGCGCGCCGCGCTGCTCGAGGCTGTAGAGCGCCGGGTAGACCACGCCCTCTCCGAGGGTAATGGCTTCCCCGGTAGAAGCCTTGATGGATTTCACGAGCTCGTAGCCGTACATCTCTCGCTTGACGAGAAGGCGCAGGACCAGAAGCTCCGGAACGCCGCTCATGAACGGAGGATTCGTTTGACCCACTTCTTCTTCTGCCCAGATGCCTTGAACAACCTAATGCTAGTGCCGAAGCCTCGAACACGCAATTACGGGGATGCCGATCCGGAAGCGAGGCGTGCAGAAGGCGCACATCCGCCTGCTAGAATGAGCGAAACGGGAGGGTCTCGAGATGAAGCGACGTGAATTCATCGGCGCGTGCTCTGCGCTCGGCGTTGCCGCGACGTTCGGTTCCGCGAGAGCACAGCAAGGCATGCCGGCACGCCCGATTCCGTCGACGGGCGAGCTGCTGCCGGTGATCGGTCTCGGCTCGAGCAAGGTGGTCGAGGAGATCGCGACCGAGGGCGTCGAGCCGTTGCGGCAGGTGTTGACGGCGCTGATCGACGCCGGCGGGCGCATGGTCGATACGTGGCCTCGGAATCCGGATAACGATGCGGCGTTCGGCCGCATCGTGAGCCTGCCCGAGTTCGCGGACCGGCTCTTCGTGACGATGAAGATCGATCGCGAGGGGCGCGAAGCGGGTCTCGAGCAGTTCCGCGAGACGCAGCGCTTGTATCGCAGGGAGCGTTTCGATCTCGCGCAAATCTTCAGCCTGACCGACGTCGAGTCCCACTGGCCGACGCTCCGATCGATGAAGGACGAAGGCGCCGCCCGTTATATCGGCGTCACCGTCGCGGAGTACCGGCTTTACGATCGGCTGCTCGATTTCCTCGCCGCCGAAACCCCGGACTTCGTGCAGATCAACTATTCGATCACCGAGCGCCGGGCCGAGGAGAGGATCCTGCCGCTCCTCGCCGAGCGCGGCATCGCCGCACTGATCAATCGGCCGTTCATGAACGGCGCCTACTTCCGTCGCCTCGAGGACCGGCCGCTGCCCCCGTGGGCGAGCGAAATCGGCTGCGAGAGCTGGGCGCAGTTCTCGCTGAAGTACATCCTCGGGAATCCCCATGTGACCTGCGTGCTGACGGAGACGACGAATCCGCGCCACATGGAGGAGAACGCGCGTGCCGCGCTGGGCGGGCTGCCGGACGAGCGGACACGCGCCCGGATGCGCGAGCTGATCGAGGCGGCATGAGCCCGACGAGAGCGGAGGAGGCCAGGGGCGCGCCGTCTTCCGCATGGCACGAGGCGCAGCATCGCGCGGGGCTCGCCGGCAGGCCGCGCGAGATGGCCGCGCGCGGCACGCACGACAAGGTCGTCGAGCTGCTCACGCGCCACGCGCCGCCCGAGCGCGCACGTGACGCGCTCGACATCGGCGCCGGGGCCGGCGCGCTGTCGCAGAAGCTGGCCGAGGCAGGCTGGCGCGTCGCGGCCTGCGACCTCTATCCGGACGAGTTCGCGGCCGAAGGGATCGAGTGCCGCGCCGTCGAGGCCGGCCGCCTGCCGTTCCCCGACGCGCGCTTCGACGTCGCGGTCGCGGTCGAGCTTCTCGAGCACATCGAGGCGCACGAGGCGCTGTTCGCCGAGGTTCGCCGCGTGCTGCGTCCGAACGGTGTCCTGCTGATCACGACGCCGAACATCCTGTCGCTGAAATCGCGCGTCTCGTTCCTGTTGACCGGATACCCGTACAGCTTCCCGACGCTCGACCCGTCGGTGCTCGATCCGGTCGCGCAGCACATCACCCCGTTCTCGCTCGACCGTTATCGCTGGCGACTCGCGCAATCGGGCTTCGACATCGAGGTCGTCGACGTCGACAAGCTGCAGAGATCGTCGCGCGCGCTCGCGTTCCTGATCCCGCTCATACGGCTCGCGACGCGCCGGGCCGCACGCGACTCCGTGTCCGTCCGGGAGCAGAATTCGCGCGCTGTGCTCTTCGGCCGCAAGCTCTTCATCGTCGCGCGCAGACGCCGATCCGCGGCTTGACCGTCCGACGGGCGGAGCAGCATGATCGGGAGCGGATCGAGCGGCGGCCGGAGGCGCGGCCCCGACGGGGAGGAGAACAGGATGAGCGTTCGGTGGGTGGCGTTCTGCGCAGCGGCCGCTTTCGTCGCGTCGGCCGTCGCGCAGTCGACGGGAGGGGCTTCGCAGGACGTCGAACGGGTCGTGCGAGCCGCCGAGGCGCTCGCGGCATCCGTCCGAGGTCCGGCGGGGCCGATCGAGCAGATGGCCGGCATCAGCCGGCGTGAGAGCCTGCTCCTTCGCTACGACGACGAGAACCGCGAAAGCTGGACGTACTGGCCGACGCAGCGGGCGGGCCTCCCGCTCGAGCTGATGAGCGCGGAGCAGCGCATGCTCGTGCACGACCTCCTGCGCACCGTGCTGAGCTCGAAGGGCCACAATAAAGTGGCTAACATCATGCAGTTGGAGCAGATTCTTAAGGTTACGGATGAAGCAGGGTTCCCACGCGACGTCGGCCACTACACGATCGCGTTCTTCGGCGAGCCGTCGACCGAGCAGCCGTGGGCATGGCGCTTCGAAGGGCATCACGTGTCGTTGAACGTCGCGGTCTCGCCGGAAGGCATCACCGTGACGCCGACGTTCCTCGGCTCGAATCCCGCCGAAATCCGCACCGGCTCCCTCGCCGGTTTCCGCGTGCTCGCGAGCGAGGAGGACCTCGGCCGTGAGCTCGTCCAGTCGTTCACGCCGGAGCAGCGCGCGAAGGCCGTGCTGTCGGAGCGAGCACCGAGCGATATCTTCACCGGCAACCTGAACAAGCCGCGCGAGCAATGGGACGCGTGGCGCGAGACGCTCGAGCCGGAGGGGATCCCCGTCGCCGAGCTGAACGAGGTGCAGCAGCACTGGGTGCGGCGCATCCTCGACGAGGTCGTCTCGACGTACCGCCCCGAGATATCGAAGGCCTATCTCGACTCGATCGACGTGACCGACCTCAGCTTCGCGTGGATGGGCAGCACCGAGCGCCGCGCGCCGCATTACTATCGGCTGCAGGGGCCGGATTTCGTATTCGAGTTCGACAACGTCCAGAACGGCGCGAACCACGTGCACAGCGTGTGGCGCAGCAAGTCGTCGGATTTCGGCGAGTCGCCGCTCGCACGCCACTATCAGGCCTATCGCCACTGACGTTCGCGATGGCCGTGCTGCCGCTGATCGCCGCGAGTCTCGCCGTTGCTCAGGGGCAGGCGGTGCGGCTCGAGGTCGCGCACGAGCCGGGCGTCGAGGCCGTGCACGTGACGTGGGGCGAGCGGGACATCCCGTTCGTGCGGCGAGGCGACAGCTGGCACGCGACGATAGGCGTCGACCTCGAGACCTCGCCCGGCCAGCACGAGGCACCGATCACGCTGAGGTTCGACGGCGGACGCGAGGCGGTGCGCAGCGAGACCCTCGTCGTCCGGAGCGTCGACTTCCCGACGACGGAGCTGACGGTCGAGCCCCGCTACGTCGATCTGAGCCCCGAAGATCAGGCCAGGGCCGAGCGCGAGAGCCGCGAGATCGCGGCCATCTATGCGACGTTGACGCCGGAGGCCTATTGGAGCGAGCCCTTCATCGTGCCGGTCAGCGGGGTGACGGGCGGCCGGAACTTCGGTCATCGCCGCGTCTTCAACGGTCAGGCGCGGGCGCCGCATTCGGGCGCGGATCTGCGCGCCGCGACGGGCACGCCGATTCATGCGTCGAATCGCGGCCGCGTCGTGCTCGCGAAGGAGCTCTTCTTCAGCGGCAACGCGGTGTTCATCGATCACGGGCTCGGGCTTTATTCCGTGTATCTGCATCTGTCGGAGTTCCGCGTCGAGCCCGGCGACATCGTGGAGCGCGGGGACGTGATCGGCCTCGCGGGGGCGACCGGCCGCGTGACCGGTCCTCACCTTCACTGGGGCGCGCGGGTGCTCGACGCCCGCGTCGACCCGTTCTCGCTGCTCGAGCTCTTGCCGGACGGAGAGTGATGGCCAGGGGAGTCGGCCGCAACGAGCGATGCCCGTGCGGCAGCGGCAAGAAATACAAGCGGTGCTGCGCATTGAAGACGCAGCGGAAGATGTCGGTGCAGAGCTGGCTTTTGATGTCCGTGATCGCGCTGATGCTGCTCGCGGGCGCGGTGATCGGGCTGTCGTCGCTCGACGAGATCGGTGAGCGCTCGGCGCCGGGCAGGGTCTGGCATGGCGATCACTGGCACTGACGCCCGCCGGATCCGGCCGCGCGGCCCGCGCACGCCGCTCGCGGCGACCCTGCCCGCCGTGCTTGCGATCGGCGCGGCGGCGCAGACGTTCGAGCTGCGCGATTATTCGGGTGGAGAGCTGTTCGATCGGTTCTGCGCGGCGTGCCACGGCCCGGAAGGGCGGGGCGACGGCCCGGTCGCGTCGACGTTGAACGTGCTCGTGCCCGACCTCACCCGGCTCGCCGAGCGCAACGGGGGCACGTTCCCCGCCGGGGACGTGCGGGACGTGATCGACGGGCGCGCCGTCGTCGTCGCGCACGGGCCGCGCACGATGCCGGTCTGGGGCTACGAATTCTGGGTCGAGGAGGGGGCCGACATCGAGGCCGAGGCGGCAGCGCGCGAGCTGATCGACCGTCTCGTCCGGCACGTCGAGTCGATCCAGCGAGGGACCGAACCAGGGAGGCCGTTGCCGTGACTCCTGCCTGACGAGGGGCGGGGACACCGTCGGGGAACCTTTCGAGGCCGACAGGGTCAGCGTGCCCCGAGAACGGTGACCGCTCCGCCCGCTTCGCTGCACACGGCGAAGGGGCGCAAGTCTCGACCCCGGAAGGGTCTTAGCGTCAAGCGGGGAGGCCTTGGACTCCTACCGCCTGCCCGTGCTTTTTGTTAGCATACCGACGGTTTTCACGGGTTATCCGTAGGTCGGGAGTCGGACCCGGTGTCCGCCTTATAAGGTCCGGAGACTAACCCGGCACGTCAGGTGTGGGCCCCGGTTGGGGCTTTTTGTTTTGGCAGCGCCCACGATGTGGGCCGGGCGAGGAGGAATCGACCACGAGAATGGGCCCGCAAGGCCCTTTTTTTGTCGGTCTCGGTCGCGTAAGTCGGGAACGAGTGCGAACCACGGCAGACAAACAGCGTCTGATCGAATTGCTCGAGCCCGCCGTCGGCGCGCTCGGGTACGAGCTCGTCGACATCGATCTCCGGCTTGGGCGGCACGGGCTGCTGCGGCTCTATATCGACAGGCGAACGGACGACGAGGGCGGCGTGACGCTCGCCGACTGCGAGCTCGTCAGCGGACAGGTCGGCGCGCTGCTCGACGTCGAGGATCCGCTGCCCGGTGCGTACGACCTCGAGGTGTCGTCGCCCGGGCTGGACCGGAGGCTGCGAAAGCCCGAGCACTTCGAGCGCTTCGTCGGCCGGGACGTGCGGGTCGAGCTGAAACAGGCCCGCGACGGGCGGAAGCGTCTCAAGGGGCGGCTCGAGGCCGTCGCGGGCGGCGCGATTTCGATGGACGTCGACGGGACCGCCTGGCGAGTGGAGCTCGCAGACATCGCCGAGGCGAGGTTGGTGCCGGTGGAGCCGGCATAACTTAAGGCTGCATTGATGAACAAAGAGATCTTGATGGTGGCCGACGCCGTTTCGAACGAGAAGGGCGTCGACAAGAGCGTGATCTTCGAGGCGATCGAAGCGGCGCTCGCGTCTGCGACTCGCAAGCGCTATGGCGAGGACATCGACGTGCGCGTGTCGATCGATCGGACCACCGGCGAGTACGAGACGTTTCGTCGCTGGAAGGTATTCGCGGACGATTCGACCGAGCTCGAGGAGCCGGCGCGGGAGCTCAGGCTCGAGGACGCGCTCGAGATCGATCCGAACGCCGTCCCCGGCGGCTACGTCGAGCAGCCGATGGAGTCCGTCGAGTTCGGACGTATCGCCGCCCAGACCGCGAAGCAGGTCATCGTGCAGAAGGTCCGGGAGGCCGAGCGCGAGCAGGTCGTCGAGGCCTACAAGGACCGGGTCGGCGAGCTCCTGTCCGGCATCGTGAAGCGGGTGGACCGCCACGGCGCCTACATCGATCTCGGCGGCAACGCCGAGGGCTTCATCCCGCGCGAGGACCTGATCCCGCGCGAGCCGATCAAGCCGCAGGACCGCGTGAAGGCCCTGCTCCGCGAAGTGCGCGCGGAGCCTCGCGGCCCGCAGCTGTTCCTGACCCGGACGTCGCCGCAGTTCCTGATCGAGCTCTTCAAGATCGAGGTGCCGGAGGTCGGCCAGGGCCTGATCGAGATCCTCGCCGCGGCGCGCGACCCGGGCCTTCGCGCCAAGATCGCCGTGCGGAGCAACGACCCGCGCATCGATCCGGTCGGCGCGTGCGTCGGCATGCGCGGCTCGCGCGTGCAGGCGGTCTCGAACGAGCTCGCGGGCGAGCGCGTCGACATCATTCTCTACGACGAGAACCCGGCGCAGTTCGTGATCAACGCGATGTCGCCGGCGGATGTGCTCTCGATCGTCGTCGACGAGGACTCGCACAGCATGGATATCGCCGTCGCCGAGGACAAGCTCTCTCAGGCGATCGGCCGCGGCGGGCAGAACATCCGGCTCGCGAGCGAGCTGACCGGCTGGGAGCTCAACGTGATGACCGAGTCGGCCGCCGAGGAGAAGAGCGAGAAGGAGGCGCGCGAGGTGGTCGCCCGCTTCATGAAGGAGCTCGACGTCGACGAGGACGTCGCGACGATCCTCGCGCAGGAGGGGTTCACGACGCTCGAGGAGATCGCGTACGTGCCGGCGTCGGAGCTGCTCGCGATCGAGGAGTTCAACGAGAACATCGTCAGCGAGCTGCGCTCGAGGGCGCGTGACGTGCTGATCACGCAGGCGATCGTCAGCGAGGAGGTCATCGATCAGGCGGAGCCTGCGCAGGACCTGCTCGAGGTCGAGGGCATGGATCGCGAGCTCGCGTACGTGCTCGCGAGCCGGGGCATCGTGACACGGGAGGATCTGGCGGAGCAGGCGGTCGACGATCTCGAGGGCATCGATAATCTCGATGCGGATCGGGCGGCGAAGTTGATCATGGCGGCTCGTGCGCACTGGTTCGAGGGCGAGCAGCAAGCGAGCACGGCCGAGGAGAGGTAATGGCGGAAGTAACGGTCGCGGAATTTGCGGCGGTCTTGAAGGTTCCCGTCGAGCGGCTGCTCGTCCAGCTCGATGAGGCCGGTATCAAGGTCAAGGGGGCCGAGGACAAGATCAGCGAGGACGCGAAGCTCGAGCTGCTGACGCACCTGCGCCGCGCGCACGGGCGCGAGGACGCCGCTGCGCCGCGGCGGATCACGCTGAAGCGCAAGTCGCAGAGCGAGCTCAAGCTCCCGAGCGCGCAGGGGCGCGCGCGCACGATCAGCGTCGAGGTCCGCAGGAAGCGCACGTACATCAAGCGGGACGTGCTCGAGGAGCAGGCCCGCAAGCAGCAGGAAGAGCTCGAGGCGAAGCGCCGGGCCGAGGAGGAAGCACGTCTCGCGGCGGAGCGCGCCGAGCGCGAGAAGCGCGAGGCCGAGGAAGCCGCACGCCGCGAGGCCGAGGCACGCGAGGCGGCCGAGCGCGAAGCGCGCGAGCGGGCCGAGGCCGCGCAGCGCGAGGCCGCGGAGCGCGAGAGCGAGGCGCGCCGGCGTGCGGACGAGGAGTCCCGCCGCGCGGCCGACGAGAGTGCTGCCGAGCGCGAAGCCGCCGCCGAGCGCGAGCGCGAGGAGGAGCAGAAGCGCGCGCAGGAGCAGCAGGAGCGGGAGCGGCTCGAGCGCGAGCGCGAAGCGAAGGCTCGCGAGCAGGAGCGTGCGCGCGCGGCCGCGCCGAAGCGGG
Source organism: Gammaproteobacteria bacterium (assembly GCA_036381515.1). Classification (GTDB taxonomy): domain Bacteria; phylum Pseudomonadota; class Gammaproteobacteria; order Steroidobacterales; family Rariloculaceae; genus ZC4RG20. Next base: position 14,296 of record DASVCR010000043.1, on the reverse strand, counting down.
GCAAGACCGCACCCGATCACACGCTGCACGTCGCGCCCGGGTTGAGCGGCCGGCGCAAGAAGAAGCAGCGTCCGGATCGCCGCCGCGCCGTGCAGGTCAGCGTCGATTCGCAGCACGGCTTCGCGAAGCCCACGGCTCCGGTCGTCCGTGAGGTGGAGATTCCGGAGACGATCAGCGTCAGCGAGCTCGCCCAGCGGATGGCCGTCAAGGGCACCGAGGTCATCAAGACGCTGATGAAGATGGGCATGATGGTCACGATCAATCAGATGATCGACCAGGACACCGCGACGCTCGTCGTCGAGGAGCTCGGCCATACCGCGAAGCCGCTGAAGGAGACGGCGCTCGAGGACCGGATCCTCGAGTCGGTCGACAGCAGCGCGTACGGCGAGCCGGTGCCGCGGCCGCCCGTCGTGACGGTCATGGGCCACGTCGACCACGGCAAGACGTCGCTGCTCGATTACATCCGCCGCACCCGGGTCGCGTCCGGCGAGGCGGGCGGTATCACGCAGCACATCGGCGCGTACAACGTGCAGACGCCGAAGGGAACGATCACGTTCCTCGACACGCCGGGTCACGCCGCGTTCACCGCGATGCGCGCGCGCGGCGCCCAGGTCACGGACATCGTCGTGCTCGTCGTCGCCGCGGACGACGGCGTGATGCCGCAGACGATCGAGGCGATCCAGCACGCCCGCGCGGCCGACGTGCCGATCGTCGTCGCGATCAACAAGATCGACCGCGAGGACGCGGACCCCGACCGCGTGCGCAACGAGCTCGCGCAGCAGAACGTGATCCCCGAGGAGTGGGGCGGCGATACGTTGTTCGTCAACGTGTCGGCGCACACGGGCCAGGGCATCGAGGAGCTGCTCGACGCGCTCGTGCTGCAGGCCGAGCTGCTCGAGCTCAAGGCGCCCGACAAGGGGCCCGCCGCGGGCGTCGTGATCGAGGGCAGCCTCGAGCGGGGCCGCGGCGCGGTCGCGACGGTGCTCGTCAACAAGGGGCGGCTGAAGGTCGGCGACATCCTGCTCGCGGGGCAGGAGTACGGCCGCATCCGGGCGATGTTCGACGAGAAGGGCCAGTCGATCAAAAGCGCGGGGCCGTCGATGCCGGTCGTCGTGCTGGGCCTGTCGGGCACGCCTTCGGCCGGCGACGATGTCATCGTCGTGCCGGACGAGCGCAAGGCCCGCGAGGTCGCCGAGCACAGGAGGGGCCGCGAGCGCGACGTGAAGCTCGCACAGCAGCAGGCCGCGAAGCTTGACGACATCTTCACGCAGATGCGCGAGACCGGCACGGCGTCCCTCACCGTGCTGATCAAGGCCGACGTGCACGGCAGCGCGGAGGCGCTGCGCGACGCGCTGACCAAGCTCTCGACGGACGACGTCAAGGTCACGGTGATCGGCGCGAACGTCGGCGGCATCACCGAGTCGGACGTTCAGCTCGCGGCGACGTCGAACGCGATCATCATCGGCTTCAACGTCCGCGCGGATTCCGGGGCGCGCAACGCGATCAAGGAGACCGGCGTCGACGTCCGCTACTACAGCGTGATCTACGAGGCGATCGACGACATCAAGGCGGCGCTCTCCGGCATGCTGAAGCCCGAGATCCGCGAGCAGATCGTGGGTCTTGCCGAGGTGCGCGAGGTCTTCCGCTCGCCGAAGTTCGGCAACATCGCGGGCTGCATGGTGGTCGAGGGCTACGTGCGGCGCAACAACCCGATCCGCGTGCTGCGCAACAACGTCGTGATCTACGAAGGGCAGCTCGAGTCGCTGCGGCGCTTCAAGGACGACGTGACGGAGGTGCGGGCCGGCACCGAGTGCGGCATCGGCGTTCGCAACTACAACGACGTGAAGGTCGGTGACCAGATCGAGTGCTACGAGCGGACGGAGGTCGCCCGCACGTTGTAAGAAGGCGCCGGAGCCTCGCAGCCGAGGCTCCGACACCTCGTAGCTATGACGCAGGACACGAGAAGAAGGCGGGTCGGAGCAGAGCTGCATCGCCTGCTGAACGAATTGTTGCGCACGGAAGTCAAAGACCCTCGCCTCGAGAACGTGACGGTCAACGACGTCGAGACGAGCGGCGACTTGAGCGTTGCGAAGATCTATTACTCGACGCTCGATCCCGATGCGCCCACCGAGGACGCGCAGATCGGTTTCGCGAAGGCGAGCGGGTTCTTGCGCGGCCGGATCGGTCAGGCGCTGCGGCTGCGACGCGCGCCCGAGCTGCACTTCATCCGCGACGAGAGCGCGCGCCGCGGCGCCGAGCTCACGCGGCTGATCGACAGCGTGCGAGCGGCCGAGCGCGGCCGCGAGCGCGACGCCAATGAGGACGGCGACGGGGACGCGGGCGGCGAGGATCCGCGCTCCCCGCGCGGCGCCGACGAGCACTGAGCGCTCGGCCATGGGTGCGAGGCGCGGGCGCAACGTCCGGGGCATATTGCTGCTCGACAAGCCGAGCGGGCTCACGTCGAACCAGGCGCTGCAGCGGGCGAAGCGGCTGTTTCAGGCCGCGAAGGCCGGACACACCGGCAGTCTCGATCCGCTCGCGACCGGCATGCTGCCGATCTGCTTCGGCGCGGCGACGAAGCTCGCGGGCTACCTGCTCGACGCGCGCAAGACGTATGCGGTCACGGCAAAGCTTGGTATCGCCACCGATACGGGCGATGCCGACGGCGAGGTGATCGCGACGTCGGACACGGCGCCGCCGGGCGAGCTCGAGGTGCGCGACGCGGTGCGGTCCTTCGTCGGCGAGATCGAGCAGACGCCGCCGATGTACTCGGCGCTGAAGCGGGACGGCAAGCGGCTCTACGAGCTCGCGCGCCAGGGGATCGTCGTCGACCGCGAGCCGCGCCGCGTGCGGATCGACGCGATCGATCTCGACGAGTACGCGTGGCCGGTCCTGCGGTTCACGATGACGTGCTCGAAGGGCACCTACGTGCGCACGCTCGTGACCGACCTCGCCGAGAAGCTCGGCACGCTGGGGCACGTCATTGCGCTGCGTCGCCTCGCGGTCGAACCGTTCGACCCGGCCGACATGCTCGGCTTCGAGCAGCTCGAGCGAGACGCGTCGCAGGGCGTCGCCGCGCTCGACAGGCGGCTGCTTCCGGCCGAGCGCGCGCTCATGGCGTGGCCGAGGCTCGAGCTTCCGCCGCCGAGCACCGAGCGGCTGCTGCGGGGGCAGAGCATCCCGGCGGCCGCGGACTGGCCGGTCGGATTCGTGCGGATCGCCGACCGGAACATGGGGTTCGTCGGGATCGGCGAAGTGCTGCCGGAAGGCCGGCTCGCTCCGCGCAGGATGCTGCTCGGGTGAGCGCTTCGGGCATCGCGCGGGACGTCGCGCGCGAGTGCCTCGGGGGCAAGGAATTCTTGGTGCGGCGCTGAATGTGCGGGTAGAATACCCGCCCTCAACGGACAAGGTGGAAAAAGGTATAGGGGCCCGAAGCGGGCTCTGGAGTAAGTCAATGGCCCTCAACGCGGAACAAAAATCCGAGATCATCTCCCAGTTTCAGCGCAATCCGTCCGACACGGGATCGCCCGAGGTGCAGGTTGCGCTCCTGTCGGCGCGGATCAATCAGCTCTCCCAGCACTTCGATAGCCATCATAAGGATCACCACTCGCGCCGCGGTCTGCTCAGGATGGTGAACCAGCGTCGGCAGCTTCTCGACTACCTGAAGAAGGTCGACCAGGACCGCTATCAGGCCTTGATCGGCCGTCTCGGGCTCAGGCGTTGAGCCCTGCATTCCGGGAGCCTGCACGGGCTCCTGACGTTCAGAGCCGGTCAAGCCGGCTCTGAACCTTTTGGGAATCCCTCCGCGCCTGGGAGCTTCCGCAGGCCATCAGCCTTTCGTAAGGATCAGAATCGTGAAAGTCAGCAGAACCTTCAAGTACGGCGCCCACGACGTGACGCTCGAGACCGGCGCCGTCGCAAGACAAGCCGACGGCGCCGTGGTCGTCAGCATGGCAGACACCGTCGTGCTCGTCACCGCCGTCGGCGAGAAGCGCGACGTCGAGGGCCGCGACTTTTTCCCCCTGACCGTCAACTATCAGGAAAAGACGTACGCGGCCGGCCGCATCCCGGGCGGGTTCTTCAAACGGGAGGGCAGGCCGAGCGAGAAGGAAACGCTGACGTCCCGCCTGATCGACCGCCCCATCCGCCCGCTCTTCCCGTCCGGCTTCCAGCGCGAAGTTCAGGTCATCGCGACCGTCCTGTCGATGAACCCCGAGATCGATCCCGACATCCCCGCGATGCTGGGCGCATCCGCGGCGCTGGCGCTGTCCGGGCTGCCGTTCCTAGGTCCGATCGGCGGCGCGAGGGTCGGCTACTGCAACGGCGAGTACGTGCTGAACCCGACGTTCAGCCAGCTCGCCCAATCCGATCTCGATCTCGTCGTTGCCGGCACCGAGAAGGCCGTGCTGATGGTCGAATCGGCCGCGAAGATGCTCCCCGAGGACGTGATGCTCGGCGCCGTCGTGTTCGGTCACGAGCAGATGCAGGTCGCGATCCAGGCGATCAAGTCGCTCGCGGAAGAGGCCGGCAAGCCGCCGATCGAGTGGGCCGCCCCCGTCCGGGACGAGACGCTCGCGCGCTCGGTCGAGCGCGCCGTCGCGGAGCGCCTCGCCGAAGCGTACGCGATCGTCGAGAAGCAGGCGCGGCGCGACCGCATCGCCGAGCTCAAGCAGGAGTGTCTCGCCGCGCTCGCCGACCCCGAGTCGTCGACCTACACGGCGGCGCAGGTCGAGGCCGAGTTTCAGCGGCTCGAGAAGCAGATCGTCCGCGGGCGTATCCTCCGCGGTGAGCCGCGCATCGACGGGCGCGACGTGCGCACCGTGCGGCCGATCTCGATCGAGGTGGGCATACTGCCGAGGACGCACGGCTCGGCGCTCTTCACGCGCGGCGAGACGCAGGCGCTCGTGGTCACGACGCTCGGCACGGGCCGCGATGCGCAGATCGTCGATGCGCTCGAAGGCGAGCGCCGCGAGCCGTTCATGCTGCATTACAACTTCCCGCCGTACAGCGTCGGCGAGACGGGCTTCATCGGCTCGCCGAAGCGACGGGAAATCGGCCACGGCCGTCTCGCCCGGCGGGGCGTCGAAGCCGTGATGCCGAACATGGACACCTTCCCGTACGTGATCCGGGTCGTGTCGGAGATCACGGAGTCGAACGGCTCGAGCTCGATGGCGACCGTCTGCGGGACGAGCCTCTCGCTGATGGATGCGGGCGTGCCGATCAAGGAGGCGGTTGCCGGCGTCGCGATGGGCCTGATCAAGGAAGGCGACGAGTACGTCGTGCTGACGGACATCCTCGGCGACGAGGATCATCTCGGCGACATGGACTTCAAGGTCGCCGGGACCAAAGACGGCGTGACGGCGCTGCAGATGGACATCAAGATCGAGGGCATCACGCAGGAGATCATGGCCAAGGCGCTCGAGCAGGCGCGCGAGGGCCGGCTGCACATCCTCGAGGAAATGAACAAGGTGCTCGACAAGCCGCGCGAGCAGATGTCCGACTGGGCGCCGAGCATCATCACGATCAAGATCGATCCCGAGAAGATCCGCGACGTGATCGGCAAGGGCGGCGCCGTGATCCGCGCGATCACGGAGGAGACGGGTGCGACGATCGACATCGAGAACGACGGCACCGTCAAGATCGCGTCGGTCGATGCCGCGTCGGGCCGCGCGGCGCGCGAGCGGATCGAGCTGATCACGGCCGAGGTCGAGGTCGGCAAGGTCTACGAGGGCAAGGTCGTCCGGCTCATGGACTTCGGCGCGTTCGTCGCGATCCTCCCCGGCAAGGACGGCCTCGTGCACATCTCGCAGATCTCGAACGAGCGCGTCGAGCGGGTCAGCGACAAGCTGCACGAGGGCGACATCGTCAAGGTCAAGGTGCTCGAGGTCGACCGCCAGGGCCGCATCCGGCTCAGCATGCGCGACGTGAGCTGAGCGCACGCAGCGGCGGCATCAGTCCTCCTCGCACGGCAGCCCGGCGATCCCGCGCACCGTGTCGATGCGCCAGTGCGCGATCGCCCACTCCCACAGCTCGGCCGGCCTCGCGCCGTCGAGGTCGCGAGGCGGCTCGGCGCCGAGCCGCCGCAGCGTTTCGGTCGACGCCCGGCTCGGCTCCCGCGCATCGATCGGCCGCGCTCCCGTCTGCTTCGAGAGCTTCTGACCGGTCGGCCCGGTCAGGATCGGCACGTGGAGATAGACCGGCTCGGGCAGGCCGAGCGCCTGCTGCAGGTGCCGCTGCGCCGGCACGCAGTCGAGGAGGTCGCGGCCGCGCACGATCGTCGTGACGCCCTGATATGCGTCGTCGAGGACGACCGCGAGGTGATAGGCCGGCAGGCCGTCGCGCCGCCAGATGACGTAGTCGCCGAAGCCCGGGGCACGCGGCGGATCGAAGCGGCCCTGGAGGCCGTCTTCGAACGCGGGCCACGGCCCGTCGACGCGCATGCGGACGGCGGTGTCCTCGTCCGACAGCGCCAGCGTCCGGCACGTGCCCGGATACCCCGCGGGCCCGTCGTGCGCATCCGCGAACGCGCGCAGCTCGCTGCGGCTGCAACGGCAGCGGAACGCGAGTCCCCGCTCGACGAGGCTGCGGCACGCCGCGGCATACGCGTCGAGACGCGTGCTCTGGCGCAGCACGCTGCGGTCCCAGTGCAGGTCGAACGCTTCGAGCGTGTGGAGGATCTGGTCCGCGGCGCCCGGCACCTCCCGCGGCGGATCGATGTCCTCGATGCGAACGAGCCACTCGCCGCCGGCCTGACGGGCGTGCAGGAAGCTCGCGACGGCGGTCAGCAGCGAGCCGGCGTGCAGCGGTCCGGTCGGCGAAGGCGCGAAGCGTCCGACGTAGGACACGAGGGTCAGAGAGCGGCCGGCGGGAGGCCGCCGAATGGTTGCGTCCCGCCCGATGCGAGCTCGCGCCGACGGTGGCCGCCGGCTGCTAGCGACTCGGGCGGTTCGCGGAGAGCCGGGGAGGGCTCAACGATAGTAGTCCTCGCGGTCGCGGAACTGCCTCTCCGCCAGCTCGCGCCGCTCCTGCGCCTCGACGCACAGCGTCGCGACCGGACGGGCCTCGAGGCGCCGCAGGCCGATCTCGTCGCCCGTCTCCTCACAGTAGCCGTACGTGCCGTCCTCGATGCGCTGCAGCGCGGCGTCGATCTTTTTCAGCAGCTTGCGCTCGCGGTCACGCGTGCGCAGCTCCAGACCGAACTCGGACTCCTGCGTCGCGCGGTCGTTCGGATCCGGGAAGTTGGCCGCGTCGTCCTTCATGTGCAGGACGGTCCGGTCGACTTCCTCCATCAGCTCGCGCTTCCACGCAAGCAGGATGTTCCGGAAGTGCTCGAGCTGGCCCGGGCTCATGTACGGCTCGCCCCGCTTGGGCTGGTAGGGCTTGAAGCCGCGAACCGGCCCGAAGAGCACGCTCGATGCCGTCTTGAGCTGCCCGGTGTCGGCGCCGGCCTTGGCCGGCTTCGCCTCGACGCTGCTCGCGGCATCCTGGGTCTTGGTCCGCCGCTCCTCGGCGGCCCTCGACGGTGAAGTCTTTTTCTTCGAACTCGCTGGTTTGGCCACTACTTTCCGTTTCGAAACTGTGCTCGTCTTCTTCGACGTCGACTTCCCGACCGCGACCTTCTTCTTGCCGGTCGAGGCCTGCTTCTTGGGAGTCTTCTTCGAAGTCCTTTTCTTTCCGGATGCGCTCGTCGTCTTCCGGGCACTCTTGGACGCCGTCCGGCCGACCTTCTTGCGGCTCTCGCCGGCCGTGCGGCTCGTCGCCTTCCGCGAGGTCTTCCCGGCGGTCTTGCCGCTACCCGTCTTCTTCTTTTTCTTGGTGGCTGCCTTCTTGCCCGGCATATAACTTGCCTCCAAGAGCAACTTCACGAAACCGGCGATTATACATATGGGGGGCGGCAGCGGAAGTCTACCCGACGCGCTCTCCGCAGCCGGCCGGAGCGCCTTTCCACCCCTCCTGCCGGTGCTCGACGACGACGGTCGTGTAGATGCCCCCGCGGACGTTGAACTCCGCGGTGAGGCGCAGGAATCGGGGCGCCAGCCGGCCGACCAGATCGTCGACGATCCGGTTCGTCACGGCCTCGTGAAACGCCCCTTCGCCTCGGTACGCCCAAACGTAGAGCTTCAGTGACTTCAGCTCCACGCATTCCGCGTCCGGAACGTACTCGAGGTGAAGCGTCGCGAAGTCGGGCTGCCCCGTCTTCGGACACAGACAGGTGAACTCGGGAATGCGAATTCTGATCGTGTAGTCGCGGCCCCGCTCCGGGTTCGGAAACGTCTCGAGGATCGCCGGCGAAGGCTTTTGCGGAGTCGCAGCGGACACGTTGCTCAATGCTCTCGGAGGGTGTGCGCCCGACGCGGAGGATGCGTCGTTTTGGCTGGCCTTTTACTTTACACTACCGGCCCCAAGGGGGCTATTGCGGCCTTGAGTCACTCATACCATCGGAGTTGGTCCGAGCGATGATGTATGCGCTGCGGAAATCGGGACGTTTATGCGCCTGAGTAAGATCAAGCTCGCCGGTTTCAAGACGTTCGTCGATCCGACTACGATCAAGTTCCCGAGCAATCTGATGGGCATCGTCGGCCCAAACGGTTGCGGCAAGTCCAATATCATCGATGCGATCCGCTGGGTGCTCGGCGAAAGCTCGGCGAAGACGCTGCGTGGCGACTCGATGGCCGACGTCATCTTCAACGGATCGAGCACGCGCAAGCCCGTGGGCCAGGCAAGCGTCGAGCTCGTCTTCGACAACAGCGACAAGACGATCTCGGGCGCCTACGCGAACTATAACGAGGTGTCCGTGCGCCGCGTGGTCACGCGGGACGGGCAGTCGCAGTACTTCCTGAACGGCGGTCGCTGCCGCCGCAAGGACATCACGCACATCCTGCTCGGCACCGGGCTCGGCTCGAACGGCTATTCGATCATCGAGCAGGGCATGATCTCGCGCCTCGTCGAAGCGAAGCCCGACGAGTTGCGTGCCTTTCTCGAGGAGGCGGCCGGCATCTCGAAATACAAAGAGCGCCGCCGCGAGACGGAGCACCGCATCCGGCACACGCGCGAGAACCTCGAGCGGCTTGCGGACCTCAGGGAGGAGGTGGACAAGCAGCTGAGCCACCTCCAGCGGCAGGCGAAGGCGGCCGAGCGCTACAAGGAGCTCAAGGCCGAGCAGCGGCGCGTCACGGCCGAGCTCCTCGCGCTGCGCATGAAGGCGCTGCGCGCCGAGGTCGCGACGCAGGACGAGCAGCTCGCCGAGAAGCGTCAGGCGCTCGAGGCCGCGATGGCGGCGCAGCGCGAGGCGGACGAGGGATCGGAGCGCCTGCGCCGCGAGGTCGGCGAGCGCAACGAGGCGTTGAACGCGGTCCAGGGCGAGTACTACCGAGTCGGTGCCGAGATCGCGCGGCTCGAGCAGTCGATCAAGCATCGCAAGGAGATGATGCAGCGGCAGCGGGAGGACCTCGAGACCACCGAGTATCAGCTCGAGGAAATCCGCGGGCACGTCGAGAATGATCAGCTCGAGCTCGAGCAGCTCGAGCTTGCGCTCGAGGAGCTGAATCCGGGCCTCGAGGAAGCGAACCTCGCGCGGGCTGCGGCCGAGGAGGCGCTGCAGCAGGCCGAGTCGTCGATGGAGGAGTGGCGCCGGCGCTGGGAGCAGGCCGCCCGCGACATCGCGAACGTGGAGAGCGCCTCGCAGGTCGAGGAGGCGCGGCTCGAGCAACTGTCCGCGCAGCGCGATCGCCTCGCGCGCGAGCAGGAGCGGCAGGCGGCTGAGCGCGATGCGCTGCGCTTCGAGGAGCTCGAGGCGCGGCTCGAGCAACTGGCGGCGGAGGAGGAGACGCTGCAGGCCGAGTGCGGCGAAGCGGCGCGCCTGCTGGACGCCGTGTGGCAGCAGATCCAGGAGCTTCGCGAACAGGAGAAGCGAACGTCCGAGCACCTCGATGAGCTGCGCGTGCAGCTGCAGAACGACCGGGGCCGCCTCGCGTCGCTCGAGGCCCTGCAGGAAGCCGCGCTCGGCAAGACGACGAAGCAGGTCGGCGAATGGCTCGAGCGGGCGCCCGTCGTCGACCGGCGCAGCCTCGCGGAGCGCCTCGCGGTCGAGCCGGGCTGGGAGCGCGCCGTCGAGACCGTGCTCGGCGGCTATCTGCAGGCCGTGAGCGTTGCGGCGCTCGACGACATCGCGGCGAGCCTCGGCGAGCTGACCGAGGGCGGGCTCACGCTGCTCGAAGAGTCCGGGCACCGTCGCGATCCGCAGGAGGGCGGCAAGCAGTGGCTCGCGGATCTCGTCAAGGGGCCGCCGCCGGCGCTGCCGCTCCTCGCGGGGATCCGTGCCGTGTCGACGCTCGACGAGGCCATTCGGCTTCGCGGCGAGCTCGCCGATGGCGAATCGATCATCACGCCTAACGGCACGTGGATCGGACGGCATTGGCTGCGGATCAACCGCAGCGACGACCCGGAGATCGGCGTCATCGCCCGCGGCGAGGAGATCGCTCGCCTCAAGATGCAGACGGAGACGATCGCCGCCCAGGTCGAAGACGTCGCGACGACGCTCGCCGAAACGCGAGCGCGAATCGAGCAGCTCGAGGATTCGCGTAAGCAGGCGCAGAACGACGCGAACCTGAAGCAGCAGCGCTACGCCGAGGCGAAGACGCAGCTCGAAGCGTCGCGGGCGGAGCTCGAGCAGCTGCGCACGCGCGCACGCGTTCTCGACGACGCCATTGCGGAGCTCGCGGCCGAGCGCGAGGGCCTCGATGCGAAGCACGCGGAGTGCGTGGCCCGACGGGCGGAGGCGGCGCGAGTGCTCGAGGAGCTCGCCGGTGTCCGTGAGCAGCTCGAGTCGGAGCGGGACCGCCATCAGGCCGTCGTCTCCGAGGCACGAGCGCGTGCCGAGCAGCATCGCCAGATCGCGCACGAGCTTGCGATCAAGGTGGAGTCGCGCCGGAACTCGAAGGAATCCGCGAGCGCGGCGCTCGCGCGGGTGCTCGCTCAGCAGCAACACCTGTCGAAGCGCCGCGACGAGCTGCAACGCCAGCTCGAGGCGGCCGTCGAGCCGCTGTCAGAGGACGAGAGCCTGTTGGCGCGGCTTGCCGAGGAGCGGGGCGCGGTCGAGACGCGGCTCGCCGAGGCGCGCTCGGCCGTCGAATCGCTCGATCAGCAGCTTCGCGAGATCGAGCAGCGACGCAACGAGGCGCAGCAGGCCGTTGCCGCGGCACGCGAGGCGGCCGACGCGGTGCGGCTGGCGGCGCGGGAGGCGCAGGTTCGTCTCGAGACCGTCGCCGAGCAGTTTCAGGAGACGGGCTTCGAGCTCGAGCAGGTGCTCGCCGAGCTTCCCGAGGACGCATCGACGGCCGTCTGGAACGAGACGCTCGAGTCGATCGAGCGCAAGATTCAGCGCCTCGGGGCGATCAACCTCGCCGCGATCGACGAGTTCCAGGAGCAGTCGGAGCGCAAGAAGTACCTCGACTCGCAGTTCGAGGATCTCACCGAGGCGCTCGACACGCTGGAGGACGCGATCCGCAAGATCGACCGGGAAACGCGGTCGCGCTTCAAGGAGACGTTCGACAGGGCGAATCAAGGGCTCGGGCGGCTCTTCCCGCGACTCTTCGGCGGCGGGCATGCTTATCTCGAGCTGGACGGCGAGGATCTGCTCGAATCGGGCGTGACGATCATGGCGCGGCCGCCCGGCAAGAAGAACAGCACGATTCATCTTTTGTCCGGCGGTGAGAAGGCATTGACGGCGGTTGCGCTCGTGTTCTCGATCTTCGAGCTCAATCCGGCGCCGTTCTGTCTGCTCGACGAGGTCGACGCTCCGCTGGACGATGCGAACGTCGGACGCTTCAGCGACATCGTGAAGGAGATGTCGGAGCAGGTGCAGTTCGTGATCATCACGCACAACAAGACTACGATGGAGGCGATGCACCAGCTCAGCGGCGTCACGATGCACGAGCCGGGCGTTTCACGGCTGGTCGCAGTCGATCTCGATGAAGCTGTGCAACTTGCTGCAATGTAGAGGCCAAGCCGATGGCCGAGTTGCGCTGGGTGCTGCTGGCTCTGGGCGTCATGCTCATTGCCGGCATTTACCTTTGGGGTCGCGGGGTCTTCCGACGTAGCGGGGCGGAGCGTCTGCGCGGGCGCCGCCGCAGCGAGCCGCGTATCGCCGGAGAGGATGAGCCCGTCTCCGACGAGGTGCTGTTCGGCACTCCGGACGGAAGCGTGCTCATCGGTGATCCGGCCGACGGCGAGCCGGACGTCGCCGAGAGCGGTGCGCCGGACGAGGCGCCACCGCAGCCCCAAGAGCAGGCGCCGCCGCGCATCGAGAAAATCGTCGCGCTCCGGTTCGTTCCGCGGGACGCCGCGATGCTCGCCGCGGAGGCCGTCCGTGCGTTGCGGGACGAGGGCCTCGAGCACGGACGCTACGGCATTTTCCATGCCTACGACGAAAACGCGCCCGGTGAGCCTCGGTTCAGCGTCGCAAGCTTGACCGAGCCCGGCTCGTTCGATCTCGAGCGTCTCGATGAGCCGCTCGCCGGTATGAGCTTTTTCATGGTCCTGCCGGGTGAGGGGGATCCGGTAGACCGGTTCGACGCGATGGTCGAAACGGCGCGGTCGCTCGCTCATCGCCTCGACGCGGAACTCTTCGACGATCGCGGTAGCACCTGGAGCATTCAGCGGGAACGCTACATACGCGAGGAGCTGATCAGCTACCGACTCCAGTCCGCATCTTCCTGAGTCATCGAATATGGCCGACCCGAACCAGAAGGTGGTGGCGGAGATCCAGCAGCTTCGTCGGGGGATCGAGGAGCACAACTACAGGTACTTCGTGCTCGATGCGCCGACGATACCCGACGCCGAATACGACCGCTTGATGCAACGGCTCCGCGCGCTCGAGGCGGAGCACCCCGAGCTCGTCACGCCCGATTCGCCGACGCAGCGCGTCGGCGCGAAGCCGGCCAGTGAGTTTCGGCAGGTCCGGCACAGCAAGCCGGTGCTGTCGTTGGAGAACGCCTTCAAGACCGAGGACCTGGTTGCCTTCGGAAAGCGCGTGACCGACCGGCTCCGAGCGAACGGTATCGATGCGACCGAGATCATGTTCGTCGGCGACGTTCAGGGCTGGGATCTGCCCCCGCAGCAAAGCCCGATTCTGGAGATGCTCCAGGAGATTGAGCTCAAGACATGCCCGGAATGGAGAGTGCTAGAGGGAATTCAGGGCTGTTTGACCTATTACGACACTATCGGCCAAAAACGAGCCGAATTACCGTATGAAATCGATGGTGTCGTCTAAGGTCAACGAGCTTGCCTGGCAGAGCGTCCTCGGCTTCGTCGCGCGTGCTCCGCGTTGGGCGATCGCTCATAAGTTTCCGGCGCACGAGGAGCTCACCGTGGTGAAGCGCATCGAGTTCCAAGTCGGGCGAACGGGCGCCTTGAGGCCCGTGCCGCGCCTCGAGCCCGTGTTCGTCGGTGGCGTCACCGTCAGCAACGCCACGTTGCACAACATCAACGAGATGCGCCGCAAGGACGTTCGTGAGGGGGATACGGTCGTCATCCGACGTGTCGGCGACGTCATCCCGGAGGTCGTCTCGGTCGTGCTGGATCGCCGGCCCGCCAATGCGCGCGTCGTCGATTTGCCGCCGAGCTGTCCGGTGTGCGGCTCGGACGTCCAGCAGGCGGAAGGGGAGACGGTCGCACGCTGTGTGGGCGGCCTCTTTTGCCCTGCGCAACGTAAGGAGTCTCTGCGCCATTTCGCCTCCCGTCGGGCGATGGATATCGAAGGCCTCGGCACGAAGCTCATCGATCAGCTCGTGGAGCGAGGGCTCGTCAAGACGCCTGCCGATCTCTATCTGCTCGAAGTCCCGCAACTCGCCGAGCTCGAGCGCATGGGCGAGCAATCGGCACGAAATCTCGTCGCTGCGCTCGAGAAGAGCAAGCAGACCACATTGGCCCGGTTTCTCTACGCGCTCGGTATTCGGGAGGTCGGAGAGGCCACCGCCGCGGCGCTCGCGAACCATTTCGGGGCTCTCGAGCCCTTGATGGAGGCGACCGAGGAGCAGCTCGAGGAAGTACCTGATGTCGGCCCGGTGGTGGCGGCCAAGGTGCGGGCGTTTTTCCAGGAACCTCACAACAGAGACGTGATCGCCCAGCTGCGCGAACGAGGTGTGCGCTGGCCAAAGCCTGTTCGGCGGCAGCAAGCAAAGCACCCGCTGGCGGGGAAGACGATCGTGATCACCGGGACGCTGTCGTCCATGACTCGGGAGGAGGCGAAAGAGCGGTTGCAGGCGTTGGGGGCGAAGGTTGCGGGGAGTGTATCCAA
>DASVCR010000042.1:0-50112 GCA_036381515.1 Gammaproteobacteria bacterium | reverse complement strand
GCCGGGAACTGCGCGCGGACGCGCGCCTGTTCGGGCATGTCGAGATCGGCGAACACGACGCCGGCGCCCTCCTCGCGACACGCGAGCACGTCGCCCCACGGCCCGATGATCATCGAGTGGCCGTACGTCTTGCGGCCGCCCGCGTGCTCGCCCCATTGACCCGCCGCGACGACGAACGCGAGCGATTCGATCGCTCGCGCCTGCAGCAGCGGCTGCCAGTGCACGCGGCCGGTCGGCACGGTGAACGCCGCCGGCACCACGATGATCTCGGCACCGAGCACACCGAGCCGATGGAACAGCGCGGGGAAGCGCACGTCGTAGCAGACCGTCATGCCGACGCGGCCGACCGCCGTCTCGGCGACGACGACCCGCGTGCCGGGCACGGTCTTCGCCGACTCCCGATAGCTCTCGGCCTCCTGGCCGGGAATCGCGACGTCGAACAGATGGATCTTGTCGTAGTACGCCGCCGCGCTGCCGTCGGGCGCGAAAAGGTACGACCTGGAAGACGCGCGATCGCCGCCGTCGCGGATCGGTATCGTGCCGCCGACGAGCCAGAGGCCGTAGGCGCGGGCCTGCTCGGCGAGAAAGGTCTGCGCGCGCCCGTCGCCCGGCGCTTCCGCCGCGGCGAGCCGCTCCGCGTCATCGGCGCCCAAGAACGAGAAGTTCTCGGGCAGCACCGCGAGCTTCGCTCCGCCCTCCGCCGCTTGCGCGATCAGGCGCTCTGCCTCCGCGAGGTTGCGCTCGACGTCGCGCCCGCTCGTCATCTGAATCGCTGCCGCTTTCATGAATCGATCCTACCGCCGAAAAATCGTGTCAGACACGATTTTTGACGGAAAATGGTGTCGGACACCATTTTCGGCGTAGCGCCTCGGCGTTTGCAGACCACCGCATCGAAAATGGCGGCTGACACCATTTTCACCCACCGCCGGAAGCGGCGCCCGGCAGATCCGCGCACAGCCGCCCCTGCTCGAGCTGCTCCGCCGTCAGCCGCTCGACGGACGGTGCGTCCCACGATCCGGTCACGCAGTACGATGCGCGCCCGATGCCCTTCAGCGGCTCCTTGAAGATCCGCGTGAAGATCAGAAGCGCCGCGCCGACGCCCGGGCCGCCGAGCAGCCCGCCGACGGTCGGCAGCACCTTGCCGGGCTCCGTCGTGACGACGGCCTGCTGGCGATAGTCCCGGTCGCGCAGGCCGATGCGCCCGGCGACGCCGATCTCCGCGACGGGACCCGTCACCTTGAGGTTATCGGTATACGCGTTGCCGTCGATGATCGTGAAGTCCCCGGACAGCGTGTCGAACCCGAAGCCCTTGTTGAACACGTCGCGAAAATCGAGCGCGAGCCGCCGGGGCAGCGCCGTGATGCTCATCAGCCCGACGACGCGGCCGGCGCCGGGATCGATGTCGAGCAGGCTCCCGGTCTCGAGGCGCAGCGAGAGGTCGCCGCCGAGATGCGCCATCCAGTCGTCGGTCGGCGCGCCGGGCCACCACACGCTCGCAGTGATGTCCGCGATCTCGCCGGACGCGATCGGCTCGAGCGACAGCTCCTCGAGCGCGCCGGCGACGTCGGTCGCGTGCAGATTGAACGCGAGGCGCGTCGTCTGCCCGTCCGGCCCGGCGAACCACCCGCCGCTGCCGGTGACGGCGAACGATGCGCTCCGGCTCTCGAACGACTCGAGGCGCAGCCCGAGCGGATCGGAGCGGACGTCCGCGCGGAGCGTGCCGAAGCGCCGCGCGCCGACGCCGAACTCGTCGGCGGTCAGGTCGAGGCCGAGCAGCCGCCGCGGATCGGCGCGGCGGAGCGCCGCGGCGCGAACGCCGTCCCGCTCGCCGTCGACGTCACCGCCGCCGTGCGGCATCAGGAAGAGCCGATCGAGATCGGCGACGATCGCCGGCCGCCCGCGCAAATCGCGCGGCACGCGGATCGAGCCGTCGACCGGCGCGCTCGCGATGTCGATCAGCCACTCGGCATCGGTCCGCCGCACCTCCAGGCGGGCGGCGCCGATCTGCTGTCCGAACGCGGTGAAGTCGCCGATGTCGAGCTCGGCCTCCGCGAAAATCTCGCCGAGGCCCGACTCGGCAAGGCCCGCCCCCGACGCCGTCCTGCCGGTTGCGGGGCGGACGAGCGCCGCCCACGCGTCGAAATCGAGCTCCGGCACCGTGCCGTAGACCCCGAGCCCGCCGTCCGCGCGCGCGACCGGCAGCGCGCCGCCGAGCGCGAGCGCGGCGCCTTCGAGCTCGAAGCCGTCGTCGCCGGGCACCATCGACAGCACGAAGCGCCGCGTCGCGCCGACGTACCCGCGCACGTCGAGCCCGCTCGCGCCGAGCGCGAGCTCGAGCTCGAGGCCGGTCGGCTCGCCGGCCGCCTTGTTGAACGGCTCGGGCAGATACAGCGCGAGCCCCGAGAGGTTCGAGCTCACGTTGATGCGAAGCGGCGGAGCCTCTCCGCCGTCCGCCGTCACCGGCAGCAGGACGCTGCCGCGCCAACGGGTCTGCCCGCCGGCGAGACCGTCGAGCGGCGCGCCGAACGCGGCGACGACCGCGCCGGCCGTGACCTCGCCCTCGACGTCGATCCGCGAGCGATAGCCGGGCAGACCGGGCGGCGACACGCGCGCGGTGACGGGGCCGTCGAGGAAGATCGCGTCGATGCGCTCCGCCGTGACGACGCCGTCGCGGAACTCGAGCGTGCCCGCGATCTCGCTCGCCGCGGGGCCCAGGCCGTCGATCGCGAGCGTGCCGTTCGCGATCGCGAGCGAGGCCTCGAGCGAGTATGTGCTCATGTCGAGCAGCGGCAGCGCGAGGGCGAACGTGACGCGGCCTTCGCCGGCCGGCGCGTCGACGCGGTCGTAGCCGGGACCGAGCTGCCGCGCGATCGGCGGCGCGCTCTTCAGGAACGCGAGCACGTCGCCGAGTGGACCGCGCGTCTCGCTCTCGAGCGTCAGCACGGGCCGGCGCAGGTCTGCAATGCCGACGCGGACGTCGTCGCCGACGTTGCCGAGCACGCGGCCCGAGCCGCGCGCGGAGAACGACGCGTTGACGAACTCGATCACGCCGTCGAGGTTCTCGGCGCGCGGCCACTCGCGCGCGTAGCCGAGGATCGCGTCCTCGATGTTCGCCGCGACGCGGAACCTGCCCTCGCCGCCGTCGAACGGAAAGGCCCGAAGCGGACCGACGAACTCGAGCGCCGCGCTCGTGACCCTGCCGCCCTGGATCGAGTCGTCGAGCCACTCGACGACCTTCGGCGGCATCTTGTGGACCGGGAAGTAGCGCTTCGCCGCGACCGCGTCGAACGCGCCGACGTGGCTCGCGAGATCGAGCGTCGCGCTGCCGCCGTCGCGCGGCAACGTGAGCTCGAGGCTCGAGCGGACCGTGCCGTCCGCGTTCGTCATCACGAGATCGTCGCTCACGATCGTCACGCCGTCCGCGCCCGCGCGCCACACGATGAGGCCCGACAGCTCGCGGACGTCGATCGCGGCGCGGAAGAGCGCCGGCCAGTCGAGACGCGCGTCGTGCGTGTCGAACGCGACGCGGCCGCTCGTCGAGTCCGCGCGGAGCTCGCCGGAGAGCCCCGCGAATCCCGGCGCGCGGGCCGTCGCCGCGATGCCGAGGTCGGCGAAGCGCGCGCTCACCGAATACTCGTAGCCGTCGTCGTCGCGGCTCAAGTCGAGATCGAGCATCGTGAGATCGCCGCGCGGGGCAAGCTCCGTGAAGCGCCGCGCCCACGCGGACTCGCGGCCGAGCGCGGCGAGCGGCACGAGATCCTCGAGCCGCACGAACGTGCTGTCGATCCTGACCGCGTCGAGTGCGCTGCCGCCGTCCCACTCGAGCTCGATCACCGTGTCCGCGTTCGGCGCCCACGCGCGGCCGCCGCGTGCGATCTCGACGTCGTTCAGCGCAATGCGCCAGCCCGATGCGGTGCGCAGCCACTCCGCGGACGCGCCGAGCCGCTCGTAGCGCCGCTCGACGCCGTCGTGCCACGCGACGTTCGCGAACGACGCGTCGAGCATGCCGCGCACGAAGCGCCTGTCGCTCCATTCGAGCCAGACGGTCGCGTCGCCGTGCCCGCTCTCGGGCCGGACCGGCAGCTCCGGCAGCGCGGCCGCGAGCCCCGCAAGATCCGCGTCGGTCACGTCGCCGAATACGCGCCAGCCGCCGCCCGGCCCGAAGTCGCCCTGCACCGCGACCTCGGCGCGTGTGCCGAGCCCGTCCGGCGGCCGCGCGCGGGCCTCGAGCTCGAGCGTTCCGCCGCCGCGCTCGAGGTCGAGCGCGACGTCGCGAAACGCCCAGCGCACTCCGCGCGCCGGATCCACGTATGTCACGCGGCTGTCGCGCACCGCGACCGCGAGCTCGGGCGGCAGGAGCAGCGCGAGGTCGCGGCCGCCGCCCCGCCGCGGCGCCCGCTCGAGGTCGAGGCGGCCGTCCTCTCGCCTGAGCAGCGTGAAGTCGGTGCCTTCGAACGTCACGCGCTTCGCACGCAGCGCACGGCTCGTGACGAGCGCCCACGCGTCGAGCACGACGGCCGCGCGCCGCGCGACGAAGAACGGCTCCGCCTCGCCCGGCGCGCGCACGCTCGCGCCGTGGAACGTGATCTCCGGGCCGCTCAGCCCGAGCCGCGCATCGAGTCGCTCGAAATCGAGCCCGATGCCGAGCGACTCGGCGGCCCACTGCTCGAGCTCGGCCTGGTAGCTCGGCAGCCGCGTCAGCGCGATCCTGAGCGCGCCGATCGCGAGCGCGACGACGATGATCACGACCGCCGCCGACGCGAGCAGCGTGCGCACGATGCGTTTGAGCAGAGTCGGCCGCGCGCTCACATCAACACGACGTCGAACTGATCGGGCGCATACATCGCTTCGCTCTGCAGCCTGATGGGCTTGCCGGTCAGCACCTCGAGCTCGGCGACGCTCGCGGATTCCTCGTCGAGCAGCCGCTCGATGACGTCGGGCCGCGCGAGCACGAGCAGCTCCTGGAAATCGAACTGGCGGTGCTGGCGCAGGATCTCCCGGAAGATCTCGTAGCAGACCGTCTCCGGCGACTTCACGAAGCCCCTGCCTTCGCAGCTCGGGCACGGCTGGCACAGCACGTGCTCGAGGCTCTCGCGATTGCGCTTCCGCGTCATCTCGACGAGGCCGAGCGGCGACACGCTCATGATCTGCGTCTTCGCGTGGTCGTGCGCGAGCCGTGCCGTCAGCGTCTGCAGGACCTGATGCCGGTGCTCCTCCTCGACCATGTCGATGAAGTCGATGATGATGATCCCGCCGAGGTTCCTGAGTCGCAGCTGCCGCGCGATCACGACCGCGGCCTCGAGGTTCGTGCGGAAGATCGTCTCCTCGAGGTTGCGGTGACCGACGTACGCGCCCGTGTTCACGTCGATCGTCGTCATCGCCTCCGTCTGATCGAAGATCACGTAGCCCCCGGACTTCAGCGCGACCTTGCGGTTCAGCGCGCGGTCGATCTCATCCTCGATCCCGTACAGGTCGAACAGCGGCCGGTCCTCGGAGTAGAGCTCGATCTTCGGCGCGAGGTGCGGCATGAAGCGCCCGGCGAACTCCTTCATCCGCTTGAACTCCTCCGCCGAGTCGACCCGCACCCGCTCGACCTCGGGGCCCAAGAGATCGCGCAGCACGCGCAGCGGCAGCGCTAGATCCTCGTACACGAGCTCGCCGGGGCCCGCCTTCGCCGCGGCCTCCTCGATCGCTTCCCACAGTTTCTGCAGGAACAGCATGTCGGCGCGGAGCGCCTCGAGCGACGCGCCCTCCGCTGCGGTGCGGACGATGTAGCCGGCCTTCGTCGGCGTCGTGATGATCGAGTCCATCAGCGAGCGCAGCCGCTCCCGCTCGGCCTCGTCCTCGATCCTGGCCGAGATGCCGATGCCGCTGCCCTTCGGCAGCATCACGAGGTAGCGCGACGGGATCGTGATGTGCGTCGTGAGCCGCGCGCCCTTCGTGCCGAGCGGATCCTTCAGCACCTGCACGAGCAGCTGCCCGCCCTCGGTCACGAGATCGCGGATGTTCGGCTCGCCGTTGCGCGCGCCGAGCGTCGCGGCGGACTCGTTCACGATGTCCGACGCGTGCAGGAACGCCGTGCGCTCGAGCCCGATGTCGATGAACGCGGCCTGCATGCCGGGCAGCACGCGCGACACCCGGCCGTTGTAGATGTTGCTGATCAGGCCGCGGCGGCTCGCGCGCTCGATGACGATCTCCTGCAGCATGCCGTTCTCGACGAGCGCCGCCCGGACCTCGCGCGGCGTGACGTTGACCAAGATTTCCTGCTTCACGTTCGCGCCCGGCCTTTCGACCACCACACGGGCACGCCGGCCCGCGCGAGCAGGAGCGCCGTCTCGCAAAGCGGCAGCCCCATCACGCCCGAGTAGCTCCCGGAGAGATGCTCGACGAACACCGCGCCGAAGCCCTGGATGCCGTAGCCGCCGGCCTTGTCGAACGGCTCGCCCGTCTCACAATACGCCCGCCGCTCGGCGTCGGTCGTCGTCCGGAATCTCACTTCGCTGGCACTGACGACGCTCGACAGGCCGGCCTCGGCGCGCAGCGCGACGGCGGTCAGCACGCGGTGAGTGCGGCCGGACAGCGCCTCGAGCATCGCGAGCGCGTCGTCCGGTGCCTGCGGCTTGCCGAGCACGCGGCCGTCGAGCACGACCGTCGTATCGGCGGCGAGGACGGGCCGCCGCGCGGCGAACGTCTCGGCCCAGACGGCCTCCGCCTTCGCCTCGGCGATGCGGCGCACGTACGCCTCGGGGGCCTCGCCGGAGCCGGGCGTCTCGTCGACGTCCGGCACGCGGACGTCGAACGGCACGCCGATCTGCGCGAGCAGCGCCCGGCGCCGCGGGGAGGCCGAAGCCAGATACAGGAAATCGTCGCGCATTCAAGCCACTATACGAATTGCCCGGCGGCCGGCATAGTCCGGCGCGAAGAAAAGTTCAGCGCGCGGCCGCTTCGGGGCGCCGACTCAGGCGCGGTGATAGGGATGCCCTTCGAGGACCGAGACGGCCCGGTAGAGCGCCTCGGCGACGACGATCCGGACGAGCCCGTGCGGCAGGGTCAGACGCGAAAGCGCCCACGACGCCTCGGCCCGCTCGATGCAGCGGCGCGCGAGCCCGTCCGGCCCGCCGACGAGGAAGCATACCGGGGCACCGCTCTCCCGGAAGCGGCGCAGCCGCTCGACGAGGTCGGCGGTGCTAAAGAGCGCGCCGCGCTCGTCGAGCGCGACGACGCGCGCGCCGCGGGGGACGGCCGCGAGCAGCCGCTCGCCCTCCTGCTCGATCGCCCTGTGGATCGGGACGGAAGCGGTCCGCCGCGCGAGCGGCAGCTCGGCGAGCTCGAGCTTGTACGGCGGCCGAAACCGCTTTGCATATTCCAGCCAGCCGTCGTCGACCCAGCGCGGCTGGCGGCTCGAGACGGTCAGAACGACGAGCCTCATCGCACTTCCCGCGGCCTCGCGGCGCGCACCGACGCGCGGCGGCGCGTGCCGCCTTCGGCCTCGCACGGCGCGGCACGCGTCAGCCGGCGCCGCTCACGCGAGCCCGGCGCTTTCGTCGCGGGCCGAGATGTCCCAGAGGTTCTCGATGCCGTAGAACTCCCGGACGCGCGGCAGCATCACGTGCACGATCGCGTCCGCGAGGTCGACGAGCACCCACTCCCCGGCCTCCTGCCCCTCGACGCCGAGCGGCTCGATGCCGGCCTCCTCGCAGCGCTCGAGGAGCGCGTCCGCGATCGCGCGCACGTGCCGGTCGGAGCGGCCGCTCGCGATGATCATGTGGTCCGTCACCGTCGTGAGGTGTCTGACGTCCAGGTCCATGACGCGCTCGGCCTTCATGTCGTCGAGCGTGTCGAGGATCAGCCGGACGAGCCTTTCATCCCTTTCCGTCTTCCGTTTCCTTTTCGGCATAGCACTCCGTATCGAAGATGATGCGTCTGACCGCATCGGGGACGAGGTAGCGCGGGTCCCTGCCCGCACGGATCGCGGCCCGGAGGCCGCTCGCGGAGATGTCGAGCTGCGTGACGGGCTCGACGTGGATCCTTCCTGCGCGCGCGGCCGTGAGCTCCGCCGCGTCGGTCGTCCGCCGCTCGCGGACGAGCCGGCCGAGCGCGCCGTCGTCGTCGGGCAGCCGTGCCCCGGGCCGGTCCGCGACGACGACGTGCGCGAGCTCGAGAAGGTCTCGCCAGCGATGCCAGCCGGGCAGGCCGCAGAACGCATCCATGCCGAGCAGCAGGCAGAGCGTCGCGTCCGGGAAGTCGGCGGCGAGGCTTTCGAGCGTGTCGACGGTGTACGACGGACCCGGTCGGTCGAGCTCGCGCCGATCGACGACGAACCGCGGCTCGTCGGCCACGGCGGCCTCGAGCATCGCGACGCGCAGCGCCGCCGGCGTCGCCGGGGCCGCGCGGTGCGGCGGACGCGCAGCCGGCACGAATCTCACCTCGCTCAAGCCGGTCCGCTCGAGCAGCTCGAGCGCGATCCGCAGGTGGCCGAGATGGACCGGGTCGAACGTGCCGCCGAACACCCCGACGAGGCGGTCCGCGCCGTGCTTTCGATTCGCGCGGATCACGCGGCGTTCGGGCGCGGCACGCGCTCCGGGCGGAGCATGCCGATCACGAGGCGGGTCACGGCGTCCCATGGGGGCAGGCCCGGCGCGCCTTTTACGACGGCGTCGAGCTCGACGGCCTCGCGGAGCAGCGCCGCGAGGCGCCCTGAGTCGTAGCGCCGGAGCGCGCGCTCGAGCAGCGCGCGGCGCTTCGGCCAGACGCGGTGGCGCGAGAACACGCCGTCGAGCCGCTGTCCGCTCGTCGCGGCAAAGTTCAGGGCCGTCAGCAAGCCGAGCTCCCGTCCAAGCGCCCAGGATATCAGAACCGGATCGACGCCCTCGCCGCGGAGCCCCGCGAGCACGCGGATCGCGCGCGGCGCGTCGCCCGCGAGCACCGCGTCCGTGAGGCGGAAGACGTCGAAGCGGGCGCTGTCCGCGACGGACTCGAGCACGTCGGCCTCGTCGACGGCGCCTTCGCCCGCGAGCAGCGCGAGCTTCATGAGCTCCTGATCCGCGGCGAGCAGGTGGCCCTCGACGCGGTCGGCGAGGAGCTCCGCCGCGGCGGGCGTCAGCTGCACGCGGTAGCGCGCGGCCCGCTCGCGAATCCACTGCGGCAGCTCGGCGCGCTCGATCGGCCGGATCTCGACGACGACGCCCGCGTCGTCGAGCGCCTTGACCCATTGCGAGCTTGCGGCCGACGAGTCGAGGCGCGCGGCGATCGCGACGATCAGGAGCCGGTCCGGATCGGGCCGCGCCGCGAGCTCGCGCAGCACGCGTGCGCCCGCATCGCCCGGCCGCGGCGTCGGCATCCGGAGCTCGAGGATCCGCCGCGGCGAGAACAGCGACAGGTTGTCCGCGCCGGACAAGAGCTCGTCCCAGCGGAAACTCCTGTCCGTGACGTGCAGGTCGCGCGTGTCGAAGCCGGCGCGGCGCGCGGCGGCGCGGATCGCGTCGAGCGCGTCGGCGACGAGGAGCGGCTCGTCGCCGGCGACGAGATAAGCGGGCGCGAGGCGACCCTCGAGGTGACGCGCGAGCGAGCGGAGCTGGACCTTCAAATCGGAATCACCGGCACGCCACGGGCGCGCTACTCCGCGAGCTGCGACAGCTCGATGCCCTCCTCCTCGAGGAGCACCGGGATGCCGTCGCGGACGGGATAGGCGATCTTGCCGTCGCGTGTCATCAGCCACTGCGGTGCGGGCTCGGTCACGATGTGACCGCCGCGGTTGCGGAGCTTGCGCGCCTCGATCAACGCGTTCGCGCGCTCCGTGCGGTTCGCCGGCATGACCTGCAGCGGCAGCCGCGTGACCGGGCAGCAGATGATGTCGAGCAACGCGGAATCAAAGCTCACGTCACGGGTCTCCTCAAAGAATCCATGCGCTCGACGGTCTCCGGAACCGGATCGTACCCCGAGCCGGCCCACGGGTGACAGCGGCCGATGCGCCGGGCCGCGAGCCACGCGCCGCGCAGCGGACCGAACCGCTCGATCGCCTCGAGCGCATAGGCGCTGCACGTCGGGACGTACCGGCAGCGCGTGCCGACCCACGGCGACAGCGTGAGTTGGTAAGCACGAATCGCGCCGATCAGGACCCGCGCGACGAGACCCGCCGAGAGCCGCACCGCGCCGGACGCCGTGCGTGCGGCGGCACGCCGCAGGCGCACGCCGAGAAGCGGCACCGTGCGCGTCCCGACGCCGGCCGTCCGCGGCATCCTCAGCGGGTCCTCCGCCAGCGCGAGCCGCCGGCGACGTCCTCGATCACGATGCCGGCGCGCGCGAGCTCG
This sequence comes from Gammaproteobacteria bacterium, assembly GCA_036381515.1. GTDB lineage: Bacteria > Pseudomonadota > Gammaproteobacteria > Steroidobacterales > Rariloculaceae > ZC4RG20. The sequence goes on along the minus strand of DASVCR010000042.1, from coordinate 39,802 downwards.
TCGCGGATCGCGTCGGCCTCGGCGAAGCGCCGCGCCTTGCGCAGTTCGTCGCGGCGCGCGACGAGCGCGTCGATCTCGGCCTCCTCGGGGCCCGTGCCCTCGCCCGCCGCGCTGCCTGCGAACCACGCCTTCGGCGCGCGCTCGAGCAGCCCGAGGAGTCCCGCGCCCGCGCGGAGCGACCGCGCAAGCGCCTGCTTCTCGGACGCGCTCTCGGTGCGGTTCGCCGCGCGCGCGATCGCGATCAGCTCCGCGATCGCGAGCGGCGTGTTCAGGTCGTCCTCGAGCGCCGCGACGACCGCGGGCGGCGGCTCGTCGGCCTCGGCGCCGGATGCGTCGTCGAAGCCCGCGTCGCGCAGCACGCCGTACAGGCGATCGAGCTTCTGCGCGGACTCGGCGACGAGCTGCGCGGTCCACTCGAGCGGCTGACGGTAGTGCGCGGAGAGGAGCGCGAGGCGCAGCACCTCGCCGTCGTGCTCGGCGAGCAGCTCGCGGACGCGCAGCACGTTGCCGGTCGACTTCGCCATCTTCTCGCTGCCCATGTTCACGAGCCCGTTGTGCAGCCAATAGCGGGCGAAGCGCTTCCCGTCGTGCACGCACGTGCTCTGGGCCGTCTCGTTCTCGTGATGCGGGAACACGAGATCCTGCCCCCCGCCGTGGATGTCGATCGTCTCGCCGAGGTGCGCCTCGGCCATCGTCGAGCACTCGATGTGCCAGCCGGGGCGGCCGCGGCCCCACGGGCTGTCCCAGCCGACGGTCGAGGGATCCGACGGCTTCCACAGCACGAAGTCGACCGGATCGCGCTTGTACGGCGCGACCTCGACGCGCGCGCCGGCGATCATGTCCTCGAGCGACCGCTTCGACAGCTTGCCGTAATCGGGGAACGTCCCGACCGAGAACAGCACGTGGCCTTCGGCCTCGTACGCATGCCCGCGCTCGATCAGCCGCTCGATGAAGCGGATGATCTCGGGGATGTGCTCCGTGACGCGGGGCTCGACGTCCGGGGGGCGGACCTTGAGCGCCGCCATGTCCTCGTGGAACGCGGCGATGTAGCGCGCCGTCAGCACGCCGATCTCGACGCCCTCCTGCTTCGCGGCGGCGTTGATCTTGTCGTCGACGTCGGTCAGATTGCGGGCGTACACGAGGTTGTACGAACGGCGCAGCAGGCGCGCGAGGACGTCGAAGACGACCACCGGGCGCGCGTTGCCGATGTGCACGTAGCTGTAGACCGTCGGGCCGCACACGTACATCGTGGCCCGGGCGGGGTCGCCCGGCTCGAAGCGTTCCTTGCCGCGGGTCAGCGTGTTGTGGACGTAGAGCGCCATGACGGTCTTTCGCTGCTCTTCGGTGATCGATGCGGTTCGGTGGTCCCTCCGGCCGGCGTCGGCGGCCCGGGCCGTCCGGAAACGGCCTATGATACCAAGCGGTGCCGGCGCCCGGCCGGCACCGGCTATAATGACCGGCTTTCCGCTAAGCATCCGGACCATGCCCATGTCGAAGAAGTTCGCCGCCCGCGTCAGCGTCGAGCAGGTCGAGGAAGGCGTCGAGCTCGCGCCGAAGTTCGACGAGCGCGGCCTGATCCCGGCCGTCACGACCGACTACGAGACCGGCGAGCTGCTGATGCACGGCTACATGAACGCCGAGGCGCTCGAGCGCACGATCGAGACCGGCGAGGCGCACTACTGGAGCCGCAGCCGTCAGGCGCTGTGGCACAAGGGCGCGACGAGCGGGCTCGTGCAGCGCGTCCGCGAGCTCCTGATCGACGACGACCAGGACTGCGTGTGGCTGCGCGTCGACGTCGCGGGCGGCGCGAGCTGCCACGTCGGCTACCGGTCGTGCTTCTATCGGCGTGTGCCCCTCGGGCCGGCCGACGGGCCGATCCGGCTCGTGTTCACCGAGCGCGAGAAGGTCTTCGACCCGAAAGAGGTCTACGGCGACGCGCCGAACCCGACGAAGCTCTGAAAAAATCGGGGTCAGAGCCCATTTCCGGCGCTTGCCGAAAATCGGAGTCAGAGCCCTTTCAGTCGATTGGTCCACGCGAAAATCGGGGTCAGAGCCCTTTGACTGAGTCTACGGGCTCTGACCCGTATTCTCGCTGCGGCTCTCAATGCTCCTGAAAACGGGCTCTGACCCGATTCTCGACCCCGATTCTCCTTGTTGCCCCAATCGACTCCGGCGAAAACTGGGCTTTGACCCCGATTTCCAAAACGGGCTCTGACCCCGATTTTTCTCATTGACGCAGGCGCCACGTGACGCGGTCCGCGGCGTCGATCAGCCCGTGCTCGAGGAGCCAGTCGCGCGCGAAGCGCGCGTCGCCGCGCCACCACGCGCCGGCCGAGCCTTCACGGAAGCTGTAGCCCCAGGCGTCCATGTCGGCGAGCGCCTTGTCCCGCCCGAAGCCGGGCAAGTGGTCGGCCAGGAGGACCTGCAGATAGCACACCGCGCATTCCTCGAGCACGGTGCCGCCCGCGTCCTTCACGAGCCGCCCGCGCCGGTCCGCGCTCATGCAGACGTAATGGCCGAGCTCGTGCAGCAGCGAATGCGCCGGCGTGTCGCCGCGCACGTAAACGCGGTCGCCCTCGAGGCCGGCCTCCGGCGCACCCCAATACGAGCACGGGATCGGCGCACCATCCGGCACGAGCACGAGGCGCGCGCCGTAGCGCGACACGCAGTCGACGACCGGCGCGCGCGGCAGCGCTCTGAGCTCCGTGACTTGCGGCATCACGTCAGTCGACCGTCATGCAATACAGAACGCGGAACGCGGGGACCGGATCAGGACGCCGGCAACGGGCCGTGCCGGCGGCTCGCCTCGATGCGGCGCAGAACCCGGCGCGCGAGGTCCTCGGCGAGCGCCTGGCGCAGGATCCGCTCCTCGGCGATCTTGCCGAGCAGCTCGTTCTCGTTCCACGCGTAGACGCGCGTCGCGACGATCGACTGCGGCTCGATCAGCTGCTCGCCTTCCGCCTCGAGCGTGAACGTGACCGCGTAGTAGATTTCGTACTCGCGCGGCACGTTCCTGGCGGTGACGGACATCACGCGCTCGTCCGTGGCGTCCTCGAGGATCTTCAGCACCGACGTCGCGTCCTCGGGGCGTTCGACGATCTCCGCGCCGCGCCGCCGCAGCGCATCGCGCAGGCTCACGTAGAACTCGGACCTCGGCTCGTCGGTCTCGAGATACGTGCGCGCCATCGCGCTCGGCAACGGCTCCGCGCCCTGCAGCGCGAATCCGCAGCCGGACACGAGCGCCGCGCAGAGCACGGCGGACAGCGCGAGTCTGATCTTCCGGTACATCGGCTGGGGCTGGCTCAGCTCGGATGCGTTCCGGGCGGCACCGCCGGCCGCCCACGGGCTTCGACGTGCTGGACGACCGCCGCCCGGTTTGCTTCCGCAGGTAATCCCGCTAGCATCGAGCATCCGCACCGCTTTGACAACCCGCCGCCCGGCCGGACGCCGGCGGACGGGCTCGCAGGGACGACATGGCAGGCTATCCGTTCAAGGACATCGAGTCCAAGTGGCAACGCTACTGGGAGGAGCACGGCACCTTCCGCACCCCGGACGACGTCGACACGTCGAAGCCGAAGTTCTACGTCCTCGACATGTTCCCCTACCCGAGCGGTGACGGCCTGCACGTCGGACATCCGGAAGGCTACACGGCGTCGGACATCGTCGCCCGGTACAAGCGGATGCGCGGCTTCAACGTGCTGCACCCGATCGGCTGGGATGCGTTCGGCCTGCCCGCCGAGCAGTATGCGATCAGGACCGGGACGCATCCGAGGATCACGACCGAGCGCAACATCGAGCGCTTCCGCAAGCAGCTCAAGTCGCTCGGCTTCTCGTTCGACTGGTCGCGCGAGATCAACACGACCGATCCGGCTTACTACCGCTGGACGCAGTGGATCTTCAAGCAGCTCTTCGAGCGCGGCCTCGCGTATCAGGAGGAGATGCCGGTCTGGTGGTGCCCGGAGCTCGGCACGACGCTCGCGAACGAGGAGGTAGTCGACGGCAAATCCGAGGTCGGCGGCTTCCCGTGTGTGCGGCGGCCGCTCAGGCAGTGGATGCTGAAGATCACGGCCTATGCCGATGCGCTGCTCGAGGGGCTCGACGAGCTCGACTGGCCCGAGAGCACGAAGGAGATGCAGCGCAACTGGATCGGTCGCAGCGAAGGCGCGGAAATCGACTTCGACGTCGACGGCCGTCCCGAGAAGATACGCGTCTTCACGACGCGGCCCGACACGCTGTTCGGCGCGACCTACATGGTGCTCGCGCCCGAGCACGCGCTCGTCGACGCGCTGACGACGCCGGAGCGGCGCGCCGAGGTCGACGCCTACCGCGAGCAGGCGGCGCGCAAGAGCGAGCTCGAGCGCGCGGAGCTGCAGAAGGAGAAAACCGGCGTCTTCATCGGCGCGTACGCGATCAATCCGGCGAACGGCGAACGGATTCGCGTCTACATCGCGGACTACGTGCTCGCGACCTACGGCACGGGCGCGATCATGGCCGTGCCCGCGCAGGACGAGCGCGACTACGAGTTCGCGGTCGCGCACGGGCTGCCGATCGTGCGCACGGTCGAGCCGCCTGCGGGCTTCGAAGGCGGCGCGTACACGGGCGACGGCCGCGTCATCAACAGCGGCTTCCTCGACGGCTGCACGGTCGCCGAGGCGAAGTCGAAGATGATCGACTGGCTCGAGGCGAACGGCAAAGGCCGCCGCAAGGTCAACTACAAGCTCCGCGACTGGCTGTTCTCGCGCCAGCGCTACTGGGGCGAGCCGTTCCCGATCGTGTTCGTCGACGGCGAGCCGAAGACGGTCCCGGACGACGCGCTGCCCGTCACGCTGCCGGAGCTCGAGGCGTTCAAGCCGAGCGGGACGCCGGAAGGCCCGCTCGCGACGGCCAGGGACTGGGTCGAGACGATCGATCCCGAGACGGGCAAGCCCGCGAAGCGCGAGACGAACACGATGCCGCAGTGGGCCGGCTCCTGCTGGTACTACCTGCGCTACATCGATCCGCACAACGAGACGTGCCTCGTCGACCCCGAGAAGGAGCGCTACTGGATGCCGGTCGACCTCTACGTCGGCGGCTCCGAGCACGCGGTCCTGCATCTTTTGTATGCGCGGTTCTGGCACAAGGTGCTCTACGACGCGGGCGTCGTGTCGACGCCCGAGCCGTTCAGGAAGCTCGTCCACCAGGGCATGATCCTCGGCGAGCTCGAGTACACGGCGTACGTCGCGGACGACGGAACGTACGTCTCGGCCGAGCGCGTCGCGAACGGCCGCGACGCGGAGAGCGGTCGCCCGGTCACCGCGAAGCGGGTCGGCGAGGCGGACGTCGAGAAGCGCGGCGAGCGCTTCGTGCTGCGCTCGGAGCCCAACGTCTTCGTCGACGCGCGCGCACACAAGATGTCGAAGAGCCGCGGCAACGTCGTGAACCCCGACGAGATCGTCGCGCAGCACGGCGCCGACGCGTTCCGCCTCTACGAGATGTTCATGGGCCCGCTCGAGCAGGTGAAGCCGTGGAGCACGACCGGCGTCGACGGCACGCACCGCTTCCTGAATCGCGTGTGGCGCCTGCTCACGGACGACGACGGCAAGCTCTCGCCGAAGGTCGTGCGCGAGTCGGCGACGCGCGATCAGCTCAAGGTGCTGCACCGGACGATCGCGAAGGTGACCGAGGACATCGAGGCGCTCCGGATGAACACCGCGATCGCTGCGCTGATGGAGCTGACGAATGCGGCGTACAAGTGGGAGCGCGTGCCGCACGAGTTCGCCGAGAAGCTCGCGCTGCTGCTCGCCCCGTTCGCGCCGCATATCGCCGAGGAGGTCTGGAGCCTGCTCGGCCACGCGGAGTCGATCGCGTACGCGCCGTGGCCGGAGGCGGACCCGAGCCTGCTCGTCAGCGACACCGTCGAGATTCCGGTGCAGGTGAACGGCAAGATGCGCGGGCGCGTCACGGTGCCGGCGGACGCCGACCAGGATTCCGTCATCGCGATCGCGCGCGAGGACGGCAACGTGCGGCGGCACCTCGAAGGGCAGAACGTGCGGCGCGCGATCTACGTGCCGGGGCGCATCCTGAACTTCGTCGTCGGCGGATAACCCCCCAGCCGGCCGTCACCGCCGGCATCTCACCGTTCGCCACGACGGCAGCTCACTGCTCGACATGAACGGCACGCCGTTTCCGAGCGGTCTTTGCCTGCATCGGCCTTCGCGGGAGCGTGCGCGCCGCGGACGGCGCGCCCGCAGGCTACAGGGAAGTATTCACGCCGGTCCCGCGAAGGCCGATGCAGGCAAAGACCGCTCTCACCACCGCACGTCAATCGTTGATGTCGAGCAGTGAGCTGCGGTCGTGCGGACCGCGTGGATTGAACTGGCGGCGAGCCGACGGCCGAAGGTCCGAAGCAGTCAGGGCACGCGCCGGAACGTGACGGGCACGCCGCCCTGCTCGCTGCTCAGCACGCCGCGGAGCGTGCCCTCGTCGGTCAGCGCTCCGGCGAAAGCCCAAGGCTGCCAGTTCGGCAGCTCGAACTCGAGCGCGCGGCCCGTGATGCGGACGCGGTCCAAGGGTCGAGCGATCTGCCCGAGGTTCGTGCCGACCAGCGTGCCGACGACGGCGGTCGCGCCCCGCTTCGCGAACTCGATCTCGATGTCGAGATCGACGGTGGCGATGCGGGGCCGGCCGACCCACCGTCCCTCGAGCGCATCGGCGACGTCCGACGACGCCTCGACCGGCTCCGCGAGCGCGGGCGCCGGATGCTCACGCTCGTAGCGGTTCGCCTCGATGTAGTTGCGGACGATCGTGTTGTCCTCGTGGCAGGCATACTCGGGCATCAGGTACGAAGCGTCGTGGCGCATCGGATAGCGCACGGTGAAAGGCGCCGCGAGAACGACCGGGTCCTCGGTCGTGATCTCGTAGAGCCACCACTCGTCGTTCAAGCGCACGATCCGCTCTGTCGTCTTCATCTGCTCGCTGTACGGGAAGCGGTTGCCCGGCGGTGAGCCGAGCACGGCGAGGTTGATCATCGGCGGGCCTTCCCGGTAGTTCGTCGTCTCGACGACGAGCGTCGTGCCTTCCCAGTGGCCCCGCGACTCGCCGAGGTACTGCCTGATCCCGGGCGCAAGCGCGGCGCGATCGTTCGTCGGTATGATCCGCGCCTCGTGAATCATCTCGAGCTGGAAGATCACGTAGCCGGGCGCCTGATGAATCCTGAAGCCGCCGTTGTAGCGGTACGGCATCATCGACGACGGCATGCCGCGGGTGATGCACCGGTCCCAGCTGTCGAAGTCCGTGACCCAGTCGTAGGTGTGGTTCTCGCCCGGCAGCGCCCAGCTGCTGCGCATCTCGAGCGCGCGTCGCTTCCCCTCCGGAGTCAACGCCGGCAGCATCCCGTCCGGCGGGTCGACGATGAGATTCGTCTGCCGCTGGGGGATGTTCGGGTCGGTCGTGCCGGTGCGCAGCGCGACGCCGAGCTGGCCTTCGCGGAGCGCCTGCCGGCTGGGATCGATCCGGCTACGCCACGCCGCGACCTGCGCATCGTATTCCTGTTGCGTCAGCCACGCTTTGCCGACGTCGCAGGCACGCACGGTCGGCGCGCCGCTCGCGCCCGCCCCGCCGTCGCCGAACAGAAACGTCGGCAGGCGCCGACCGGCGTAACTGTCCGCGCACCGCTCGAGGGGGACTCGGGAAGCCTGCATCATGTCGAGCTTGGCTCGGATGTCCGGCTCGCCCCACGGCGTCATCGGATGCACCCATCCCTCCGGCGTCTCGATGAAATGATTCGCCGGGCTCGGGGCGCCCCGGATCGAGTCATCGATCTCGGCGTGCGCCGGGACGAGCATGAATGCGGCCGTTCCGGCCGCGAGCAGCGCAAGCTGCATCGCATGCATGTTCGTACCTCGGGTCGGCAGGCGACGATGGCCGAGCAGTCCGCCAGAAAGTAGCGTCCCGGCCGCGCCGAGTCCACCGTCGGCGGTCGGGCGCTACGAGCGTTCAGCTCGAGCCCGAAAGCGCTCCGGCGCCGACCGCGCGCGGAAGGAACGAGCGAGCGCGGGCGAGCACGAGGACGAGGAGCGCGCCGAGCACGACCGGCCAGTTGCCGACGACGGCGTATGGCGTCGAGCCCGTGTACCCCTGCACGACGTCCGTCAGCACGCCCGGCTCGAACTGCGGAATCCGCGAGACGACGCGTCCCTGCGGGTCGATCACCGCGGTGATGCCGGTATTCGCCGCGCGCAGCATGTACCGCCCCGCCTCCGCCGCGCGGACCCGCGCGATCTGCAGATGCTGATGCGGGCCGATCGAATCGCCGAACCATGCGTCGTTGCTGACGTTCACGAGCAGCGTCGCGTCCGGCAGGTAGTGAAGCTGCTCGGCGCCGAACACCGCCTCGTAGCAGATCGTGACCGCGAGGTGCTCGCCGGCAACGTCGAGCGGCGGCTGCGCGTCCGCGCCCGGCTCCGCGTCGATATACGGCAGGCTCATCAGCCGCAGCCATTCGCGAACGAAATCCGGCACCGGGAAGTACTCGCCGAACGGCACGAGATGCCGCTTGACGTAGAACTGCCGCGGATCGGTCAGCGCGACGACGGCGTTCTGGAAATTCTCGATCGTGCCCGTCAGCACGCCGAGCACGACCGAGCCGCCCCGCGCGGCGGCGATGCTCTCGATGCCGTCGAGATAGTCCGTGATCGCGCTGTAGAAGGTCGGGATCGCGGCCTCCGGCCACACGATCAGCTCGGCGCCCGCGCTCTCCTCGGTCAGGTTCCGGTAGAGCCGCAGCGTGTCGTCGAGATGCTCGACGAGCCACTTCAGGTCCTGCGGCACGGCACCCTGCACGAGCGCGACGGATACGAGGTCGCCCTTCGGCCGCGTGAAGCGCACGCCGTCGAGCGCGTACGCGCCGCCCCACAGCACCGCGAGCGCGCCGACGGCGATCATGCGCTCGCGCCGCGCACCGAGCACGAGCGCCGCGAGCGCGCCGCCCGTGAGGAGCACGGCCCAGCTGATCGCATGCAATCCGCCGACGGGCGCGAGCGCGAAGAGCCACGATTCGGTCTGGCTGTAGCCCGCGGACAGCCATCCGAACCCCGTGAAGATCCAGCCGCGGAGCCATTCGGTCAGGACGAAGAGCGCGGGCAGCGCGACGAGCCACGCGGCTCCGCCCGAAGTGCTGCGAAGCCACGCGGCGAGAAGCCCGGTCAGCGCCGGAAAGAGCGCGAGCACCGCGACGAAGAGCAGCGTCATCGTCCCCGCGATCACGGGGTGCAGCAGCCCGTAGTCGTGCAGGCTCACGTACACCCAATGCACGCCGGCGAAGAAGCTCGCGAGCCCGAACAGGAAGCCGAGCCCGAACGCGCGCGCGGGCGGCTCCCGCTGCCAGACGCCGAAGAGCACGGCGTAGCTGAGCGGCGCGACGAGGAACAGATCAAACGGCGCGAACGCGAGCGGCAACGCGGCGCCGGCCGCTACCGCGAGCCCGACCTTCGCCGCGCGCCGGCCGAACGGCCGCGCCCGATACCGCGTACGCTCGTTCATGAGACGGTTTCGTGCCTGAGTCGGACGGCGCCGCATCCGCGCGACCGCCCCGATACCGCGTCAGCCGGCTTCGCCGTCCGGCTGCCGCGTGACCTCGACGGTCTGGATACGCCGCCGGTCTCCCCTGAGGACGCGGAAGCGGAAGCCGCCGAAGTCGAGATGCTCGCCGCGGCGAGGCAACCGCCCGAGCTCGTGCATGATCAGCCCGCCGATCGTGTCGTATTCCTCGTCGCTCAGATTCGACGAGAAGTATTCGTTGAAGTCCTCTATCCGCGTCAGGCCGAGCACGTGGAAGCGCCCGTCGCCCTGGTCCTGGATCGACTCCGCTTCCTCGGGATCGTGCTCGTCGTCGATGTCGCCGACGATCTGCTCGAGCACGTCCTCGATCGTCGCCAGCCCGGAGACGCCGCCGTACTCGTCGACGACGATCGCCATGTGGTTGTGGCTCTGCCGGAACTCGGTCAGCAGCGTGTTGAGGCGCTTGCTTTCCGGGATGAAGACCGCGGGCCTGAGCAGGCTCTCGAGGTCGAACGAGCTCGGATCCTTACCGAAATGCTTGAGCAGATCCTTCGCGAGCAGGATCCCGACGACCTCGTCGCGATCCTCGCCGATGACCGGAAAGCGCGAGTGCCCCGATTCGACGATCGTCCGAAGCAGCACGTCGATCGACGCGTCCTTCTCGAGCACGACCATGTGCGAGCGGGGCACCATGATGTCGCGCACGTGGGTCTGCGAGACCTCGAGCACGCCCTGCAACATCGCGTACTCGTCCGCCGCCAGCAAGCCGCGGTGGCGGCTCTCGGCCAGAAACGCCGCGATCTCCTCTCGGCCTTTGACGTCGTCGCGGTTCTGGAACAACCGCGACCACCAGCCGGTCAGGCCCGGGGCGTCGTGTGTGGAGGGCAAGTCGTCGGACATCGAATTGGACCGTATATTGGGGTCAGGGCCGGGAGCGTTCAAGGGACGGAGCCGCAAAATTCCGGGGTCGAACGCTGGACTTTCTGCGACAAAAGTGTAAGGGCCCGGAACGAGCCATCAGGCGCCCTTCTCGCTCCGGTACGGGTCGTCGAAGCCGAAAGCCGCGAGGATCTCCCGCTCCCGGTCCTCCATGACGCGCGCCGCGGCCTCGTCTTCGTGGTCGTGGCCGAGGAGGTGCAGCGTGCCGTGCACGACGAGGTGCGCGAGGTGTGCGGCGACGGTCTTGCCCTGCTCGGCCGCTTCGCGCTCGACGACGGGTGCGCAGATCACGAGATCGCCGAGGGGCACGGGCTCGTCGGGCAACGGCGGGACACCGTCGACGGGGAAGGCCAGCACGTTCGTCGGACCTCTCTTGCGGCGATAGGTTTCGTTGAGCGTAGCGGATTCGGCCTCGTCGACGATCCGCACGGTCAACTCGCCGCCGTGCCCGGGGGCCGCGGCCGCGGCCCAGCGGCGGATCGACGCGGCGTCAGGCAGCCATGGGCACGCGACGGCTCGCTGCACCGCGACCCTGAGCCGCCCGCGGCTCATCGTTCCCGGCGGGCCCGGCTACGGGCCTCCTGGCCGCGCGCCGCCTGCTCGTCGCGCAGCCGCGCCTCCTCGCGCGCATAGGCCGTGACGATCTTCTGCACGAGCGGATGCCGGACGACGTCGCTCGAGTCGAAATAGATGAACGCGATTCCGGGCACGTCCCGCAGCACGCGCGCGGCCTGCTGCAGCCCGGACTCGCGCCCGGGCGGCAGGTCCGTCTGCGTGATGTCGCCCGTCACGACCGCACGCGAGCCGAAGCCGATGCGCGTCAGAAACATCTTCATCTGCTCGGGCGTCGTGTTCTGCGCCTCGTCGAGGATCACGAACGACTCGTTCAGCGTGCGGCCGCGCATGAACGCGAGCGGCGCGATCTCGATGACCTGCCGTTCGACGAGCCGCGCGACGCGGTCGAACCCGAGCATCTCGTAGAGCGCGTCGTACATCGGCCGCAGGTACGGATCGACCTTCTGCGACATGTCGCCGGGGAGGAAGCCGAGCCGCTCGCCGGCCTCGACGGCCGGACGCACGAGCACCATGCGCCGCACCGCGTCGGCGAGGAGCGCCTCGACGCCGGCCGCGACGGCCATGTACGTCTTGCCGGTCCCGGCCGGACCGATCCCGAACGTCAGGTCGCGCTCGCGCATCGCCTTCGCGTACTCCGCCTGATGCGCGCCGCGCGCACGCACGTCGCGCCGCCGGGTATGGATCACGGACTCGTCGCGCGGGCCGCGCCCGCCGGGCCGGTCGTGCTCGACGATCGCGAGGTGCACGCGCTCGGGGTCGAGCTGGTCGCGCTCGGTCGCGGCGAACAGGTCCTCGAGCACGGCGCGCGCCTTCTCGACGCCGACCTCGGGCCCCGTGATCTCGAAGCGGTTGCCGCGGTTCTTGATCCGCACCGCGAGCCGCTGCTCGATCAGCCTCAGGTGCTCGTCGAGCTGCCCGGCGAGGTTCGCGAGCCGGCGGTGATCGTCCGGCACGAGCAGAAGCTCGGCGCGATGCTCGGTTGTCTGCGCGTCAGGCAATGGATCTCAGCGCCGTCCCGGCTTCGAGGCGGCCCCTCAGGGAATTCGGCAAGGCCTCGGTGATGCGCACGTCGACGAACGTGCCGACGAGCGCGGGGTCGCCCGCGAAATTGACCCAGCGGTTGTTCTCGGTCCGCCCGGCGATCTCCCGCGCGGACTTTTTCGACACGCGCTCGACGAGCACGCGCTGCACGCTCCCGACCATCGAGCGGCTGATCGCGGCGGCCTGCGCGTTGACGAGGGCCTGGAGGCGCTCGAGACGGGCCTGCGCGACGTCGCGCGGCACCGCGTCCGCCATCGCGGCGGCCGGCGTGCCGGGACGCGCGCTGTAGATGAAGCTGAACGACTGATCGAAGCCGACGCGGCGGATCAGCTCGAGCGTATCCTCGAAGTCCCGCTCGGTCTCGCCCGGAAAACCGACTATGAAGTCCGACGAGATCGAGATCCCGGGCCGCGCGCGCTTCAGCTTGTCGATTTTCTCCACGTACTCCGCGGCGGTATGCCCGCGCTTCATCAGCGCGAGCACGCGATCCGAGCCGCTCTGCACGGGAAGATGCAGAAAGCTTGCCAGCTTGTCCACCTCGGCGTAGGCCTCGATCAGCGGATCCGTGAACTCGACAGGGTGCGACGTCGTGAACCGGATCCGCTCGATCCCGTCGATCGCCGCGATGTAGTGGATCAGCGTCGCGAGATCGGCCGTGCGGCCGTCGTGCGTCGGGCCGCGATACGCGTTGACGTTCTGCCCGAGCAGGTTGATCTCCTTGACGCCGAGCTCGGCGAGCCGGTAGGCCTCGGCGATCACGTCGTCGAGCGGCCGGCTGATCTCCTCGCCGCGCGTGTACGGCACGACGCAGTACGTACAGTACTTGCTGCAGCCTTCCATCACCGACAGGAACGCCGTGCACGCGGAGCTTCTGGGCTCCGGGATTCGGTCGAACTTCTCGATCTCGGGGAAACTGACGTCGACGACGTGCGGACGGCCCGCGCGCACCTGCGTGATCATCTCGGGCAGCCGGTGCAGCGTCTGCGGGCCGAAGACGACGTCGACGAAAGGCGCCCTCGCGAGGAGCGCCTCGCCTTCCTGGCTCGCGACGCAGCCGCCGACGCCGATGATCGCGTGCGGCTTCTCGGCCTTGAGATGCCGCCACCGGCCGAGCAGCGAGAAGACCTTCTCCTGCGCCTTCTCGCGGATCGAGCACGTGTTGAGCAGCAGGATGTCCGCGTCGTCCGGACGCTCGGCCGGGACGGCGCCGAAATGCTCCGCGAGCACGTCGGCCATCTTGGCCGAGTCGTACTCGTTCATCTGGCATCCGAAAGTCTGGATGAAAAACCGCTGCGCCAAAGGGCGTCGTCCTGGAATACCGTTGCGTTCGGAAACGTTAGAGCCTAGCGCGGCGCAGGCAGCAGAGAAAGGTACCCGCCGCGAAATTGGGGTCAGAGCCCTTTTCCCTAATCGGGGTCAAAGCCCTTTTTCCTAATCGGAGATCGGAGCCCTCAGAGTCGCTTCCTCGGCCCCGCCCTGCTTTCGCTGCTTTTGCTGGTTTCCCTGCTTCCGCTGCTTTCCCTGCTTCCGCTGCTTTCCCTGCCTTCTCTGCCTTCTCTGCCTTCTCCGCCTTCCCTGCTTTTCCTGCCGCCTTCCCTGCCTGCTCCGCCTGCCCTGCCTGCTCCGCCTGCCCTGCCTGCTCCGCCTGCCCGGCCTTCTCCGCCTTTCCCTGCCTTCTCCGCTCTGCCTTGCCTGCTTTTCCCCGTTTTGCCTGCCGCGAACCAGGTCTCCACGATCAGGGGCTCGGAATTGGCACTTTGCCTTTAGAGTCAGAGCACTTCTCGCCGAGCTCTTTTTTCGCTCTGCGAGGCGTCAAGCCGCGCCGCAATTGGGCGGGGGAATCGGGTCACGGCCTTATTCCGGCGGAAAAAAGGGGCTCTGACCCCAATTTTCGCGGCCTTATTCCGGCGGAAAAAAGGGCTCTGACCCCGATTTTCCCCGTCAGAACGGAATGTCGTCGTCGAAGTCCTCCGTCGGCGGCCCCGCGGGCGCCGCCTGCTCCTGGGACCTCGCGGGCGCCCCGGCGCCCGGGCGGCTGCCGAGCATCTGCATGTCGTTGGCGATGATCTCGGTCGTCCAGCGGTCGTTGCCGTCGCGATCCTGCCACTTGCGCGTGCGCAGGCGCCCTTCGATGTACACCTGCGAGCCTTTGCGCAGGTACTCGGCCGCGATCTCGGCCAGCCGGCCGAACATCGCGACGTTGTGCCACTCCGTGCGTTCCTGCTGCTCGCCGGTCTCTCGGTCCTTCCAGGACTCGCTGGTCGCGAGGCGCAGGTTCGTGACTGCGCTGCCGCTCGGCATGTAGCGCGTCTCGGGATCGGCGCCCAAGTGGCCGATCAGAATGACTTTGTTAACGCCTCTGGCCATCGAAGCTCCTGCCTGGCAACGGGTGGACGTTGGACTCCCGGGGCGCGGGGCCCGGACGGCCGCATTGTACGATGTTTTCGACGAGCGGTTCTCACGGTCGTTTCCGGCGAGGTCGGGCCGAAAAGCGGCGGGGCCGAAGCGAAAATCGTGTCAGACACCATTTTTCCGCGCATCGGCAAGCCGCCGCCCGACGCGTAAACGGAAAAATAGTGTCTGACACGATTTTCGCGGCAACTTCGGGCGCCCCGCCCCGTCGAACCCCGCGCCGCCGTGCGACATTTTGCGCCGCCGTTTTCCGGCGTCGTATAGTTTTCGATTCGCCGAAAAGGCGGCCCGACCACGATGCAGACCATCCAGATCCGCGGCGCGCGGACGCACAACCTGAAGAACGTCGACCTCGATCTGCCGAGGGACCGGCTGATCGTCTTCACGGGCCTCTCGGGCTCGGGCAAATCGTCGCTCGCGTTCGACACGCTCTACGCCGAGGGCCAGCGGCGCTACGTCGAGTCGCTGTCCGCGTACGCGCGGCAGTTCCTGTCGATGATGGACAAGCCGGACGTCGACCACATCGAGGGGCTCTCGCCCGCGATCTCGATCGAGCAGAAGTCAACGTCGCACAACCCCCGCTCGACGGTCGGCACGGTCACGGAGATCCACGACTACCTGCGGCTCCTGTTCGCGCGCGCCGGCATCCCCCGCTGTCCCGAGCACGGCACCGTGCTCGAGGCGCAGACCGTCTCGCAGATGGTCGATCAGGTGACCGCGCTTCCGGCCGGCACCCGCGTGATGCTGCTCGCGCCGATCGTGAAGGCCCGCAAGGGCGAGCACGTCGAGGCGATCGAGTCGCTGCGCACGCAGGGCTTCGTGCGCGCGCGCATCGACGGCGCGCTCGTCGAGCTCGACGACCCGCCGAAGCTGAACCCGAAGAAGAAGCACGACATCGAGGTCGTCGTCGACCGCATCCGCGTGCGCGACGACCTCTCGCTCAGGCTCGCCGAGTCGTTCGAGACCGCGCTCGCGCTCGGCGACGGCGTCGCGCAAGTCGCGTTCCTCGACGAGGACCGCGAGCCGCTCGTCTTCTCGAACAAGTTCGCGTGCCCGATCTGCGGCTACAGCATCCCGGAGCTCGAGCCGCGCCTCTTCTCGTTCAACAACCCGATCGGCGCATGCCCCGACTGCGACGGGCTCGGCGCGCGGCGCTTCTTCGACGTCGACCGCATCGTGCGCCATCCGAGCCTGTCGCTCGCGGGCGGCGCGATCCGCGGCTGGGACCGCCGCAACCCGTACTACTTCCAGATGATCACGTCGCTCGCGGCGCATTACGGCTTCGACGTCGAGCAGCCGTTCGAGACGTTGCCCGAGTCCGTGCGCAAGGTCCTGCTCGAAGGCAGCGGGGACGAGGAAATCGTCTTCATGTACAAGAACGACCGCGGCAGCGAGTATCGCAGCCGCCATCGTTTCGAAGGCGTGATCCCGAACATGGAGCGGCGCTACCAGGAGACCGAGTCGAGCGCGGTCCGCGAGGAGCTCGCGAAGTACCAGAGCGTGCAGACGTGCCCGAGCTGCGGCGGCACGCGGCTGAACCGCGCCGCGCGGAACGTGTTCGTCGCCGACAGGACGCTTCCCGAGATCAGCGCGCTCTCCGTCGCTAACGCCCTCGAGCTCTTCGCGAACCTCGAGATCGGCGGCTGGCGCGGCGAGGTCGCGCAGAAGATCGTCGCCGAGATCACGAACCGGATCCGCTTCCTCGTCGACGTCGGCCTCGGCTACCTCACGCTCGACCGGAGCGCGGATACGCTCTCGGGCGGCGAGGCGCAGCGCATCCGGCTCGCGAGCCAGATCGGCTCGGGGCTCGTCGGCGTCATGTACATCCTCGACGAGCCGTCGATCGGGCTGCATCAGCGCGATCACGAGCGGCTCTTGAACACGCTGATCCACCTGCGCGACCTCGGCAACACCGTGCTCGTCGTCGAGCACGACCGCGAGACGATCCTCGCGGCAGACTACGTCGTCGACCTCGGGCCCGGCGCCGGCGCGCACGGCGGCCAGGTCGTCGCGCAGGGCACGCCGGCCGAGATCTGCGCGAACCCGGCGTCGCTGACGGGCCAGTACCTGTCCGGCCGCCGCCGGATCCCGGTGCCGGCCGAGCGCCGGCCGTTCGACCCGAACATCGTGATCCGCGTGCGCGGCGCGTCCGGCAACAACCTGAAGGGCATCGACGTCGAGTTCCCGATCGGCCTCCTGACCTGCGTAACGGGCGTTTCGGGCTCCGGCAAGAGCACGCTCGTGAACGACACGCTGTACAAGACGGCCGCCGCGGTGATCAACAAGAGCAGTCAGGATCCCGCGCCCGTCGCCGCCGTCGAAGGGCTCGAGCACATCGACCGCGTGATCGACATCAGCCAGGCCCCGATCGGCCGGACGCCGCGCTCGAACCCGGCGACGTACACCGGGCTCTTCACGCCGATCCGCGAGCTCTTCGCCGCGACGCAGGAGGCCCGCTCGCGCGGCTACTCGCCGGGCCGCTTCAGCTTCAACGTCAGGGGCGGGCGCTGCGAGGCGTGCCAGGGCGACGGCGTCATCAAGGTCGAGATGCACTTCCTGCCGGATGTCTTCGTGCCGTGCGACACGTGCCACGGCCGGCGCTACAACCGCGAAACGCTCGACATCCGCTACAAGGGCAAGAACATCCACGACGTGCTCGAGATGACGGTCGAGGAGGCGCTCGCGTTCTTCCGCAACGTGCCGCAGATCGCGACGAAGCTCGAGACGCTGATGGCCGTCGGGCTCTCGTACGTCAAGCTCGGCCAGAACGCGACGACGCTGTCCGGCGGCGAGGCGCAGCGCGTGAAGCTCGCGAAGGAGCTCGCGAAGCGCAGCACGGGCTCGACGCTCTACGTGCTCGACGAGCCCACGACCGGTCTGCACTTCCAGGACATCGCGCAGCTCCTCGACGTGCTCTACCAGTTGCGCGATCAGGGCAATACGATAGTCGTCATCGAGCACAACCTGGACGTGATCAAGACCGCGGACTGGATCATCGATCTGGGGCCCGAAGGGGGCTCGGGCGGCGGCCAGGTCATTGCGACGGGCCCGCCCGAGGCGATCGCGCAGGACGAGCGCTCGCATACCGGGCGCTGGCTCAAGACGGTGCTCGAGCCGGATGCCGCCGGGCGGCGCACCGGCATGACGAACCAGGCCCGGCAGCGGCCGCGCGCATCGGGCCGGGCGAAAGCGGGGGCGTAACGAAAAGAACTCGGAGGGAAGTCATGGCAAAGAACGCGTGGCAAGAACTCGCGCTGGCGATGCTTTCGCTGGCGCTGCCGTTTGCGGCGAACGCGCAGGACGCCGCGGCGGTGCTCGGGCCCGTGGCCGACGCGCTGCAGATCGAGGAGGTCAAGGCGCTCAAGGTCGTCGCGGCGGGCTCGGGGTACGAGAAACGCTCCACGGAGCCGCGGCCGGCGAGCGTGCCGGCGGCCCTCGTCGCGGCGGGCCGCGCTACCGCCGATCCGTCGTCGCCGATGTACGTCCCGCCGCCGGCCCCGCGGGCCCGGAGCTACTTTCGAATCGTGAGCCAGGTGCAGGAGCTCGATCTCGCCGCGGAGTCGCTCGAGATCGAGCAGGTGCGCGCGAGCTCGTCGGCGCCGGACGCCGCGCGCGAGCCCGCGACCACGACGACGATCGACGCGAACGCCGACTGGTCCTTGCGCCACCGCTACTGGCTGACGCCGCATGCGTTCGTCGCCGGCGCCCTCGCGCACGACGCGTCGGTCGGCATGGAGACGCTCGACGGCACCGAGTATCGGGTCGTGAGCTTCACCGTCGACGGGCACGAGGTGCGCGGCTACGTCGACCCGGCGGACAAGCTCGTCCGCGTGCGGACGACGGTCGACGGTGAGGACGGCGAGACCGACGTGATCGAGAGCTTCTTCGACTGGACGGAGCAGGGCGAGCTCACGTTCCCGTCGATGCTGATCCGCAAGGAGAACGGCGAGCTCGCCGAGGTGCTCGTCGTGCAGGAAATTGACACCGGGACGTCCGGCTAAGACGACGAGGTCGGAGGCCGCTCCAATGCGCTCCGACCTCTGAGAGTACGCGGTCAGAGCCCCGTTGCACGCGACGAGCTCCGACCCGCGTCGAGTCACCGCGCGGCGCGAACGCCCGTCAACGGACGGATCCCGACCGCGCGGCGGATCTCGTCGAGGAACGGCCGGCTGACCTCGCGCGCCTTCTCGGCCCCTTCGCGGAGGATGCGCTCGACGTGCTCGGGCGCCGCGATCAGGCGCTCGTACTCGGCGCGCGCGTCCGCGAGATGCCGGTCGATGTACTCGAACAGGATCTGCTTCATCTCGCCCCAGCCGATCCCTTCCGCATAGCGCTGCCGGATCGCGGCCGTCTCCGCAGGCGTCGCGAACGCGCGGTAGATCGCGAAGAGCGCGCTGTCGTCGGGGTTCTTCGGCTCGCCCGGCTCCTGCGAGTTCGTCTTGATCCGCATGATCAGCTTGCGCAGCTGCTCTCGCGGCGCGAAGAGCGGGATCGTGTTGCCGTAGCTCTTCGACATCTTGCGGCCGTCGAGCCCCGGCAGGATCGCCGTGTGCTCCTCGACGACCGCCTCGGGCAGCACGAACGTCTCCCCGTAGTGATGGTTGAAGCGGCCCGCGATGTCGCGCGCCATCTCGACGTGCTGGATCTGGTCGCTGCCGACCGGCACCTTGTTCGTCTTGAACATCAGGATGTCGGCCGCCATCAGGATCGGATAGCAGAAAAGGCCCATCGTGATGCCCTTGTCCGGATCACGGTCCCCGCTCGCCTCGTTCTCGGCCACCGCCGCCTTGTACGCATGCGCACGGTTCATCAGCCCCTTCGCCGTCAGGCACGTCAGGATCCAGTTGAGCTCGAGGATCTCGGGGATGTCGGACTGGCGGTAGAACACGACCTTGTCCGGATTCAGGCCGCATGCGAGCCAGGCCGCGGCGATCTCGAGCGTCGACGGCGCGACCCGCTCGGGGTCCCTGCCTTTGACGAGCGAGTGGTAGTCCGCGAGAAACAGGAACGAGCGGGTGTTCGGATTTTCGCTCGCCGCGATCGCCGGTCTGATCGCGCCGACGTAGTTGCCGATATGCGGGGCGCCGGTGGTCGTGATCCCCGTCAGAACCGTTTCCATCATCGAGATCCTCTGTTCGTCTCCGCCGACCCATCGCGCTTGCGGCCGCCGTTCGCTCGCGGGCCCGCGGACGTCGCCGCGGCGGGGGCCGAGACCCGCGGCCGCGGCGCGAGCGACCGGGACGCCCGCGGCCGCGGGACCGGCATAGTGACGAGCGTCGGCGGCGAAGGCAAGCCGGCGCAAACGCACCGGCGGCCGGCGCTATCATTTGCATCACCGCCCAAGGAGTCCGCCGAGATGCCCATCGCAATGGACGACGACCTGCGATTGCCTTACTCGGCCCACCTCGACACGCTGTCGCAGCGCCTGGAGCAGGCCCTCGGCGCCGCGGGGCTCGACGCGCTATGCGTCTTCGCCGGGGCCGAGCGTTACCCCGCGCGCGACGACGTGCCGTACCCGTTCCGCGTCGAGCCGTACTTCAAGGCCTTCGTGCCGCTGGTCGATGCCGCGGGCTCGGTCCTCGTGCTCGCGCCCGCGCGGCGCCCGCGCCTGATCTACCTGCAGCCCGACGACTACTGGCACGCCCCGCCGAAAGACCCGGAAGGCTTCTGGACCGACTTCGTCGACGTGCGGATCGCGCGCGACGAGGCCGAGGTCTCGAGCCTTCTTCGCGACCTGCCGCCTCGCACGGGCGCGATCGGCGATCCGGGCGCGGCCGCCGACCGGTTTGCGTCGATCGACGATCAGGCGGTGCTGCGCGTGCTCGATTTTCATCGCGCGTACAAGACGTCGTACGAGGTCGCGTGTCTCGAGCGGGCGTCCGCGATCGCCGTGCGCGGCCACCGCGCGGCGGCGGCCGCGTTCGCCGCCGACACGTCCGAGTTCGACCTGCACCAGCGCTACTGCGACGCGGCCGGGCAGCGCGAGAGCGAGCTGCCGTACAACGCGATCGTCGCGGTCGATCGGCACGCGGCCGTGCTGCACTACCAGCGCCTCGACCGCAGGGCGCCCGAGCGCGCCTCGACGTTACTGATCGACGCGGGCGCGTCGTTCCTCGGCTACGGCTCCGATATCACTCGTACGACGGTCCGGCACGCGGCCGAGTTCGCCGCGCTGCGCGACTCGATCGACGCGATGCAGCGGACCCTGTGCCGGGAGCTCCGCGCCGGGGTCGACTTCATCGCGCTGAACGAGCGCGCGCACGAGCTCTTGGCCTCCGTGCTCGTCGAGCACGGGATCGTGCGCTGCGGCGCCGACGAGGCGTTCGAGCACGGCGTCACGCGGACGTTCCTGCCGCACGGCCTCGGACACCTCCTCGGGCTCCAGGTGCACGACGTCGGCGGACGGCAGATTTCGCCTGACGGCGAGGAGCGTCCGCCGCCGCCCGAGCACCCGTTCCTGCGGCTCACGCGGACCGTGGAGGCCGGGTTCGTCGTCACGATCGAGCCCGGCGTCTACTTTATTCCGACGCTTTTGCGCACAATGGCGGCCCCGAACCGGGCGCGCGTCGACTGGGACGCGGTGGAGAGGCTGCTGCCGTACGGCGGCATCCGCATCGAGGACGACGTCCTCGTCGAGCCCGCCGGGGTCAAAAACCTGACGCGCGAGGCGTTCGCGGCCGTGCAGCCGTGAGAAAAATCGTGTCCGGGAGGAAAATTGCGTCAGACACCATTTTTCCGGAGCGGCGTCGAACGACTTCGGGCACGGTAATCGGAAAAATGGTGTCTGACACGATTTTCCCCGCGCGGACACGAGAAGGAAGCACCGGATGTCGCATCGAACGAGGGATTTACCGCCGCTGACGGGCGTCCGTCATACGATCCGTGAGCTGCGCTACCACGAGATCGCACGCCAGGCGCTCGGCATCGTGCTGATCCTCGTGTTCGCGCTCGCGGCCGAGCCGACGACGCTATCGGTCGCGATCGGCGTGCCGCTCGCGCTCGTCGGCACGGCGGTTCGCCTGTACGCGAGCGGCTTCATCATGAAGAACCACGAGCTCGCGCGGCACGGTCCGTACGCGCTCGTCCGCCACCCGCTCTACACGGGCAACATCCTCGTGCTCACCGGCCTCGCGATCGCGAGCTGGCAGTGGTGGGCGCCGCTCGTCGCGCTCGCGTTCTTCTGGTTCTACTACCCGACCGCGATCGAGTACGAGGACCGGAAGCTCCGCCGGCTCTTCGGCGCCGAGTGGGAGGAGTGGGCCCGGACGACGCCGGCGCTCGTGCCGACGTTCAAGAACGTGAGCCGGCTGACCGGCGGCGAATGGTCGCTGCAGAAGAGCTTCGGCAAGAACGGCGAAGCCGCCGTCGCCGCGTACATCCTGATCTGCGTGTACCTCGTCGCCCGCCCCGTGCTGTGACGGTGGCCGAAGGCGGCAGCAGCCCGACGGACGCCGCGCGCACCGAGCCGGGAGCGACCGTCGCCCGCGCAGAGCTCGAGGCGTTCGTCGAGCGGGCGCTCGCGGAGGGCCGTGGCCGTCTCCTCGGCCGCGGCTACCAGGCGCGCGTGTACCTGCTCGACGCGCCGGTCGGCCGCGTCGTCGTCAAGCAGACGTACGGCCCGCCGATCTTACGCCACATCGGCCTGCGCGCATTGCGGCGCGAGGCCGCCGTGTACGAGCGGCTCCGCGGCGTGATCGGCGTGCCGCGATCGTACGGGCTCGTCGACGGCCACCTCGTGCTCGAGCACATCGACGGACCGTCGCTCCGCCGGCACCAGGATCGCCTCGAGGACCGCGAGCGCTTCTTCACGCGTCTGCTCGAGACGCTCGACGCGATGCACGCGGCGGGCGTTGCGCACGGCGACCTGAAGCGCAAGGACAACGTGCTGGTCGGTCCCGGCGAGCGGCCGTACGTCATCGATTTCGGGATCGCGTGGTGCGTCGATCCGGACTCGTCCCGCTGGCGCCGGCGCGTGTTCGACGTCCTGTGTCAGATGGACTACAACTCGTGGCTGAAGCTCAAATATCGGCGGCGGTTCGAGGACGCGGAGAACGTCTCGCCCCCGGACGCGGAGCGTTATCGGCCGCTGCTGCTCGAGCGCGCGGCGAGAGCCGTGCGTATTCCGTGGCAGAAGATCACGCTGCGGCGGCTGCGGAAACGCCACCGGGCGCGGCGCGCATGAGCACATCGACAACGATGAACGTATTGCTCGATCTGGACGGAACGCTGACGAATCCCGAGCAGGGGATCGTCGGATGCATCCGGCACGCGCTCGACGTTCTCGAGCGAGAGATTCCGGCGGACGCCGACCTCGCACGCTACATCGGGCCTCCGCTCGCGGATGCGTTCCGCGAGATCCTCGCGACGGACGATCCCGCGGAGATCCAAGCGGCCGTCGCGGCGTACCGCGCCCGATTCGGAACGATCGGGCTCTTCGAGAACGAGCTCTACGAAGGCATTCCGGAAGCCCTTGAGGCGCTGAACGCACGCAATGCGCGCCTGTTCCTCGCGACGTCGAAGCCGCGCGTCTATGCGGCGCGGATCGTCGAGCATTTCGGGCTCGCGCAGTTCTTCGCCGGCCTCTACGGCAGCGAGCTCGACGGGACGCGCACGGACAAGGGAGAGCTGATCGCGCATATCCTCTCGACCGAGCGCCTCGCGCCGGCGGACACCGTGATGATCGGGGATCGCCGCCACGACGTGATCGGAGCGCTGCGGAACGGCGTTCGCCCCTTCGGCGTGCTGTGGGGATTCGGCACGCTCGCCGAGCTGAAAGCCGCGGGCGCGGCGCGTTTTCTCGAGGAGCCGGCGGATCTCGGTCGGGTCGAGCTCGACCGCGAGTCAGCCGAGTAGGGCATCGGGCATGAGATCCGCGCGGACCGAGGCACCGCCATGATCGAGACACCGTCGCACGACACCTGCCCTTTCTGCGAATACCTCTCGGGCGCCGCACGCTGCGCGTTCGTGACACGCGGCCCGCTCTTGTCGTCGTTCCTGAACCGCGCGCAGTTCGAGCGAGGCGCTCTGCTCCTCGTGCCGAACCGTCACGTCGAGTCGCTGCTCGAGCTCGACGACACGCTGATGGGCGCGATCTACCCCGAGGCTCGATGCCTCGCACACGCGTTGATCCGGGCGCTCGGCGCCGTCGGCCTCAACATGTTCCAGAACAACGGTGTCCGGGCCGGCCAGACGGTCTCCCACTTCCACGTGCACCTCGTGCCGCGCTACGCCTCGAGCGTCCCGTGGCGGCGTTTTCACGAGAGCGAGTTCCCCCACACGCCGATCGACGAGCTCGAGGCGCTCGCCGCCGAGATTCGAGGCGCCTTGTGAGCACGCCGCTCTGCAAGCACGGCATTCGGCAACGCGATGACGACGGTTGATCGAAACCTCTTCGCCCACTTCCATCGCCGGTTCGTCGAGCGTGCGGACGACGAGCTGCTCGCGACGGGCGACGGCACGTCGTTCACGTACGCCGACATCGATCGCATGTCGGCGAGGATCGCGGCGGCTCTTCGGGATGCGGGCGTAGAGACCGGCGACCGCGTCTCCGTCCAGGTCGAGAAATCGCCGGAAAGCCTCTGTCTCTATCTCGCGTGCCTGCGCGCGGGCTTCGTGTTCCACCCCATCAATCCCGCGTACAAGGCGAAGGAGCTCGAGACGCTGCTTCATCATGCGGAGCCCGCCGCGGTCGTCTGCGACCCGCGGAAGGAGCCCGACGTCGCCGCGCTCGCGGCATCCGCCGGCGCGCGCGTCGCGCTCACGCTGAGCGCGGACGGCGGGGGATCGCTGATCGAGCGGGCCGAGAGAGCGAGCGACGGCTTCGGGACGGTTCCGCGCTCGACGCACGACCCCGCCGCGCTCCTCTACACGTCGGGCACGACCGGCTCGCCGAAGGGCATCCTGCTCTCGCACGGGAATCTGCAGAGCAACGCCGCGGCGCTGACGTCGGCATGGGGGTTCACGGCGCAGGACCGCCTGCTGCACGCGTTGCCGATCCACCATGTGCATGGGCTCTTCATCTCGCTCGGGTGCGTCCTGTCGAGCGGTGCGAGCATGACGTGGCTGCCCCGCTTCACGGTGGACGACGTGCTGTGTCACCTGCCCCGATGCACCGTCATGATGGGCGTGCCGACGTACTACACGCGCCTCCTCGCCGCGCCCGAGCTCTCGGCCGAGCTCGTCGGCGGCGTCAGGCTGTTCGTGTCGGGGTCCGCGCCGCTCCTGCCCGAGACGTTCGCGGAGTTCGAGCGGCGCACGGGCCAGCGAGTCCTCGAGCGCTACGGCATGACGGAGACGAACGTCATCGCGTCGAATCCGCTCGACGGCGAGCGCAGGCCGGGAACGGTCGGCCTGCCGCTGCCGGGCGTCGATGTCCGGATCGTCGACGACCGCGGCACGGTGCTCGCGGCCGGCGAAGTCGGGCACATCCAGGTCCGCGGCCCGAACGTCTTCACGGGCTACTGGCGGCGGGACGCCGGGGACGACTTCACGAACGACGGCTTCTTCAGGACCGGCGATCTCGGCGTGTTCGACGACGACGGCTACCTCGCGATCGTCGGCCGCAGCAAGGATCTCGTGATCACCGGCGGCCTCAACGTGTATCCGCGCGAGGTCGAGGCGGTGATCGACGCGTTGCCGGGCGTCGTCGAGTCCGCAGTGATCGGCGTGCCTCACCCGGACTTCGGCGAGGGCGTCGTCGCCGTCGTCGTGCCGGAGCAGGGAGCGCTCCCGTCGGAGCAAGCAGTCATCGACGCGTGCAAGGCGCAGCTTGCCGACTTCAAGGTCCCGAAGCGGATCGTGCTTGCCGACGAGCTGCCGCGGAACGTGATGGGCAAGGTGCAGAAGAACGTGCTGCGAGAGGCCCACGCGCGTCTCTTCGTCCAGGCGCGCTGAATCGGCGCTTCCGCCGGTCGCCATTCCGACCTTCCGCCCCGGGTGGACCGGCCGCGAGAGCCAGGCACGGCGCTCCCGGAGCACGCCGTGACGACGGCGAGAGGAGTGCGAAAGCCCGAAGCGGCGACGCGGCTCGAATGCCGCGTCGCCGTGTCTTTAGGATCAGGATCGGGCGAGAATGGTCCGCATCGATTTCGCGCTATCGGCGATCGCGGAACGGTGCGCGACACCCTCCCGAAAAGGTGTCTGACACAATTTTCGGCGCTACGCCGACTCCCCGCTCCGCGCCGGCTGATCGAGCAGCTGCACGAGCGCCATCGGCGCCGAGTCGCCCGGCCGGAAGCCCATCTTCAGGATCCTCAGATATCCGCCCGGCCGCTCCCTGAACCGCGGACCGAGCTCGTTGAACAGCTTGCCGACCGCGGCCTCATCGCGCAGCCGATCGAACGCGAGGCGGCGACGGCTCACGCCGTCCTCCTTCGCGAGCGTGATCAGCGGCTCGACGACGCGCCTAAGCTCCTTCGCCTTCGGCAAGGTCGTCTTGATCGTCTCGTGCGTCAGCAGGGACGCCGCCATGTTGCGGTACATCGCCTTGCGATGCGCGGAATTCCTGCCGAGCTTGCGGCCCGACTTACGATGACGCATGGCCAGCCCCTCAATACGCCATCGACGAGGACTGCTCCTCGTTCCGGAGTCCCGGAGGCGGCCAGTTCTCGAGACGCATGCCGAGCGTGAGCCCGTGGGCCTCGAGCACCTCCTTGATCTCGGTCAGCGACTTCTTGCCGAGATTCGGCGTCCGAAGCAGCTCGACCTCGGTCCGCTGGACCAGGTCGCCGATGTAGTTGATGTTCTCGGCCTTCAGGCAGTTCGCCGAGCGCACCGTGAGCTCGAGCTCGTCGACCGGACGGAGCAGGATCGGGTCGATCTGCGTCTCCATCCTGCCGTAGCCGGCCTCCTCCTCGCCCTGCAGATCGACGAAGACGTCGAGCTGGCTCTTCAGGATCGTGCCGGCGCGGCGGATCGCCTCCTCGGCGTCGATCGTGCCGTTCGTCTCGATGTCGATGATCAGCTTGTCGAGGTCCGTGCGCTGCTCGACGCGAGCGCGCTCGACCGTGTACGTGACGCGGCGGACCGGGCTGAACGACGCGTCGAGTTGCAGCCGGCCGATCGGGCGCGTCTGCTCCTCGAACGACGCGACCTGCGTCGCCGGCCGATAGCCGCGGCCGCGCACGACCTTGAGGTACGCACGCAGCTCGCCCGACTGCGTCAGGTTCGCGATCACGAGGTCCGGGTTCACGATCTCGACGTCGTGGTCGGCCTGGATGTCGCCGGCCGTGACGGGGCCCGGGCCCTTCTTCGCGAGCGTGAGCTCGGCCTCCTCGCGCGCGTGCATCTTGATCGCAACCTGCTTCAGGTTCAGCAGGATGTCGACGACGTCCTCCTGGACGCCTTCGATGCTCGTGTACTCGTGCAGCACGCCCTCGATCTCGGCCTCGACGATCGCGCAGCCCGGCATCGAAGACAGCAGTACGCGGCGCAGCGCGTTGCCGAGCGTGTGACCGAAGCCGCGCTCGAAAGGCTCCACAGTGACTCGGGCGCGATTCGCGCCGAGCGGCTGCACCTTGACCGCGCGAGGCTTCAAGAATTCCGTGGCTGATTCCTGCATTGCGTAATGTCCTCGCTTACTTGGAGTACAGCTCGACCACCAGGTTCTCGTTGATGTCCGGAAGGATTTCCTCTCGCTCCGGAAGAGCCTTCAGTACTCCCTGCATTTTCTCGCCGTCGACCTCGACCCACTCCGGGAAGCCGACCTGGCCCGCGATCTCGAGCGCGGCCTTGATCCGCGTCTGCGACTTCGCCCGATCACGCACCGCGATCTTGTCGCCGGCCTTGACCTGGTACGACGGAATGTTCACGACCTTATCGTTCACTGCGATCCCGCGATGCGCGACGAGCTGGCGCGCCTCCGCGCGCGTCGCCGCAAAGCCCATGCGATACACGACGTTGTCGAGCCGTGCCTCGAGCATCCTGAGCAGGTTCTCGCCGGTCGAGCCTTTGACCTTCGAGGCCTTCTTGTAATAGTTGCGGAACTGCCGCTCGAGCACACCGTACATGCGGCGCAGCTTCTGCTTCTCGCGCAGCTGCAGGCCGTAGTCCGAGAGCCGCCCACGACGCTGCCCCTGGCCGCCCGGGGGCACCTCGAGCTTGCACTTGCTCTCGAGCGGTTTGACACCGCTCTTCAGGAACAGATCCGTGCCCTCTCGACGGGCCAGCTTGCACGTAGGTCCTCTGTATCTCGCCATATCGCTATACTCGACGTCGCTTGGGCGGCCGGCAGCCGTTGTGCGGAATCGGCGTGACGTCCTCGATCTGAGTGATTCTGAAACCGACCGCGTTCAATGCGCGCACGGCAGATTCCCTGCCCGGCCCCGGCCCCTTGACGCGCACCTCGATGTTCTTCACGCCGAAGTCCTTGGCCGCGGTCCCGGCCCGCTCGGCGGCGACCTGGGCGGCGAACGGCGTGCTCTTGCGCGAGCCCTTGAAGCCGCACCCGCCGGCCGTCGCCCACGCGATCGCGTTCCCCTGCCGATCCGTGATCGTCACGATCGTGTTGTTGAAGGACGCATGAATGTGCGCGACGGCATCGAGGATCTGACGCTTGACCTTCTTTCTGACGCGCGTGGTCGGCTGTTTCGCCATACTTGCTCCTGAAAACTACTTCTTGATCGGCCGGCGCGGTCCCTTGCGAGTACGGGCATTCGTCCGCGTGCGCTGGCCGCGCAGCGGCAGCCCGCGCCTGTGACGGATGCCGCGGTAGCAGCCGAGATCCATCAGCCGCTTGATGTTCATCGCCGTCTCGCGGCGCAGATCGCCCTCGACCGGGAACTTCGCGATCATGTCGCGCAGCCGCGCGATCTCCGGCTCCGTCAGATCCTTGACCTTCGTCGTCGGATCGATTCCCGCCGCCTGGCACGCGAGCAGCGCGCGGCTGCGGCCGATGCCGTGAATGTGCGTCAGTGCGATCGAGATGTGCTTGTTGATCGGGATGTTGATTCCCGCAATGCGTGCCATCGTTCGACCCTCAACCCTGTCGCTGCTTGTGACGGGGATCCGAGCAGATCACCCGCACGACGCCCTTGCGCCGAATGATCTTGCAGTTTCGGCAGATCCGCCGCACCGAAGCTCTTACTTTCATCGCTCCAAACTCCCGGCTAACTTCCGGCCGCCCTTCGGCCTAGCTCGCCTTGGGCCCGTAGCCCCTCAGGTTCGCCTTCTTCAGCAGCCCCTCGTACTGGTGCGTCATCATGTGCGCCTGAAGCTGCGCCATGAAGTCCATCGTGACGACCACGATGATCAGCAGGGAGGTGCCGCCGAAGTAGAACTGCACGCCGAACTCGAGGATCAGGAACTCCGGCAGGAGACACACCGCCGTGACGTAGATCGCGCCCCACAAAGTCAGCCGTGTCAGCACCTTGTCGATGTACTCGGCCGTTTGCTGCCCCGGCCGGATGCCCGGGATGAACGCTCCCGAGCGCTTCAGATTGTCCGCCGTCTCGCGTGCGTTGAACACGAGCGCGGTGTAGAAGAAGCAGAAGAAGACGATCATCGTGCCGTACAGCAGGATGTAGATCGGCTGCCCCGGCGACATGCTCGCCGCGAGCCGCTGAAGCCACGGCTGGCTCGTGCCGAACCACGTCGCGATCGTCGCCGGGAACAGGATCAGGCTCGACGCGAAGATCGGCGGGATCACGCCCGACATGTTGATCTTGAACGGCAAATGGCTCGTCTGGCCCGCGTACATCCGCCGGCCCTGCTGGCGCTTCGCGTAGTTCACGGTGATCCGCCGCTGCGCCCGCTCCATGAACACGACGAACGCCGTCACGCCGAGCATCACGATACCGAGGACGAACGGCAGCGCCTGATTCATCGCGCCGGTGCTGACGAGCTCGAGCGTGCTCGTGATCGCCGACGGCAGCCCGGAGACGATGCTCCCGAGGATGATCATCGAGATGCCGTTGCCGACGCCGCGCTCCGTGATCTGCTCGCCGAGCCACATCAGGAACATCGTGCCCGTCACGAGCGTGATCGCCGCGGTCATCACGAAGCCGGTCCCCGGATTCAGCACGACCTGCTGATTCTGCAGCGCCGTGGCCGCGGCGATCGACTGGAAGGTCGACAGCACGACCGTGCCGTAGCGCGTGTACTGCGTGATCTTGCGGCGCCCGGATTCGCCCTCCTTGCGCAGCTGCTGCAGCGTCGGCACGACGTGCGTCGCCATCTGCAGGATGATCGACGCCGAGATGTACGGCATGATCCCGAGCGCGAAGATCGACAGGCGCTCGAGCGCGCCGCCCGAGAACATGTTGAACATCTGCAGGATCGTGCCGGACTGATCCTGAAAGAGCTGCTGCATCGCGACCGGGTCGACGCCCGGCACCGGAATGAACGTGCCGATGCGGTAGACGATCAGCGCGCCGATCAGGAACAGCAGGCGCTGACGCAGATCCGCAAAGCGGGTCGCGTCGCCCAGAAGGCTTGCAGATACTGCTGCGCCTGGCTTGGCCATCTCGTTCGTTCCTGTGTTCGGGCGTAGGGAGCGCTACTCGACGCTGCCTCCCGCTGCCTCGATGATTGTCTTTGCGCCGCGCGTCACGGGCACGCCGACGACCTTGACCGGCCGCTCGAGCGTGCCGGATGCAATGATCTTCACGCGCTCGACGCGCTGCGGCACGATCCCGGCGGCCTTCAGCGCCTCGAGCGTGACGTCGCCGTCGATCCGCGCAAGCTCGTGCACGCGCACCTCGTCCCGGGTCGAGGCCTTGCGGGACCTGAACCCGATCTTCGGCAGCCGGCGCTGCAACGGCATCTGGCCGCCTTCGAAGCCGACCTTGTGGAAGCCTCCGGCACGCGCGTGCTGACCCTTCGTGCCGCGCCCGGCCGTCTTGCCCTGGCCCGAGCTCGCTCCGCGGCCGACGCGGGTCCGCGCCTTCTTGCTGCCGGGAGCCGGCTTCAGATCGTTCAATCGCACGTCAGGCCTCCTCTACCCGCACGAGATACGCGACCTTGTCGATCATCCCGCGGTTCTCCGGGGTATCCGCGACGACGACGCTCTGATGACGATGCTTCAGGCCGAGCCCCGCGAGGCACTCCGCGTGCCCGGGCTTGCGGCCGTGCCGGCTCTTCAAGAGCGTCACCTTCAAGTTCTTCCGTTCGGCCACGGCACACCTCAACCGACAATCTCTTCGAGCGTCTTCCCGCGCTTCGCCGCGATCGCCTGCGGCGACCGCATCGACGTCAGCGCGTTCATCGTCGCCCGCACGACATTGATCGGGTTGCGCGAGCCGTAGCTCTTCGCGAGCACGTTGCGGACGCCGGCGCACTCGAACACCGCGCGCATCGCGCCGCCGGCGATGATGCCCGTGCCTTCACGCGCGGGCTGCATGAACACGCGCGTCGCGCCGTGCTGGCCGCGCAGCTCGTACTGCAGCGTATCCTTCTTCAGGTGCACGGTCTTCAGGTTCTTGCGCGCCGCCTGCATGGCCTTCTGGATCGCGAGCGGCAGCTCGCGCGCCTTGCCGTAACCGTAGCCGACGCGGCCGTTGCCGTCGCCGACGACGGTGAGCGCCGTGAACCCGAACTGCCGGCCGCCCTTGACGACCTTCGCGACGCGGTTCACCGCGACGAGCTTCTCTTGAAATTCTTCAACGTTTGCCATCGATACCGTCCAAAGGCCGCCCGAGCCTCAAAACTGCAAACCTGCCTCGCGCGCCGCGTCCGCGAGCGCCTTGACGCGCCCGTGGTACTTGAAGCCCGACCGGTCGAACGCGACCTCGGTGATCCCCTGCGCCTTCGCGCGCTCGGCGATCAGCCGGCCCACGGCCGCGGCCGCGTCCTTGTTGCCGGTCTTCGCGAGCGCCGTGCGCAGCTCCTTCACGAGCGTCGACGCGCTGACGAGCACCTTGCCGCCCTCGGGCGCGACGATCTGCGCGTAGATGTGCCGAGGCGTCCGGTGCACGCACAGGCGGTTCTTGCCCGCCAGCGCGATCTTCGCGCGGCCGCGCGCGGCTCGTCTCTGCCGCCGTGTCTTCTTGTCCAACGCTGCCATGGCCGCCTACTTCTTCTTCGCTTCCTTCAACACCACGCGCTCGCCCGAGTAGCGCACGCCCTTGCCCTTGTACGGCTCCGGGGGCCTGAACCGCCTGAGCTCCGCGGCGACCTGGCCGACGCGCTGCCGATCGATCCCCTTGACGACGATCTCGGTCTGGCTCGGCGTCTCGATGCTGATGCCGTCCGGCACCGGATACTCGACCGGATGCGAGAAGCCGAGCGTCAAGTTCAGCTTCTTGCCCTGCGCCTGCGCGCGATAGCCGACGCCGACGAGCTCGAGCTTTCGCTCGAAGCCGTTCGTGACGCCCGTGACCATGTTCTGGATCAGTGCACGGGTCGTCCCGGCCATCGCGTTCGCGATCCGGCTTCCCGAGCGGGCGCCGACCTGGACCGTACCGTCCGCCTGCGTCACCTCGACCTCGGGCCGAAGGGCCATCGACAGGGAGCCTTTCGGACCTTGCACGGTCAACGAGCCCTTCGTCACCTCTACGGTGACCCCCTTCGGCAGAGTGACCGGACGTTTCGCTACTCTAGACATCGCACTCAATCGTTCGTTCGGGGCGAGGGCGCCGATCGGCGCTCCCGCCGGTTCGCGCACATCACGAAACGATGCACAGCACCTCGCCGCCGTGCCCTTCGGCGCGCGCCTGGCGATCCGTCATGACGCCTCGCGACGTCGACACGATCGCGATTCCGAGGCCGCCCTGCACCTTCGGCAGCTCCGCGGTCTTCCTGTAGATCCTCAAGCCCGGCCGGCTGACCCGCTCGATCCGCTCGATGACCGGGCGGTCCTGGTAGTACTTCAGGCGGATCGTCAGCGTCGGCTTGCCGGGCTCGGACTCGTCGACGGAGAAGCCCGCGATGTACCCCTCGGCCTCGAGGACCTTGGCGATCGCGACCTTCTGGCGCGACGACGGCATCGACACCGACTCCTTGCGCGCGGCCTGCCCGTTGCGGATGCGCGTCAGAAAGTCGGCGATCGGATCAGTCATGCTCATCGGCGTGCCCCCGCGTCACCAGCTCGCCTTCGACAGGCCCGGAATCTCGCCGCGCATCGTCGCCTCGCGCAGCTTGTTCCGGCCGAGGCCGAAGCGGCGATAGAACCCGTGCGGCCGCCCGCTGATCGCGCAGCGGTTGCGCACGCGCACGGGGCTCGCGTCCCGCGGCAGCTGCTGCAGGCGCATCTGGGCGGCCAGCTTCTGCTCGTCCGTCGAGCGCGGATCGCGGATGATCCGCTTCAGCTCCGCCCGCTTCGCCGCGTAGCGCTGCACGGTCTTCATCCGCCGCGCGTTCTTGATGATCATCGATTTCTTCGCCATGAATCGGACTCCAGCCCGTTACGACCGCAGCGGAAAGTTGAATGCCTCGAGCAGCGCGCGGCCCTCCTCGTCGGTCCGCGCGGTGGTCGTGATCGCGATATCCATGCCCCGCACCGCGTCGATCTGGTCGTAGTTGATCTCGGGGAAAATGATCTGCTCGCGGATGCCGATGTTGTAGTTGCCCTGGCCGTCGAACGCGCGCGCCGAGAACCCACGGAAGTCGCGAATGCGCGGGATCGCGATATTGATCAGCCGATCGAGGAACTCGTACATCCGCTCCCGCCGCAGCGTGACCTTGCAACCGATCGGGAACCCCTCGCGCACCTTGAAGCTCGCGACCGAGACGCGGGCCTTCGTCGGCACGGCCTTCTGCCCCGTGATGCGCGCGAGGTCGTTCATCGCGTTCTCGAGCACCTTACGGTCGGCAAGCGCTTCGCCGACGCCCATGTTCACGGTGACCTTCACGAACCGCGGCACGGCCATCGGGTTCTTGACGCCGAGCCGTTCCATCAGCTGCGGAACGACCGTCGTCTTGTAGTATTCCTGTAGTCTGCTCATATCCGGGTGCCCAATCAGGCGTCGACGACCTCGTTGTTGGACTTGAAGTAGCGCACCTTGCGCCCGTCCCCGAGCACGCGAAAGCCGACGCGGTCGCCCTTCTGGGTCGCCGGGTTCCAGAGCATCACGTTCGAGACGTGCACCGGCGCTTCCTTCTCGATGATCCCGCCCGGCACGCCGCGCGCCGGATTCGGCCGCTGATGCCGCTTCACGACGTTCACGTTCTCGACGACGACGCGGTCGTCGCCGAGGACGCGCGTCACGACGCCTCGCCGACCCTTGTCGCGTCCAGCGATGACGACGACCTCGTCGCCCTTCCTGATGCGTTTCATCGTCCTGCCCTACAGCACTTCCGGCGCGAGCGAGATGATCTTCATGAACCGGTTCGTGCGGAGCTCCCGCGTGACCGGCCCGAAGATGCGCGTGCCGATCGGCTCGAGCCTGTTGTTCAGGAGCACGGCGGCGTTGCCGTCGAACCGGATCGCGGAGCCGTCCGGGCGCCGAAGGCTCTGCTTCGTGCGCACGACCACCGCGTTGTAGATCTCGCCCTTCTTCACGCGGCCGCGCGGGATGGCGTCCTTGATCGTGACCTTGATCACGTCGCCGATGCGGGCATAGCGGCGCTTCGAGCCGCCGAGCACCTTGATGCACATCAGCCGCCGGGCGCCCGAGTTGTCGGCCGCGTTCAATACCGTCTGCGTCTGAATCATCGCTCGATCCTCTAACTAGCCGCCTCGTCCGACGCCTCGTCGCGCCGCGGCTCCTCGACCGCCCTGGCGCGGCTCACGATCTCGACGACCCGCCAGGACTTGCGCTTCGACAGCGGGCGGCACTCGGCGATCGCGACCGTGTCGCCCGTGCGGCACGCGTTGTCCTCGTCGTGCGCCATGATCTTCGTCGTCCGGCGGATGTACTTGCCGTACACCGGGTGCTTGATCAGGCGCTCGACCGCAACGGTGACGCT
Organism: Gammaproteobacteria bacterium; assembly: GCA_036381515.1. Lineage (GTDB taxonomy): Bacteria > Pseudomonadota > Gammaproteobacteria > Steroidobacterales > Rariloculaceae > ZC4RG20. The sequence goes on along the minus strand of DASVCR010000042.1, from coordinate 5,455 downwards.
CTTGTTCATCTTGTCGCTGACCACGCGGCCGACGACCGTGCGGGCCGTCTTCTGGCCCGTGCCCGTCGTCTCGCCGGGGGTATTCTCCGCCGCGCTCATGCCGTCTCACCCTTTTGCCGTGCCCGTTCCGCGAGCACCGTCTTGATCCTTGCGATGTCTTTGCGGACCTTGCCGTGCTGATCCGGCTTCGCGCCCTGCCCGGTCTGAGCCTGGATCCGCAGGTTGAACTGCTCGCGTCTGAGCTTCAGCAGCTCCTCGGCGAGGCCCTCGTCCGTCATGGCGCGCAATTCCCTGGCTTTCATCACGACACCTGACGCTCCACGATGACCGTCTGGATCGGCAGCTTCGCGGCGGCGAGGCGGAACGCCTCGCGCGCGATCTCGGGGCTCACGCCCGCCATCTCGTACAGCATCCGGCCCGGCTGGACCTGCGCGACCCAATACTCGACGTTGCCCTTGCCCTTGCCCTGGCGCACCTCGAGCGGCTTCTTCGTGATCGGCTTGTCCGGGAACACCCGGATCCAGATCTTGCCGCCGCGCTTCACGTGGCGCGTCATCGCGCGCCGCGCGGCCTCGATCTGGCGCGCGGTCAGCTGGCCGCGGCCGACGGCCTTGAGGCCGTACTCGCCGAAGCTCACGGTATTGCCGCGGGTCGCGAGACCCGTATTCCGGCCCTTGAACTGCTTTCTGAATTTCGTTCGTTTAGGTTGCAGCATGGCAGCCCCTCAATCCCCGCGCCGTCAGGCCTGCGCCTGCGCGCGCGGCGGCGCCTCGGCGGCTTCCTGCTTCGTCTCGCCGAAGTCGAAGACCTCGCCGCGGAAGATCCATACCTTCACGCCGATCACGCCGTACGTCGTGCGCGCCTCGGCGAACCCGTAGTCGATGTCCGCTCGGAACGTGTGCAGCGGCACGCGGCCCTCGCGGTACCACTCGGAGCGGGCGATCTCGGCGCCGTTCAGCCGGCCGGACACCTTGACCTTCACGCCCTCGGCGCCGAGCCGCATCGTGTTCGTCACGGCCCGCCGCATCGCGCGCCGGAACTGCACGCGGCGCTCGAGCTGCTGCGCGATGCCCTCGGCGACGAGCTGCGCGTCGAGCTCGGGCTTGCGGATCTCGGAGATGTTGAGCCTGACGTCGGCGAGCGGCATGCCGAGCAGCTTCGCGACGTCCGCGCGCAGCTTCTCGATGTCCTCGCCCTTCTTGCCGATCACGATGCCCGGCCGCGCCGTATGGATCGTGATGTTCGCCTTCTTCGCCGGCCGCTCGATGTAGATGCGGCTGACCGACGCGTCCTTCAGCTTTTCCTTGAGGAAGGTGCGGACGCGGTGATCCTGCTCGATGTACGTCGGAAACGTCTGCGCATCCGCGTACCACTTCGAGAGCCATTCGCGCGTGATGCCGAGGCGAATTCCGGTCGGATGTACCTTCTGACCCATGATTTACTCGTCCGCCACTCGAATCGTGATGTGGCTGTTGCGCTTCAAGATTCTGTTGCCTCGGCCCTTCGCCCGCGCCCGGTAGCGCGTGAAGAACGGGGCGCCGTTCACCTCGACGACGGAGACCTTGAGCTCGTCGATGTCCGCGCCGTGATTGTGCTCGGCGTTCGCGATCGCCGACTCGAGCACCTTGTGCACGAGCCGAGCGGCCTTCTTGCGGCTGAACCGCAGGATGTCGATGGCCTGCCCGACGGGCTTGCCCCTGATCTGATCCGCGACGAGGCGGCATTTCTGCGGAGAAATGCGCGCGTATCGCAGTGTCGCCGCAACCTGCATCGATCCCTACTCCAAATCTACTTGGACTTCCGGTCCCCGGAATGCCCCTTGAACGTCCGCGTGATCGCGAACTCGCCGAGCTTGTGGCCGACCATGTTCTCGGAGATCAGCACCGGCACGTGCTGGCGTCCGTTGTGCACGGCGATCGTCAACCCGACCATGTCCGGGATGATCATCGAGCGGCGCGACCAGGTCTTGATCGGCCGGCGGTCGTTGGTGGCCACCGCCTTCTCGACTTTCTTCAGCAAATGCAGGTCGACGAACGGACCCTTTTTGATCGAACGTGGCATGTGCTCTTCCGACTGCTCGGCGCCGCAACGGACGCCGGACCCTCAAACCTTCCTACTTCACTTCTGCTTGCGGCCGCGAACGATCATCGCCTTCGTCCGCTTGTTCTTCCGCGTCTTGTAACCCTTCGTCGGCACGCCCCACGGCGAAACCGGATGGCGTCCGCCCGACGTCCGGCCCTCGCCGCCGCCGTGCGGATGGTCGACCGGGTTCATCGCGACGCCGCGCACGGTCGGCCGAATGCCGCGCCAGCGCTTCGCACCGGCCTTGCCGAGCTTGCGAAGGTTGTGCTCGATGTTGCCGACCTCGCCGATCGTCGCCCGGCAATTCACGTGGACTTTGCGCATCTCGCCGGAGCGGAGCCGTACCGTCACGTACGCGCCCTCGCGGGCCACGACCTGCGCGGAGGCGCCGGCGCTCCGCGCGAGCTGCGCACCCTTGCCGGGCTTCAACTCCACGCAGTGAACCTGCGTGCCGACCGGAATGTGCTTCAGCGGCATCGCGTTGCCGGGCTTGATCGGCGCGTCGGAGCCCGACTGGATCGGGTCGCCGACGGCGACGCGCTGCGGTGCGAGGATGTAGCGCCGCTCGCCGTCCTGATACAGAACGAGCGCGAGGTTGGCGCTGCGGTTCGGATCGTACTCGAGCCGCTCGACCCGGCCGGCGATCCCGTCCTTGTCGCGGCGGAAATCGATGATCCGGTAATGCCGGCGGTGCCCGCCGCCGCGGTGCCGGGTCGTGATCCGGCCCTGATTGTTGCGGCCGCCCGTCTTCGACATCGGCACGACGAGCGCCTCGTGCGGCGGCCCCTTGTGCAGCTCGTCGTTGACGACGCGGACCGTGAAGCGCTGTCCGGCGGACGTGGGTTTGAGCTTACGTAGCGCCACTTCGTTCCCTCCCGCGCCCCTATTCCGCGCTGATGAAATCGAGATCGTGGCCCGGGGCAAGGCGCACGTACGCCTTCTTCCAGTCGGACCGCCGTCCCCGGCGCAGGCCGAAGCGCTTCGACTTGCCGCGGACGCGCGTGACGGTCACCCGATCGACCTTCACGTCGAACAGCATCTCGACCGCCCGCTTGACCTCGTTCTTCGTCGCGTCCGAACGGACCTTGAAGACGACCTGATGGTCGCGGTCGCCCGCCGCCGTCGTCTTCTCCGACACGTGAGGGCCGACGATGACCTGGGTCAGCCGCTCCTGATGACTCACCGCGCTCATGCCAATCGTCCTTCGAGAAACTTCGCGGCGGCCGCCGTCATGACGACGCGCTCGGCGCCGACGAGGCTGACCGGGTCGACCTCGCTCGCCTCGAGCACGTCGACGTCGGGGAGATTGCGGACCGACAGCCACAGATTCGCGTCGAAGCCCTCGACGACGATCAGGCCCCGCTCGACGCCGAGCTCGGCGAGCTTCTGCACGGCCTCCTTCGTCTTCGGCGCGCCGACGGTGAACGCGTCGACCAGCAGGAGCCGCTCCTGACGGAGCAGCTCGGACAGCACGGAGCGCAGCGCGCCCCGATACATCTTGCGATTGACCTTCTGATCGTGGTTGCGCGGACGCGCCGCGAACGCGCGGCCGCCGCCGACCCAGATCGGGCTCCTCGTCGAGCCGTGCCGGGCGCGGCCCGTGCCCTTCTGGCGCCACGGCTTCGAGTTGCCGCCGCTGACCTCGGCGCGCGTCTTCTGCGCCTTCGTGCCCGCGCGCGCGCTCGCGAGATACGCGACCACGACCTGATGAACGAGCGGCTCGTTGAACGGCGCCGCGAACGACGCGTCGGCGAGCTCGATCGATTCGCCGTTACCGTGCAGTGTGACCTTCATTTTCCGTCTCGCGGCTTGCCGGCCTTGGCCGCCGGTCGGACCAGGACGCGCCCCGAGACCGAGCCCGGTACAGCGCCCTTCACGAGGATCAGGTTCCGCTCGGCATCGACGCGGACCACCTCGAGGTTCGCCTGAGTCGTGCGCGTCGCGCCCATGTGGCCGGACATCTTCTTACCCTTGAACACGCGGCCGGGCGACTGGTTCTGACCGATCGAGCCCGGCGCACGATGCGAGATCGAGTTGCCGTGCGACGCATCCTGCGAATTAAAGTTGTGCCGCTTGATCGTGCCCGCGTAGCCCTTGCCCTTCGACGTCCCGGTGACGTCGACGAGCTGGCCGGCGGCGAACAGATCGACCTTGATCTCGGCGCCCGCGGCGAGGTCCTCGCCCTCGCCGTCGTCGAGCCGGAACTCCCAGAGCCCCTCGCCCGGCTCGACCTTCGCCGCCGCGAAGTGTCCCGCCTCGGGCTTCGTCAGCCCGTTCGGACGAGCCCGGCCGACGGTGACCTGCACGGCGCGGTAGCCGTCGCGCTCCGGGGTCTTCAGCATCGTGACTCTGTTCGGAAGGGCTTCGATCACGGTGACCGGCACCGAATCGCCGGACTCCGTGAAAATGCGGGTCATACCGCATTTGCGGCCCACTAGACCGATAGGCATTTTGCGTTCCTCTGTATCCGCACCGACTGCGTCGGCCGGCGCTTCAGCCAGCGCGTCGTTCGCGCGCTGGCACCCGAAAACAAGCACGCCCGCCCAAGACACGAATGGGAGACGTGGTGATTGCTTGCGCCCGATCCGGGCGGCGGCCGGGGCGCTCGAGCGCCCGGCGCGCGTCAGACGGGACGACCCGGAGGTCTCCGGGCCTTTCCCCCTATGACCGACAAGTAGCCCGCAATTATAGCACCGGACCTTGGCGGAGAAAGGGGGTCAGAGCCCTTTTTCTTGCTTTCGCTCGGGCGGAAAAAAGGGTCAGAGCCCTGTTTCCGACCGCATGCGCCAGCCCGCTCGCATGCCCCAGCGAAAAAAAGGGCTCTGACCCCTTTTTCCCGCGTGTGGCTGTCCTCGGCGAAAAAAGGGGCTCTGACCCCCTTTTTCGCGCCGTCGTCTCGCCGACCCGTCAGTTCAGCTTGATCTGCACGTCGACGCCGGCCGGAAGCTCGAGCTTCATCAGCGCGTCGACGGTCTTGTCCGTCGGATCGATGATGTCCATCAGCCGCTTGTGGGTCAGCAGCTCGTACTGATCCCGCGCGTCCTTGTCGACGTGCGGGGAGATCAGCACCGTGTAGCGCTCGACCTTCGTCGGCAGCGGGACCGGCCCGCGGACCGTGGCGCCGGTCCGCTTGGCCGTGTCGACGATCTCACGGGCGGATTTGTCGATCAGGCGGTGATCGAAAGCCTTGAGACGAATGCGGATGTTCTGATTCGTGGCCATCGGGGCTTACTCGATGATCTTCGACACCACGCCGGCGCCGACCGTGCGGCCGCCCTCGCGGATCGCAAACCGCAGCCCCTCCTCCATCGCAATCGGCGCAATCAGGTCCACCGTCATCTTCACGTTGTCCCCGGGCATCACCATCTCCGTG
>DASVCR010000041.1:0-27105 GCA_036381515.1 Gammaproteobacteria bacterium | reverse complement strand
TGAACTGGTCGAGATCCATATAAAGGAGCGCGGCGGCAGGCGCGTTCCGCTGCTGCGCCGCGCGGACGGCCGCAGACAGCCGCTCCTCGAACTCGCGCCGATTGATGAAGCCCGTCAACGAGTCGTGGCTCGCGTAGTACGCGAGCTTGCGCTGCAGCTGGCGTTCGCGGCTCGCGTCGTGGAAGACCATCACGGCGCCGATCACGCGGCCGCCGCGATCCTGGATCGGCGCCGCCGACTGCTGGATCGCGATCGACGTGCCGTCGCGATGCATCAGCGCGACGTCCGCCGACAGCGTGATCGTCCGGCCTTCCGCGAGGCAGCGCACGACCGGCGGCTCGACGCGCTTGCCGGTCTCCTCCTCGACGAGCTCGATGACCTCCTCGACGCGCCTGCCCTGCACCTCGCGCCGATCCCATCCGGTCAGCTGCTCCGCGGCCGGGTTCAGATACTCGACGCGGCCGTGCGCATCGGTCGTCAACACCGCGTCGCCGATCGACTGCAGCGTGACCTGCGCCCGCTCCTTCTCGCGGAAGAGCGCGCGCTCGGCGGCCTTCCGCTCGGTGATATCCGTGATCGTGCCTTCGAGATAGAGCGGATGCCCGTCGGCATCCCGCACGAGCCTCGAGTTCTCGACGACGATGATCGTGCTGCCGTCGCTGCGCTCGAGCCGATACTCGAAATCGCGCACGCTGCCGTCCGCCCGGAGCGCGGCGAGCAGCCGTTCCCGGTCGCGCGGATCCGCGTAGAAATCGGTGAGCCGGAGCGAGCCGAGCGGCGCGCGGGCATCGAGGCCGAGCATGCGCATCAGGGCCGGATTCGCGGAGATCAGCTCGCCGTCGATCGTCGCCTGGAAGACGCCGTCGACGACGTTGTCGAAGAGGCCGCGGTAGCGGGCCTCGCTCTCCCTGAGCGCCGTCTCGTCCTGCTTGCGCCGGATCGCGATGCCCGCGAGCTGCGTGAGCCGCGCGATGAGGTCGAGCTCCTCGGTCTTCGGGCCGCGCCGCACGGTCAAGTAGACGTCGAGCGTTCCGTGAATGCGTTCGCCCGCCGTGACGATCGGCGTCGAGCACGACGCGGCGATCCCCGCGTCCGCGAACGCCGCGCGCAGATCCTCCGGCATCGTATCGAGCGCGAGGTCGCGGACGACGACCTGGCGGCCGAGCGATGCGGCCGCGCCGCACGCGCCGGCGTCCGTGCCGACCGGCAGATCCGCGAGCGCGATCCGGAGCGCCGCCGGCAACCCGGCGGACGCGGCGAGCGTGATGCGCGAGCCGTCCGCATCGAGCAGCATCACCGCAGCGCAAAGCTCGGGATAGAGCTGCTCCACGAGCCGGACGACCGCCTGCAGCGTCCGCTCGAGCGGCGCGTTCGCCGCGATCAGCTCGAGCACGCGCCGCTCGCCGTGCGCGAGCATGTCGGCGCGCCGCCGCGCCGTGATGTCGATGATGCTCGCGCGGATCAGGCGGCGCGTCGACGAAGGCAGCCGGATCAGGCGGACCTCGCACGGGATCTCGTTGCCCTCGGAGTCGCAGTGCAGCCACTCGAACACCGGGCTTCCGCCCTTCAGCGCCCGCTCGATGTAGCCGCGCACGAGGCCGAACGATGGCAAACCATCGGCCTGGCAGCGCGGGCTGATCTCCTTCGGCCCGATCGAGAGCAGCTGCTCACGCGTGAACTTGAAGAGCTTCGCCGCGTTCTCGTTCGCGTCGACGAAACGGTTCTCGTCGACGTCGAACACGACGATCGCCTCCGGTGCGTTCTCGACGAGCGCGCGGTAGCGGGCCTCGCTGTCGCGGAGCGCGTGCTCTTGCTGGATGCGCTCCGTGACGTCGCGCATGCAGAGCACATAGAAGTGGCGTCCGCGGCGCGTCGCGGCGCTGACCGTGACCTCGGCGGTGAACTCGCCGGCGTTCGCCCGCTTCGCGGCGAGCGACGTCGGCGCGAGATCGACGAGCGTGTCCTCGGAACGTTGCGCGAGCGCCTCGAGCTTCTCCGCGGCGGGCTCGATCGCCGGAAGGAACGCGGCGATCGGCATGCCCGTCAGCGCGTCGCCTGCGACGGCGAAGAGCCGCGCAGCCGCGGAGTTCGCCGCGAGCACACGCCCGTCGGCGTCGACGGTCACGATCGCGTCCTTGACGTGGTCAAGGATCGTCGGCAGCGACGTCCCGCCGGTGCCTTCGCCGTCGCCGGCATCGAGCACGGCGGCCACCTCGGCGTCGCCGAGCGCGACGCCGTCGCCGGCAGGCGCGCCCGGTGCGCCGTCTCGAGCGGATGAACGGCCGGCGGCCGCCTGCTCGCGGCCGTGCAATGCGCCCTGCGCCGCGTCTTCGACGCCGCGCAGCACGTCGGCGAGCGCATCCCGCGCACGAGTGTGCGTGAGCGCCTCTGCGATGCGGCGCTTCAGACCTTCATCCGGCATCGACGCAGTCCGATTCCGGCGAACGCACACGGCGAAACGGCGCGCGGCGGACACCGGCGCCGTTCGGCTCGCCGGCGCGCACCGGCATGGCGAGTTACAACGGAGCCACTATAGGAATCGGGCGCTGCGCCGCGCCGTGACTCAACTCTCGTTTACCGTGCGCGCTTCGCTTAGGGCGTGACGGGACTCTCGCTTCGCCCGCCGCGCCGGGCCGCGCGGGCGCCGGACGCGCCGGAGCGTCGCGGTCAGGGCCGGACGCGTCGAGGCGCGCGGGTCACGGCCGGACGGTCGCGGGCAGCCGGATCACGCGCTCCGTGCCCGCTTCGGCGTCGTCGTCGCTGCGCTCCGCACCGGCGCGGGGCTTCCGCGCCCCCGTTGCCCCGTCGGGCTCGAGCTTCGCGCCTTGCACCGTCGACTCGCGCGCCGCGGCTGCGCCCGTGCCGACGTGGATCGTCGCGATCGAGCTTCGTCCTTGCCGCACGCCGTCGACGACGGCCTCGCCGAAAAGCCGAATGCGCTGCGCCCCTTCCGCGAGCGGCACAACGCTGATCCGCCATTCGGCCGGCTCGCCCGGCGACGCCGACGGCGCGCGCAGCGTGTAATCCGCGGCGTCGACCGAGAGGCCCGGGTCGGCCGAGAGCCGCACCTCGATGTCCTCGAGCGGCGACGGCGAGCTGACCGTGATCCGCACGTCGACCGGCACGCCGACCGCAGCGGGCTCGAGCGCCTCCGCCTCGACGGAGAACGGCGCGACCGGCTTGCCGAGCGCGTCGCCCGCGGTCTGCGCCGCATCCGCAGCGAGCGCGGGCGCCGCGACGAGGGCGGCCCACGCTGCCCCGACGACGACGGCCCGCTGCGCGCGGAGCGCACCGAGCCGGCTCATTGCGGCGTGACCGTGACGTCGAAGCATGTGCGTCCGATCGGCGGGAACTCGGACTCGGGATCCGCCGGTTGCGTGTTCGTCCATTCGTAGACCTCCAGCACGTAGGTTCCGGGGCCGAGGAAGCGCTCGAAGCTTTCGACACAGCCGGACGGCGTTTGCGCCGTGCATGCGGCAGGATCGGGCGCACCCTCCGCGCGATGCAGCAGACCCTGGCCGTGCAGCGCGAGATCGGGATCCGCCGTCTTGCCCGCGGGCAGCTCGGTCGTCGTCGCGGTGATCACGTACACGCCCGCGGCGGGCGCATCGAACCGCACGAACGCGCGGGACCCGAGCTTGTTGTAGAAGCCGGTCGCGCCGGGATACGTGTACGCGTCGGTGCTGCAAACGTTCACGCGGCCGCCGAGGTCGACCTGCTTGTAGAGCGGCAGGATGTCCCCTGCCTCGACCGACGCCGGGTCGAGCGGCCAGCCGGCGTTCGCCTCGCCCGTCCCGTACGCGTCGGCGAACGGACCGATCGCGTTCGCCGCGAGCAGCGCGTCGATCTCGGCGCGGTGCTCGGGAAGGCGCCGCCGCAGCGCGTCCGCGAACGCGAAGATGCTCGTCAGCGGCCGCTCGTACGGGGTGTTGTTCGTGAAGTCCTCGGCAAACACGGCGAGAAGGGGCGCGAACCCGAGCGCGAGCGTGTCCTCGACGCGGTCCTGCTCGGCATCGAACAGGTCGTACACGACCTCCTGGATCGACTCCTCGCTGAACCAGCCGGGGAACGGGTTCGGGTGGAGCGGGAACGGCGCGTACGGACCTTCGACGTCGAACGCAAAGCCCCCCGCCTGCGCCGGTCCGAGCACGTCGACATACCGCGTGTCGCCCAGCGCCATCGCGGCGAACGCGTTCGCGAAGCCTTCGCTGAACGCGGTGCGCGGGTCGAGCTGATCGCCGCGCGTATGCGGCCCGCCGATGCTGTCCGAGCGGCCGAACGCCTGCTCGAGGTAATGCGCCCACTCGTGCGCGATGACGTGCCGGTCGTACTCGTCGGTGTCGCTGTCGGCCGCGCCGAGCAGGTAGATGCCGAGGCCGTGCCGGTAAAGGCTCGAGCCGATCTCGCCAGTCGTGAGGTCAGGCTGCCCGTCCGCACCGCGGCTCGGTACGTTGTTCGGGCTCCAGTGCACGACGAGCGGCGGAAAGACCGTGTCGGGGACGCTCGCGAGCACGAAGTCGGTGACGTCCCGGATCACGTCGAGGATCGCGAACGGCGCGGCGGAGCGCGGCGCGGTGTACGCGGACGCAGCGTCGTCCCAGCCCGACGGCGCGTGCAGATTCAGCGTCTGATCGGTCCTGCCGAGCGTGAGTGCCGGACCCTCGAGAACGAACAGCGCGTTGTCCGCCGTGTTGTCGACGACGCGGTACGACCAGCCCGGCGTCCCTTCGCGGCGCATCTCGGCGAGCGCCCGGACCGTGACGGCGGACGTGTCCGCTGGCACGGTCAGCGTGTACCGTCCGGTCTCGTCCGTCGAGGCCGACGCGATCACCTGTCCGTCGGCGAGCGCCTGCACCGTCACGCCGCGAGCAGGTGCGGCCTCGATGCCCGTATAATCGAGCGCGCTCCCGGAGACCGGGACGCGATCGAACGTGATCGCGCCGCTGATCACGACGGGAGGCGGCATCGTGCTCGCCGCGGCGCTTCCGCCGCCTCCGCCGCAGCCAGCGAGGAGCGGGACCGTTATCGCGACGCCGGTGAACGCGGCAGGTAACGCCGCCAACGGCCGGGTCATGATCCGATCCGCTCCATGAGGGCCACCTCTTCGGGGGTATCCGTCGGCTAACATACCGGGGCCGGGCGCTCGAGGATACCGGGCACCGCTTCGGTGTGCGCCACGGACGCAGGGGGGGAAACGCCGGCGACGCCGGCGAAAACGAGAGTTCGAGCCGATCTGCGCGGGCTCGACCGGGTGCATACTCAGCCGCGCGGCCCAGCACAACCTGTCGGCGGACTGCGACGCGTTACCGTTGGTACGGCCCAAGAACTGTTAGACTCGCGTCGATTTCACGGGATTATGTCACTCACAAGCAGAAGGGACGGAATGGCCGAGAAGGCGATCCTGGTGACCGGAGGTGCGGGCTACATCGGCTCGCACGTCGCGCGTCAGCTCGGCGAGGCGGGCGAGCGGATCGTCGTCTTGGACGACCTGTCGACCGGATTCCGGCAGGCCGTGCTGCACGGCGAGCTCGTCGTCGGCAACACCGGAGACGCGGGCTGCCTGGCGGAGATCTTCTCGCGCTACGAGATCGACACGGTCATGCACTTCGCGGCGCACACGATCGTCCCGGAGTCGGTCGCCGATCCGCTCAAGTACTACCGCAACAACACGTGCGCGAGCCGCACGTTGCTCGAGCACGCGGCGCGTGCGGGGGTGCGGCATTTCGTGTTCTCGTCGACGGCGGCCGTCTACGGGATTCCGCCGGACGGCCTCGCGTCCGAGGAGACGCCGACCGCGCCGATCAACCCGTACGGCACGTCGAAGCTGATGACCGAATGGATGCTGCGCGACGTCGCGGCCGCATCGCCGATGCGTTACGTCGCGCTCCGATACTTCAACGTCGCCGGCTCCGACCCGGAAGGCAGGATCGGACAATCGACGCCGAAGGCGACGCTGCTGACGAAGGTCGCATGCGAGGCCGCCGTCGGCAAGCGGCCGTATGTCTCGATCTTCGGGACCGATTATCCTACGCCCGACGGCACCGGGATCCGCGACTACATACACGTCGAGGATCTCGCCGACGCGCACCTGAAGGCGCTCGACTACCTGCGCGACGGCGGTGAGTCGGTCGTCCTCAACTGCGGCTACGGACGCGGCTACAGCGTGCGCGAGGTGCTCGCGACGGTCGAGCGCGTCGCGGGACGGCCGCTCGAGCAGCGCGAGGCGCCGCGCCGGCCGGGCGACCCGCCGGTGCTCGTCGCCGTAGCGGACAAGATCCGCTCGACGCTTGGATGGACTCCCCGTTTCGACGACCTCGAGCAGATCGTCTCGAGCTCGCTCGACTGGGAGCGTAAGCTCGCCGCCGGCATCTGGGCGGACTGAAAGGCGGGGCGCGGCCACACGTGACGGAACGACGAACGTGAGATTCGGGCGACCTCGAACCCTGCTCGGGCTGACGCTCGTGGGCCTCGCGCTCGTCACGCTCCCGTTGCTCGTCGCGATCGGCAATGCCGCGCTGCAGCTCGACCGTCTCGCCCGCGAGAGCGAGTCGGTCGCGGACGAGAGCGGCACGAGCTCCTCCGAGTCGCAGCGCGTCTCGAACGCCGTCAACAACCTCGAGCGCTACGCCCGCCAGTACAATCTCCTGTGGCGCGACGAGTCGATGAGCCAGCAGGCCCAGGACACGCTGCAGTTCTACGAGGACGAGATCGTCGCGCTCGAGCAGAGCATCGCGAAGCTCTCCGCGCTGCAGCAGGCCCCCGAGGTCGCGGCGCAGCTCAAGCTTCTGCCGCGACTCGCACGGACCTTGCATCACGCGCTCCTCGCCGACGACCTCACCGAGTCCGACACGTCGCAGATCATCGACTACAACTTCCAGGCGATGCGGGCCGCCGCGGCCGAGATCCGGGACGGCCTGCGCATCGCACGCAACGCGCAGCTCGCGGCGCTGCAGCAGTCGACGCGCGAGGCGCAGCAGGCGCTGCTGTGGCAGTCTGCGCTCCTCGTGCCGGGCACGATCGTGCTGATCCTGTTCTTCCTCGTGCTCGTCGGCCGGCCGATGCGGCAGGTCGACCGCGCGATCCGCGAGCTCGGCAGCGGCAATTTCGGTAATCCGATCAGCGTGCACGGGCCGCGCGACATCGAGGCGCTCGGCCGCCAGCTCGAGTGGCTCAGGCATCGGCTGAAGGAGTCGACCGAGGAGAAGAACAAATTCCTCCGCCACATGTCGCACGAGCTGAAGACGCCGCTCGCGAACATCCGCGAGGGCACGGAACTGTTGCTCGACGGATCCGTCGGATCGCTCGACACGCAGCAGCAGGAGGTGACGACGATCCTCCGCGAGAACGGCATCAAGCTGCAGCAGCTGATCGAGAATCTGCTGAACTTCAGCGCGTGGCAGACGAAGACCGCGTCGCTCGACATCGTCGAGTTCGACCTGAAGCCGCTCGTGTTCAGCGTGCTGAGCCAGCATCGGCTCCTGATCTCGAACCAGAAGATCAAGCTGCAGCTCAACGTCGGCGCCGTCCGCGTCCGGGCGGACGAGGGCAAGCTTCGCCTCGTGCTCCAGAACCTAATCTCGAACGCGATCAAGTTCCTGCCGAACGGCGGCACGATCTACGTCGGCGCCGAGATCCGCGAGACGGAGCTCGTGCTCGAGGTCGCGGACACGGGACCGGGCGTCGCGCCGGAGGACCGCGACCGGATCTTCGAGGCGTTCTACCAGGGGCGGCGGCTGCAGGGCGGCCCGATCGGCGGGACGGGCATCGGCCTTTCGGTTGTCGCCGAATGCGTACAGGCGCACGGCGGGACGGTGCAGCTGATCGACAGCCACTGGCCCGGCGCGCATTTCCAGGTTCGGCTGCCGATGCGGCGCGCGAGCGACCGCCCGCAGCTCGTCGCCAACGGCTAGGGCCCGCGTCGCCAATGCGCAACGTGCACGGAAAATTGCAGTGGATCGGCCCGGCGCTCGCCGTGCTCACATTGGCATTGATCTCCGGCTGCGAGTTCGGCAACGTGTTCACCCGGGAGGATTCCTCGCCGGCTGAGTTTCAGGACGACCCGCGGGCGGACGGCGGATCCGATAACGGAAGCGTCGTCGAGTATCTCGACGTGATGCGGCGCCTCGTCGAAGGCGACGTGCTCACGCAGACGGAGACGTTCCGGGAAATCGCGGAAGCCGCGGCCGCTTCACCTACGACGGAGAATCGTGTGAAGCTTGCGCTTGCGGTCGCAACGCCCGGTCATCCGAACGAGAATCCGGCTGAGGCGCAGCAGCGCCTGAGCAGCCTGCTCGCGGCGGGTCCCGCGCTCCTCCCCGAGGAGCGCATGCTCGTCGCGATTCATTTGAAGGAGGTCGAGCAACGGCTGATTCTCGACGCCGAGGCGCGACGGCTCCGCGACGAGGCGGAAGCGGCACGCGCGGCGCGCAACGACGAAAGCGCGCGGCGTCTCGAAGCGGCGCTCGCCGAGAACGCCCGTCTCGCGAGAGAGCTCGAAGAGGCACAACAGAAGCTCGATGCGATCACGAACATCGAGCGATCGATCAGGGAACGCGAAAATGGTTCAAATCCATAGCAGAGTGTTCAAACAGGACTCCGACGCGTCGCGCGGCCGCATCCTTCTCGTCGACGACGATCCGGGCCTGCTGCGGCTGCTCAGCATTCGCCTGCGCGCGGAGGGTTACGACGTCGAAGCCGTCGAGAGCGCGAGCGCGGCGCTCGGCGCCCTGCCCCGCTACCGTCCCGACCTCGTGATCACGGACCTGCGCATGGAGCACATGGACGGGATCGGGCTGCTCAAGGAGATTCAGCGACAGTGGCCCGGGCTCTGCGTGCTGCTCCTGACGGCGCACGGCACGATCCCCGATGCGGTCGAGGCGACGCAGAGCGGCGCGTTCGGATTCCTGACGAAGCCGGTCGACAAGCAGCAGTTGCTCGACGCCGTCGAGCGCGCGATGAAGATCTCGGGGCTGCCGAAGACCGAGGACGACTGGAACGCCGAGATCATCACGCGCAGCCCGATCATGCAGGAATGCCTGCAGCAGGCGCGCATGGTCGCGGCGAGCGACGCGCGCGTCCTGATCACGGGCGAGTCGGGCACCGGCAAGGAGCTGATGGCGCGCGCGATCCACCGCGCGAGCGACCGCAAGGACAAGCCGTTCGTCGCGATCAACTGCAGCGCGATGGCCGAGAATCTGCTCGAGTCGGAGCTCTTCGGCCACGAGAAGGGCGCGTTCACCGGCGCGACGCGCAGCCACAAGGGCCTCTTCCAGGCCGCGCACGGCGGCACGCTGCTGCTCGACGAGATCGGCGACATGCCGATGCGTCTGCAGGTGAAGCTGCTGCGCGTGCTGCAGGAGCAGCAGGTCCGCCCGGTCGGCAGCACGGAGCCCGTGCGGATCGACACGCGCGTGATCTCGGCGACGCACCAGGACCTGAACGATCTGATGATCAAGGGCGCGTTCCGGGAGGATCTCTACTACCGGCTGAACGTCGTGAACATCCAGCTGCCGCCGCTCCGGCAGCGGCGCGAGGACGTCCCTCTGCTCGTCGACTACTTCCTCGAGCAGATCGCGGCCGAGCGCGGCACGGAGCGCAAGGTGTACGCGCCCGAGGCCGTCGAGCTGCTCGTCGCGAACCAGTGGCCGGGCAACGTGCGTCAGCTCTACAACGTCGTGCGGCAGAACGTCGCGCTGAGCCCGGGACGGGTGATCACCGCGGATCAGGTGCGGAGCTCGCTCGGCGAGCAGGCGAACGCGCTGCCGTCGTTCTCGGAGGCGCGGGACGAGTTCACGCGGAACTACCTGTCGCAGCTACTCCAGATCACCGGCGGCAACGTCAGTCAGGCGGCGCGGCTCGCGAAGCGCAACCGCACGGATTTCTACAAGCTGCTCGCGCGGCATCAGCTGAATCCGGAGCAGTTCAAGGAGCGGTAGGCGGGGCTCACTCCGCCTGCTGCGTCTCCGCGACGGCCTCGACGTCGATCGCGTACTTCTGCAGCAGATCGTAGAGCGTCGGCCGCGTGATCCCGAGCAGATCCGCCGCGCGCGAGATGTTTCCGCCGGTCCGAATCAGGGCCTGGCGGATCGCGCGGGTCTCGGCGTGCTGGCGCACGGCGCGCAGGTTCAGCGTCGGCGGCGCCGCGCTCGACGAGAGCCCCAGGTCCTCGGCCGTCACGTACTTGCCGTCCGCGAGGATCACCGAGGCCTTGATGCGGTTCTCCATCTCGCGCACGTTGCCGGGCCACGGATAGGTATCGATCGCGTCCTGCGCGTCGTCCGAGAAGCCCTTGATGTTCTTGCCCTGCTCCTTCGCGAACTTCGCGAGCAGGTGCCGCGCGAGCAGGATCCGTCCGCCCTCGCGCTCGCGAACCGGCGGGATCCTGATCGTGATCTCGCTGATCCGGTAGTAGAGGTCCTCGCGGAAGCGGCCCTCCGCCATCTCGTCCGTCAGGTTCTTGTTCGTCGCGCAGACGACGCGGACGTCGACCGGAATTTCCGTTCGGCCGCCGATGCGCTCGACGACGCGCTCCTGCAGGAAGCGGAGCAGCTTCGCCTGGAGCGCGAGCGGCATGTCGCCGATCTCGTCGAGGAACAACGTGCCGCCGTCGGCAACCTCGACCTTGCCCGGCGTCTGCCGGACCGCGCCGGTGAACGCGCCCTTCTCGAAGCCGAAGAGCTCGGACTCGAGCAGCGTGTCCGGGATCGCCGCGCAGTTGATCGCGACGAACGGCTTTTTCGCGCGCGGGCTCAGGTTGTGGATCGCGCGGGCGAGGAGCTCCTTGCCGGTGCCGCTCTCGCCGAGCAGCAACGTCGTCGCGCTGGTCGGCGCGACCTTCTCGATCATCCGGCAGACCTTCATCATTCCGTCGCTGGCCGCGATGATGCCGTTCAGCACCGATGCGCCCGTCGCTTCCGACAGCCTTCGGTTCTCGGCCTCGAGGTCGTAGATGTGGTACGCGCGTTTCACGATCAGCTGCAGCGTGTCGACGTCCACCGGCTTCTGATAGAAGTCGTAGGCGCCTAGGCCCACTGCCTTCACCGCGTTCTGCTGATCGCCGTGACCAGTCACGACGACGACCTTCGTGAACGGCGCGAGCGTGAGGATCTCCTTCAGCGTCGCGAAGCCTTCCTCGGCGCCCGCGGGATCGGGCGGCAGGCCGAGATCCTGAAGCACGACGCCCGGCTCGTGGCGGCGGAGCTCCGCGATCGCCGACGCACGATCCGTGGCCGCGATCACGTCGTAGTCCTCGAAGCACCAGCGGAGCTGGTTCTGAATTCCGGGATCGTCCTCGACGATCAGCAGCTTACGGGGCGTTCCGCTACTCATGGCGCGGATGCTGCCACCATTCGACGAGAAGCGGTATAGCCGTTATCACAAACGGCGAAATTTCCCCCGTCGGCGTCGCGCGAGCGCTCAACCCGTGCCCTGCCCGGCGTAGAAGGCCATGATGCGCCCCGCGACGTAGTCGATCTGCGCGCCCGTGAGCTCGGGATAGATCGGCAGCGCGAGGACCTCGTCGGCGGCACGCTCGGCGACCGGAAACGCGCCCGCGGCGTAGCCGAGATACGCGAAACACTCCTGCCGATGGAGCGGCACGGGGTAGTAAATCTCGGTCCCGATGCGCTCGTCGGCGAGATACGCGCGGAGCTCGTCGCGACGGCCCGCGCGTATCACGTACTGATTGAATATGTGTCGTTGGCCTTCGACGACGTCGGGCGTGCGGATCGCGCCGCCGACGCCGGCGGCCTCGAAGAGCTTCGTGTAGCGCTCCGCGTTTGCCTGGCGTGCGCGCGTCCAGTCGTCGAGATGAGGCAGCTTCACGAGCAGCACCGCGGCCTGAAGCTCGTCGAGCCGGAAATTGCCGCCGATCACCGCGTGATAATACTTCGGCTCGCCGCCGTGCACGCGGAGGATCCGCATCCTGTGCGCGAGCTCCGCGTCGTTCGTCACGCACATTCCGGCATCGCCGAACGCGCCGAGGTTCTTCGTCGGGAAGAACGAGAAGCAGCCGATGTCGCCGACGCTGCCCGCGCGGCGCCCGTTCGCGAGCTCCGCGCCGATCGCCTGCGCCGCGTCCTCGACGACGGCGAGCCCGTAGCGGCGGGCGATCTCCGTCAGCGCGTCCATGTCCGCCATCTGGCCGTACAGGTGCACCGGGATGATCGCCTTCACCGTTCCGCCGGTGCGCCGATTCACGATGCGGCCGTCGCGGCGCTCGCACTCGCTTGCGAGGAAGTCGGCGACGGCGCTCGGCGACAGGTTGAAGGTCGCTTCGTCGATGTCGCAGAAGACGGGCCGGGCATTCATGCGGGCGATGACGCCGGCGGTCGCGAAGAACGTGAACGGCGACGTGATGACCTCGTCGCCCGGGCCGATGCCGAGGGCCATCAACGCAAGAAGCAATGCGTCCGTGCCGGACGAGACGCCGACCGCATGGCGCGTGTTCGAATAGTCGGCGACCTGCTCCTCGAGCGCCTTCACGCGCGGGCCGAGGATGAACTGCTGGCCGTCGCACACGTCGCGGATCGCGCGCTCGACCTCGTCGCGCAGCGGCGCGTACTGAGCGCGCAGATCGAGCAGCGGAACCTCGATCGGGTTTGTGCGGGAATCACCCATCGTTTCGGAGCGATCGCAAGGCGTCGATCACGTGCGCGGAGAGCGAATGGAAACGAAACGAGGGCGCCACTGCCGAGGCTCGAGCCAGGAAACCGACCGCCGACACGCGGGACTACCCATGGCTTCCGACCGGCTCGAGCCCGGCAGCGCGCCCTCAAAGTAAATTCTCAAAGCGCGCCCAGAACCAGTCGTGGCAGGAGGATACCCGGAGGCGGTCGTTCCGCCAAGGGCACAGAAAAATTGCTCGAATTAACAAAGTATTAACGCTCGAACGGCGGGGGCGGACGGGGTCGAGGGGGCGTCCGGGGAATCGTTGCTTGAGCACGACATTGATTTACATACTTATATATATCAATACTTTACAAGAATTAGTTTGTCTCGTTGACGCGACATACCATCACGAGCTGCAAAAATGTGCTCCGCATCGCGTTCATCCGGGCGCCGCCGACCGCATACGAACGAAACAGTTCGTCTCTTGACGGGACTCGCCCGGAAAGCAGCGATGCTCACTGAAGCTCGAAGCGAACGCGCACCCTGACGCGACGTTCGTAGACTCGCCCGTCGAGCAGAAACGGCACGTAGCGATGACTGCCGATCGCTTCGACTGCCGCGTCGACGAAACGACGTCCCGGACGACTGTCGATGACGACGATGTCCCGCGGACGTCCTTCACGATCGACGATGTACTCGACGTCGACCCAGCCCTCGATACCGTCCGCGAGCGCATCGTCCGGGTAGACGGGCGGCCGCGATTCGATCAGCTGAAGCTCTCCGGCCGCGATCGGCATCGCGAGATACTCCGCTTGCGTCGCCTCGAACTCGAGCTCGGCCGCGAGCACGGGCTCGCCGCCGTCGATCGCAAGCGCGGACGCCCAGCGTCTCGCCGCGACGAAATCCCCCGCATCGATCGCCGCCGACACATTCGCGGCGACCGCTTCGGTCACTTCTCGCCACGCGTCCGCGAGGCCCGGATCGGTCGAGCGCTCGCGACGGAGCGCGGCGAGCGTCGGAAGCGCGCCCGTTCCGTCCGCGTCGAGCAGCCGACCTTGCCGCAGCAAAGCACGCGCGCTTGCCACGAGCTCCGCGTGCCGAGCGAGCGTCTCTGCCCGCCGCGCCGCCTCGAGCTCGCGATCGAGCCGCGCGAGCGCAGCACGATCGGCACCGCGGCGGAA
This sequence comes from Gammaproteobacteria bacterium, assembly GCA_036381515.1. GTDB lineage: Bacteria > Pseudomonadota > Gammaproteobacteria > Steroidobacterales > Rariloculaceae > ZC4RG20. The sequence continues at coordinate 13,315 of DASVCR010000041.1, read as the reverse complement.
GGCTTCCTCGGCCAGGCGCTGGGCCTCCGCGAAGTCCTTGCGCTCGATGGCCGCGTGCCCCGCGTCGACGAGGCGCGCGGCGATCGCGTTGCGTCGCGTCAGAAGCCGGGGGTCGAGCGGGCGGAGCGCCATCGCGCGATCGAAATACGTGACCGCGCTGTCCTCGTACGGCGTCAGCACTTGGTCGTCGGCGAGCCGCGCATCGATGAGCTCGAGGAGGTTATCGAGATCGGGGGTTGCCGGAGCGCTCGCGTCGCGATCCGCAGAGACGCTCGCGCCACGCTCGATGACGGCTGATACGCCCGCGGCGGGCTCGGCGACCGCCGTCGAGCTCGCAGTGGGCTCGGCGACCGCCGTCGCACGGGCGTTCGCGTCGGCCGCCGCCGGAGCGGCCGTCGAATCGCGCGCGGACGACGGCGGCGAATCACGGCGTGTGTCGACGCCGGACGCAGCCGCCGCCTCCGTGCTCGAAGGTTCAGCGCCCGCCGAAGACGCGGGAGCAGCCGGCGTGATCAGGATCGGGTCGTCCGAGCGCGGCGCTTCGAACGCCGGCGGCGCAACGAGCGCATCGGTCGCCGTGACGGTCACCGGCCCGCCTTCGACGGTTTCCGCGCCGCGCAACGCCGTCCGCGGCTCGCTGCCGGCCGCGCGGCCGTCGCTCGACGGTTCCGTCGACGCGGGCACGTCCGTCTCGCCGGTGCCGCCGACCTCCGCGTCGCGCGTGACGAGCCGATCGATCGCTTCATGCCACCGCAGCCCTTGCATCTCTCCGACGACGACGACCGCGACCGTCCCCGCGACGACGGCGGCGACGACGAGCGCCCACGCCGAGCCGAAGTTTCTCCGTCGACGGTATCGGCGCGGCGGACGAATCTCATCGACGAGCATCGCAGGCGCCGCGGGCCGATCGCGAAGCTGCAGATAGCGCTCGACCGCGGACTCGAGCAGGAGTCGGGTGATGCCGTCCGTGGCCGGCTTGATGAGGAGCCGATGGACCTTGCGCTCGGATATCAGATTCATCGCGGACTGCGCCGCTTCGCGCTTCGCCGCGACGAGCACGACTACTTCGGGCGCAGCGCTCTGCAGCGCAGCGACGGCTTCCGGCAGCGCGACGGGCAGCGAATCGGCGTCGAGCAGCACGATGCGCGCCCGCCGCATGACGATCGCGCCGACGAGCTCGGTCCAATCGGCCACCCGATAAATCGGATACCGATCTCGGCCGGCCTGCTCGACGGTGCGCGACAGCTCGCGATCCGAGGAGAGCACGAAGATCGCGGCGCCGTCCGCCGCGAGCAGATCGCGGAGCGGTGTTGGCGGCAGCGTGCTGTCGAGCGGGGCCGGCGAGCCGGATAACGCGTCGCCCGACGCGGCCGAAGCAAGCTTCGGACCTTCGCCCCCATCGAGGACCAGGGAGTCGCGGTTCGCTCCCATCGTCGTTGTGCTCGCTCCGCCCGAGAGAGTGGCTCGCCGTGTGACTGTCGACCTTCTTGACGGGCGACTCGGTCGGGCTATCGTCGCACAGATTACCGAGAGCCCAAAGCGCGGCGACGGGGCTCGGCCGGTACTTCGAATACCCCTGCGCGAATTGCCCCTGCCCCGACCGCGGCTTGCTACGACTCGGGACTCGACCGCAGCGTTCTCGCGAGCGCCGCGTGCCCGGCGGGATCGTCGATGCTGCGGAGCTTCTCCGGGGTGCCCGGCGCGACGAGCGCCGCGGCGTGGGTCTCGAGAAAGCGGCGAAGCGACGCGTCGCCGGCGGTCAGACGCTCGAGCAGCGGCACTCGAGCCGCAGGCTCCCAGATCGTGCACAGAGGCTCGATGATTCCGTCGTCGTGCCGGAATGCCGTCGCACAGGCCGAAGGATCCCGGGCGGCCGTCAGCTCCTCGAGCAGCGCCCGGTCGACGAGCGGCATATCGACGGCGAGCGTGAGCCATGCGGCACCCGGGTGCCGCTCCCAGGCCGCCTCGAGGCCCGAGGCAGGTCCGCGGTAGTCGCGAGCGTCGACGATCAGCGGCAGGTCGGAGTAAGGCGCCGTGCCCGCTTGCCGCCCGTTCGCCGAGACGTATGCCCGACCGCAGACTTCGATCAGGAGCCGCCATGCGTGCACGGCCTGCGGCGCGTCGTGATAGCGGAGCGTGCCCTTGTCGCGGCTCATGCGGCGACTCGCGCCTCCGGCGAGGACGAGGCCGAGAAGAGGGGGGATCGGAGACATCAGCTTGTCGACACCGTCTTCGGATGCACGTGGCGTCGCGTCGGAAGGCGTCCCCACGGCGATTCGACAGATGGACACGAACGGTCGTCCGGGCAGTGAAGCCCGGTGTCCAAATCTGGCGTCCCCACGGGGATTCGAACCCCGGTTGCCGCCGTGAAAGGGCGGTGTCCTAGGCCTCTAGACGATGGGGACTGGGAATCGGGAGCCGAGATTGTAAGGGCGGGAGGGGTGGTGGAGCCAGCCGGGATCGAACCGGCGACCTCTACAATGCCATTGTAGCGCTCTCCCAGCTGAGCTATGGCCCCACGCTCCGAAACGGCGTGCAGTTTATCACCCGGGGCGTCGATCGACCAACGCTTGCCGGGCGCCCGCGCAGACGGCGCCAGTCGTACTTGCGATGCTAGTTGTACTTGCGATAGACCGGCTTCACCGGCGGGCCGACGAGATGCTTCTCTACCCCGTCTTCGAGCGCCCGGGCATAGACGCGCAGCGCGGCGTCGACCGCCTCGGCGGTACGGTCGATGTCCTCGGGCGTGTGCGAGAAGCTCACGACGAACGACGGCGCGATCACGCCGTGACGGATCAGCTCCTGCAGGAACAGCGCGCGGAACGCCTGGGACGGCTTGCCGTCGCGGTCCGCCGTGACGTACTGGAGATTGCATGACCGGCCGACGACCTTGAAGTGCTCGGCCACGCCGTGCCGTTGCGCGAGATCGCCGACGGCTGCCCTCAAACGGTCGCCCCGCTCGTAGAGCGTCTCGATCACGGGCTGCTCCGCGTATTCGCGCATCGTCGCGATCGCCGCGGCCATCGCGTGGACTTCCGCGCCGTGCGTCGTCGACAGCAGGAAGACCCGCTCCCGATCGTGATTGAGCCCGCCGAGCTGCATGATCTCCCGGTCGCCCGTGAGCGCGGAGAGCGCGAAGCCGTTCGCGAGCCCCTTGCCGAACGTCGACAGGTGCGGCCGCACGTCGTAAAGCTTCTGCGCACCGCCCCTCGCCCAGCGAAAACCGGTGATCATCTCGTCGAAGATCAGCACGGATCCGTTCCGCTCGCAGAGCGCCTTCAGGCCGGAAAGGAATCCGGGCGCGGGGTCGTCGGTTCTGGCAGGCTCGAGGATCACGCCCGCGATCTGGCCCGGATGCTCGGCAAACAGCCTCTCGGCGCTCGCCAGGTCGTTGTAGTGGAACGTCACGGTCAGCCGCCGGACGGCCTCGGGGATGCCCGCGGTCATCGGCGTGACGGCGAAGAACCAGTCGTTGTACGAAAAAAACGGATGATCGACGCAGACCGCGATCAGGTCGCGGCCCGTGTACGCGCGAGCGAGCTTGACCGCGGCGGTGGTGACGGTGGAGCCGTCCTTCGCAAACTTCACCTGCTCCGCGTTCTCCACCTCCGCGAGGAGCGCCTCGGCGCACTCGACCTCGATCGGCGCCGGCCGGGTGAAGTTCGTGCCGAGCGCGAGCGCCTCGGTCACGGCCGACACGACCCGCGGATACGCGTGGCCGAGCGTGACCGCCCGCAAGCCCATGCCGTACTCGATGAACTCGTTGCCGTCCACGTCCCAGACGTGGCAGCCGCGCCCTCGTGCGATGAAGCCGGGGGCGAGCAGCGGGTACTGGTCGTCGCCCTTGGCGTAGGTGTGGCAGCCGCCGGGGATGACGGCGTGCGCCCGCGCGCTCAGCTCGATGCTGCGCCGATACCGATCTCTTTCTTCTCTCGGCACGCCGTCTTCCCGTTGTTGTTTTTCCATAGCTCCCACGGCGCCTTGCCGGCCGCGTACATCCGATCGAAGGTGATCTTGTCCTTCAACGTGTCCATCGAGCGCCAGAAGCCCTCGTGGCGATAGGCGAGCAGCTTCCGTCTCGCTATCAGCCTGTGGAACGGGGCTTCGACCAGCTCGTCGCCGGGCTCCATGTAGTCGAAGATTTCGTTGCGCAGGATGAAGAAGCCGCCGTTGATGAAAAACTCGGAATCCCTGATCGCGCCGAGCTCCGTGACGTAGCCGTCCTCTGCCATGCGGATCGCATGGAAGCTGTGCCAGGTCTGCACGGCCGCGAAGCTCGCGATCGCGTCGCTGCGCTCGAACTGCTCGTACATCTTATCGAGGGGGATGTCGGCGAGACCGTCGCTGTAGTTCGCGAGGAACACGGGCTCCGAGTCGACGTAGCGCCGCACCGCCATGAGCCGCTCACCGATGTTGCTGTGCAGCCCCGTGTCGACGAAGGTGATGCGCCAGTCGTCGAGATCCCGAGCGTGCAGCTCGACTTTTCGTCCGCCGTCGCTCAACGTGAAATCGTTCGACATGGCCTCGTTGTAATTCAGGAAGTACTCGCGGATCGCGTCCCCGCGATAGCCGAGGCACAGGATGAACTCGGTGTGTCCGAAGTGGGCGTAGTACCGCATCAAATGCCACAGGATCGGCCTGTAGCCGATGCTGACCAACGGCTTCGGTATCGTCTCGGAGTGCTCGCGAAGGCGCGTGCCGAGTCCGCCGCAGAACAGTACTACTTTCATTGCTTGTTATGTCCCCCCGGAGGCCTCACGCTTCGAGGTCGGCGCGGCGATTATGTCGGATCGCGTCGTCAGTATTCAGCGAATCCGTCCACAGTTCTTGGATCGAAATCCGGGTAGCGCGCGTCTCGTTCGAGTATCTCTTTCGGCTCTTCCGGCCAGGCGATCCCGAAGGCTGGATCGTCCCATCTCACGCCGCACGACAAAGACGGGCTGTAGTAGTCCGTCATCATATAAAGGACGGCGCAGTCGTCTGTCAACGTCAAGAAACCATGTGCGCAGCCGGCCGGTATGTACAGCGCTCGCGGTTCGTTCTCGGCGAGCTCGACGCCGACGTGGCGAAGGTACGAGGCGGACCTCGGCCGCAGATCGAGGGCGACGTCGAAGATGCGTCCCCTGACGCACGTGACTACCTTGTCTTCCCGGGAAGGCGGGAGCTGGAAGTGCATTCCGCGGAGCGTGCCGCGGCGTGCGGTCACCGACAGGCTCGTCTGGACGATCTCGCCGCGAACGTGAGCGGCATCCGCCTCTTGCCGACACCAAAGCCGCCGAAACGAGCCGCGCTGGTCGGAGTGCTGCAACGTCTCCACGACGTAGACGCCCTCGACGGCGGTTCGATCGAAGTGCAGCTGACCGCTCGCATGACCGTGCCGGACCACGATTATTCTTCACCTGGCAGACCGAGGGCTGGGATTCTACAATAGCTTCGGGTCCGGCCGGTTGCGGCAATATCAACAGAACGGAGCAGCGTTGCTTGCCGGCCCTTCCCATGCCGCTTCAACTGTGAACGCGGTCATTGGTAACGTACGAGCGCTACTTCAGAATGCTGCGCTGAACGGCTTCGCCTGGCGGCGCTGCCCGGCCGCACCTTGCCCAACACAAGGAATCCGACTCTGACTGCCATGCCATCCGAGCACCCTGGGATCTCTGGCAAATTGCCGGGCACCGCCCCGAAGTGTCGCTTCTGCAGTGCCGCGCTGACCGAGCGATTCGTGGACCTCGGCATGTCGCCGCTCTGCCAGACGCAGATCGCGCCCGAGCGGCTCAACGAGATGGAGCCCTTCTATCCGCTGCTCGTGTGGGTCTGCAGCGAATGCTTCCTGGTGCAGCTCGAGGAGTACGTGAGCCCGGACATCGTGTTCGGCTCGGACTACCCGTACTTTTCGTCGTACTCCGACAGCTGGGTCGCCCACGCGAAGCGCTACGTCGAGCACATGCAGAACGATTTCGGGATCGGAATCGGCTCCTTCGTCGTCGAGATCGCGAGCAACGACGGCTATCTGCTCCAGCACTTCATCGCGGGAGGCGTGCGCTGCCTCGGCGTGGAGCCCGCGGCGAGCGTCGCGAACGCGGCGTTGGAGAAGGGCATCCCGACGACCTGCCGCTTCTTCGGCACGGACACGGCGCGGGACCTCAGGGCGAGCGAGGGAGCGGCCGATCTCATTCTCGGCAACAACGTGCTCGCGCACGTGCCGGACCTGAACGACTTCGTCGCGGGAGTCAAGGTGCTCCTCGCGGACGACGGGGTGGCGACGTTCGAGTTTCCGCACCTGATGAAGCTCATCGAGCTCAATCAGTTCGATACGATCTACCACGAGCACTTCTCGTATTTTTCGTTCACGACCGTGCGCCAGGTGTTCGCCGCGCACGGCCTGCGGATTTTCGACGTGCGCGAGCTGCCGACGCACGGCGGCTCGCTGCGCATCTACGCCTGCCACGACCAATCCGCCCGTCATGCGAACCACGCGCGCGCGGGCGAGCTCGAGCAGCGGGAGATCGCCGCGGGCTACCGGCGCCTCGAGACCTACTCGGGCTTCGGGGAGAAGGTCGAGCGTACGAAGCGCAAGCTGCTCGAATTTCTGATCACGGCGAAGAACGAGGGAAAGAAGGTCGTCGGCTACGGCGCGCCGGGCAAAGGCAACACGCTGCTCAACTACTGCGGAATCCGCACGGACTTCCTCGACTACACCGTCGATCGCAACCCTCACAAGAAGGGAACCTACACGCCGGGAACCCGGATTCCGATTCTCGATCCGTCCGTCATCTTCGAGACGCGGCCGGATTACGTGCTGATCCTGCCGTGGAACCTGGCGCCGGAGATCACGCAGAAGATGGCCGGAATTCGCGAATGGGGCGGGCGATTCGTGGTGCCGATCCCGGAAGTCCGCTTCGTCGACTGAAAATCGAGGTCTCAACGTGAAAATCTTGCTGACCGGGATCGAGGGCTACATCGGCAGCCTGCTCGGACCGATGCTCGTCGCGCGCGGGCACGACGTGATCGGGCTCGACACGGGGTACTACCGGGACGGCTGGCTGTACAGCGACGGGGAGTCGAGCGTCCCCTTCCCGCCGATACTGCAAAAGGACCTGCGGCACGTGACGGCCGCCGACCTCGACGGGATCGAGGCCGTCGTGCACCTCGCGGAGCTCTCGAACGACCCGCTCGGAGAGAACAATCCGCAGATCACCTTCGACATCAACCATCGGGGCTCGGTGCGGCTCGCGACGCTCGCGAAGGAGGCCGGCGTGCGGCGCTTCGTCTACACGTCGTCCTGCAGCGTGTACGGCGTCGGCGACGGCGGCATTCTCGACGAGACCTCGAAGGTGAACCCGCAGACCGCCTACGCGGAGTGCAAGGTGCTCGTCGAGCGCGACGTCGGCAAGCTCGCCGACGACGACTTCTGCCCGACCTTTCTGCGCAACGCGACGGCCTACGGCGCCTCGCCGCGGATGCGGTTCGACATCGTCCTGAACAACCTCTCGGGGCTCGCCTGGACCACGAAGCGCATCGCAATGACGAGCGACGGCACGCCGTGGCGTCCGCTCGTCCACGTGACGGACATCTGCCGGGCGATCATCGCCGTGCTCGAGGCCCCGGCGGACGACGTCCGCGGCGAAATCTTCAACGTCGGCAGGAACGAGGAAAACTACCGCGTGAGGGAGATCGCGGAGATCGTCGCGAGCTCCTTCCCGGGGTGCGAGATCACGTTCGGCCCGAGCGGCGGAGACAACCGCAGCTATCGGGTGTCGTTCGACAAGATCCACGACCGCCTGCCGAGCTTCCGCTGCGAGTGGAGCGCCGCCGAAGGCGCCCGCCAGCTGCGGGAGGTGTTCGAGACGGTCGAGATGACGCCCGAGACCTTCGGCTTCAGGGCATTCACCCGCTTGAAACAGCTACACTATCTGCAGCGGACGAAGCAGATCGACGCGGAATTCTACTGGCGCCCCGGACGCTCTCTGTCACACAAGACCGCCGCTCGACCATGACGCCCCCCCTTGCCGGAAGCATCCCTCCGGACATAGGAGACCGGCTGCTCGGCCTCATACGGACGCTGCTGCCGTTCAACCGCAGCATCACGGGCCAGGGCGTTCGCGACACGTTGGCGGCCGTGAGCGAGGTCGCGCCGCTCGAAGTGCACGCCATCCCGACCGGGACGCAGGTCTTCGACTGGACGATCCCGAAGGAGTGGAACCTCCGGGAAGGTTACATCGAGGATGCGCGCGGCAATCGGATCGTCGATTCGCGAAACAGCAACCTGCACGTCGTCGGCTACAGCGTGCCGATCGACGCGCGAATGCCGCTCGCCGAGCTCAAGCGCCACCTGCACTCCCTGCCCGACCAGCCCGATTGGATCCCGTACAGGACGTCGTATTACAAGGAGACCTGGGGCTTCTGCCTGACCCACCGCCAGCTCGAGGCGCTGGCGGACGGCGAGTATCGCGCGAGGATCGATGCGACGCTCGAGCCCGGAGTGCTGAACTACGGCGAGGCGGTCATTCCCGGCCGATCGACGGACGAGTTCCTGCTCTCTGCCCACGTCTGCCATCCCGCGCTCTGCAACGACAACCTCTCCGGCATCGCGATTGCGGCCTGGCTTGCCCGGCTGCTCGCGCAGCAGCCGCGGCGCTACACGTATCGAATCCTCTTCGCGCCCGGCACGATCGGCGCGATCGCCTGGCTCGCGACGCACCGCGAGACGCTCGGCCGCGTGAAGCACGGTCTCGTGCTCGCGCTGCTCGGCCGGTCCGCTCCGCTGACCTACAAGAAGACCCGCAACGGCACAGCCGCGATCGATGCCGTCGCGGCGCACGTGCTGCGCCGCCGCGGCGAGGCTCACGAGATCGTCGAGTTCTCGCCGTGGGGCTACGACGAGCGGCAGTTCAACTCGCCCGGGATCGCGCTCGACGTCGGCCGGCTGTCGCGGGGGGCGGAAGGCAGCTACCCCGAATATCACACGTCGGCCGACGACATCGATCTCGTGTCCGCTGCGGCGCTTCGCGAGTCGTTCGCGGCGGTGTGCGAAATCATCGACGTCGTCGAGCGCAACGGCCGTTATCGCAACCTGCGCGGCTGCGGCGAGCCTCAGCTCGGCAAATACGGCCTCTACGAGAACCTGGGCGGCGCAAGCTCCGTCACGGCGGCGCGGCTCGCGCTGCTGTGGGTGCTGAACCAGTCGGACGGCTCGCACAGCCTCCTCGACATCGCCGAGCGATCCGGCCTGCTGTTCGACGACATCGTCTTTGCGGCGGAGCGGCTCCGTGCGGCCGGCCTGCTCGAGCCGCTCGACGGCGGCCTGCACGAGGGCGCGTGATGCGCGGCCTCGCTCTCGACATCGCGGACCGGCCGTTCGGAACGTTGCTGGTCATCGGCGCTCACAGCGACGACATCGAGATCGGCGCCGGCGGCACCGTGCGGCGACTGCTCGAATCGACCCCCGGCCTCCGCGTCCACTGGGTCGTCCTCTCCGCTACGGGCGCGCGGCGAGACGAGGCGACGCGAAGCGCCGCGAGCATCCTCGGCACGAGCGGCGAGCATCGAGTCGAAACGCTCTCCTTTCGCGACGGATTCTTCCCGTACGACGGTGCGAGCGTCAAAGAGGCGTTCGAGAGGCTCAAGTCGAGCTGCGATCCCGACGTGATCCTCACGCACCACACCGGCGACCTGCACCAGGACCATCGGCTGGTCGGCGAGCTCACGTGGAACACGTTCCGCGACCACCTGATTCTCGAGTACGAGATCCCGAAATACGACGGCGGCCTCGGCTCGCCGAGCGTGTACGTGCCGTTGTCGGCCGCAACGATGCAGGCCAAGGTCGCCGGGCTGATGGAGCATTTCGGATCGCAGCGCAGCAAGAGCTGGTTCACCGAGGATACGTTCTACGGCCTCGCGCGCCTGCGGGGCCTCGAGTGCCGCGCGCCGGACGGCTACGCGGAAGCGTTCTACTGCCGCAAGCTCGTGTGGCGAACGGGCTGACCATCCGCCAGAGCAGCCACGTCGCGGGCGCACCGCCGCGCGGACGCACGAGCCTCGGCCCGATCGCCGGCGTCACGGCGTACCGTGACCGCTACAGCCCGAGCCAGCTCGCGATGATGTTGCGCTGAATGTCGGACGTGCCGGAGTAGATCACGCCGCCGACGGAATCGCGCAGCACCCGCTCGACGTCGTACTCGACGGTGAAGCCGTAACCGCCGAGCGTCTGCACGGCGGCCATCGCGGACTCGATCAGCGCCTCGCTCACGAATACCTTCGCGATCGACGCGTGGCTCCGAGCAGCGCCCGCTCCCAGTCCATCGACTGCACGACGATCCTCGCGCCGCCGCCGACCTTGCCGAGCACCGCGTCGCGCGGCACGAGCACGACCTCCGAGATCGAAGCGTTGGCAGACGCGAACGCCGGCCTGTCGGTCTCGACGAGGAACGCGGTGACGCCACCGTGGAAGCCCTTCGTCGGATCCGTGACCGCGTACACGAGGGCGAGGTGCGCGATCGGACCGGTGTTCCGAGCGAGCGCTCCATGAACGGTGTCGACTATCTTGACAGCGGAGTCGGATACTCCTGCGATTTCCGTGCTATCTCGTTGTGCTAACGACGGATTTTTGACTGGCCCGGAAGTTGCTTAGCCCCGGCAGGATTTAGGATTTCCAGTAGACCATATGAACAACTCACGGTCGACGCTCCACGCCGCCGCGGCGATCCTGGCCACACTGCTGCTCACCGGACTCTCGCCAGCCGTCGCGCAGACGGTTGGAGCGGGCGCTTCGCAGCTCGTCACGTGGACGTGTGCATCCAGCCCGTGCTCCTCCGGACCGACGGTCAGCGGCGAGGCGATCGTCTGGCCCGCCAACACGAACCCGCTGAAGAACCGACTGAATTACGTGGCCGAGGAAGGCGTCTACCTCCCTGCCCATGTCGCGAACGGGACGACGGTGACCATTACTAGCGGGACGGCATCGATCTACGCGGGGTTCCCGAGCGCCAGCACCCACCGCAAGCTGGCCACGTTGACCGCCGGGGGCTCATATACCGTGTACGGATTGGTGGCAGGCGAAGTGCTGAGCGTGCAGAACGTCATTGGTTTCTCGTACGAAATCGAGCTGCCGACGCCGCCCGTCCCCGAAGCCCCGGTTCCGGGAGCCATCTCGCAATGGGTCACAGCTACGTGCACGGCAAGCCCGTGCCCGTGGGGCACCTCGCTCGCAGGTTACGCGATAGTCTGGCCTCAAAGCGCGCAGCCCGTGGACGTCCGGCTGAATTACACGTTCTCTGCCCCGATCTACCTGCCGGCGGCCATGGCCAACGGCGCAGTCGTAACGGTCGAGAACGGTAGCGTCACGCTGCTCGCGATCCCGGCAAATTCCACGGGGCACCGGGTGGTGGCGACGGTCTCGGCCGGTCTGTCGTACACGGTGTCCGGCCTTGCCCCGGACGAGATGCTGAGCGCTCAGGGCATGAGCAGCTTCGTCTACCGGCTCGAGCTGCCGCCGCCTCCCCCGCCGCCTCCGCCGGGATCGGCCCCGTCGCAGCTCGTCTCGTTGACCTGTGTCTTCAGCCCGTGCTCCTGGGGACCTACCCTGTCGGGGCAGGCAGTCGTGTGGCCCGAGGAAGCACGGCCGCTTTACCGCAGGTACAACTATTTCGCATCGAAGGGAATGTACCTGCCCGACACCGTTGCGAACGGTTCGACGATTACGATCGACGCCGGGACCGCCACCCTGTTCGCCGGCTATCCCGAGGCGTCGGTGCATCGGGCTTTGGCCACGCTGAACGTCGGGAATTCTTACACGGTCTCGGGGCTCGCGCCGGGCGAGGTTCTCAGCGTGCTCGGAGACAGCTCCTTCGTTTACCGCGCCGAGCTCGCATTGCTGCCGCCTGTCGATCCGGGTGAGCCGATCGAGTCCGTGTCTGCCTACTGGCGCTGCAATACGCCCGGTTGCACGAGCCCGGACTGGGTCGGCGCGGCCTTCAACTGGCCGTCCTGGTCCGCATACTCGACGAACGGCCGCTCGGGCGACCAGTCTCGCATCGTCTACTCGGCCGAAGGCGGGCTGCTCTACCCGTACATGGGCGCGTGGGCGCACGGGTGCGAGATCACCGGCATCTCTGGCTTGGTTCTGATCGTCGAATGGCAGCGCGGCGCGGACACGTGGCGGGAGACGGTCGTCGGGCCGGGCGAAACACACGTCATCAACCTCACGCCGCCGGAGAACGGCGCGCTGATCGAGAGCTGGCCGGACTCGCGCATCTCGGTCAAGAACTGCCAGCCGCAACCGCTCCCGTAAGGTAAGACCACGCCGCCTCCGTCGGCCAGCATCGACGACTCGATGCTCGCCGGCGGAGACGGCCTTCTCGTTCGACTCTCTCCTATTCGGCCGTCAGGCTTATTCGGCCGCCACGTCGGCTATGCGGCCGTCAGGTCTGGCTGCGGCCGTCAGGTGGCGTTATTCGATCGTCACGTCGGTCGAGCTCATTCGACCGTCAGGCTGGTCGGGGGAGCGGGCCAGCTTGAGGTGAAGCACGGCGCTGCCGCGGAAGGGCGGCGAAAACGACCTCGAGCCGCTCGGCACCGTGACGCTTCCCCTCGATGCGACGGACCCTGTGCTCGGGTTGAACCACTCGTAGACGTAGGTTCCGGCAGCGACGTTCAGCGTGAACGCGCCCGAGGCCGGCTGGTAGACGAGGTATTCCTTGCCGGCATTCGTCAGGCAGTACCGCGTGGAGCATATGCTCGAATCGTCTTGCGGGCGCATCGTGGCCAGGTCCATCCGCGCCGCATATCTCGCAGTCTGGCCCATCGCCCGCCGGGCCGATTCCCGCTGGTCCGTGCTCGGGGGGAAAGTCATGATTCCGCCGTCCATGAACAGCGTGTGCAGCCCGCGCGTGAAGCTTTTCCAGACCCAAACGTCGTCCCCGCCTTCGCCCCACAGGTGGTCGGTGTCGGCGATCACGACCTTGCGGCCGTCCGGAATCGGCGGATCCTCCTTGTACCCGCCCTGCTCGTTCGGGGAAATCCAGTCGGCCGCGCTGGCGAGCAGCGTCGCATTGCTGCCGCCTTCGTATTGAAACGTCATGCCGACGGGGTGCTGCTGCGGCTTCGTGGCCTCGTACGACTTCACCACGTCGATCATGTGGTACTGCCAGGCCGTAGAGTCCCCGCCCGCCTCGTTCGCGATCTCGTAGAGCACGTTGTCGAGATCGTTGACCGTGTCGATGACCTTCCGGACGTACGCTTCCTGCAGGGCGGTCACCTCCGGATTCTGCAGCGTCGTCGCGGTCGTGCCGGGCGCATCGATGCCGTTGACGTTGTTGCT
>DASVCR010000040.1:0-28867 GCA_036381515.1 Gammaproteobacteria bacterium | reverse complement strand
CCCGCCGTCGACGCGACGACGACCGATGCGGGCGAAACGGACGCGACCCGCGTCGCCGACGTGCGGGGGACGGAATGAGATTCTCGCCGCTCGTGTCGGTCTTCGTTGCGTTGCTGCTCGCGGCGATGCCGCTGCCGCAGTCGATCATCGCGTTCAAGCCGGACTGGGTCGCGCTGACGCTGATCTACTGGACGCTGACCGCGCCGCCCGCGTTCGGGCTCGCGAGCGCGTTCGTCATCGGCCTCGCGCTCGACGCGCTGACCGGGTCGCTGCTCGGCCAGCACACGCTCGGCCTCCTGCTGATCGTTTACGTCTGCAGCCGTTTCCGCCTGCGTCTGCGCGCGTTCCCGATCGTGCAGTCGACGATCGTCGTCGCGGTGCTCCTCGCCGCGAACGAATTCCTGCTGCTCTGGATCGACGGCATCGCGGGCCGCACGGTGCCGATCGGCGAGCGCTGGCCGCCGATCGCGAGCGGCACGCTCTTGTGGCTCGTCGTCTGGTCGACGTTCGATCGCGGGCGCGAGCACGCGCCGGCGCGGCTTTAGCGCATCGAAAGGGCTCTCGTGGCGAAACGGACTCAGGCGCTGAAGGACCCGTGGCGGGAGCAGCGACTGTTCGTGTCGAGGGTCATCGGCGCCGCGGTCGTCGTGCTGATGCTGACCTCCGTGCTGGTCGGCCGGCTCGTGCAGCTGCAGATCGTCGACTACCAGCGCTTCAGCGAGCTCTCGCAGGACAACCGCCTTCGGATCGAGCCGCTCGCGCCGACCCGCGGGCTGATCCTCGACCGGAACCACGTCGTGATCGCGGAGAACCTGCCGACGTGGCAGCTCGTCGCGATCCCCGAGCAGATCGCTGATCTCGACGGCGTGCTGCGCGACCTCGAAGCGCTCGGGCTGCTCGATCCCGCCGAGCACTCGACCCTCGTCGAGCTGATCCGCTCGCATCGCGGCTTCGAGCGCGTGAAGCTGCGCAACCTGTCCGAGACGGAAGCGTCGCGCTTCGCGGTGCGCCGGCACCGCTTCCCGGGCATCGACATTCAGGAAGGCCTGGTCCGCTACTATCCGTTCGGGCCCGTGAGCGCGCATGCCGTCGGGTATGTCGGCAGCATCTCGAGCTCCGACCTCGACAGGATCGACCGCCGCAATTACGCCGCGACCTCGTACATCGGCAAGACCGGCATCGAGCGCACGTACGAGCACGTCCTGCACGGCCAGGTCGGATACAGGCAGCAGGTCGTGAATGCGCAGGGCAGGGTCCTGCTCGATCCCGCCGAGTCCGAGTCCGAGGCCCGCGGCGCGAGCGCCGGGCTCGAGACGAAATGGCCGGAGCCCGGCCGCAACGTCGTGCTGTCGCTCGACATGCGTCTGCAGCTCGCCGCTCACGAGGCGCTCGGCGACGCGCGCGGCGCGGCCGTCGTGATCGACCCGAGCAACGGCGACGTGCTCGCGCTCGTCAGCACGCCGTCGTTCGATCCGAACCGGCTCGCCGCCGGTCTTTCCCGCTCGGACTATGCGGCGCTGATGGCCGACCCCGACAAGCCGCTGTTCAACCGTGCGCTCGCCGGCCGCTATCCGCCCGGGTCGACGATCAAGCCGTTCCTCGGGCTCGCCGCGCTCGAGCACGAGACGAAGGCCGCGCACGATCACGTCTACTGTCCCGGCTTCTATCGCCTGCCGGGCAACACGCACCGTTACCGCGACTGGCGGCCGCAGGGGCACGGCAACGTCGATCTGCACGACGCGATCGTGCAGTCGTGCGACGTGTACTTCTACGATCTTGCGATCGGGCTCGGCATCGACCTTCTCGCCGACACGCTCCACTCGTTCGGCTTCGGCCCGCCGACCGGCATCGACATCAACGGCGAGATCGGCGGCGTCGTGCCGTCGCGCGAGTGGAAGCGCGAGCAGTTCGAGCGGCCCGAGGACAAGGTCTGGTTCCCGGGCGAGACCGTCATCGCCGGCATCGGCCAAGGCTACACGCTCGCGACGCCGCTGCAGCTCGCGCATGCGACCGCGGTTCTCGCCGCGCGAGGCGCCCGCTACCGGCCGCGTCTCCTGATCGGCACCGAGGAGACCTTCGACGGCGGGATCTCGTATCGCGAGCCGGAGCCGCTTCCGGGCGTCGAGATCGGCGAGGAGCACTGGAAGGTCGTGCACGACGCGCTCGTCGCCGTCACGCAGTCGCCGCGCGGGACCGCGCGCACGCCGATGCTCGGCACCGAGTACGTCGTCGCCGGCAAGACCGGCACGGCACAGGTCTTAGGCATCGCGCAGGACGCGAAATACGACGCGGATCTGATCGACGAGCGGCACCGCGACCACGGCCTCTTCATCGGCTACGCGCCGGCCGAAGCGCCCCGCATCGCCGTCGCGGTCGTCGTCGAGAACGGCGGCGGCGGCAGCAGCGCGGCCGCGCCGGTCGCGCGCAAGATCATGGATGCGTACTTCGCGATGCAGCCCTCGACGGCGGTAGGGAACTATGTCGCTCGCGAGCATTGAGTGGGGCGCGAAGCCGCGCAAGGCGCTCGGCTCGCAACTCCTCGGAAAGCTCGTCGTCGACGTCCCGCTGCTGCTGACGCTTCTCGCGGTCGCGGTCATCGGTCTCGTCGTGCTCTACAGCGCGGCCGGCGAGGACCCGAGCCGCGTCGTCCGCCAGGCCATGCGCGCCGCGCTCGGCTTCGCGGCGTTCTTCGTGATGGCGCAGATTCCGCCGCGGTATCTCCGGATCTGGTCGCCGTGGCTCTACTGCGCCGTGCTCGGCCTCTTGTTCGCCGTCGCGGTCGAAGGCGAGATCAGCCAGGGCGCGCAGCGCTGGCTCGATCTCGGCATCGTCCGCTTCCAGCCGTCGGAGCTGATGAAGCTCGCGGCGCCGATGATGGTCGCGTGGTTCCTGCACGATCGGACGCTGCCGCCGACGCTGCCGCAGCTCGTCGTCGTCCTGCTCATGATCACCGTGCCCGCGATCCTGATCGCCGAGCAGCCCGATCTCGGCACGGCGCTCCTCGTCGTCGCCGCGGGCGGGCTCGTCGTGGTCCTCGCCGGCATGAGCCTGAGGCTCATGCTCGGCGTAGCCGTGCTCGGGGTGGCGCTCGCGCCGCTCTTGTGGATGACGATGCACGACTATCAGCGCCAGCGCCTGCTGACGTTTCTCAATCCGGAATCCGATCCGCTCGGCGCGGGCTACAACATCATCCAATCGAAGATCGCGATCGGCTCGGGTCATTTGTTCGGCAAGGGGTGGCTGAACGGCACTCAGGCACATCTCGAGTTCCTGCCGGAGCGCTCGACCGACTTCATCTTCGCCGTGCTCGCGGAGGAGTTCGGGCTCTTCGGCGCGGTGACGTTGCTCGTGCTCTATCTCGTGCTGATCGGCCGCGGGCTCTTCATCGCGAGCCAGGCCCAGGACACGTTCACGCGGCTCCTCGCCGGATCGCTGAGCCTGACGTTCTTCGTGTACGTGTTCGTCAACGCCGGAATGGTTTCGGGCCTTCTTCCCGTCGTCGGCGTGCCGTTGCCGCTCGTGAGCGCGGGCGGCACGTCGATGGTGACCCTGATGGGGTGTTTCGGTATCCTCGCCGCAATTCACGGCCACAGGAAGTTGTTGCCCGCATGAGAAGCGACTCGCGTCCGCGCCGCGGCATACCGCTCCTGTTGTTTTCCATGCTGCTCGGCGCGAACGCGTCCGCCGCGGTCGACATGGAAGCCGTCGAGCGCGCGAAGCGGGAGTTCGTCGAACGGATGGTCTCGAAGCACGACTTCACGCGCGAGGAGGTCGAGCGCACGCTCGGGGACATCGAGATCAACGAGCGGATCCTCGAGACGATCGCCCGACCGGCCGAGCGCGTCGTGCCGTGGCACGAGTACCGAGGCATCTTCGTGACGCCGGATCGGATCGCCGCAGGCGTCGAGTTCTGGAGCGCGCACGAAGACGAGATCGCGGCCGCGGCCGAGCGCTTCGGCGTCGCGCCGGAGATCATCGTCGCGATCGTCGGCATCGAGACGTACTTCGGCACCCGCATGGGCAACTACCGCGTGCTCGACGCGCTCGCGACGCTCGCGTTCGCCTATCCGCCGCGCGCGAGCTTCTTCGCGTCGGAGCTCGAGGCGTTCCTGCTCCTCGGCCGCGAGGAGGGGCTCGGGCTGTTCGATCAGCTCGGGTCGTATGCGGGCGCGATGGGCGCCGGACAGTTCATCCCGTCGAGCTTCCGCGCGTATGCGGTCGACGCCGACGGCGACGGGCGGCGCGATCTCTGGACCGATTGGGACGACATCCTCGCGAGCGTCGCGAACTACTTCAAGGTGCACGGCTGGCGAGACGGCGGCCCCGTCGCGGATCCCGTGAGCCTCGGCGACGCGTGGTCCGGCCACACGCCCGCGAACGCGATGGACCTCGAGCACACCGTCGGCGAGCTGCGACAACTCGGCTACGTGCTGCCGCCCGAGCGGAACGACGACCTGCCGGCGACGATCCTCGGGCTCGAGGGCGAGGGCGGAAGCACCGAGTATTGGGTCGGGTACCACAACTTCAGAGTCATTACCCGCTACAACAGGAGCGTGAAGTATGCGCTTGCGGCTCACGAGCTGAGCCGGGCGATCGCCGACGCCCGTGCGATCGGCAACGGGCGCGAATGATTCGGGCGCTCCGGCGCGGGGGAAGCGAGGAGCCTTGAACGAGACGACGGGACGACTCTGGGCGGGCGGCTTGTGCGCGCTGCTCGCGGCCTTGCAGTTCGGTTGCGCATCGCAGCCGCGGACGTCGGCCGACGCGGAGCGCGCGCGCGACCTGATCGCGTCCGGACGCAGCGCGCTCGGCAATCCGCCGTTCTACGAGGTGCGCGGCCGGCGCTACTACGTGCTCGATTCAGCCGAGGACTTCGTCGAGCGGGGCATCGCGTCCTGGTACGGGCCGGATTTCCATCGACAGCGGACGTCGAGCGGCGAGACGTACGACATGTACGCGATGACCGCGGCGCACAAGACGCTGCCGCTGCCGACGTGGGTCGAGGTCACGAATCTCGAGAACGGCCGCCGGGTCATCGTCAAGGTCAACGACCGTGGGCCGTTCGTCGGCGACCGCATCATCGATCTCTCGTACGCGGCCGCGCAGGCGCTCGACATGGTGCGGTCGGGCACGGCACGCGTCGAGGTGCGCGCGATCGAGCCGCCGTCCGAAACGCTGGTCGCTGCGGCCGAGCGCGACGCCCGCCGGTCCGCTCGCGCGCTGCGCACGTCGGGCGCGGAGGCGAACGCACCGCCGGCGCGCCAGCTCTTCATCCAGGTCGGCGCGTTCTCCGAGCCCGATAACGCGACGAAGCTCGTCGAGCGGCTGCGCGATCACGGCTTCGAGAACGTGTTCGTCGTGTCGGACGACCGCGACGCGCTGCACCGCGTGCGCGTCGGGCCGTTCTACGACGTCGCGGAGTACGACCGCGCGAGCGACGGGCTGCGCCGGTCGGGCGTCACCGATCCGAGACTCGTCGTCGGGCCGTAGCCGCGATTCGCGGGGACGGCGAGGGCGGGTCGTGCGAAGCCTGTCGATTCTTCTCGTGCTCGTGGCGGGGCTCTGCCGGGCGGCCGACGTCGTCGTCCCGGAGCCGCCGCCGGTTCCGGCCGAGTCCTACCTGCTCGTCGATCACGTGACGGGCGCGGTGCTCGGCGAGCGCGCCGCCGACGCGCGCCGCGCGCCCGCGAGCCTCACGAAGCTGATGACCGCGTACCTCGCATTCGAGGCGCTTCGCGGCGGCACGCTCGCTCTCGACGAGGAGGTCGTCGTCAGCGAGAAGGCGTGGCGGATGCGCGGCTCGCGAATGTTCATCGAGGTCGGCAACACCGTGATGGTCGAGGACCTCCTGCGCGGGCTGATCGTGCAGTCCGGCAACGACGCGGCCGTCGCGCTCGCCGAGCGGATCGCAGGGTCCGAGGAGGCTTTCGTCGCGCTGATGAACGAGCGCGCCGCGTCGCTCGGCATGTCCGCGACGACGTTTCGGAACGCAACCGGGCTGCCGGCGGCCGGGCATCTCAGCACGGCCCGCGATCTCGGGCGCCTCGCCCGCGCGGTGCTCGACGATTTCCCGGAGTTTCGCGGGTTCTTCGCCGAAAAGGAGTTCACGTATAACGGCATACGCCAATACAACCGCAACCGGCTGCTGCGCACGGATGAGTCGGTCGATGGCCTGAAGACCGGCTACACCGAGAGCGCGGGGTACTGCGTCGTTGCCACCGCGGAGCGCTCGGGGATGCGGCTCATCGCGGTCGTGCTCGGGGCCAAGACGACCGGCGCGCGATTCACGGCCGCGCAGCGCCTGCTCGACTACGGCTTCGACTCGTTCGAGACGCACAAGCTGTTCGCGAAGGGGGAACCGATCCGCATGGCGCGGGTCTTCAAGGGTGTGGTCGACAGCGCGCCGGTGGGGCTCGCCCGCGATCTCTACGTGACGATCCCTCGGGGCGCCTACGATGCGCTGTCGGCGGTCCTCCGCTTTCAGGCGGAGCTGGTCGCGCCCCTGCCGGCCGAGCTCGAGATCGGCAGCGTCGACGTGACGCTCGGCGGCAGGTCGCTCGCGACGGTGCCGGTCGTCGTGCTCGAGGCGGTGTCGCTGGGCGGTACGTGGACGCGCGTGAAGGACGACCTCCTGCTGAGGTTCCGAGCCCATGAGTGATTCCGAGTCGCTGCTGCAATTCCCGTGCGATCTGCCGGTCAAGGTCTTCGGGCGCAACGAGGCGCAGTTCCGTCGCGCGGCGCTTTCGATCGTCGAGCGGCACTTCGGCGAGGCGGGGACGGAGAACGTCTCGGAGCAGCTCAGCCGGCGCGAGAGCTACGCGAGCCTCACGATCGTCGTGCGCGCCGAGAGCCGCGAGCAGATCGATGCGCTGTACCGGGAGCTGACGTCGAGCGCGGATATACTGATGGTGCTGTGAGCACCGCGACTCGCCCCGAGGCTTCCTCGGCCGGACCCTCGCCCGGCCTCGTCGTGCGCGACCTCGGCCGCCGGCCGCTCGAGGCGGTCTGGCACGAGATGCGGGAATTCACGGAGCGGCGCACGCCCGAGACCCCCGACGAGATCTGGTTCGTCGAGCATCCGCCGGTCTTCACGCTCGGGCTGAACGCGGACCGCGCGCACGTGCTCGCGCCGGGCGATATCCCCGTCGTGCAGATCGACCGCGGCGGGCAGGTCACGTATCACGGCCCGGGGCAGGTCGTCGCGTACGTCCTCGTGGACTTGCGCAGGCGGCCGCTCGACGTGCGCGGCCTCGTGATGGCGCTCGAGAACGCGGTGATCCGCACGGTCGCGGGTTACGGCATTCGCGCCGAGGCGCGCCGGGATGCGCCAGGCGTCTACGTCGACGGCAAGAAGCTCGCCGCGATCGGCCTGCGCGTGCGCCGCTTCTGCTCGTATCACGGGATCGCGGTCAACGTCGCGCTCGATCTCGAGCCGTTCACGCGGATCAACCCCTGCGGCTACGCCGGGCTCGAGGCGACGCAGCTCGCCGACCTCTGCGACGTCGACGACCCGGCCGTGTTCCGCCGCGACCTCGAGCCGCGGCTGCGCGAGGAGTTGAGCGTCGGAAAAATTGTGTCAGACACCTTTTTCGGCGAAAAAGGTGTCTGACACAATTTTTCAGCCCAATTTTTTGCGGGTTACTTCTCGGCGGCGGATCGATATGGCGGCGTCGAGTCCGACATCATGAACTCGTACTTGCGCTTCCAGCCGTCGACTTCCTCGGTCAGGCTCGCGATCGCCGCTTCCTGCTCCTTGATCTGCGTCTTGAGGCGCAGCGTCTCCGACTCGGTCAGGCGCAGCTTCGCAAGCTTGCGCTGCTGCTCGTCCGAATCGTTCTCGAGCCGTTCGACGATCTTGGTCTTCGCTTCGAGCTCCTCGGTGAGGCGGGCGACCTCGCTCCGCAGCCGCTCGACTTCCGCGCCGTAGTCCGCGCGGACCTGCTGCATCGCCTTCGCGGTCTTCAGCTCCTCCTCGAGCGTCTGGATGATCTCGATCTGGGCCTCGACGCGCTTCTCGAGCTCCTCGACGCGCATCTGCGCGCCCGCGAACATCTCCTTCGCGACGGTCGACGCGTGATGGCGCGCGATCGTCTCCTCCTGCTCCCGGATCCGTGCGTTCAGCTTGTCGATGCGTTTCAGAAGCTCGTGCTGCTTGGCCTCGGCGGCGGCCTTATAGGTTCGCAAACCGTCGAGGCCCGCCTTCAGCGCGACGTTCGACTTGTGCTTCTGGCGGATCTTCTCGATCAGCGCCTTGATCAGCTTCTTGCGGCGCTTGACGAGCCGCTCGAAGTGCTGCGCCTTACCGAGCCGCCACCTTGCTTCCTCGTAGCGCTCCTCGGCCTCGGCGAGCCGATCCTCGAGGCTCGTGATGAGCTCGCGCCGCTCGTTCGCGACCTCGCTCAGATTGTCCGTGCACTCCTTCTCGTCGCGAAGCTCCTGCTCGAGGCCCGCGATCTGCTCGCGTGCGCCCGCGAGCTCGTCGGCGAGCGACCGACGCTCCTGCTCCTTGCGTTCCAGCTCGGCCTCGAGCTCGGCGATGCGCGCGGTTTGCTCCTCGAGGCGCGCCGCCTGCTCCTCGATCCGGGCCGCCTGCTCCTCGATCCGCGTGCCGAGCCCGGCGTTCTCGGACTCGAGCTCGGAGAGCCTGCGGGCCGACCCGTCGGAAGCCTCGGTGAGCTCGCGCTCGCGCGCGGTGAGCGCCTCGATCTGCGCGTCCCGTTCCTGAACCTCGCGCCGAAGCTCCGCGATCCGCGCCTTGAGCTCGGTGATCGACTTGTCGAAGTCGTCGACCTTGGAGCGCCAGAAGTTGATTTCCTTCTTCGTGAGCTTGTCCGGGCCCGACTCCGCGACGTCGAGCTTGGCCTTGAGCTGTGCCGCCTTCGCGCGCTCCTCCTCGAGCACCTCCTCGAGACGGGCGACGTCGGCCGCGAGACGGTCACGTTCCGCCTCGGTGGCTTGAAGCCGCTGCTCCAGCTCTACGAGGGCGCTTTCCGGGCTGCCTTCGGGCGGCGCAGCCCGCTGCTCGAGCCGCTCCTGCAGCTCCGCGGCACGCTTCTCCGATTCGCGCAATGCGTCCTGAAGCAGGGCGAAAGCCTGTTCGGCGAGTTCCCTGGGGTCTGCCATGTCGTTATAAGGAGACTACGTGCTTCAAGTCGTTGCAGCGTACAAGCTTTGCCGGCGGCCGGAACGGTACTCAGTCACGTTTTGACATAAAGGATCCGTGGCATACTGCGCGCCGAGTTTCCCCGAAAAGTGATGCGCTTGGCAGATCAAAGGACGATCGCGCAGGCTCTGATGGACGGCGAGGAGGCGACCTTGAACCAGGTCGCATCCGGGATCCTGAAGCCGTTGCGGTGCAACTTCGTCGAGAGGCCGTGGGGCGGCATGCGGATCCGCGAATACAAGCGGGTCTGTCCGCTGCCGGACCAGCCGCTCGTCACCGGCGCGGGCCTCGGCGAGGCGTTCGAGATCTCGGCGTACGACGCGGACGAGGAAGCGCGCGCCCATCCGAGCCGGCTGCGCTTCGAGGACGGCTCGGAGCTCGCGCTCCCCGCGTTGCTTCGGCGGCACGCGGTGCGGTTTCTCGGGCCGTCGCTCGCCGACGCGCACGGCGGGTCGTTCCCCTTGCTGCCGAAGACGCTGGACGTTCGTGAGCTCTTGTCCGTGCAGGGCCATCCGGAGGGCCACACCGAGGCGTACGTCATCATCGACGCCGATCCCGGGGCGACGCTCAGGGTGGGCTTCAATCGCGACGTCGAGCCGGCCGAGCTCGAGGCCCTCCTGACGCAGGGCCGGGCGTGGCAACAGCGTCTGCTCGAGATCGTCGGTGACCGCGCGACCCCCGCGCGGCTCCAGTCCTGGCTCGCGCCGTGGCTCGCCGACCGCGCCGCCGGCCGGGCCGCCCTCCCGGCCGAGCTGACGGACGCGCTCGCGGCCGCGCGCGGCGACGCGCTCGAGCTGCTCGACAAGCTGAAGTCCGTCTACTGGCACGTGCTCGATGCGATGAACGCGATCCGCGTCGAGCCGGGCATGGTCGTGCACAACTCGAACCCGGCGCGGATCGTCGCCGCGACGGGCCGGGCCGCTTCCGCGGAGGTGCATGCGCTCGGCAATCCCGAGGGACTCGAGATCCTGGCCCTCGAGATCAGGCGGCCCGGGCCGACGTTCAGGGCATGGGACAACGTGCGCTTCCCGCTGCGCCGCATCGACATCGGCGAGGCGATACGCGTGCTGAACCTGAAGCGCGTCGACCCGGACGAGCTGATCGCGCGGCACGAGCCGATCGGCCCGGCCGCGGCGCGCTCCGTCCGCGATCCGAGCTACGAGATCGAGCATCTCCGCCCGACGGCGACGACGGCGGCCGACGTCGCGCGGCAGGACGCGCACTGCCTGCACTGCATCGCGGGCCGGGTCGAGCTCGAAGGGGCCGACGGACGGTCGCTCGGCAGCCTCGAGCGCGGGGAATCCGCCCTCGTGCCGGTCGGCGTCGGCGCGTACCGCGTGCGCGCCGCCGAGGAGCCCGCCGAAGTCGTCAAGGTGAATCTGACGGCGGCGTGATGACGCGGACTTTCGCGCGGCCGCGGCCGCTGCCCCGGAACGACGTGTCCGACGCACGTGCCCCCGCGCCGCAGCGCGATCGTCGTGCCCATGGTCTCGCGAGACGAGGCGGCCGTCCGGGCCCCTCGTCAGAATTCGCCATATTTGCGCCGTTTTGTGCCCGAGTTCGTCGGCGCCGGGTCCGATTCGCATTCCAATCTGAGCATCGGCCGCCGAACGGCCGCACGAAGGAGTTGGCAGTAGTGGCCTATCCGCATCCGTTTCGTCCGGGCCCGTCCGGGCCCATCGCCATCGAGGCGGCGAAGGCGCCGGCGACCGGGATTCTCGTCGTCGACCTCGACGCGCTGGCGCGGAACTTCCGGCGAATGCGGGATGCGGCGGCGCCGGCCGAATGCGCGGCCGTCGTGAAGGCGGATGCGTACGGCCTCGGGCTCGCGCCGGTCGCGGCCCGGCTCGCGCTCGAGGGCTGCAGGCGCTTCTTCGTGGCGACGATCGACGAGGGCCGCGAGCTGCGCCGGCTGCTGCCCGATGCGGTGATCTACGTGCTCGAGGGCGCACCGCGCGGCGCGGCTGCCGCGCTCCATGCGGCGCGCCTGACGCCGGTGCTGAACTCACTCGATCAGGTCACGTGCTGGGCGGAGGCAGGCGGCGGGCCCGCCGTGCTGCACGTCGACACCGGAATCAACCGGCTCGGGCTCGCCGAGGCCGAGGTCCGGTGGCTCGCCGACGAGCCGGCGCGCCTCGCCGGGATCGACGTCGAGTACGTGATGACGCATCTCGCGTGCGCGGACGCACCCGCGCACGCGCTGAACGACGCGCAGCTCGTCGCGTTCGAGCGCCTGCGCCGGATGCTTCCGCCGGCGCCGACGTCGATCGGCGCGTCCGCCGGGATCTTCCTCGACGCGAGGCACCGCGGCGACCTCGTGCGCGCGGGCATCGGCCTCTACGGCGGCAATCCGTTCTCGAACCGCGCGTGTCCGGTCGAGCCCGTCGTGACGCTGCGCGCGAGGATCGTGCAGCTTCGCGACGTCGCGAGCGTCGGCACGGTCGGCTACGGCGCGACGCACGCTGTGCGGCCGCCGTGCCGGCTCGCCGTGTGCGCCGTCGGCTACGCGGACGGGTACCCGCGTGCCGTCGGCAATCGCTGCGACGCGTCGTTCGAAGGCATTCGCGTGCCGGTCGTCGGCCGCGTGTCGATGGACCTGACGTGCGTCGATGTCTCCGCCGTGCCCGCGGACGCGATCCGGCCCGGCGATTACATCGACCTGATCGGCGGCGCCGTGACCCTCGACGATGTCGCGGCGGCCGCGGACACGATCGGCTACGAGATCCTGACTCGCCTCGGCTCCCGACTCGAGCGACGCTATATCGGCGAGTTCTGAACGGAGCCTTTTACATGCGCAGCATGACCAGCGTCGACGGCGTGATTACGCCGACCGAGGACGCTCGCATTCCGGTTCTCGACCGCGGCTTCCTGTACGGCGATTCCGTCTACGAGGTATTCCGCACGTATCGCGGTGTGCCGCTGTTCTACGAGGAGCATTGGGCGCGCTTCTGCAACTCGGCATCGCTGATCCACCTCGATCTCGGGCTCACGCTCGAGGAGCTGACGCGGCGCATCAAGGAGACCGTCGCGGCGACCGGCGCACCGGAGTCCCGCACGGACGTGTACGTCCGATATACCGTGACGCGCGGCGTCGGCGAGATCGACCTCTACCCCGATCCGCGCCTCGCGCCGAGCTGCGTGATCATCGTGAAGCCCGTGCCGAGCTGGAACGCGATTTACTACGAGCGAGGCGTGCGGCTCGCCGTGCCGGGCGTCCGCCGCAACGCGGGCAACGCGCTCGATCCGAACATCAAGGGCGGCAACTATCTGAACAACGTGCTCGGGCTGATCGAAGCGCGCAGGCTCGGCGCGGACGACTGCCTGATGCTCGACGACGCGGGGCTCGTCACGGAAGCGTCGAACGCCAACGTTTTTTTCGTGATCGACGGCGACGTGGTGACGCCGTCCCAGACGGCGCGGAATCTGAAGGGCCTTACGAAGGCCGCGGTCCATGCGGCGTTCCGCGACGACGGCGTCGAGACCCACGAGCGCGAGATCGGCGAAGCCGACGTCGCGCGCGCGACCGAGTGCTTCCTGACGAGCGCGACGCGCGAGGTGATGCCGGTCGCGAGCGTCCGGCTGTCGGACGGTAGGGAAGTGCGTTTTCCGACGGGCGGAGGCGAATGGACGAGGCGCGCGGCCCGGCTCTATCGGCGGTACGTCGATCGGTACGTCGACGCGCATTCGGACGCGACGCTGTTCCGTTGAGAGCGGTTTGGCGAGGCCCTGCTGCGCCGGTGGGAAGCCATGAAGCAATTGAACAAGGCGTACATCCTCTTCCAGCTACGGGAAGCGGCCGAGTCCATCCGGACGTTGATTCAGGAGATCGAGGACGACCCCGACTACGACATCGGGGCATACACGGTCGACATGATGCACCTCTATCATCATGTCAATACCGCGTGGAATGCTCGGTACTCGACGAAGGAAGAGTCCGACGCTTGTAGTGAAGAGGACTACGAGCGCTGGCGTCGGTATCCCAATGATCTGGAGATCACGTGACATTCGGAGGATGACGTACGCACGCATCCCTCCGGGCGTGCTCTCGCCTGCGCTGAGAGCTGCGATCTTTCTGTTGGTCTCTCCCCGCCATAGCGACACGGTCGGGTCGCCGCGCCTGCGTCGTAGGCGCCTGTCCGCCGAAGCCTGGTGATGCCACTTGATCGGGTGTCGTTAGCGTTAGCCTGAAGTTATTGCTGATTCAGTGCAGAAATCCGCCGCTCCAGCGGCGAATCGCCTTACTGCGCCGGCAACAACTTCCGACTAAGCGTGTAAAAAGCTGGCGCGCCCGGAGAGATTCGAACTCCCGACCCCCGGCTTCGTAGGCCGATGCTCTATCCAGCTGAGCTACGGGCGCGTCGTGGTCGATCTGCCATCGGCGGGCGTTGCCCGTCCGCGACGATCGTCGTCATTGTAGCGCGGCCGGCGCGCAGGCGCCGGCAGATGCCGCGGCTCGGCCGCGACCGCTGAAGGCCGGCAAGATTACCACTTTTTCCCGGCGTCGTGTGCCGATTCGACGCCGTGCTCCTCCGAAGAGGGGCCGTGGGCCCCTCTCCCCGAGTCGGGCGGCGACGGCATGCGCCGTGACGCTGAATCTTGCCCGAGAGGCCTCAGCTCGCCCAGATCTCGTCGTCCGTCGGCACCTTCTTCCCGGTGATCACCTTGCCGATGCGCGACACGTTCATCAGGTGCTTGTAGTCGAGGTTCTCCGAAATCGAGTTGCCGCCCCACGAGCCGCAACCGAGCGTCGTCGTCGGCGCGAAGCCGTTCGTCAGCGAGCCGCCCGCCGTCAGCGAGCTCGGCTGGTTGACGACGAGGCGGCTGACCGGGAGCGCGACGCCGGCGCTGCGAATGTGCTCCTCGTTGTTCGAGTGGACCGCCGCGGAATGGCCGGCCCCTTCGACGAGCAGGTTCGCCTTCGCCTTCTCGACCGCCTCCGTGAAATCCTTGTAGCGGAGGATCGCGACGACGGGGCACAGCTTTTCCTTCGCGAGCACGTCCTCGGTCCCCGCGCCCTTCGCGGGCACGAGGATCAGCCGCGTCGAGCTCGGCACGTCGATCCCGACCATCCGGGCGATCTCCGGAGCGGGCTTGCCGACGACGTCCTTGTTCAGGTGCCCGTTCGGGAAGACGAGGTCCCGCAGCTTCTGGACCTGCGCCTCGTCGTCGGTGTACCAGACCTTGCCGGTCGCCGCGAACGCGGCGAGCGTGTCCTCGTAGCGCTCATCGGGCGCGAACACGAACTGCTCGTGCGAGCAGATGATGCCGTTGTCGAACGACGCGCCGGTGACGATCTTCTCGACGGCCTCCTTGAGGTCGACGTCCCGGTCGATGATGACCGGCACGTTGCCGGCGCCGACGCCGTACGACGGCTTGCCCGACGAGTACGCCGACTTGACCATCGCGCCGCCGCCGGTCGCGACGACCACGTCCGCAGCCCGCATCAGCTCCTGCGTCTTCTCGACGGACCCGTTCTCGACCATCTGCACGAGATTGTCCGGGCCGCCGTGCGCCTTCACGATCCGCATGAACTCCTGCGTCAGGTGCCGCGTGCAGCGCTGCGCCTTCGGGTGCGGCGCGAAGATCACCGCGTTCCCGGTCTTCAAAGCGAACATCGCGTTACACATCGGGGTCACGATCGGGTTCGTGACCGGAGTGACCGACGCGACGACGCCCATCGGCTTCGCGACGAGCACGAGGTTGTTCTCCGGCTCCTCGCCGATGATCCCGCGGGACTTCTTGCCCTTCAGGTTGTTCCAGATGACGCGCGCTTTTCCTTTGTTTTTCAATACCTTGTCGTCGTAGTCGCCGATGCCGGTCTCGTCGACCGCCATGCGCGCGAGCATCTCCGCGTTGTCGTACACGTACTTGCCGATCTCGCGGACGATTGCGTCCACCTGCTCTTGCGAGAACGCCTCGAACGCGGCCTGCGCGACGCGAGCTTTGGCGACGAGGTCCTGAATCTCGGTGTCGGGGGCGACGGCGCGTTCCGGCATGCTCATTTTTAGTGTCCCTCGAGTGGCGTGCTGAGAGCCCGATTATAGCCGCACGGTCGGGAGTCGACGGCTTGGGTGCGCGTTCGAGCAAGGGGCGGTGCTCGACGACGGCTCGGCCGAGCCCGAGCCGGGCTGAACCGACACGGCAGCTCCCGCTTGGGTGCCCTGCAAAAGAAGGGGCCGCGCCCGTCGTCGGACGCGGCCCGATGAAGAGCGGCCTTGCTAGGACGCTCGGGCGACTAAAACTCCATCCGCATGCCGAGACGGATCTGTCTTCCGAGGCCGCTGAAGAACGTGGTATTGACGCCTCCAGGCCCGTTCCCCGAGAAGAAGTCAGGCACGCGGTCGCCGACGTTCTCGATATTCACGAACGCGGACAGGCCGTCGAATGCCCTCGGCGCAAAGGGCGACCGTGCGAAGTCGTAGGAGAAGTTGAGGTTCATGGTCGCCCAGCTCGGCAGATCCGGATCCGACACGGTGCGGTCGCGGTCCCACGAGTACTCGAACGGCCCCACGACCTCTCCGGTTGCTGGGTCCACGTACTGCCCGAATTCCCCCGGCCCGATCCAGCCGTCCTGGTTGTTGAGCCGTCCGCTGCCGACGTACCGCACCTGAGTCGTGATCGAGAATGCATTCTTCGCATACGTGAAGAACAGATTGCCGCTCACATCGGGTGTCGGGCTGAAGTTGATTCCGAAGCCTCCGAAGATGCTGCCTAGGCCGTTGCTGCCCGTTTGTCCTGCCACGTTCATGCGCGGGAAGTAGCCGCCGAGGTCGACGCTCTGCTCGAGGAAGCGAGTAGCCAGCATGCGCACGGAGAACGTGCCGCCCCCGGAGAGCTGCCTGAAGTAGCTGACCGAGTAGTCGACGCCGCGGTTCCAGTATGGAGCGACGTTCTCCTGACTCGATGCGACCCTGACGACATTCGAGTACGGGTTTCCGGGGAAGCGCGGATCCTCCGGCCCGAACTCGATGTTCGCGCAATACTCCGGATCGGGAATGTTGTTTGTGATTTCGAAGTAGCAGCGGCTCAGCGTCTGGTTGACGGATACGTTCTCGATGCCGCCTTTCACGGTCGTCTCGTAATAGTCGACCGATGCCTGCAGACCCCGGAGCGCGCCCTGCGGCGTGAACACGATTCCTATCGTCTCACTGATGGACGTCTCCTGCTCCAGCCTGGAGTTGCCGCCGACTACGCTTTGATACTCGTCGTACCGCTCGTCACCCGGTTCCGGCAGGTTGTCCCTGAACGGATTCTGGATCTCGGCCGCACCGCCCGCGACCGCCGCTGCGGTATTACTCTGATAAAGCTCGCGCGGCGCCGGTGCACGCGTATCGGTCGAGCGGGTGAGCCGGATTCGCATGATTTCGAGCGGCTGCCACACCATCGAGGCTTTCCACGACCTCTGGTAGCGCGTGACGCTCAGCGGATCGCCGGATAGCCTCTCCGTCTTGTTCTGTGAGCGGCGATCGGCGAGATTGATCATCAGGTAGTCCGCGGCCGGCTTGTCCCTGAGCAACGGCAGCTCGAACTCGGCGAACAGCTCGTTCGTCGTCGAGCGTCCCGCCCAGGCGTCGCCGTAGTTCAGGAAGAAGTCCCGCGCCGTGATCGGGTCGTCACCCGTGTAGTTGCGCGTCGTTTCCTCGCGAGCGTCGATGCCGGCGGCCATCTGCAGTGCGCCGGCGCCGATGCCGTCCCACACCTGCCCGGAGAACGTCGTCGACAGCACGCGTTGCGTGATCTCGCTGCCCTCGACGATGTTCGGGAAGGCGTAGGCGCGCGCCTCCGGGCTCATCGCGAAACCGAACGGATTGAGCGGCGCACACCCGGCGCTCAGGCTTTCGAGGTAGAGCGGGGCTTCGTGCGCCCTCTCCTGAAGCGCATCCTCGAAGTAGGTCAGCCACTTCTGGCGATTGGCCTCGCCCATGGCGCCGCTTTCCAGCACGCGGCAGACCGGCTCGCCGGTGTTCGAGTCGATCACGGCATCGAGCGCCATCTGTGCGCGGTTCGACGAGGGCCAGTCGGTGATGTTCTGCTTGCGATCCGTAAAGCCGTACTGGAAGTACGTATCGAAGCTCCAGTTGTCCGTGAGCTCGCCGTTGGCGCCGAGCACGACGCGCTGCACGGACGTGTTCGTCGTATTGACCCTGTCGAGCTGCCCGCTCCAGTCTTTCGTGACCCTGATGCAGTCGTAGCCGTCGGCCGGCGTTCCAAAAGGATTCTGGAAGGAGCCGCCGAGATACGGCGCGTTGAAGCAGCCATTGAAGGTACCGGGCGTGACCCGGGAGACGCGCTCCGCGATGGCCGCCTGAAGGGCGGGGCTGCCGAGCTGCACGAAGGCGTTGTCCTCGTACAGGTCGATGAAGGGCCCGAGCGACTGACGCGTCGAATCCTGCTCGGTGCGGCTGTCCGTGTCGCCGTAGGAGACTTCCGCCGTCAGCTCGATGCCGCCTTCGAGCTCGTAGGCGAAGCGGCCATAGAAGTTGTCGCGGACCATGTTCGGCAGCATCGGGATGCCGGCATAGGTCAGATTGCCGGTACCGTACGGCGTATCGCCGGTAACGCCCTCGTTGAGGATGACTTCGATCTGCTCGGGTGTCAGATCCTGATATAGCTGGATGACGTCGTTTCCCGCATCATTGAACATGTACTGCGTATTGACGGAGCCCGTCGACCAGAGCACACCCTGGGGCACGACCGCGTAACGCAGTCCCTCGCTGATGATGTACTGGGGCTGGCCGATCTCGGTAACGTTCGAGTTCCTGACCGAGTACGGGGGCGGAGGGGGCTGGAAGAACGGGGCCGTTGCTGCGCCGTTCTGAATGATGCCGCGGCTCGCCCTGCAGAAGTCGCGCGTCGTGCAGTCGTCGATGCCTTTTTGATCCGTGTGGTCGATGCCGAAGGTGACCTGGCCTCGCCCATCGAGCACGCTGAACCCGCTCGCGAGGCTGAAGTTGAACTCGTCGCCGTCGCCTTCGCTGGTTTCCTTGTAGCCGAGCTCGATCCTCGTGCCTTCGAGATTCCGATCGAGAATGACGTTGACGACACCGGCCAGAGCATCCGAGCCGTAAGATGCGGAGGCGCCGCCGGTGACGGTTTCGATGCGTCCGACGAGCGCGGACGGAATGAAGTTGAGGTCGACGCCGCCGCCGTTGTTCGTTGCGACGAAGCGCTTTGAGTCGACCAGCGTAAGCGTGCGCGTGCCGAAGAACGTGTTGAGACCCCGCAGGTTGGCAAAGGTCGAGCCGACGAAGAAGGCGCTGTCGCCCATCGTTTCGGGCGTCACGCTTGCAACGTTGTTCGGCATTTGAGCGATCATGTCCGCGACGCTGGTGATACCGAGGTCGCGCATGTCGTCGCCGCTGATCACGCTCATCGCGTTCGGCGACGTAAACTCGTCGCGACGAATTCGGGTGCCGGTGACGATGAGCTCCTCGAGGTTCTCGTCACGTGCCTCGTCGTCCTCGTCGTTCTGGGCGTAAGCGACACCTAAGCTACTCGTGCAGAGAACGGTTGCGAGCGCTGACGCGAGC
Source organism: Gammaproteobacteria bacterium (assembly GCA_036381515.1). Classification (GTDB taxonomy): domain Bacteria; phylum Pseudomonadota; class Gammaproteobacteria; order Steroidobacterales; family Rariloculaceae; genus ZC4RG20. Next base: position 10,174 of record DASVCR010000040.1, on the reverse strand, counting down.
GCGTTCCTGCGGAGACCGGGCATGTGCTTATGCGTGGTTGACATCAGGACCTCCCCTACTGATTTCCCCTGTCGGCGCTTCTGTCCGGCGGTGCATGTAGTAGTGGTGTGTTTGCTACACGCCGGGCGGAGACCAGGCCGAGTGTCGCACTGTATCGTCGCGATGACAAGACGATATTCTATGTGCGAAAGAGTCTTGTATGCAAAAGAAAAATAGTGGGAATCCAGAGAAGGTCTCGCCATCGGGCAGCTACGGCAGGAGCTGATGTCGCTCCACCGGAATAAAGCGCGAGCGAAGGGCGGAACGAAACCGGTCGGGGAGCGGCGTCAGCGGAAACCTGACGGGGCGCGGATCGGCGGATTCGTCGGACGGCGTTCAGGGGAGGCCACCGCTGCGCCTCGCGAGGAGGCGCAGCGTCTCCGTGCGATTACGTAAAGCAGCGGATCAGGTTGTTGTTCGCCTCGGCCAGCGCCTCGCAGGTCGAGTAGAAGCTCATTCGCGCCCGTCGATCGAGCAGGATGACGTACTGTTCACCGCTCGTGCACGCGACGGCCATCAAGGTGTCTCGATTGTCCAGCTGCCCGATGGCTTGCGTCCGGCTGATACGTTCACAGCTCGCTCCGATCTCGGCGAAAAGCTCCATCAGCTCGCGCTCCTGACGCCGGTTCAGCTGCGATTGGGCCATCGTGAAATCTGCGGCGAGAAATGCGAGAGCTGCCATCGTCGATGTTATTGTGACGCGCATGTGCCTGTCCCCCATGCAGATCGGTCAGCGGAACCTTAGCACAGATACCGCGGGATGAGTGCTCGATGCAGGGAAATCCCAAGACCGAGAAACTATGGATGCTGGTGCAGACCGACAAGGGGCTCTGAGACGGGACGGTTGCTGGTTTGGGCCGACCATGCAGGGCTCGAACGACGGCGGCCGGCGGATCGGCGGGGAGCGCCGCAGCCGGTCAACGTCGAGCTCGTCGAGCATCACGGTCGACAGCGCGGGCTCGAGCACCTGCCGCCGCTAGCGGCGGCCGCCGGTTTGCATCTGCATTTGCCGCAGCGCGGCTGCTTCCTCCGCTCTTCTTTGCTCTTCGAGCATCGCCATCTCGCGCGCGTAGTCGATCTCGGAGCGGACCATCGCCTCGTCCAGAAGGCGCTGGCTCTCGGGGACGTCCTGCTCGCATTGCACCCGAGCGATACGGGTGCCCGTGACCATACCCCGTCGGCACGGCTCGGCGGCCGGGGCCTGTCGGGAGGTCAGCTCCACGACGGCGGTGACCTCGATGTTTTCCGAAGCGGGTGCTCCGGATTCGGAAACGGCTGACGCTGCGGTCGCTTGCGGATGCTGAATCGTTTCAGGCGCGGCGGCGCATCCAGCCAGGGCTAGGGCGGCGAACTGGATGAATTTCACCAATCGGCTCCTGTCAGGCAGGCAGGGCCTCCGTCCCGAGTCACTCAGCCAGAGCGATCGTGTGATGTCAAGCGTGTCCACGGGGGCTTTTCCCAGGCGCTCTGCGCAAACCGGAAAGGAGGCCTGCGGCCGGAAGCGGCGCCGATGCGTTGTAATGCGGGCGTCGGGCATCGCGATCGGAGGGATGTCGCGATGATACAAGCTTTCGAAAAAGCTTCGTTGTACAAATATTACAAAAAATAATAGCATCTGGAATGCGCGGAATTCAATGGATCACTTCAGCAACATCGATCGAAGTCACATTAAAAAACAACCGCTGACATGGAGGCAAAAAGCAACTCCAGAAACAGAAGCGTTGCGGAGCTTGTAACACGTAGCGCCGGATGTCACACTCCGGAATCCGACTATCTCGCGGCCGCAACATTACAAGATCCAGGTCGCGGGAGTTCTGGGTAGGTCGGGCTTTGTTCTTTGGGAGGAGACAATCAGATGCAAAGGCGTGCGTCCTTACGCAAGGCGCGTTGGACTGTCCTCGCGTCGGCCGTTTCGACAATGTGCGTGGGCGGGGCTGCCAACGCTCAGCAGCAGGAGGAGGGCGACCGGGACGTCGAAGAGCTGGTCGTCACCGGCACACGAATTCCGCGCAACGACTTCACGACCCCGAACCCCGTCGCGACGATGGACCGTGAGGACATCGACGCCCTCGGCCTCGTCAGCGTCGGCGACATTCTCGGTCAAATCACTTCGAACGTGTACAGCGCGTCGCTCGACACGGTCGGCGACGGCGCATTCTTCGTCGGCGCCACGCTCGCGAACCTGCGCGGCATGAACACGGGGTTCGGCACGCGGACGCTGACGCTCGTGAACGGTCGGCGCATGCCGCCGACGACGAACGGCGGCGGCGTCGATCTCGGCATGATCCCGTCGGTGCTGGTCGGCCGGGTCGAGACCGCGACGGGCGGCAACGGCGCGACGTACGGCACCGACGCGATGGCCGGCGTCGTGAACATCATCATCGATACCCGCTTCGAGGGCACGCGCGTCGACGCGGGCTTCTATCAGACCGATGCGGGCGACGGCAATCAGTACACGTTCAGCCTCGCGAACGGCATGAGGTTCCTCGAGGAGGGACGCGGGCACCTCGTGATCGGCTACGAGCACCAGACGGTCGATCCGATCCGGGACTGCTCGACCGCGCGCGACTGGTGTGCGCGCAGCTTCAACTGGCTCGATAACGCGATCAACGCCGGTCAGGCCCCGCCGATCAACCTTTCGACGGCGACCGAGCTGCCGCCGATCGCACCGGACAACGTCAAGTATCCAGGCATGGGCTGGCCGCGGTATCACATCACGGACGGCGTCCGCTATCTGCATACGAGCCCGTACGGCTCGCTGCATACGTACAACGATAACCCGGACGATCCGTTCAACGGCGAGTTCCTCGAGTTCACGCCGGACGGCCGGAGCGTGATTCCGTACAACACCGAGGCGGACGGTCTCGTTGGCGCTTATCGGCAGGCCGCGTACGCCGATCCCGGCGAGCGGGTCGTCGGCGGCGAAGGCGCGCTGTACACGAAGGGATATCCGCTCCGGAACGGCTCGGTCCGCAACAACTTCTACGCGCGGTTCAATTACGACTTCAACGACCGGCTGTCCGTCAACGCGGAGCTCGGCTTCAACCGGAACAACGGCGAGACGTTCCAGGAGCGGCCGGGCTTCAACTCGACGACGCACTGCATCTACGCCGACAACGGCTTCCTCACGCTGCTGGACGACACGGCCCGCCAGGCGATGCTGGATCGGCAGAGCACCTGCACCGTGAACGGCCAAGTGTTCCTGGCGTCGCCCGGTACGGAGGTGCACAAGGATTGGACCGATCAGCTCGACCGGCGCGTGAAGACCGAGACGGAGATGCTGCGTTTCGTGATCGGCGCGAACGGCGGGATGTTCGGCAGCGACCGGTGGACGTGGGATACGTACTTCCAGTACGGCGAGACGGACCGCTACCAGCTGCTGCAGAACAACCAGACGCGCTTCCGGTACGACATGGCGGAGGACGCGTACTTCGATCCGGTTCAGGGGCAGATCGTCTGCCGCGTCAATGCGCTCGATGCGGTCGGCGAGCAGCGGCGCAACTCCTGGCGGAACTTCTTCCAGGGCTCGTTCAGCGGGACGGCGCCGACGGCGGAGCAGGCGATGGAGAGGGTGGACGCGCTGCGCGCGGGCTGCGTGCCGCTGAACCCGTTCGGTCATGCCGCGTCGCCAGAGGCGATCGCGTACGCGTACGACGATCTGATCGAGTTCACGTACACGACGCAGCGCGTGCTCTCCGGCACGGTCTCCGGCACGCTGTTCGACGGCATCGGCGCGGGCCCCGCGCGGATCGCGACCGGCATCGACTGGCGCGAGGACCTGACGGACAACCAGGTGGGCGGTGACCCGAACAACTACGTCCGGACGGACTTCTCCGCGCAGTACGGCGACCCGTGGACGGGCGGCGTCGAGGTCGGGGACATCTTCGCCGAGTTCGAGATGCCGCTGCTGCGGGACAAGCCGGCCGCGCAGTACATGATGATCAACCTGTCGAATCGCCGGTCGCGCAACACGACGTTCCGCGAGGATTCGACCGAGAGTCTCGACGTGGATCGCTACTCGACGACGTGGAAAACGTCGTTCGTCTGGGATCCTACGAACTGGCTGCGCATTCGGTCCACCCGCTCGGCCGACATCCGTTCGCCGGCGCCGCGCGAGCTCTTCTACCGGCAGACGTTCCAAGGCGGCGGCTACTTCAACTTCTCGCAGAATCCGTGGCGGACGGTCAATCTGAACGGCGACACGTGGGATACGATCATCGGCGCGAATCCGAACCTGCAGAACGAGGAGTCGCGGACGGAGACGTTCGGCTTCGTGATCACGCCGGGCGGTATCGGCAGCGGTCTGCAGTTCGCCGCAGACTACGTCGAGACCTACATCAAGGGCGGTATCTCGTACGCGACGGGCTCGGACCCCGAGAACGAGGACAACCTGCCGTACACGATCTTCCGCTGCTACGTCTATGACGATCCGTACTACTGCGGTCTGATCGAGTTCGGCCCGCCGACGCTCGAGGAGCCGAACAACCCGCGCAGCGACATCCTGTCGATCACGACGACGCAGGAGAACAGCGAGGCGTTCTGGACGAAGGCGATCGATCTCTCGGCGAGTTATCGCAAGCAGCTGCGCCGGGGTGGCAGCTACAGCATCCGCCTCCTCGGCACGTACACGATCGAGCAGATGGTGTGCACCGACACTACGCGTGTCTCGCCGACCGAGACGAGGTGCAACGAGCGGCAGGACGTCGTCGGCCAGACCGGCGGACTGTACTCGGGCGGGAACGTCTTCGCGAACTACACCGCGACGCCGGAGTGGTCTGCGAACCTGTACGGCACTTACCGCAAGGGTCCGTTCTCCGTCACGGCTCAGGCGCGCTATATCGGCGAAGGCAAGGTGTCGACGCTGTGGGTCGGCCCGGAGGATCCCCGCTGGGGGCCGGAGCTCTGGTACACGATGGACATCAACACGCTGCCGAGCTGGACGACGTGGAACGCGACGTTCAACTACGACTTTGCGCAGTCGCGGTTTGCGCCGTCGCGCTTCCAGAGCTTCCGGGTTGGTCTCGTCGTGGACAACGTGTTCGATCGTCAGCCCGACTTCTGGTCCGGCGGCAGCATCGGCGGCATCAACCAGCGCTTCTTCAGCGGCATGGGACGCTCGTACCGGCTGAACCTGAACATGGAGTTCTAAGAAGCAAGGTCCGTCGCAGCCCGGGGGCCGCCTGCGATTGCAGCGCGGCCCCTTTTTGCCTGCGACGAAAATCGTGTCAGACACGTTTTTCCTCGGAAAAACGTGTCTGACACGATTTTCAGACGTCGACGCTCCAGCGCCTCTGCTCGAGGAGCTTCTTGACGCGCGCGAGGAACGCCCCCGAGTATGCGCCGTCGACCGCCCGATGGTCGAACGACTGCGCGAGGATGCCTACGGGCCGGATCGCGATCGAATCGCCCTCGGGCGCCTCGATCACGATCGGCTTCTTGCGCACGCCGTCGGTCGACAGGATCGCGACCTGCGGCTGGTTGATGATCGGTGCGGTGATCAGCGTGCCGAACGAGCCGTTGTTCGAGATCGTATACGTGCCGCTCGCGAGATCGTCCGGCTTGAGGCGGCCCTGACGCGCGCGGCCGGCGACGTCCTGGATCGCCTCCGCGAGCTCCGCGACCGAGAGCGTCTCGGCCTGCCGGATCACCGGCGCGACGAGGCCCTCCGGTCCGAGGTCGACGGCGATCGCGAGATTCACGTGCGGGTGCAGCACGAGGGCGTCGCCCTCGACGCTCGCGTTCAGGTTCGGAAACTCGGCGAGCGCTTCGCAGACCGCGCTCGCGATGAACGGCAGATAGGTCAGCGAGTAGCCGCGCCGGCCTTTCCACGCGTCGCGTACTTGCCGGCGGACGAGGTCGACGTTCGCGAAGTCGACCTCGACGGCCTGGAGCACGTGCGGGCTCGTCGCCTTCGAGCGCACCATGTGCTCGGCGGTCAGCTTGCGGATGCGCGTGAACGGCACGACGCCGCCCGAAGGCCGGGCGACCGCGGCGCGCGCGTCGGCGGCGGCCTCCGCGGCGCCGCGGCCCGCGGGCGCGCCGCGCGCGGCCGGAGGATTCTGCAGATAGCGGATCACGTCCCGCCGCGTGATGCGGCCGTTGCGCCCGGTTCCCTCGATCCGGCCGAGCTCGAGATCGTGCTCGGCCGCGAGCCTGCGGACCGCGGGCGACAGCCGCTCCCCGGCCCGGCGTCCGACGGCACGGGCCGAGGCGCGCCCGGGCCGCGTCGCCGCGGCCGCCGCGATCGTCGGGGCTTCGCTCGCGGCGACGGCCGTCGAGCCATTGCCGCCGGCGCCTGCGCTGCGCGAGGCCGCCGGGGCGGACGAGGCCGCGCCGCGCGCCGAGGCGCCCGCCGCCTCGCCCGCGACCTCGACGACCGCGAGCACCGTGCCGACCGGCACGGTCTCGCCGGCCTGGACGAGGATCTTCGCGAGCGTGCCGCTGCCAGGGGACGGAATCTCCATCGAGACCTTGTCCGTCTCGACGTCCAGAAGGATCTCGTCGGCCTCGACCCGATCACCGACCTGCTTGTGCCAGTTCGCGACGGTTCCCTCGGTGACCGTCTCACCGAGTTGCGGCATCAATACGTCCATCGAGCTCTACCACCTCGATTTGTTCTTCTGTCGATCTCGCGGCCGCCGCGAACGCGCGTCCGAGGCGCTTGCGGCGATCCGCGGGTGCCCCTGCCACCCGCGGGTGCGCGTCTAGTCCACGAGCTCCCTGACCCGCGCGACGATCTTGTCCGCGCTCGGGATCTGCGCATCTTCCAGGTTGTTCGCCGCGGAAAGCGGGACGTGCGGCGTCGTGACGCGCACGATCGGGCCGTCGAGGTCCCAGAAGAGCTCCTCGGCGACGATCGACGCGATCTCCGCGCCCCAGCCGCAGAGCCGCGGGTTCTCCTCGACGGTCACGAGGCGGCCGGTGCGGGCGACCTCGGTCAGGATCGTCTGCGTGTCGAGCGGCACCAGCGAGCGGACGTCGACGACCGTCGCAGAGATGCCGTGCTGCTCCTCGAGGATCTTCGCCGCCTGCATCGCCCTCGGGACCATCAGCGCGAGCGCGCAGATCGTCACGTCGTCGCCGCGCCTGAGCACGTTCGCCTGCCCGAGCGGCACGACGTGCTCGCCGTCGGGCACTTCGCCCTTCGTCGCGTACAGCGACTTCTGCTCGAAGAACAGGACCGGGTCCTCGTCACGGATCGACGCCGCGAGCAGCCCCTTGACGTCCGCCGGCGACGACGGCGCGACGACTTTGAGGCCCGGAATCGCCATCGCCCAGTTCTCGACGCTCTGCGAGTGCTGCGCGCCGAACCGCGAGCCGCCGCCGTTGCCCGAGCGGATCACGAGCGGCAGCTTCACCTGACCGTCGGTCATGTAGCGCGTCTTCGCGATCTCGTTCGCGACGATGTCCCAGCAGACGGCGAAGAAGTCCGAGAACATGATCTCGGCGATCGGGCGCAGGCCCGTCATCGCGGCGCCCATCGCGGCGCCGAGGATTGCCTGCTCCGAGATCGGCGTGTCGCGCACGCGCTCGGGGCCGAACTCGTCGAGAAGACCGACCGTCGCCTTGAACACGCCGCCCGCGCGGGCGACGTCCTCGCCGAGGAACACGACGGACGGATCGCGGCGCATCTCCTGCGCGATGCCCGCCGCGACGGCCTCGCGATAGGTCAATTCCGCCATGCGGCACCTCCGTCCGCCCAGACGTCCTGAAAAGCGATGCTCTCGTCCGACGGCGGCGCGTTGCGCGCTGCCTCCGTCGCCTCGTCGATCTTCCTCTGCGCGTCGGCCTCGATCGTCGCGAGCGCATCTTCCGGTATGCCGAGATCGAGGAGCCGCTTGCGATAGCGCGGGATCGGGTCCTTGCCGAGCCACTCCTTGACCTCCTCGTCCGGCCGGTACTTGCCCGGATCGGCGCGCGAGTGGCCGCCGTGGCGGTAGGTCTCGGCCTCGATCAGGCTCGGGCCGCCGCCTCGCCGCGCGACGTCGAGCGCGCGCATCGCGGTCTGGTAGACGACGTCGACGTCGTTGCCGTCGATCAGGATCGGCTCGAGCCCGTACGCGCTCGCGCGGTCCGCGGCAGGGTGCTCGACCGCAGTGACCTCGTGGATCGCCGTGTACTCCATGTAGCGGTTGTTCTCGCAGACGAAGACGACCGGCAGCTTCCAGACGACGGCGAGGTTCAGAGCCTCGTGGAACGCGCCGATGTTCGTCGTGCCGTCGCCGAAGAAGCAGACCGCGACCTGATCGGTGCCGCGGTACTGCGCGGACCACGCGGCGCCGGCCGCGATCGTCAGGTGCGCGCCGACGATCGCGTACGAGCCCATCATGTTGTGCTCGACGCTCGTCAGGTGCATCGAGCCGCCCTTGCCGCGCATCAGGCCCGACGAGTTGCCCATCAGCTCGCCGAGGATCTTCGTCATCGAGACGCCGCGCACGAGCGTGTGGTTATGGCCGCGATACGTGCAGAACGTGTAGTCGTCCGGCCGCATCGCGACGCCGAAGCCTGCGGCGACCGCCTCCTGGCCGAGCCCGAGGTGGCTCGTGCCCTTGATGAGGTTCTGCATGAACAGGTCGTACGCGCGCTTCTCGAGGTAGCGGCACTCGACCATCCATCGATAGAGCTTGAGCCGCGTCTCGCGGTCGAGCGCCGGCCGCGGCTCTCGCACGGAGGCCGCCGTGTTCATCGTCGTTGCATCCACTGCTCGTCGCCTTGTTATTGAAGTAGTCGGAGCGGGGCGGGGGAAGCAGTCGGAGCCCTTTTCCCCCGAAAATTGGGGTCAGAGCCCTTTTTCCGCTCCCCGGACCGATGCGGGAGCCGGGGGCGGAGCCCGTCTTCCCGCATCGTCTCGCCCATCGTCGGTTGGCAGTGCCGGAAAAAGGGCTCTGCCCCCGATTTCCCGCTGATCCCTTTCGTCAGTACGCGTTCGCGACCGGCAGCTCCTCGGCCGGGAAGAGCGTGATCACGCGGCAGCCGTCCGCGGTCACGACGACTTCCTCCTCGATGCGGGCGGCCGAGAAGCCGTCCTTCGCGGGGCAGTACGTCTCGAGCGCGAATACCATGCCTTCCTTGATCTCCATCGGATTGTCGAGCGACACGAGCCGGCTGATGATCGGCCGCTCGTGCAGCGCGACGCCGAGGCCGTGGCCGAACTGCAGCCCGAAGCACTCCATCTCGCTCGAGAAGCCGAACTCCTCCGCCTTCGGCCAGCACTTCGCGACCTCGTCGGTGCCGACGCCCGGCTTGATCGCCGCGATCGACGCATCGATCCACTCGCGGGCCTTCTTGTACGCGTCGCGCTGCGCGTCGTTAGCACGCCCGACGTTGATCGTGCGGTAGTAGCACGTGCGGTAGCCCATGTAGGCCTGGATCACGTCGAAGAAGGTCTGATCGCCCGGGCGGATCAGCCGGTCCGTGAAGTTGTGCGGATGCGGGCTGCAGCGCTCGCCGGCGACTGCGTTGATCGCCTCGACGTCGTCCGAGCCCATCTCGAACAGCATCTTCGTCGCGCGCGCGACGATATCGTTCTCGCGGACGCCGGGCTTAAGCTCCTCGTAGATCATGTGGTACACGGCGTCGACCATCGACGCCGCGACGTTGAGCAGCATGATCTCGTCACGGCTCTTGATCTCGCGCGCGTCGAGCATGACCTGCTGGCCGTCCCGCACGTCGAGACCGACGCGCTGCAGCTCGAACAGCATAGGCGGCTCGACGAGGTCGACGCCGAGCGGCTGGTCGGCGACGCCGTTTTCCTCGAGGATGGCCTTGATCTCCTTCGCGGCCTCGCGCATCAGGCCCGCCTCTGGCGGCACCGCGCCGCGCAGGCCGAGCATGCCGGCGTGGCAGTGCGGCTTCGGAAGCCACGGCGCATAGATCCGGTGGTGCGCGGCCGCGGAGCCGAAGTCCCACAGGTGCGGTTCCGCGTCGCCGGCAAGCAGCGCGAAGCGGCACATCTTGTCGCGCGACCACTCGCCGATGTTCGTGCTCGTCATGTAGCGAATGTTGTTCGCGTCGAACGTGAGCACTGCACCGAGGTCGGAGTTCTTGAGCGCTTGACGCGTACGGGCCAAGCGATAGCGGTGCAGGCGCCGGAAATCGATGCGCTCCTCGAAGTCGACGTTCATGACGCCGGGCG
>DASVCR010000039.1:0-37293 GCA_036381515.1 Gammaproteobacteria bacterium | reverse complement strand
CGAGATGGACAAGCTCGGCGTCGGCTTCCACGGCGATCCGTCGTCCGCGCTGCTCGAGGTGCTCGATCCGGAGCAGAACTCGACGTTCCGCGATCACTATCTCGACGTCGCGTTCGACCTGAGCAAGGTGTTCTTCATCGGGACCGCGAACGTGCTCGACAACATCCCGAGGCCGCTGCGCGACCGCATGGAGATCATCGAGCTCGCGGGCTACACGCCCGACGAGAAGCTCGAGATCGCGAAGCGCTATCTCGTCGATCGCCAGCTCAAGGCGAACGGCTTGAAGCCCGAGCAAGCGTCGATCAGCGAGGACGCGCTCCGCACGATCATCGAGGGCTACACGCGCGAGTCGGGCGTGCGCAATCTCGAGCGCGAGATCGGCAGCGTGCTGCGTAACGTCGCGATGAGGATCACCGAGGGCGCGGAAACGCCGATCCACGTCGATGCTGGCGACATCGCATCGATCCTGGGCGCACCGCGTTTCGAGAGCGAGACGAAGCTCAGGACGAGCGTGCCCGGCGTCGCGACGGGGCTCGCGTGGACGCCGGTCGGCGGCGACATCCTGTTCATCGAGACGAGCAAGGTGCCGGGCAAGGGTCAGCTGATCCTCACCGGGCAGCTCGGCGACGTGATGAAGGAGAGCGCGCAGGCGGCCGTGACGCTCGCGAAGAACCGGTTGAACGAGCTCGGCGCGGACAAGTCGGTGCTCGAGGAGAACGACCTGCACATCCACGTGCCGGCGGGCGCGATCCCGAAGGACGGCCCGAGCGCGGGCGTCGCGATGTTCGTGTCGGTCGCGTCGCTCTTGTCCGGGCGCAAGGTCCGCGACGACGTCGCGATGACCGGCGAGATCAGCCTGCGCGGCCTCGTGCTGCCGGTCGGCGGCATCAAGGAGAAGGTGCTCGCGGCGCTGCGCGCCGGCATCAAGTGCGTGATGCTGCCGGCCCGCAACCGCAAGGACTTCGAGGACATCCCGGAGCAGGCGCGCGAGCAGCTCGAGTTCGTCTGGCTCGAGAACGTCGAGGACGCGCTCGAGGTCGCGCTCGCGCCGGCCGAGCCGCGCCGGGACGGCGCGGCGGCCGAGCGCGAGGACAGCGTCTCGGCCGGCCGCGACGCGACCGGCAACGTCAGCGTCGCGCACTGAAGGAAATCGGGGTCAGAGCCCTTTTCCCCGGGGAAAATCGGGGTCAGAGCCCATTTCAGCTGAACATCGGAGTCGGGAAAACCGGGGTCAGAGCCCTTTTCCGCCAAAGGGGCTTCCAAGCTTCCGACCCGATTTGTGTCCCAAGGAAAGGGCGACGTTGGGGCGAGAGAAATGGGATCAGAGCCCGTTTTCCCCGAGTCCTTTCCTTGGGGAGAGGGGCTCCGAGCCCAATTGCGTATGAAATAAACGAGCCCAATTAGCTATCAAATAAAGAAGGCTCTGACCCCGACTCGTGGATCGTGGACCCTGAATCGTGTCGCCGACCCCGACTTCTACCCCGACTTCTACAAAAAAGGGCTCTGACCCCGATTTTTGTCCGACACCTTTTTCGTGTTCGGCGAGTCGCGGACAATCGGTCATCATCCTTCCCCGGAGACCGACGTGACCTCGGCGACTCTCGATGCATTCGCCGCCGCGAAGCTCCGCGCGCTCGACGCGCGGGGCTTGAGGCGCCGCCTCGAGGTCACGGACCGCAGCGCATGGCCCCGCGCCGCGCGCGGCGACCGGAGCCTCGTCTCGTTCTCGTGTAACGACTACCTCGGACTCGCCGCGGACCCGCGCGTCGTCGCGGCGAGCATCGACGCGACGCGCCGCTACGGCGCGGGCGCCGGCGCGGCCCGGCTCGTGACCGGCAACCATCCGCTGTACGCGGCGCTCGAGGAGCGCCTCGCCGCGCTGAAGCGGACCGCGCAGGCGGTCGTGTTCGGCAGCGGCTACCTCGCGAACGTCGGCATCCTGCCCGTCCTCGCGGGCCCGCGCGATCTCGTGCTGATGGACGAGCTCTGTCATTCGTGTCTGCTCGCGGGCGCCGCGTTGAGCCGCGCACGCGTCGAGACGTTCAGGCACAACGACGTCGGGCACGCGGAGGAGCGGCTCGCGGCGCTCCGCCGCGCGCATCGGCACTGCGTCCTCGTGACCGAGGGCGTCTTCAGCATGGACGGGGACCTCGCACCGCTGCCGGAGCTCGCCGCCCTCGCCGCCCGCTTCGACGCGTGGCTGATGACCGACGACGCGCACGCGCTCGGCGTGATCGGCGGCGGCAGAGGCTCCGCGCATGCGTTCGGCGCGAAGGTCGATGTGCCGCTCGAGATGGGCACGCTGTCGAAAGCCGTCGGTGCATACGGCGGCTACCTCTGCACGAGCGAGCCGGTCGCCGAGCTGATCCGCAATCGCGCGCGCAGCTTCGTCTACTCGACCGGCCTGCCGCCCGGCGTCGTCGGCGCGGCGATCGCCGCGCTCGACATCATCGCCGCGGAGCCGGAGCGCGGCACGGCGGCGCTCGAGCATGCGCGGCGCTTCACGGCCGCGCTCGGCCTGCCGCCCGCGCAGAGCGCGATCGTCCCGATCGTGCTCGGCAGCGCGGAGCGCGCGCTCGCCGCAAGCGACGCGCTCGAGCGGCGGGGTTTTCTCGTCACCGCGATCCGGCCGCCGACCGTGCCGCCGGGCACGGCGCGCCTGCGCTTCGCGTTCTCGGCGGCGCATCGGGCCGAGGACGTGCTCGCCGCGGCCGAGGCCGTCGCGCCGCTCGTTGCGGCCGCCCGATGAGACCGCTCGACCGGGCCCTCCGCGGCGCCGTCGCCGGATCGTCCGTCCGCTGCGCGGCGCCGCGCACGCGAGAGGCGCGCCGGTGACCGCGCTCTTCGTCACGGCGACCGGCACGGACGTCGGCAAGACCTACGTCACGAGCCTTCTCGTCCGCGCGCTGCGCGCGCGCGGAAGGCGCGTGCGCGCGTTGAAGCCGATCGCGACGGGGTTCGACGCCGAGCGGCCGGAGCGGTCCGACGCGGGCGTCCTGCTGTCGTCGCTCGGCGTGCCGATCGATGCCGCCGCGCTCGACCGCGTGTCGCCGTGGCGATTCGCCGCGCCGTTGTCCCCGGATATCGCGTCCGCACGCGAGGGCCGCCCGATCGACTGGACTGCGCTGATCGCGCGCTGCCGCGCGGAGCTCGGCGCGGCCGCGGCCGATGACGCGGTCCTGCTGATCGAGGGCATCGGCGGCACGATGGTGCCGCTCGACGACCGGCACACGGTGCTCGACTGGATCGTCGAGCTCGACATCCCCGCGCTGCTCGTCGCGGGAAGCTATCTCGGCACGCTGAGCCACACGCTGACGGCGGCTGGCATGCTCACGGCGCGCGGCGCGACGATCGCGGGCATCGTCGTCGACGAGTCGCCGCAGCAGCCCGTCACGCCCGACGAGACCGCCGGGGTGCTGCGCCGCTTCGTCGCGCCGATCCCGGTCATCGTCGTGCCGCGCGGCGCGACGGAGACCCCGGCGCCGCGCGCGGATACCGATGCGTCGCAAGCTTCGTCGTCCGCGGCCGAGAAGCTCGTCGCGCTGCTCGATTCGCTGTAGATCACGGCGCAAGAAGCCCCGCTCCCGGCGCGGTGGCCGGGAGCGGGAAACCGTGCCTCCGACAGCGCGAGCATTAGCGTCAAGGCGCGGCACGCTGCGCGACGCGCGGCTCCTGTTCGGGTCCGACGATGCGGATCGCGACCCGCCGATCGAGCGCGAGCGCATCCGGATCGTCGAGCGACGCGGACGCCTTCGCCTCGCCTTCCGCGGTGATCGCGATGCGGTCCTCGGGCACGCCGGCGTCGACGAAGATCTGCCGGACGGATTCGGCGCGCGCCTGCGACAGCGCGACGTTGTACTGCTCGTCGCCGCGCGGGTCGGCGTGACCCTCGAGCAGCACGACGGCGCCGTCGATCGAGCGCACGATCTCGCCGATGCGCGCGAGGCGCTCCTGAGCGCCCGGCTCGACGTCGGCGCTCTCCGTGCGGAAGTACACCTGAAGGTTCAACGCCTCCTCGAGCGTGCGTGCGTGCGCGCGGCGCTCCGTCTCGAGCCGAGCCGCGATCTGCGCGAGCTCCTGCTCGTTACGGGCCAACAGGCTCTCGAGCTGCTCCGCCTCCGCGCGGGCCTCCGCGTACTTCTGCTCGGCCTCGAGGCGGTTGGTTTGCTCGCGCTCGAAGCGGTCGCCGAGCCAGCCGCCGAACGCTGCGCCGAGCACGAAGCCGACCGGACCTCCGGCGGCCGCGCCGATGACGGCGCCGCTGCCGAGCCCGATCGCCTCGTGCTTCCCGTCGTGCGACTTTTCCGCCGTCCAGCCCGTCGTCGCGGTCGCGCTCGCCACCGCGAGCACCAGCAGATGCTTCATGTTCATTTTTCGCTCCTTGGTTACCGCGTGCCTCGTCGGCACTGGAGCGCATTGAAGCGTGGGCGAGGGTCGCGCCGGTGGCGGAATGGGCCCGGCGGATGGAAGATTGTGTGGAAATATGACGGCGGCGCGGACGCGCCGCCGCTTGGCTAGAGCGCCTCGTCGACCGCGTCCTCGGCCTCGTCGACGGCCTGATCGGCCTCTTCGCCTGCTTCCTCGAACGGGCCTTGCGACTCGCAGCCGTAGAGCCAGAAGCCGGACAGAATCCAGGAAGCCGCGATCCAGGCGGCCTTGCTGCGTAGAAGTTTCATCATCCAACCTGCCTTTCTTGTCGAGAAGAATTGCAGGCCGGTATGTGCACGAAGCGTGCCACGATGAAGCAGGGGCGCGCGTCAGTGCGAGGCGCGCGTCAGTGCGTCATCGAATAGACGACGAAGTTGATGAACGCGCGCATCGCCCTCGCCGAGTAGTTCTCCGGATATTCGGGCGTATCCGAATGCTCGACGGCATCGCCGAGATCCATGTTGTGACAGATCATGACCATGATCCGGCCGTCGTCGTCGTAGATCGCGCGCCAATGCGGCGTGATGCCGCCATACTCCCAGGTCCGGCCCGTCTGCAGGAACTGCGCGCCGGGGATCTGCGACAGGTCGTCGACGTCGTAGAGCACGTGGAAGATCGGGTCCTCGGGCAGCACCTCCTGTATCGGCCGGTCCGGGAAAACGCGCTTCATGCTCTCCATGAAGATCTCCCAGTCGTCCGGGCCGTGGAAGTCGTCGACCATCAGGAAGCCGCCGCGCAACAGATATTCGCGCAGCTTCGCCGCTTGCTCGTCCGTGAGCGCCCACGATCCGACCTCGACCGCATAGAGCCACGGCCAGTAGAACACGTCGTCGCCGTCGTCGAGATTCACGGGCTGCTCGACGGTGCGCGCGTCGATCGAGGTCAGCCGCCCGACCATCTCGGCGATGTGCCGGTCGCCGCGCGGATAGTCGATCGTCCACGATGCGTAGCCCTGCGTCCAATCCCAGCCCCAGTCGCCGTAGCGGGACAGATAGTGCGGCGGGTACATCAGGCGCGCGAAGACCCACTCCGCGGGCCGGTCGTGATCGCGCGGCAGCGGCGCGTGGAGGTACAGATCCTGGTACTCGATCGCGAGGTACTGCCTGAACGGCAGCGGCGCGGCAAGCACGAGACCGCCGAGCCCGCAGGCGAAGACCGCCGCGGCAAGCGCACGGCCCAGCCGGCGTTTCCCGGGTCGCCGGCCGCGTTCAGGCTTCGCGTTGTCGTCGAGACTCATGGGTCAGAGATTACCAGAAATGGCGCACGTCACCCGGAACGCCGTTCAGATATCGCGCCGCGACGGCAGCGCGACGAACGTGCCGCCGTTCCGCTGGCAGAGCACGCGCATCAGCGTCGCGAAATAGGCCGCGGACAGGAGCTCGCCGCCGGTCGCCTCGTAGTAGACCGGGAACGCGACCGCGTGGATCCGCACGCGGCGGCCGTCGGGATCGTTCGCCCGGTTCTTGCGGTCGACCTCGCGCACGACCGAGTTGATCGAGCCCTGTGCGAAGTCGTCGCTGTAGACGTAGAGCGAGATGCGCTTGTTCGGATCGTAGTACGTCTCGATCGCCTCGAGGATGCCCTCGCGCGGCGACGAGTTCGAGAACGCGTTCCAGTTGCGCAGCGCGTTGAGGATGCTCTCGCGCGTGCCTTGCGTATCCGGGATCCATTCGTTGCGATAGCTCTTGAAGAGGTACTCGCCCTCGTCGTTCATGACCTGGATGCCCTTCACCGTCGGATAGACCTCGAGCGTCTCGCGGATCTGCTGTTGCACGCGATCCCACGCGTACTGCCGCATGCTGCCGGACGTGTCGATGATGAAGATGATGTATTCGCTGTCGACGGGTATGCCGCCGATCTTGTACTCGTCGACCGGAGGACGATAGTCCGCGAGGAGCCGCTCCATCTCCTCGGTGAGCTCCTGCTTCGCCTGCGCGAGGCGGCCGGCGAGCTCCGTCGCGATCTCGGCGTCGTCCTGCCGGTCCATCATCTCGGCGCGGATCCGCGTGAGCTGGCGCTGGAGCTGGGCGATGATCGCCTCCTCGCTCTCCACCTGATCGAGCACCTGATCGCGCTCGCGCTGCACGACCTCGGTGTCCTCGAGGACGTCCTCGAGCTCCTGCTGATAGCGGACGAGCAACTCTTCGAGCTGGGTCCGGCTTTCCTCGATCCGAATCGGCTCGAACATCTTCGTGATCACGAGAAGCAGGATCACGGCGCCGAACCCGCAGCACACGCAGTCGATGAACGAAAGGCTCATCGTCTCCGCCTGGCGGCGATCACGTCTCCTCATGGCCAATCCTCCGCGGGTGCAAGCATCGAGCCCCCGGTGCTGAGCGCGAGCAGCCAGTAGGCCGGCGCGGCGAGCGGGTCACCCTCCATCGCGAGCAGGATCACGTTGACCGGCACGTTGACCGGCAGCTCGCGGACCGCCCTCTCGAAGTGCTCCGCACGCTCGCGGCTCGTGACGCCGGGGCGGCTCGGCATCACGCTGCCCATCGTCGGCAAGCCGTCCGCGATCAGATAGATGTTGTCCGGCTTCGGCTCGAGCTGGCGGGCCGCGATGAACGCGGCGTGCAGGCTCGTCGGCCCGGACGGCACGGTCTTGCGCAGCGTCTCGACCGCCTGGTCGAGCAGCGCGCCGTCCGAAGCCGTGAGCCACTGCCCGTCGGTGCCTTCGACGAGCGACCAGGCCTTCTCGTTGAAAGCGATGATCTGGAACTGGGTGCCGGGCGGAATCTGCGCGGTGATCCAGTCGACCGTGTTCACCGCCTGCTGCCACTTCGGCGCACGCAACTGATCCTCCTCGGACATGTTGCGCCGGCGAATGATGTTGACGAGCGTGCGGTCGAGCATGCTGGTCGAAGCGTCGACGAGGATCAGCACGCGGCGGCCGCCCATCCGCATCCCGGTCAGGTACTGGCGGTTGCCCTCGCCGGTGACGCTGCGGATGCGGTTGCCGGCCTCCTCCGGATCGACGCTCGCCGCAGACTGCTGCTGCAGCGCGGCCCTGAGCTCGGCGAGCTCCGCCTCAAGCTGCTCGATCGTGTCGCGGCGGGCGAGGGTATCCGCGTCGAGCATCGAGAGCTGATCCTGCGTCGTCTGCATCTCGGCGACGATCCGCTGCTTGACACCGCGAAGCACGGCCTGCTCCTCGAGCAGCCGCGTCAGCTCCTCGCGCGACTGCACGAGGTTCTTGCGGCCCGCGAGGACCCTGAGCTCGACCCGGTCGACCTCGCCCGAGAGGTCCTTCACGACCTCGTCCCTCCGCATGTCGATCTGGGCGACGATGATCATGTAGAAGAGCAGAATCGCCCCGAAGCCGTTCGAGATGCAGTCGAGGAACGACAGGGTGAAGACGTTGACGTCGCGTCTACGCGCCATGGGGCTCTACCACACGGATCACCTGCAGCTCGACGCCGGGCGAGCCGATCCGGATCACGTCTGCCGGGCGCACCACCGTCTCGCCGACGACGCGCTTCTCGTTCACGAACGTGCCGTAACGGCTCGTGTCCCGAAGCTTGAGCTCGCCGTCGCGGAAGACGAGCTCGCAGTGCTGCCGCGAAAGCCCGCCGCTCGCGCCGTCGACGACGAGCGTGCGCCGCCCGGCCACGTGATCGCGCCCGATCACGAGCCCGTGCCCGTCGACCGCATAGGCGACGCCCTTGTACACGACATGCGTCGCCGCCTCGGCGGGCGCCCGCGCGGCGGACGCCTGCCCGGCGTCGACGGCCGCGGGCCCGACCGAACCGCCTGACGCCGCGGGCTCCTCCGGCCGCTCGCGCCACGGGAAGTGCTTCAGCAGCTTGACGGCGCCTTCGGACCTGCCGAGCACGTCGAGCGCGAGGAGCGCGCTGCGCGCCGCGTGCCCGACGGGCAGCCGCACGACCTGCGCGTCGTCGAGGCGGGCGAGCTGGACGCCTAAGCCGGGCAGCTCGAGCATTCGCTCGGACAGCTGCACGACGAGCCCCTTATCGCCTTCGCGCGCCTGCGCGATCAGCTGCGCGATCGCGCGGTTGAAACCGGACAAGACGCCGAGGACGTGCTCGCGCTCGATCGTCACCCGGAACGGCTCGTCGGCATGGACGAGCTCGACCTCGACCTGCTCCGCATCGTGGAGCGCGCGGAGCCACCCGGGCAGGCCGTCGTAGAGGGCCTGCTCCGAGCGCGCGTCGTGGAACGGATCGAAGCGCGTCGCAAGCACGAAGCGCTCCGCGATGAAGCGGGCGAGCATGTCGTTCGCCTGCGCGAGCCCCGTGTGCTGGAGGCCCTGCTCGGCCGCCGCGATCGCCTCGTCCGCCTGGTCGACGAGAGTGAGCGAGATCCGATGGAGCCCTGCGTCGACGTACACGAGCTGGCGCTCGGGATACGGCCGCGCGCTCGCCGCCGCCGCGGCGTCGACGAGCCCCGCGACCGGCACGCCGCACTCCTCGGCGAGGCCGACGAGGAGACCCAGCTGCTCGCGCGAGTAGTAGCCCGGCACGACGAAGACGACCGGCCCCGTGCCGCCGAACCGCTTCCAGAGGTCGGAGAGCTGCGCGTAGGCGAGCTCGGCGGCATTGCCGACGCCGTCCAGACCTGCGCTGTCCGGATCGAGGCTCAGGCTCGACCAGTAGCGGTTGCTGACCTGCCGAGGCTTCAGCCGCGCCTGCCGATACGCTTCGGTCCCGGTCGTGATCTTGCCCCGCTCCGCCAGCGCGTAGCCGGGCTCGACCGCGAGCACGCGCTCCGCGTCCGCGACGACGAGCCCGGAATCGTTGATCTCGATGGCGAGCGCGGACATGGACGGACCTCGTTCAGCCGGAACGCGTCTGCATGTGCCGGATCAGGTTGTGGTCGACGTACGTCTGCGCGTCGAGCACGAGCCGCTCCTGCAGCGCCTGGAGCTGATGCACGAGAAACATCAGGACGATCGAGATCAGGAGCGCGATCAGCGTCGAGTTGAACGCGGTGCCGAGGTTCTCGGTGACGCCGCTGATGTCTCCCTCGACCGCGCGATGCGCCTCGGCGAGCGCGAGCCCGATGCCGCGCACCGTGCCGATGAAGCCGAGCGACGGAATCGCCCACGCGATGTACCGGATCATCGACAGGTCCGAGTCGAGCCGCCCGGCCTCCGCGTCGAGCACCGTGTTCGCGACGGACGACACGTCCTGCACGCTGCGCGTCGAGCCGAAGCGCTCGAGGGACGTGAGCAGAAGCCGCGGGACGAGCATGCGCCGGACCTGCTCCGGCAGCGACTGGATGACCCGCGCGTACTCGCGAGTGTCCTCGGGCAGGATCCGCACGCCCTCGCGCACCGGCAGGAGCTCCTGCTGCAGCAGCGCGCGCTCGCGCAGGAGCTGAACGGCCTTGTAGCCCATGATCGCGAACGCCCAGAGCATCAGCACGAAGCACGCTTCCTGCTCGTAGTCGCGGATGATCACCCAGATGGACTGGCCGGGCGAGTAGTTCGCCTCCTGCTGCATGCGCAGGGCCTGCTCCGCGAGGATCGCGCTCGCTCTCGGGCGCACGACCGTGACGTAGGGCACGTGCACGACCAGCACCGCGATGACGAGCGCGAACGCCTGATACAGAAACTCCGTCGGAAAAGCTTTCCTCATCTGCACCTCTGCCTCACGAAGGAAGGCTTACCGCCCGCCTCGCTGAACCTCCTGTCGCGCAAGGACGTGCCCGGACCGAGATCTCAGATATCGACCGGGAACACGACCTCCTCGTCGGCGCCGATCTCCTCCGTCGGCACGAACACGTCGTCCTCGGCATCGTCGGCCTCACCGCGCGGGCGCCGCGCCTCGTCGCGCTGCGCCGGGGCCGGCGCCTCCGCACGAGGAGGCGCCTGCTCCGGGGGCGCCGCGGATGTGTCGCCGTCCTCCTGCGCGCCCGCGCCCGAGCCGAGCGCGAGCACGCCCGCGAGGGCGATCCACCTGGGCCAGCCGTGAAATGCGTTCCTCACAAAACCCATTCGACCGTCCATCGTCTTCCTCATTCCAGATTGCGCGCGATGCGGAAGCCGAGATCGTCTCTCGGGTTGCTGCTGTAGTCGCGGAACGCCATGCCGAGCTCGGTATCCGTCGCGCTCCGCCAGCTCGATCCTCTGACGACGCGGAACGTGCCGCGTTCCGGACCGAGCGGATCGACCGCCTGCTCCGTGGTCGCCTCGGTCACGACCTCGTAGTAATCCTGCGTCCACTCGGCGACGTTGCCGCCGATGTCGAAGAGCCCGAGCACGTCCGCCGGGAAGCTGCCGACCGGCGCCGAGACGACGAACCCGTCGTTGTACGTGACGAGCGTCGTGCCGAGCACCTTCGCCGCCGACACGTCCGCGAAGTTGCCCGAGCGGTCGGGCGGCGGCAGCTCCGAGCCCCACGGAAAGAGGAGCGCCGCGTCGCGCTCGGCGATGCGCGCGGCCCACTCCCACTCGGCCTCGGTCGGCAGCCGATAGCCGTTGCGCAGCGGCCGCGCGGGCTCCATGTTGCCGTTCCGCTCCTCGTAGACGGGCTGCAGCCCGTCGTTGATGCTGAGCCAGTTGAGATACCGCGCGACGTCGTTCCAGCTGACGTTGACGACCGGCTGATCGTCGCCGTTCAGCGAATGGCCGGCGAACTCGCCCGAGTCGTGATCCTGCTGGAACCGGCGGAACTCCGCGTTCGTGACCTCGCGCACGCCGATGTAGAACGCGCGGGAGAGCTTCACGCGCCGCAGCGTCTCGTTCGAGCGGCGCCGCGTCTCGCGCCGCGACGAGCCCATCGTGAACTGACCGGCCGGCACGAGCCTGAGCTCCTGGCCGAGGCTCGTCCTGATCGTGCGCGGATATCCGCTGCCGCTCGCGTCGTCGAGCGGCTCGAGCTCGAACTCGAGCGTCTGCGCGAAGCCGGGCCGCGGCGTGACCTCCTGCGAACGCGGCGCGAAACCCTCGTGCCGCACCTCGATCGTATGCGGCAGCGCGGTGAGACGCAGCGTCGCCGGCGTCACGGCCTCGCGCCTGCCGTCGACCCAGATCTCGGCCTGCGGCGGCTCGCTCGCGACCTGGATCTCGCCGTACTGCGCGGGAAGCTCGACGGTCAGCCGCCGCCCGCTGTCGGCCTCGACCGAGAGCTCGCGCGTGACCGTCTCGTAGCCCGGCTTCGTCAACGTGATGCGATGCGTGCGCCCGGGCCGCAGCCGCAGCGTCAGCGGCGTGCGTCCGCGGAACTCGCCGTCGACGCTGACCGCCGCCTCGCTCGGCGTGCTCGCGAGCTCGACCCGGCCGTCGGCCTGGACGAGCGTCACCGGCGGCAGCGCGAGCGGCTGATTCGCCGTCACGTCGATCGTGCTCTGCCACGCGTTGTAGCCCGCGAGCCGCACCTCGATCTCGTGCTCGCCGGCGTCGATCTCGAGCGTCGCCGGCGTCGTGCCGGCCGGCTCGCCGTCGACGAGCACGGTCGCGCCCGCGGGCTCCGTGACGATGTCGACCGGAGCCCAGCTCGGCGTCAGCTCGACGGCGAGCGCCTGCCGCGAGCCGCCGCCTTCGACCTCGATATCGCGAAGCTCGGTCAGATAGCGCTCGGCACGGAACTCGACCCGGTGGCGACCGGGCCGGATCTCGGCCACGAGCGGCGTCGTGCCGACCGGCTCGCCGTCGACGAGCACCTCGGCGCCCGCCTCGGGCATCGTCGCGAGCTCGACGTAGCCCGGAAGCTTCGTGAGCTCGAGCTCGAAGCGCTGATCCGGGGCATCGCCGACGTCGATCTCGACGTCGAGCGGGTAGTAGCCCGCGAGCTCGGCGCGCACCCGATGCGTGCCCGGGCGCAGCATGAACCGGTCCGCGAGCCGCAGCTTGAAGAACGTGTCCGGCAGATCGACGGCCGTGGGCTCGGGCTCGAAGACGAGCTCGACGGACTTCGCCGTGAACGACGCCCACGCGAGCAGCGCGAGCACGGCGAACGCGACGCCGACCGCGACGGCCGGCCAGCTCGGGCGCTTCCGCGTCGCGCGCGTCCCCGCGGCGCCGGGCCGGAACGCGATCGGCGTGATCGCGACCTCGTCGTCGCTGCGCGCTTCGCGCGCGAGCTCCTCGAGGTCGGGCGGCGCCGTGTCACCGGCGGTCACGGTCGCCTCGATCTCGAGCTTGAGCTTGCCGCCGCCGACCGCGCACGTGATGCGCGCGGTATCGAGCGCGATGACGTCGCCGTCGCCGAGCTTCCGCGCGCCCGTCACGGGCTCGCCCGCGACCCTCAGGTTGTGCGCGCCGCGGTTCGGCTGCACGAAGAACACGCCGTCGAGCGCGCCGATCGAAAGCGTGCCGTCGACGCCCGCGAGCCGGATGTCCGCGCGCGGATCGCCGCCGATCGTGACCGGCAGCGCCTCCGCGGCGAAATGCCGCGTGAAGCCGCCGACGTCGGTCGCAAGCACCCAGTCCGTCGTATCGTTCATCGTCCGATCGCCGTCGCGGCCGCGAGCCGCCGGTCGCTCCCCCTGCTCGTCGTCATATCGGCTCCGCGCAGATCACGCTGACCGGCTCGGGCTCGCGCCCGGGCACGATCGTGAGCGTGCGGCGAACGTCTCGGTAGCCGTCCCTCGAGCCGACGACGGTGTAGTTGCCGGGCCGGAGCTCGAGCTCGTGCGTCGTGAACGTGCCGAGCCGGCCGACACGGTACACCATGACCTGCGTCAGACCATCCGAGACGAGCCGGACCCGCACCGGCGTCGACGCGGCCGTGACGAGCTCCTCGAGCCGCGCGATCTGGCCGTCGAGCCGCGGCTGCGGTCCGATCTCCTCGGTCGCGCGCGCGGAAACCGCTCTCGCCTCGTCGAGCAACGCGCGCGCGCTCGCGAGCACGTCGTCGCGGAACAGCAGGCTCGGGTTGTCGATCAGGTTTGCGAGCTTCGCGTCGAGATCGGCCCGTG
Organism: Gammaproteobacteria bacterium; assembly: GCA_036381515.1. GTDB lineage: Bacteria > Pseudomonadota > Gammaproteobacteria > Steroidobacterales > Rariloculaceae > ZC4RG20. Next base: position 23,982 of record DASVCR010000039.1, on the reverse strand, counting down.
TGCGCGAGCGCTCGAGGCCGTCGCGCGCGAACGCGAGCGTCGCGTCGGTCTCGAGGGCCTGCTCGTATTGATCGATCGCGTCGGACCAGAGCTCGCGCCGCTCGAACGCGAGACCGCGGGCTTCGGCGAGCGCGATCTGATCGAGCTTCGCGCCCTGCTCCGCCTGCAGGATCCCGTCGCGCGCCTCGGCCGAGCCCGGCCGCATCGCGAGCGCGTCGCGGAACAGGGTCTCCGCATCGTCGTAGCGCTCGTCGGCGAGCGCCTGCATGCCGCGCGACATCAGCGACTCGTAGCGCGCGTCCGCGATCCGGCGCTCGACGTCCTCGAGCCCGCGGCGTGCCGCGGGCCAGTCCGCGTCGATTTCGAGCGCGGCGCGATAGGCCTCCGCGGCCGCCTCGAGCTGCCCCGACTCGGCGAGCTCGGCGGCCTGCCGCACGTGCTCGAGCACCTGCGGCAAGCGCTCGGCGCGCGCGCGGCCGGCGAGCGCCTCCGCGTGCTCGGGATCGATGCCGAGGACGAGATCGAACTGCTCGATCGCGAGCTCGGCGTTGCCGGCGGCGAGGGCGGCGCGACCCGCTTCGAGCGCGCGCGCGCTGATCGCTTCGGAGCGCGCGATCATCGCCTCGCCGAGCTCGAGCGCGGCGGTGTACGCGTCGACCGCTTCGCGAAGCCGCTCGGCGAGGTACGCGTCGTCGCCGTTGCGCGAAAGCGTCTGATATCGCGGCCAGTCCTCACCGGCCCAGCTCGGCGCGGACAACGCGTCGAGGCGCTGCTGCTGCGTCAAGAGGTCCGCGAGCAGCGCCTCGGCCCGCTCGCGAAGCGCCGCACGCTCCTCCTCCGACAGCACGGGCTCGGGTTCGGGCGCGGGGGCAGCGGGCGCGGGCGCCGGCACCGCCGCCTGCCGCTCCGGCGAGGCGACCCAATCCGGCAGGAACGCGAACACGACGGCGGCCGCGAAAACGAGCACGACCAAGGCTGCGCCCGCGATGAACGGTGCGCGGCCCGGCCCCGGTCCGGTATCCGCCCGCGTGCCGACCGCCGGCCCGGACCTGCTGATGCCGGGCCTGACGGGCACGATGGCCTCTTCGTGTCGTCGTCGTTCGGCGTCGCGTTCGTTCATCGTTCTGAAAGGCCCAGGAAGCGATGCGGCGCTCGGGCGCCTTGTTGCACCGCGGCCGTGCGCTCGGCCGTGCCGCGTCAGCCGTCAACGGGGCCCCGTGCGGCCTCCGCGTGCACCGATTCTAAGACATCGGCCAATTCGATAAGTGTCACGACCCCCTCGGGGCGCTCCGCGTGGAGCGTCGCCGTCACGCGGGCCGCGAGCGCGTCGAGGGCGCGTCCCGAGCCCGCATCGAGCGGCGCCGGAGGCGACCACCGAGCCGGCTCGGGTCCGAACGGCAGGCGCCCCGACATCAGCTCGTAGAGGAGCACCGCGAACGCATACGCATCCTCGACCGGGCTCGCGCGCGCCACGTCGAAGCGCAGGATCTCGTGCGCGCGCGTCCGGCCGCCGCGAGCGCGGGGCGAGCCGATCGGCCGTGCGGAGCCGAAATCGATCAGCTTCGCGCGGCCGCTCGCGTCGAACAGCACGTTGCGCGCCTTCACGTCGCCGTGCACGAAGCCCGCCGCGTGCACGGCCGCGAGCGCGGCCGCGACCGCGCGGGCGGCCGCCACCCACTGCTGCGGCGGCCCGCCGACGAGCGGCACGAGGTCGCCGCCCGGCAGCAGCTCGGTGACGAGCGCCGCGACGCCCGTGCGCTCGGCAAAGCCGTGCGCGCGGACGATGTGCGGGTGATCGACGCTCGCGAGCACGCGATGCTCGCGTGCGACGAGCTCGATCGCGCCGGGATGGCCGCGCCAGCGCTCGCGCGTGAGCTTCACGGCGACCGGGAGCGGAGCGGCCTCGGCGCGGAGCGGCGAAGCGCACGAGTCGCCGGATCGCGGCTCGGCGCCCAGGTCGCCGGATCGCAGGCCGGCGAAGCGTGCGCGGGGACGGCCGACGAACCCGCGGATCACGTCGACGATCTCGCCCGAGTGAAGCAGCGTGCCGGGCTCGACGCCGCACGCCGCCAACACCGCGGCGGCATGGGCCGCATGCGCGGCCGGCGAGGCGTCAGGCGCCGTGGCCCGCGGCAGCCGCATCCGAAGCGATCCGCGCCTCCGAGCCGGTCTGGTTCGTCGATGGGGCTTCGGACTTCGACTCGTCGTCGGCGCCTTCCGTCTCGTCGGCGCCGCCCGCGGTGTCCGTGGTCTCGGCGGCGTCCGTCGCCTCGGCATCGGGCGCCTCGACGCTGCCGGACGTATCGGCCGGCGCGTCGCCGTCGGCCGGAGCGGTTGGGTCCTCGGCCGAGCCCGTCGCAGGCTCCGGCTCGGGCTCGATGCCCGGCTCGAGCGGCTCGGGCTCCATGTAGATGTTCACGTCGTCGGCGGCGAAGCCGGTCTCGGTCTCGAAGAGCCGCCGGAGCAGGTCCCGCCACTCGTGGTACTGCGCCTCCGCCGTGCCGGTCAGGCGGTGCTCGGTGCCCTTGATCTCGACGACGAGGGGCTGCACCTCGTCCTCGAAGCTGAGCGACAGCTCCTCGAGCGCTTCCGTATGCAGGCGCTTCTCCTGGCGCCGAATCGCGCCGGTCTGCAGCACGTCCATGCCCATGTAGACGAGCGCGTCGCGCAGCACGCGGTCCGAGAAGCTGTCGTTGCCGGCGTTCGACCCGTATACGACGGACGCGAGGATCGTCGCGATGCCGAGACCGGTCCGCCAGCGCGCGGACTTCGTGAGCTCGCGGATCGAGATCGCTTCCTCGCGTGCGTACTCGCGCCAGCCGTGGTACGGCTCCTCGGCCTGCCGCGAGAATCCGGCGTAGTGGGCGCCCAGCGTCTCGACGAACAGACGCTCGCGCGCCCGCACGCGCTCGGTGCGCGCGAACATCGGGTCGTTCTCGGCGGGCAGACGCTTCAGCTCGTACGTGCCGTCGCGCTTCTCCTCGACGTAGCCGCTGAACGCCTCGGGGCTCAGCTCTTCCGCGTAGCGCAACGCGGCGACCGTGCGCACCCGCGACCGCTGATTCGCGGACAGCGCCGCCTGCGCGGCCGCGAGGTCGTTCGCGATCATGTTGAACAGATCCTGATACGGATCGAGATTCGGATAGCGCTGCCGGTTGTACACGCCCGCCGCCGTCTCGAGCTCGTAGACGTCGTCGATCCAGACGCGTCCGGTCGCGTCGACGGCCTGCGCGCGCACGCGCACGATGTCGCCGTCCGAGTGCAGGATTTTCGCCGTGACGTTCACGTCCGCCGCGTTCGACGGCTCGGGCATCACCCACACGGCGCCCCAGTGGCCGCTGTTCTGCAGCGTCTTCTGAAGCTGCACGGCCATGTACATCGACTCCATGCGGCGAATGTGCACGAACGTGCCTTCGCGGATCAGCTCCTCGAGGACGTCCTTCGGGATCTCGCCCTCGGGCACGCCGGGATCGAATACGACGACGCCGACGTCGAGCAGCTGATCTTCAGGGATGACCTCCGTGGGCTGCACCAGGTCGACCGCGTGCGCGATCATGACCTCCGTGCTGGTGCATGCGGCCGTACCGCAGATCGCCGCGATCGTTAGGATCCTGAATAAACGCATGGACCTGCTCCCGCCGCTCGGCCGGCCCTGCGTCGGGGGCCGCCTTTATTGCCTCGCCAAGATCTTCTTGTACTCGTTGTACTCGTCCCACAGCGCAGCGCGCAAGAAGGGGTCTTCCTCCTTCGTAGCCGCCTCGCAGAGCTGCCGTGCGACCTTGTCCTCGTCGTTGCAGCCCTCGACACGCGGCGCCGCATCCTCCGGCTCCACGCGCGCTACCGCGGGGGTCGCGCCGGGCTCGGGCTTGCCGCTCTCGACGGAAGCACCGACCGTGCCGCCCTCCTCGGGCGTGTCGGCGGCCTGGCCGCCCGGGTCCGTGCCGTCGCCGCCGGCGGTCCTGCCGGCCTCGGAAAGAACCTCGTCGGCCGCCGTGCCCACGCCGGAGCGGGCGATCGCTTCGCGCTCGGCCTCCATGATCCTGTCGAAGTCGCCGAGCGAGTTCTCGAATTCGTCCTCGGCCGCCGTGCCGGCGGTCGCGGTGCCCGTGCCTTCGGCGCCGGTGCCCGAATCAGCCGAGCCGCTGCTCGCGCCGGTGCCGGCCACGCTGCCCGGACCCTGCGTCCCGGACCCCGTTCCGGCGGTGCGGCCGCCGGCTTCGCTGCCCGAGCCGTCCGCGCCCGCATTCCCGTCGCCCTGCTCGACGCCGCCGGCGCCCTGCTCGACGCCGCCGGCGCCCTGATCGCCCTGCGTCCCGGCCGTGCGACCGTCCTGTCCGGCGTCGCCGCTGCCCGCAGAACCCTGCGCGCCGCTCTGCTGACCCTGCCCCTGCGCGCCGCTCTGCTGGCCCGGGCCCTGCGCGCCGGGCAGTCCGCCCTGCGTGCCGCCCTGCTGGCCCTGAGTGCCGGCCGTCTGCGGCCCGCTCTGACCCTGCTGTCCCTGCTGACCGCTCTGCCCCTGCTGGCCGCTCTGCCCTTGCTGGCCGCTCTGCCCTTGCTGGCCGGACGGCGAAGGCAGGCCGCCCGACGGCGACGGCAACCCCGCGGACGGCGACGGCAAGCCGCTCGAAGGCGACGGGAGGCCACCAGAAGGCGACGGCAACCCTGCCGACGGCGACGGCATGCCCGACGAAGGCGATGGCATCCCGGACGAAGGCGATGGCATCCCGGACGAAGGCGACGGCATACCGCCCGACGGAGACGGCATCCCGCCGGACGGCGACGGGATCCCGGACGACGGCGACGACGGCGAAGGCATCGACGACTGGCTTGCGCAGGCAGCGAGACCGCTCGCGGCGCCGACGACAAGGGTCAACCTGATCAGCTTGATGAGTTCGGTTCGCATATCGCACCTCGTCTCGCGACGAACGGCCCGCGGCGATCGGTCGCGCGGCCGGGCAAGAGAGTTAGTGGCGCGTCGGCCGCGTGAAGTTCACCTCGAATCGCGGCCTTCGACGGTCTCGAGCGCGCGCAGCGGTCCGATCTCTGCGGCAGGGAGACGCGCGCGAAACGAGCCTTCTGCGGCGCGCGACACGAAGCTGCTAACATTGCCTCGATCCGCCACGTCCTGCCGGATGTGGCTTCACCCATCCAGCGAACACAAGCAGCAAGGAACGTCATGAGAACAATACCACCGATCGCCAGCGTGCTTCTATTGCTGTTGCCCGGCGCGGTCCTCGCTCAGCAGCAGGCTGCGGAGATGCCCCGAACGCCGGCACCCGAGGGCGCGGAGGTTTACATAGTGAGCCCCGAGGACGGTGCCGAGGTCTCGTCCCCGTTCACGGTGCGCTTCGGTCTGCGCGGGATGGGCATCGCGCCCGCGGGCGTGCAGCACCCGAATACGGGTCATCATCATCTGCTGATCGACGTCGACGAGCTGCCGCCGGAGAACCAGCCGCTGCCGACGACGGATCACGTGCGGCATTTCGGCGCGGGTCAAACGGAGACGGAGCTCGATCTTCCGCCGGGCCAGCACACGCTGCAGCTCGTGCTCGGCGACCACCTGCACATCCCGCACGATCCTCCGGTCATGTCGCAGAAGATCACGATCACCGTCGTCGAGTAGGCATCGCGTCGGGCGCGTCTTACGGAGCACGGCCTCGTGACGCGCCCGGCCGCCCCGCCGCGGCCGTATCGCCTCGCTGCACGCCGGCCGCGCCGCGCTCATCGCCACGTCGACTTCGCGCGGTCGCGCAATATCGCGTGCGCCGCGTTGTAACCCGGCGCGCCGCTGACGCCGCCGCCGGGGTGTGCACCCGAGCCGCATAGATACACGCGCGGCACCGGCGTGCGGTACTGCGCATAGCCCCACGCCGGCCTCGCCCAGTAGAGCTGATCGAGCGTCAGCGCGCCGTGGAAGATGTCGCCGCCGACGAGACCGAAGCGCGTCTCGAGCTCCTCCGGTGTGTACGCCTGCACGGCGACGATCGAGCGCCGGAAGTTCGGCGCGTACTCCGTGACGGTGTCGATGATCCGATCGAGCGCGGCCTGCTTCGCGTCGGCCCAGCGCATGCCGTCCGGCAGATGCCTGCGGAAGTGCTGACAGAAGAGGCTCGCGACGTGCGCGCCCGCCGGCGCGAGCGACGGATCGATCGTCGACGGGATCAGGAGCTCGATGACCGGCGCCGACGAGAACCCCGAACGACGCGCGTCGAGATACGCGTTGTCGAGGTAATCGAGGCCGGGCGTGATCAGGATCCCGGCGCCATGGTGCGGGGCTGGGTCCCGCCCGGGCGCGCATGTGAAGTCGGGCAGCTCCGACAGCGCGACGTTCGCGCGCAGGCTCGCCGATTCGCTGCGCCAGCCGCGGATGCGCTCGCGGAACCCTTCGGGCAAGAGCTCCGGCCCGAGAAGCCGCTCGAACAGGATCTGCGGATGGAGCGCCGCGGCGACCGCGCGTGCCTGCACGGGGCCGAGCGGCGTGTCGATCTCGCAGCCGTCGGCGCGCGCCTCGATGCGGGCCGCTTCGCATTCGACGAAGATCTCGACCCCGCGAGCTTTGCAGGCCGCTTCGAGCGCGGTCGAGATCGCGCCCATCCCGCCGAGCGCGTGTCCCCATGCGCCTTCGATCCCGTTCACCTCGCCGAGCGCGTGATGGAGCAGCAGATAGCCCGAGCCGGGGTGATACGGGCTCGCGAAGTGGCCGACGATCGAGTCGAAGCCGAGCCCGCCCTTCAGCGGATCGGCGTCGAACCAGCGGTCGAGCCAGTCGCCGGCGCTGCCCGCGAGCAGGTCCCACAGCGTCTCGAGCCCGCGCACGCCGAGGGCGCCGAGGCGCGGCAGACGCACGAGCGCGCGGAGATGCTCGCGCGGGCCGCCGCGAGGATCGATCGGCGCCTCGAGCAGCAGCGTTCGGAACAGCCGCGTGACGCGGCCGAGCTCGGCCAAAAAGCGCGGATACCGCTCCGCGTCGCGGCGCGAGTGCTCCGCGATCGCGGCCTGCATCCGTGCCGTCTCCCGATGGAACGCGAGCCCCTTGCCCTCGCGGGCGGGCACGAAGTTCGCGAGCGGCCGCGGCACGATCGTGAGCCCGTGCGCGGCGAGGCCGAGCTCGTCGATGACGCGCCGCTGCAGCAGGCTCACCGTGTAGCTCGCCATCGAGTTGCGGAAGCCGGGATGGAACTCCTCCGTCACGGCGGCGCCGCCGACGTGCGTGTGCCTCTCGAGCACGGCGACCCGCAGGTTCGCGCGCGCGAGATAGGCGGCGCAGACGAGGCCGTTGTGGCCGCCGCCGACGACGGCGACATCGTAGAGTCCGGTCGGACGGGACGCGGTGGCGTGCATCGCGGATCGCGGCGAGTCGGGCGCGGGAGGCCGGAGTGTACAATACGGCCGCTCGATCGGCCTTTTCGCGGACGGGTTTCACCGAGGACATTCATCTACGACGACGCTGCTCGCCGAACGAATCGGGCAGCCGACGAGGGAACGACATGGGGAGCGACAGCCGGGACCATGCAGCAGGATTCGCGCCGGGCATCCGCGAGGATTTCGTCGACACGGTCGGCAGCACGCCGCTGATCAAGCTGCGCAAGGCCTCGGAGCTCACGGGCTGCACGATCCTCGGCAAGGCCGAGTTTCTGAACCCGGGAGGTTCCGTGAAGGATCGCGCGGCGAAGTACATCGTGCTCGACGCCGAGCGGCGCAAGGTCATCGAGCCCGGCGGCCTGATCGTCGAGGGCACCGCGGGCAACACCGGCATCGGCCTCGCGCTCGTCGGCAACGCGCGCGGCTATCGAACGCTGATCCTGATGCCGAATACGCAGTCGCAGGAGAAGAAAGACGCGCTCAGGCTCTGCGGCGCCGAGCTGCGCGAGGTGCCGGCGGTCCCGTACCGCGATCCGAACCACTACGTGAAGATTGCGGAGCGCACGGCGGCCGAGCTCGCGAAGACCGAGCCGCACGGTGTGCTGTACGCGAACCAGTGGGACAACCTCGCGAACCGCGAGGGCCACGTGCAAAGCACCGGGCCCGAGATCTGGGCCCAGACCGGAGGACGCATCGACGGCTTCACGTGTGCGGTCGGCACGGGCGGCACGCTCGCGGGCGTCGGCGCGTACCTGAAGCAGCGCAATCCGAACATCGTGATCGCGGCGGCCGACCCGATGGGCGCCGCGATCTACAGCTGGGTCAAGACCGGCGAGCTCAAGTCCGAGGGCAGCTCGATCACCGAGGGCATCGGCCAGGGGCGGATCACCGGCAATCTCGAGGGTGCGCCGATCGACGACGCGTTCCAGATCCCCGACGCCGAGATGCTGCCGGTGCTGTACGACCTCGTGATGACGGAAGGCCTGCTGCTCGGCGGCTCGAGCGGCATCAACGTCGCGGGCGCGATCCGGCTCGCGAAGGCGCTCGGCCCGGGCAAGACGATCGTCACCGTGCTGGCCGACTCGGGCTCGCGCTACCAGTCGAAGCTCTACAACCCGGCCTTTCTCGAGTCGAAGGGGTTGCCGCCGCCGCCTTGGCTCGTGAAGTAGCGCGGCGGGCCGCCGACGCCGCGTTCAGCCTGCGTTCACGGCCGGTCGGCACACTCGGAGGACGATGACCCGCATCGTGCGCTTCGCTCGGGGAGCGGCGGCGATCGCCCTCCTGATCCTCCTCGGCGCGTGCGCCGGCACGCGCGCCGTCGATCCCGTCCCCGCGGACACGCGCCCGCGCGACGTCGCCCCCGCGTCCGGCGCCGATCGCTCGGCCGACGCGGTGCGCAGCACGGTCACGCGGGTCGCGACGGACATGGTCGGCGTGCCGTATCGCTACGGCGGCACGAGCCCGAAGGAAGGATTCGACTGCAGCGGCCTCGTCTTCTATTCGTATGCGCGCGCGGGGCTCTCGGTGCCGCGCAACTCGATCGAGCTCTTCAAGGCCGCCGAGAAGATACCGCTCGACGCGGCGCGCGAAGGCGATCTCGTGTTCTTCCAGGACCAGCGCCGGCTCTCGCACGTCGGGATCTACCTCGGCGGCGGCCGCTTCGTGCATGCGCCGTCGTCGGGCAGCTCGGTGCGCGTGTCGACGCTCGACTCCGCGTACTACCGCCGCCATCTCGTCGGCGTCGGCCGGCTGATCGGGACGTGAAGCCCGACGTCGGCCGCGGCGTCGCGTCGCGGCCGTTCGCCTACGGCGTCGGCGCGCCGGCGCCGGATCCTCCCGCTTCCGCGGCCTGAGCCCGATCTCCCTCCCGGTCTCGATCGAGGATCCGCCGCGCGTCCGCCGCGGCCCGCTCGCATTCGGGCGCGCGGCGCGCGGCCTCGAGCGACCGGAACGGCCCGGTCCGCTCGCCGTCCCGGCGCGCGGCCGCGAGCGCGTTCAGGCCGTCGCATGCCGCGAAGAGCGCGTCCTCGGCCGTCTCGAGAGCGTCGATCCGCGCCGGGTCGGTCGCGTCCTCGAGCGCGAACGCGAGCGCGGACGCGACGCGGTTCTGCTCGCGGAACACGTCCTCGACGTACGCCGCGAACTCGTCGGACCGGACGGGAAGCCGCTCGCCGTCGAGCGTCGTGACCGGCGCGCAGCCGACGACGGCTGCCGCGGCCGCGGCGACGAGGCCGATACCTGCCGGCCGCGACGGGCCGAAGCTTTCCGATTCGCTTTTTCGTTTCGACACTTAGCTGCACTCGTGGGAGCAATCGTGTGCGATAATCCCGCGCCGATATGCCCAGTCGTCAGTTGAACATGGCTGCGAACGTCAAAGAAGCCCTTGCGAAGCGCTCTCGACTCGACGAGGCGATCGGTCGAGCCATGGACTGGCTCGAACGGGAGCAGACTCCGGAAGGCTTCTGGGTCGGCATGCTCGAGTCGAGCTACACGATGGAAGCCGAGTGGCTCCTCGCGATGCACATCCTGGGCTACGAGCATCCGCGCAAGCACGACCTCGCGGCGACGTTGCTGAAGGGGCAGCGCGCGGACGGCTCGTGGGAAGCTTATTACGATGCGCCGCAGGGCGACATCAACAGCACCGTCGAGTGCTACGCTGCGCTGCGCTCGATCGGGATGTCGCCGGACGAGCCCGCGCTCGTGCGCGCGCGCGAATGGATCTTCGCGCACGGCGGGCTCGCGAAGACGCGCGTGTTCACGCGCTACTGGCTCGCCCTCCTCGGCGAATGGCCGTGGGATCAGACGCCGAACCTGCCGCCCGAGGTCATCGCGAACCCGAGGTGGTTCCCGTTCAACATCTACAATTTCGCGAGCTGGGCGCGCGCGACGCTCGTGCCGCTCGCGGTGCTTTCCGCACGCCGCACGACGAAGCCGCTGCCGCCGGAGCGGCGCCTCGACGAGCTCTTCCCGGGCGGCCGCGACAAGATGGATTACCGGCTGCCGCGCGACATGCCGTTCTTCTCGCTGAAGCGGCTGTTCCTCGCGACCGACCGGCTCCTGCACGTCTACCAGCGGATCGGCCTGACGCCGGGCAGGACGGCCGCGATCAAGGCGTGTCTCGAGTGGGTGGTGCGGCACCAGGACGCGGACGGCGCGTGGGGCGGCATCCAGCCGCCGTGGGTCTACAGCCTGATGGCGCTGCACGCCGAAGGCTATCCGCTCACGCATCCGGTGATCGCACGCGGGCTCGCCGCCCTCGACGAGCACTGGTCGTACGAGCGCGGCGGCACGCTGCATATCCAGGCGAGCGAATCGCCGGTCTGGGACACGCTGCTGACGCTCCTCGCGATGCAGGACTGCGGCCGCGAGCTCGACGACACGATGGAGCGCGCGCTCGACTGGTGCCTTCGCAACGAGATCCGTTATCGCGGCGACTGGGCGCGGAAGGTGAAGCACCCGGAGCCGAGCGGCTGGGCGTTCGAGCGGGCGAACCTGCACTACCCCGATCTCGACGATACGGCCGTCGCGCTGATCGTGCTCGCGCGGCTGCCGGCCGCCCGGCGCGAGGAGCCCCGGATCAAAGGCGCGATCGAGCGGGCCGTCGGCTGGACGCTCGCGATGCAGTCGAGCAACGGCGGCTGGGCCGCGTTCGACAAGGACAACGACAAGCTGATCGTCACGAAGATCCCGTTCTGCGATTTCGGCGAGGCGCTCGATCCCCCTTCGGCGGATGTGACCGCGCACGTCGTCGAGGCGTTGTCGCTCCTCGGCTACGACCGCTCGCATCCGGCCCTCGAGCGCGCCTACCGGTTCCTGCGCCTGGAACAGGAAGCGGACGGCAGCTGGTTCGGCCGCTGGGGCGTGAACCACATCTACGGGACGGGCGCCGTGCTGCCGGCGCTCGCGGCGCTCGGCGAGGACATGTCGCAGCCCTATGTCCGTCGCGCCGCGGACTGGATCGTCGCCCATCAGAACGCGGACGGCGGCTGGGGCGAGACGTGCGCGTCGTACATGGACGATCGGCTGCGCGGCCGCGGGCCGAGCACCGCGTCGCAGACCGCGTGGGCGCTGATGGCGCTCCTCGCGACCCGCTCGCGCGACTACGATGCCGCGATCCGCAGGGGCCTCGCGTATTTGATCGAGACGCAGCGCGACGACGGCACGTGGGACGAGCCGTACTACACCGGCACCGGCTTCCCGGGCTACGGCTTCGGCGCGCGGCTCGACTTCCGCGATTCGGCGCTCCGCGCGCGGATCGCGCAGGGCACGGAGCTGCAGCGCGGCTTCATGCTGAACTACAACATGTATCGCCACTATTTTCCGTTGATGGCGATGGGACGCGCGCGGCGGCACTTCGGAGGGTGACGCCGCACGCCGTGCAGGACGGTCATGTGCGGACGCTTTCTGACGCCTGACGAGTCCGCGTTCGAGCGCTACTGGCACGTCGCGCCGCCGGACGGCTACCGCCAATCGTTCAACGTCGCGCCGACGCAGCTCGCCGCGATCGTCCGCCGACGCAGCGACGGCTCGCGCGAGGCCGCGCTCTTCACGTGGGGCTTCAGGCCCGCGTGGGCGAACCGGCACTGGATCAATGCGCGCGCGGAAACGGTGTTCACGTCCGCCGCGTTCAAGCGCGACGCGGCGATGCACCGCTGCCTCGTGCCGGCCGCCGGGTGGTACGAGTGGCAGGGCGGCGCGACCCCGAAGGTGCCGTACGTGCACTACAGGGACGGCTTCGCGCCGATCGCGTTCGCGGGGATCTGGACGGGAACGGGCCGCGCCGGCGAGCCGGGCTCGACGCGCTCGTTCGCGATCCTGACGCGGCCGGCCGTGCCGTCGGTCGCGTTCGTGCACGGCCGCATGCCGGTCGTGCTGGACCCTGCGCACTACGACGCGTGGCTCGACCCCGCATCGCGGCGCGCGGATCTCGAGCACATGCTGCTCGAGCCCAGGCTCGAGTTCGAAAGCCGCCGGATTTCGACCTACGTCAACAAGCCGGAGCACGACGATCCGGCGTGCGTCGCGCCGGCAGCATGACCGCGCGTCGCTAACGGCCGTCGTTCCACTTGTCGAACGCGCGCGCGAGATCGGCGATCAGGTCGTCGACGTGCTCGATGCCGACGGCGAGCCGCACCGTCGACGGCTTGACGCCGGACATCGCGAGCTCGTCGGCGCCGAGGTCGCCCGCGCCGTAAAGCTTCGCGGGCGCGACCAGAGAGTCGGTCGAGCCGAGGCTCGCGGTCGTCGCGAAGAGCTCGAGCGCGTCGATGAAGCGCCACGCGCCCGCCTCGTCCGAGCGCAGATCGAAGCAGAGCACGCCGCCGAAGTCCTCCATCTGCCGCTTCGCGAGCGCGTGCCCCGGGTGCTCGGGCAGCCCCGGATAGTGCACGCGCTCGACCTCCGGGCGCGTCGCGAGGTACTTCGCGATCGCGAGCGCGTTCTCGGAGTGGCGCGCATAGCGCAGCGTGTAGGTCTTGAGGCCCCGCAGCATCAGCCAGGCCGCGCCCGGGTCCATCGTCGCGCCGAGGTTCACCGCCTGCGGCCGGAGCGCCTTGATGCGCGCGCTGTCGGCGATGACGATGCCGCCCATCGCGTCGCCGTGCCCGTTCGCGTACTTCGTCAGGCTGTGCAGGTAGTAATCGACGGCGAACTGCCCGTGGTTGTGCAGCCCCGCGAACGTGTTGTCGAGGATCGTCGTGACGTCGTGCCGCTTCGCGATGTCGACGATCGCGCCGATGTCCGCGACGTGCAGGAGCGGGTTCGTCGGCGACTCGAACAGCACGACCTTCGTCTCGGGGCGAGCGAGCTCGCGCTCGATGCCGTCGAGGTCGTGGATCGACAGCATCGAGAACTCGACGCCGAAACGCGGCAGGAAGCGGCGCACGGCGACGCGCGTCGGCCGATACGACTCGACGAAGATCACGATGCGCGCGCCCGCCTCGAGCGTGCCGAGGAGCGCGAGCCAGACGGCCGCCATCCCGGTCGCGACCGCGATGCCGTCGTCGCGACCCTGCAGCTCCGCGCAGACGAGCTCGAGCTCGCGGATCGTCGGGTTCGAGTCGCGCGTGTACTCGAAACCCGAGACGCGGGCCTCGGGACGCAGCGAGTCCTCGATCGTCGGGAACGTGAACTTCACCGAGCGGTGGACCGGCGGCACGAGCGGACGGTTCCCCTCGGGAAGCGTGACCTCGCGAGGATGGTTGACGCGCGTGTCTCTCTTCATCCCGTCGATCGCGGCGGCTTGCGGCGTCTAATCGCGCTCAGATCGCGGCGAGCGCCCGCTTCAGGTCGTCGATCAGGTCCTCCGGATCCTCGAGGCCGACCGACAGCCTGACGAGCCCGTCGATGATGCCGACGCGGCGGCGCTCCGCCTCCTCGACGTCGGCGTGCGTCATCGTGACCGGATGCGTGATCAGCGTCTCGACGGAGCCGAGGTTCTCGGCGAGCGTGCAGAGCCGCACCGAGTCCATCAGCTTCTTGCCCGCCGCGACGCCGCCCTCGACCTCGAACCACAGCATCGCGCCGAAGCCGCTCGCCTGGCGCTTCGCGAGCGCGTGCTGCGGGAACGACTCGAGGCCCGGATAGCACACCTGCTTCACCTTCGGATGCGACTCGAGGAACTCGGCGATTGCCTGCGCGTTCGCCGCCTGCCGCTCGAGCCGGACCGACAGCGTCTTCGTCCCCTGCAGCGTGAGCCACGCGACCCACGGCGACATGATCACGCCGCTCGCGTTCTGGATGAAGCGGATCTTCTCGTCGAGCGCCTTGCTGTCGGCGATGACGGCGCCGCCGACGGTCGCGTTGTGGCCGTCGAAGTACTTCGTCGTGCTGTGGATCGAGATGTTCGCGCCGAGCTCGAGCGGGCGCTGGAAGTACGGCGTGAGGAACGTGTTGTCGACGGCGTGCGGAATGCCGCGCTCGCGCGTGATCGCGGAGACCGCGGCGATGTCCGTGAGCTTCAGCGTCGGGTTCGCCGGCGTCTCGGTCAGCACGAGGCGCGTGTTGTCGCGGATCGCCGCGCGGACCGCATCCGGGTTCGACGTGTCGACGAACGTGAACTCGACGCCGAAGCGGCGGAAGACCTTCGTGCAGAGCCGGTACGTGCCGCCGTACGCGACGTCCGACACGACGGCGTGGTCGCCTGCCGAGAGGCAGGCCTGCAGCACGGCCTGGATCGCGGCCATGCCGGTCGCATAGCACGTACAGTCCACGCCGCCCTCGAGGATCGCGAGCTTCTTCTCGAGCACGCGCACGGTCGGATTCGCGGTTCGGGAATAGGAGTAGCCCTTCGCGAGGTACTCGTCGACCGAGTCCTGAACGAACGTCGTCGACTGATAGACCGGGGTCAGGATCGCACCGGTGACCGGATCCGGCTCGACGCCGGCATGCACCTGTTTCGTCGTGAAGCCCATCGGCTTGCTCCGCGTTGCGGTGAGGTTGAGCCGGCGATGATACCGAAAAGCGTCGAAGCCGGCATGACACAGAACCGGAAAGAGAATGACGAACAGGTGCCGATGCTCGGCCCCGCGAGCGGCGGTCGAGGCGCCGCGCCCGCTCATTCTCGCAGCGGGACGACCTCCACCTCGTACAGCATCGGCCAGTTCTTGCCGGTGAGGATCAGGCGCCCGGAGGCTTCGTCGTACGCGATGCCGTTCAGCACGTCGTCCGGTCCGCGCTGCGAGGCCGGGTGGATGCCCGACGCGTCGATCCAGCCGACGACCTCGCCGTCGTCCGGATCGATGCGCGCGATCCGGTCCTCGTACCAGACGTTCGCCCAGATCTCGCCGTCGACCCACTCGAGCTCGTTCAGCCGGACGACCGGCCGGCCTTCGGAGCGGACGCGGATCGTGCGCACGACCTCGTACGTTTCAGGGTCGAGAAACGCGATCCGCTCGGAGCCGTTGCTCATGATGAGCCGCTTGCCGTCGTGCGTGAGCCCCCAGCCCTCGCCCGCGTAGCGAAAGGTCCCGACGCGCTCGAACGTTTCGACGTCGTAGACGAAGCCGACCTGGTTCACCCACGTCAACTGATAGAGCTTGTCGCCGAGGATCGTGATGCCTTCGCCGAAATAGAGCTGGCTGATCGGCTGGTTGTGCTCGACGTCGCCGCTCGGCAGCGCGATGCGCCGGATCGACGACTCGCCGTATTGCCCCGTTCCCTCGTAGAGCACGCCGTCGTGGAACGCGAGCCCCTGCGTGAACGCCTGCGGATCGTGCGGATACGTCGCCTTGACGTCGATGGTCCAGCGCTTCGGCGCGCGCGGAGCGGCCCATTGCGGCCAGGCCGAAAGGGCCGCCGCGCACGCGGCAAGCACGGCGATGATCGACCACTTGATCTTGGCTGAGACTGTCATTCGGATTCGTCACTCGGCGCCGTCGCGGGACCGCCGCTACTTTAGCAGGCTCTTCGAGTCGTGATGCGCCTGCCGCGGGCCACGGCGATCATCACTCGGACCGGCTGCCGGCGCAATTACCGTGCCCGGCGGACGGGCGGGTCACGGCCGCCAGTAACTCCGCCGGTCGAGCCAGCCGGTCCGCTGCACCCACCGCCAGCGGAACTCGGCGGCGTCCCGCTCGACGGCCTCGTAGTCCGCGACGTAGCGCGCGGCGAATCCGTCGACGCCCCACTCCCTGAACTGCATCACGTGCCGAAGCTCGTGGATCCACAGCGCCGGGTCGCCGAGCGCGATTTCGCGCTCCGCGAAGACGATCACGTGATCGAGCGTGATCGCCGGCGCGAGCTTCAGCCGGAACGTCCCCTTCTGCAGCGACAGCTCGCCGCCGCACGCCGCGCACCAGCGCACCGCGTCGAGCACGTCGGCCGGAACGTAGTCGTCGATCTCGCGCCGGATCGACGCCGGGATCGGCTCGACGCCGTGCGCGATCGCATCGTCCCGCGACGCGACGATCCACGCCGCGACGGCGGGCGCCGCCGCGGCCGTCACGGCCGGCGTCAGCGCGGCGAGGCTCTCCTCGACGTTCTGGCGGCTCTCGACGAGCCATGCGGACAGGAGCGCGAGCGCGTCCGCGGGCGACGGGTCCTCGGCCGGGGCGGCCGACCCGGGGACGGCGACGGACATGCCGAGCATCGCGACGGCCGCGAGCCGACGAACGACGATGCGGAGCGTCATGACGCCATTCTAGCCGCGTCGCGGCCTTAGGCGGCCAACGTCGCTGCCGGGCGACGCAGTCACCCCGACGGCTTGACTCGCCCGCCCGTGGAGGTACCTATATGGGCGATATGTTCCCGAGACCGGGAGTCTCCGATGCTGTCTGCCGATTGTCGAACCCATGCCCCGATCGTCGCGCTGCTCGGGCTCGTCGCGGCATTCACGCTGCCGGTGCGCGCGGCCGAAGTCGACGGCACGTGGACCGGAACGATGTACAGCGGCAAGGACGAGCGCAGGCTCATCGTTGTCCTCGAATCGTCTGGCACGCTGGTGACCGGCACATACATACTCCACCCCGAGGACGTCAACGACGCGGTACGGCGCTGGGGCCTTGCCGGCGTCGTCGGCCGGCGGAGCATCGACGACATGCCGCGAATGCCGATCGTCAACGGCAAGGTGGACGATGAAGTCCTCGTCTTCGACGTCGAGTCCGAGCTCGTCGTCGCGCATTTCGAGCTGCTCGCGGTCGGCGAGAACGAGCTCGTCGGCACGGTGACGAGAACACCGAAAGTGCCCAGTCCCAATCGGGCCTGGCGGGAGCTCGACGAGCGGCTCGCGCGAGGACGCGTCAGGCTCCATCGCACGGAGTAGCGGGCGCGAGCCGAGCGAGACTACCGAACCGGCCGATTCCGCGAACCGGTCGGTTCCGGTCTCAAGATTCCCGCCGACGTGCCGATGAACAGGGAAGTTTGAACTGGATGAAGGAGCATCCAGAGTGAACAACGCGTCCATGACGGCCATGACCGAGCCCACGGTCGATACGCTCGCTGCACGGATCGCCGAGGACATCGCCGAGGCCGCTCGCGAGGACCGGCTCGAGCTGCCCGGCTTCCCGGAAGCGGTGCTGCGCATCCAGCGCACGATGCAGACACCCGACGCGAGCGCGGACGACGTCGTCCGGGTCCTGAGCGCCGAGCCCGCGCTCGCGGCGCGCGCGCTGCAGATCGCGAACTCCGTGCAGTTCCGCCGCACCGGCGCCGAGGTGACCGATCTCAGGACGGCCGTGAGCCGTCTCGGCTTCAACCTCGTGCGCTCGATCGCGGTCGCGCATGCGATCGAGCAGCTGCGGCTGCGCGAGACCTATTCGGCGTCCGCCCGGCGCGAGCTCGAATCGATCTGGCGGTCGAGCATCGAGGTCGCGGCGGCGGCCTACGTGATCGCGAAGCACTGCGCCCGCGTCAACCCGGATCAGGCGCTCCTGGCCGGTCTTCTTCACGTGCTCGGGCGCCTCTACATCGTGATGCGCGCGGAAGGCATCGGCGGCACCCCGGATGCCGAGCTCGCGAGCGCGGCCGCGCAGCACCAGGGCGAGGTCGGCAGGCTGATCCTCGCGAGCTGGGGCCTGCCCGAGTCGCTGCAGCGTGCCGTCGAGCACCAGGACGACCTCGACTATGCGGGCGACCCGATCGAAGTGACGCACGTGCTGATCGCCGCGAAGCATCTGACCGCGCGGCGTGAGGCCGACGCGGGCACGTGCGGCGTCATCGGCCGGATCGCGGCGCGCGGCACGCACCCTGCGAGCGCGTTGGAGCAGCACGCCGACGAGCTGCGCGAGCTCAGACGCTCGCTCTTCGCCTAGATACTTTTCTTGCCGTTATCTCGCGAGAAGACGAATGAGGAACTACACGGCTTGGAGAATTCTTACGGCCTTCTTCGGCTCGATCGCCATCCTGCTTGCAAGCCTGTTCCTGCTGGCAGGCATTGCGACCGGTAACGTAGCCTTCGCCGGCTTCGGAGGGCTGTTCCTTTTCTTGACGATTGCCGGCATCAGGAAGGCGTTCAAGCAGATATCCGCCTTCCAGAAGATGACCTACGAGTGGTACAAGTCCGAGCATCCCGAGCACGTTCACCGAAACGGCGTCTCGTGCTTTTCCTGTGGGAATGCACGCATTCACGTCCGTGCGCTCATGAACAGGACGTACCATCGTGAGCACTTCTGCACGCGGTGCGGCAAGACGCTCTACTACTCGCCGGAGCCGGCGTAAGTCGGGCTCACGGGTGGGTGCGGCCGCTGTCCGACGCGCAACGAGCCCGCAAAAAGTCGGGCGTTTTCACCCGCGATGACCCTCTTCTCGTCGTGACTCGACGAGAAGAGGGTGTTCGACACGATCGTCGCTAGAGCAAGACGAGACTGAGAGAGGGGAAGATCATCAGAACGATCGTGATCACGATCATGATCAGCACGAACGGGAAGGAGCCCGCGAAGATGTCACCGAGCGGGATGCGCTGATCGTCCAGGCTGGATTTGATGACGTACACGGAGAGGCCGAGCGGCGGCGTCAGGAGGCCGATCTCGACGCCGATCACCGTCACGATGCCGAGCCACACGAGGTCGACGCCGAGCGCGACCGCGACGGGCAGCGCGAGCGGCAGCAGGATCAGCAGGATGGAGGTCGAGTCGAGCACCGTGCCGAGCAGGATCAGCAGCACGAGATACACGGCGAGAAAGCCGCCGACGCCGAGGCCGGTGCCGCCGAGGAACGCGGCGATGTCCTGCGGCAGCTCCGTGAGCGTCAGCATCATGCTGAACGTGCCGGCGGAGATGATCAGGAACAGGATGATCACCGTGACCTGTCCCGTTTCGCTCATCACGTCCCAAAGCTTCCGCAGGTCGAGCCGGCGTTTCACGAGCGCGAGCGCCATCGCCCCCGCCGCGCCCGCCGCGCCGGCCTCCGTCGGCGAGAACACGCCGCCGTAGATACCGCCGAGCACGAGCACGATCAGGAGCACGACCGGGAAGAGCCCGACGAGCGCATCGATCCAGCCGGCCGCGCCGGAGCGCTCCGCCCGATCGTCGGCGCGGTGCCGTCTGACGTCGCCGACGAAGCTCGGCCAGAACATCGCCATCAGCACGACGGAGACCGCGAACGCGGTGGCGAGCAGGATGCCCGGGATGATCGCCGCGATGAACAGGTTGCCGATCGATACCTCGGCGATCACGCCGTAGATGATCAAGAGCAGGCTCGGCGGGATCAGCATGCCGAGCACCGACGAGCCCGCGGTGAGGCCGACCGCGAACTTCGGCGTGTAGCCGTGGCGGACCATCTCCGGCACCGCGATCTTCGTGAAGATCGCGGCCGACGCGATCGAGATGCCGGTGATCGCGGCGAAGATCGCGTTCGCCGCGACGGTCGCGACGCCGAGGCCGCCGATGATCCGGCCGAAGACGAACTGCGCGGCCTGGAACGCGTCGCGGCCGATGTCGGACACGTTGACGAAGAGCCCCATCAGCACGAACAGCGGCACGGCGGCGAACACGTAGTCGGAGACCGTGCCCTCTGCGGCCAGCGCGAGCACTTTCGTCGCGACCGCGAAGTCGTGCTTCAGGAGCGCGAGCCCGACGAAGCCGGTCAGAAGCAGCGCGATCGCGATCGGCATGCCGAGCGCGATCAGCACGAGCAGGGCCGCGATCATCAGTCCGCCGATCGTCCGCTGCTCGGCGCCGACGAGCCAGGCGAGCAGCACGGCGGCGACGATCGCGAGCGGTGCGAGGAACGCGAACCACGAGATCCCGCGTGCACCGGCGCCGGCGGCCTTCGCCGCAGGCGCGGACGTCACGAGCTGACGGAGGTACTCCGCCGCGGCGACGAGCGCGCCGAGCACGATGATCGCCTTGATCGGCCACACGGAGACCGTGACCTGCCCTTCGACGCCCGCGAACTCGCGCGTCACGAAGGCCCGCACCATGTCCGGCCACTCGCCGAGCGCGGTCAGCGCGAACAGCACGGCGCCCGCGGCGGCCATCACGAGCCGCCATCGCCTCGACGACGACGGCGCGCGTGCGTCGAGGCGGCCGAGCAGCATCTCGGCGCGCGTCAGGCGATCGCGATACACGGCGTACGCAAGCTGCAGGAACACGCTCGCGACGAGCGACAACGAGACGATCTCGGTCACGCCGCGGATCGGATGCTCGAACAGCTCGCGGCCGATGATGTCGGCGCAGATCAGGAACGTCAGCGCGAAGACCCAGACGACGCCCGCGCCGTTCATGAACAGGATCAGCCGATCGAACGCGCGCGCTGCGGTTCGTGGCCAGGTCGATTGCTGCTGCAACACGTGCATCGGGACTGCCTCGAGTTTCCCCCGTTCAACGAGTCCACGGCAGCCCCGCGCCGCTTCGAGCGG
Source organism: Gammaproteobacteria bacterium (assembly GCA_036381515.1). Classification (GTDB taxonomy): domain Bacteria; phylum Pseudomonadota; class Gammaproteobacteria; order Steroidobacterales; family Rariloculaceae; genus ZC4RG20. The sequence goes on along the minus strand of DASVCR010000039.1, from coordinate 3,326 downwards.
CGTGCACTGCCGATTCGGGTAGAGGCGTCAGGGATACTCGAGAAGATCCCAGTCCCTGAGCGGCGTGCCCCCTCGTGCCCGCACCGCCTCCATGTAGATCCTGAGTACTTCCTTGGCCGGATAGCCGCGCTTCTCCGTAGCCTCGGCCCACTGGGCGGCGATGTTCGGCATGCCGTCGAGCCACTTGCGCCGCTCCTCGAGCGGCAGCTCGTAGACGATCGCGCCTTCCCGCTGCATCTGCTCGAGGGCGCGCCGGTAGCGCGCGTCGAGCTCCGCCGCGACGCCTTCGCTGTATTCGCGGCCGAGCTCGATGAGGACCTGCTGGACCTCCTCCGGCAGCGAGCGCCACGTGTCGAGATTGATCGCCATGCCGCCCGTGAGCTGCGCGCCGATGCCGACGAGCGTGATGTACGGCGCGACCTCGTGGATGCGGTACGGCGGCGCACCGGTCAGGATCGTCAGCACGCCGTCCGCGACGCCGGTCTGGATCTGCGTGTAGTACGTCGTGAGGCCGCCGTCGACCGCGACGGCGCCCGTGCCCTCGAGCCACGCGGCCGCCGGTCCCGGCGCGAGGATCTTCCGTCCGCGCAGATCGTCGACGCTGCGAACGGGAAACTTCGTCATCAGGTGATACGTGTCGACGGCGCTGCCGCCGAGGAAGCGCTGGTTCTGATCCTCCCACGCCTCGATCAGCGCCGGATGCGTCTCGTGCAGCTCGTTGAAGATGTCGAGGACCAGGTGGTAGTCGTCGGTCACGAACGGCGTGTAATACGTAACGTTCTGCAGGGGCATCTTCGAGAGCTCCCACAGCGTGCCGACCCAGCCGATGTCCGTGAGGCCGATCTGCACGGCCTCGAGCGTGTTCCCGTATTTATACAGCGAGCCGCCGTAGGTTTCGGTCCAGCGGATGCGATACGGGCTGCCCATCGCGGCGAGGCGCGCGTTGCTCTCGGGCACGACGAGCTCGTGCATGACGCCGACCCACGGCAGGCCCGTCGTGTGGCTCGACGCGATCGTGAGCGGAATGATCTTTTCGGCTGCGCCGCCGTCAGCGGCGAGCGCGGCCGGAGCGGCGGCCGCGCCGGCGGCGCCGAGCAGAACCGCGGGGGCAATCGAGCGGGCGACGCGGACGAACATCTCTCGCGGGACGAAGCATGCGCGGCGGACGAAGCATGCGGTGCACGCGACTCGAACGAGTGCCGTGAGCGCCGCGCGGAAATCCGCACGACGTCGCCAAGCGATGTGCAGCGGTGTGACCACTTTCTCCCCCGAGGTGCGCGCCGAGGCCGGACAGTAGCATGCCTCCTGCGCGTTGCAAACGCCGCCCCACCGCCTAACGCGAGGCCGTTGACCGCGGCGCGCCGTTCCCGCAAGGTGAAGCCATGGGCATGTTGATCGACGGCAAGTGGCAAGACGTCTGGTACGACACCGAGGCGTCGAGGGGCCGATTCGTCCGCAGCGAATCGCAGTTTCGCAATTGGGTTACGCCCGACGGCGCGCCCGGGCCGAGCGGCAAGGGAGGCTTCAAGGCCGAGCCCGGCCGCTATCATCTCTATGTCTCGTTCGCGTGCCCGTGGGCGCATCGAACGCTGATCCTGCGCAAGCTCAAGGGGCTCGAGCCGCTCATCGGCATCTCCGCCGTGAACAGCTACATGGGCGAGCAAGGCTGGACTTTCGAGCCGGGCCCGAGCGTGATCCCGGATTCCGTGAACGGCACGTCGCGGCTGTATGAGCTCTACACGATCGCGGATCGGCGCTACAGCGGTCGGGCCACGGTGCCCGTGCTCTGGGACAAGCGCGAACGAACGATCGTGTCGAACGAGTCGGCCGAGATCACGCGCATGCTCAACAGCGCGTTCGACGAGGTCGGCGGCAACGAGCTCGATTTCTATCCGCAAGCCCTGCGCGCCGACATCGACGAGCTCAACGACTTCATCTATCCGAACATCAACAACGGCGTTTACAAGGCCGGCTTCGCCACGACGCAAGAAGCGTACGAGGAGGCGGCAGTCGCCGTCTTCGAGGCGCTCGATGCCATCGAGCGGCGCCTCGCCTCGCGGCGCTATCTGACGGGGGATCGCATCACGGAAGCCGATTGGCGGCTCTTCACGACGATGGTCCGCTTCGACGCGGTCTACTACACGCACTTCAAGTGCAACCGCCGCCGCATCGTGGACTATCCGAATCTATGGGGCTACGTGCGCGATCTGTACCAGGTGGAAGGCATCGCGGAGACGGTCGAGCTGCCGATCATCAAGGCGCACTATTACGGCAGCCACAAGACGATCAATCCGTCGCTCATCGTGCCGATCGGGCCGGACATCGACTTCGCGGCGCCGCACGATCGGGCCCGGTTGGCATAACGCGGGCTCGTTGCGACGAGTCGCTCGCCGGTTTAGCGCGGCGAGCCGTGAGCCTAGCGGCGAGCCGTTGCGATCGCGCCCGCCTCGCCCGCCTCCGCGTGCCCCGGCAGTCGGTAGCGCTGGTCCTCGTACGTCTCCGAGGTCCATGTCGCGTGCGCGATGGCCGTGGCGACGAGCTCGGGGTCCGCGGCAACCGGCGTCAGCGTCGTGCGCCCGTCGTACTCGAATTGAGCCGGAGGCAAGTGCTTCCTCAGCACGACGATGGAACGGCCGCGCATGTAGCCCTGCGTCGAGCCGTACTGCATGATCGCGCGTCCGGGCCAGCTCGCGAACTCGGGCTGGGTGAGGTCGTGGCCGATCATCGGATTCACGGAGGACACGCCGATCAGGGACAACAGCGTCGGCGGCATGTCGATCTGGCTCGCGACGGGCTCGTAGACGCGAGGCTCGATGCCGCCCCCGAGGATCAGCGCCGGGATGTGGAAGTGCTCGACGGGCACGAGCTTCGCGCCGTAGACGCGCGAGTTGTGGTCCGCGATGACGAGGAACACCGTGTCGTTCCAATAGGCGCGCGTCTTCGCGCGGTCGAAGAACCCGCCGAGCGCGTAGTCGGCGTACTTGACCGCGTTGTCGACCGAGTTCGGATGCTCGGGATCGTACAGCTCGATGCGCCCCTCGGGATATTCGTACGGCGAGTGATTCGAGGTCGTGAACACGAGCGAGAAGAACGGCCGCTCGTGCGGCTTGGAGAACTCAGCGTCCGCGCGCGCGAACAAGTCCTCGTCCGACACGCCCCATGACCCGCGCATCACGGGGTTCTCGTAGTCGTTCTCGTCGACGACGGACTCGAAGCCGTTGTTCATGAAGAAGCGGCGCATGTTGTCGAACTGAGCCTCGCCGCCATAGATGAAGCTCGTGTCGTAGCCGGCTGCGCGCAGCACGCGCGCGATCGTAAAGAAGTTC
>DASVCR010000038.1:0-4209 GCA_036381515.1 Gammaproteobacteria bacterium | reverse complement strand
AGTCGTCGCTCCTCGTTGGTCAAAACTCCAGGAGAAAGCCGATCGACGGCACCGTCGGCAGCCACTCGTCGAGCTCGGTGTCGAGGCTCACCGGCCGACCGAGCTCGTCGAAGCCGACCGTGTAGTCCACGCAGCACGGATTCTGCCGGCCGAAAACGTTCGTCACCTCCACGAACCAGGAGAGCGCGACCCGCTCGCGCACGGAGCGGCGCGCTGCGCGCACGTCCACGGAGGCGAAGTCGTCGAAGCGCAGCGCGTTGAGCTCCCCGGCCACGAGCGTGCCGTCCTCGAGCGCGAGGGCGGTGACCGGCCAGCCGTCGTGCGCGTTCGCGGCCATGGACACCGTCCAGCGGGCGCCCGTCCACGTGGCGCCCGCTTTCGCGGACCACGACTCGTCCCAGCTGCGCCTGAACCGCCCGCCGGGCAGAACGTCGCGCACGTCGGCCCGCGCGACGCTCGCCCACCATTCCCACGCCCCCGCCTCGCCATCGAGCGTCACCTCGAGCCCCGTGGCTTCGCCACGCAGCGGGTCGATGCGGACGCGGTCGGGCAGGAGCTCCGGCAACAGGCTCACGCGCGCATACAGGTTCTCGAAACGCGGCCGCAAGTGCTCGAACTCTTTCCGGTAAGCCTCGACGCGCAGCGCCAAGCTCGCGCCGAGCAGCGTCTCGAAGCCGAGCACGAGATGCTCGGCTTCCTGCGGGCGAAAGAATTGCACGGCGCCATCCGCCGCCTGCAGCTCCTCGAGCCCCTGCGACTGATAGAACCTGCCCCACGATGCGCGCAGGCTGCTGCGCTCGCCGAAATCGAAGAGCAAATGCGCCCTCGGGCTCACCTGCTCGTCGTCCAGGTAGCTCTGTCGGTCCCACCGCAGGCCGAGCTCCGCGGTCAGCCGTTCCAGCGGTCGCGTGCGCCACGCCACGTAGCCTGCGGCCTGCCGGCCCGAGAGGTCGAGGTCGACGTCCGCGGCCGTGCGCTCGCGCCGGTCGCCGGCGAACTCGATCGGCGCCGGAAAGACCGCGGCGAGATCGACGTCGTACCTGGCCGCAAGGTCCTCGAGCTCGACGCCCCAGCGGATGAGGTTTCGCGCCGAGAGCTCGTGTGACCAGTCCGCCTTCAAGACATCGACGTCGAAGCTCCGTTCGTCCCTGAGCGCGCCGAGGCTCAAGCTCGGATCGTCGATCGCGCCCGCTCGCCTCGCCTCGATGCGGCCGTGAGAGACGAGGTAGGTAGCCGCGATGCCGGCTCCCGGCTCGTGATCGAACCGCAGCCAGTAGTAGCCGTCGTCGTAGTCCGCGCCGGCGACGGTGAACGGGGCGTCGCGCAAGGATAGCTTGTCGTCGAGCAGCAGGATCCCGCCCGTCACGTTCCAGCCGGAGCCGAGCGCATAGCTCGTCTTGGCGAAGAAATCGGTGTACTGCGGCTGTCCAATGTCGGAATCCGCCGCGTCCGCGAGCAGGTCGAGGTGCCCTCTTCTGACGGAGGCGAGCCACTCGCCGCGGTCGTCGTCGAAACGGCCGCTGGTCAAGAACGAGCTCGACAGCAGGCTCACGGACACCTCGTGGTGCCGCGCTTCGCTGGGCCTCGAGGTCTGCATTTCGACGACTGCGCTCATTCGGTCGCCGAACTCGGCCGGATATCCGCCCGTGCGCATCTCGACGGAGTCGAGGATGCGCGGGCTGATGCTGCTGAAGAGGCTCTGGAAGTCCTTCAGGTGGAAAGGGTCGTAGAGCCGCACGCCGTCGAGCAGAAACAGCGTCTCGTTGGTCTCGCCGCCGCGCACGTTGAAACGCGCCGACAGGCCGCTGGTCGACACGCCCGGCAGGTCGTTGGCCGCGCGGAGCGCGTCGTCGCCGAGGCTCGGCAGGCTTTCGAGCTGCGCGCGGTCGAGCCGCTGCGTGGACGGCGCGGTCGAGCGCGCGAAAGCGTAGCGACTCGCGGTCACGATGATGCTCTCGATCTCGGGGCGCGGCGCGGGAGCCGCACGCGGTGCCGGCTGCGGGCTCGGCGGCGGCTCCGGAACCCGCGCGACCAGCCAGCTGCCCCTCGGCCCCGGCCGCAGCTCGAGCCCGTGAGGCGCGAGCATGCTGCGCAATCGATCGAGCGGCCCGTCGCCTTGCGGAGGAGCCTCCGCGCGCATGGCGTCCGTGACCAGCTCGTCGCTGTAGATGACGTTGATTCCCGCCGCCCGGAGCTCCGCGATGTAATCCACGATTCGCATGCCGGCCTGAGGAGCGGGCTGGCCTGCCACTTGCTGCAGGAACGCGGCGCAGAGAAGCGGCAGCAGACCCGGCAGGGCTCTTTGCGGAAGGAACGTCATCGGCAGGCATGTCGGCTTGGGCCGCTGCCTGTGACATTAGCACCGAAGCGACGAAGCCGTCAGGGCCTCCGTTGGCGGACGGCGAGCCGAAACGCCCGCGCAAACCCTGGACGATTAGCCCTCGCTCAGCGCTCCGTCGAGACGATCAGCTCGCCGTCTCGCTCGACGTAGCGCATCGAGGTGGTGCCCTCGATCACGTCGAGCGCCTCCGCCGGGGTAAGCCCGTCGACGCCGTGAAGGGTGAGCCGCGCCGCCTCGACTTCGGTGGCGGCGCTCGCGTACCGGACCGTGAGGCCCCTTTCGCGCCCCGCCCAATCGAGCAGCTCGGAGACCGTGGCGTCGCTCGCGCTGCGCAGCACCGCCAGCGATTCGACCCAGCCCCAGGCAGGATCGTAGGGAGCGAACGCGCTTCGAACGGGCTCGCCGGTCGCGTCGATCGAGACCTGCTCGCCGGCATCCGCTCTCACCTCTCGCGTCCCGTCCCGGAACATCACCTCCCCTTCGCGCACCCGCACACGCACGGTGCGCCCGTTCACGCTGACCTCGTACTGCGTGCCGAGATGGCGGACGCGGCCCAAGGACGTACGCACCTCCAACGCCGGGGCGATTCCGCTCGCGCCGGTGTCGATGTAAAGCGTGCCGCGCTCGAGCGCAAGCAGCTCGGATGACGTGAAGCGCACGGCAGATTGCCCGTTTATACGCAACACGAAGCCGGGCGAAAGGTCGACGGCCGCGCGTCCCCCTGCCCCGGTCCGCAGGAGATCGCCCGCACGGATCGGAACGCCGGTCGCCTGCGACCGGAGTCGTCTCTGCTGCCCGGCCGACACGAGCTCGGCGGGGCCCTCGACCCGGACGAAGCTCCCGAGCACGGGCCCGCCCGGCGGGGCGGGCTCCAGCGCGAGGTTCAAGACGAGCGCCGCGGCCACCAGCGCCACGACTCCCGCGGCGGCCGCAAGCCACACGAGCGGACGCCGCGGCGCGCGGCGTTCCCCGACCGACCGCCGCCAAGCGGCGTGTGCGGCCGCGTAGATTCGCGTCCGCGCCTCGGCGGACGCGGCAGGACCGCGCCCGGCGGAGCGGATCAATCGGCCGATGTCGTCGCGCGAGTCCGAATCGTCACTCATGTGGGCCTCCGCTCGTGCTCGCGAGCAGCCGCGGCGCGTCGACGGCAACGAAACCGTCGCGGAATGCGACCCGGGCGCGGCTCAGCACCGACTCGGCGGCCTTCGGCGCAACGCCGAGCCGCGCTGCGATTTCCTTGACGCTCAGACCTTGAATGTACTTCCACTCGAGCACGTCGCCGTAGCGGGTGGGGAGGTGATCGAGAATCGCCTGCACGAGCCGGCGCAGCTGCTCACTCCTCATCGAGTCCTGCGGATCCTCCCACGGTATGGCCGACAGCGCTTCCAGTGCCACGCGAACCTCCTCGGTGTCCTCGAAGGGCACCGCGCGGCTCGGCTGATATCCCTTCGAGCGGAAGGTGTCCGCGATCGTGTTGCGGCAGATCTGACAAAGCCACGTGAACAAGGCGGCTTCTCCCCTGAAATGTGTCAGCTTTTCGACGGCACGACACATCGTCTGCTGGACGACGTCCTCGGCGGCATCGGCATCGTTGCCGAGACGCACCAACGCAAAGCGGTAAAGCCTGTCGATGTTCGCGTTGAAGAACGCGTCGAATGCACGCTGGTCGCCGGCCAACATCCTGTCCACCAGGACCTTCTCGTCATCCCATTGCATCGTCCGCATTCCGCTCGAGCTCGAAGCTTTAGACGTTCTCGTCGGGCGAAATCATTCGTGCCAGCCACCACGACGTTCGACGGGATCGGCAATGAAAATCATTCGCAGAAGGGGCCTGTTCCCGGTCCGGTCCGAGCGAAGGATTTTCTCGC
>DASVCR010000037.1:0-7778 GCA_036381515.1 Gammaproteobacteria bacterium | reverse complement strand
TGCTCGGCGGCGACGGCGGACTGCTCGGCGGCGGCGGACTGCTCGGCGGGGGCGGCGGCGACGACGACGGCGGCGGCGGCCGCGGCGGGCTGCTGGGCGGCCTGCTCTGACGAGTGTGGCACGGCTTCCGTCCGGGCTCGGCGCGCCGCTGACCGCGGCGCTCGTGCTCGCCGCGTCGTTCGCGCTGCATGTCGGCGGCGTGCTCGCGCCGCTCGAGCACATCGTCACCGCGGCGCGCACGCGCATGCTCGCGCACGAGATCGAGTCCGACATCGTCGTCGTCGAGATCGACTCGAAAAGCCTCGCGGCGCTCGGCGAGTGGCCCTGGCCGCGCCGCCATCTCGCGAAGATCCTGCAGCATCTCGCCCGCGCGGAGCCGGCGAGCGTCTTCCTCGACGTCGACCTGAACGCGCGCACGTCGGCGGACGACGACCGGCTGCTCGAATCCGTGCTCGCCGCGTGGCAGGGTGCGCCGGTCCTGCTGCCGGTCCACTTCGCGCCGCGGCAGAACCGCGAGCTGCCGGACACGGTCATGCGGCCACTGCCCGAGCTCGCGGCGCACGGCCGCCTCGTCGCGGTGATGCTCGAGCCGGACGTCGACGGCATGGTCCGCCGCGCGCGGAGCGGATGGGCGCTCGGCGACGAGACGATCCCTTCGCCGTTCGATCCGAACGCTCGCCTCGAGCCCGGCACCGTGATGCCGATCGACTACTCGATTCTGCCGTCGTCATTCGGCGCGGTGTCGTTCGCGGACCTGTGGAACGGACGCATCGATCCGGAGGCGTTGCGCGGCAAGCGGATCTTCGTCGGCGCGACCGCTCCGGAGCTCGGCGACATCGTGCCCGCGCCGGTGCACCGCGTGCTGCCCGGCATCATCGTGCAGGCGCTCGCGGCGGCGACGCTCGACGTCGGCCCGCCGAAGGTGCCTTCGCCGGGCGTCTATTTCATTCTGCTCGCGCTCTGGACCGCTGCGTCCGCGGCCCTCCTCGGCCGCGGCGGCTGGCGGCGCGATGCGGTGATCGTCGCGGTCGGCGTCGCGCTGCTCGGCGCGCTCGGCGTCCACCTGTACGCCGTGCATCGGATAGACGTCGCCGTCGTTCCGCCCGCGATCGTGCTGCTGTCGTTGTTCGTTGCGGGCGCGCTGCGCTCGCTCGACCGGCAGACGCTGCGCGCGATCAGCTACGCGCTCAGGCTCCGCCGCCGCGACGCGCTGCTCCGCAGCATCGTCGAGTCCACGAGCGACTCGATCGTCTGCGTCGACGGGGACGGCCGCATCCGCACCGCGAACGCGGCCGCCGCCCGGCTCTTCGGGCTCCCCGTCGCCGCGCTCGCGGCCGAGAACATCGAGCGCTTCGTGGCCGGCCTCTCGCATGCGCTCGGCGATGACGGGACGCGCGGCTCGGCCGCGCGCGAGTACGGTGTCGAATCCGCCGACGGCCGCCGCGTGCCGGTCGAGGCGTCGGTCAGCCGAATCGGCATCGAAGACGAGCGCCTCTTCACGGTGATCCTGCGCGACATCACCGAGCGCAAGGCGCACGAGCGCGAGATCGAATACCGCGCGACGCACGATGCGCTGACGGGCCTGCCGAATCGCGAGGCGCTCTACCGGCGTCTCGACGCGGCGCTCGACGAAGCGGCACCCGCGCCGAGTGCGCTGCTGCTCGTCGATCTCGGCCGGTTCGGCGAGGTGAACGATGCGCTCGGGCACGACGTCGGCGACGATCTGCTCGCCGAGGCCGCACGGCGCATCGAGTCCGCGGTCGACGAGGCCGGGTTCGTCGCGCGGATCGGCGCCGACGAGTTCGCCGTGCTGCTCACGCCGCTCGCAGGCCGTGAGGACGCGGCGGAGCAGGCCGAGGGGCTCCTCGACGCGCTGCGCCGTCCGTTCCAGGTCCGCGGCGTCGCGATCGATCTCGGCGCGACGATCGGCATCGCGCTCGCGCCCGAGCACGCGCGCAGCGGCCGCGAGCTGCTGCGGCGCGCCGACGTCGCGATGTACGGCGCGAAGCGGCGCGGCGTCCCGATCGAGCACTACGATCGCGATCACGACCGGCATACCGTGCAGCGGCTCGGCATGATCAGCGCGCTGCGGGCCGCGCTCGCGGAAGACGGACTCGAGCTCCATTACCAGCCGCAGGTCGACCTTCGCACCGGACGCGCCGTCGGCGTCGAGGCGCTGCTGCGCTGGCAGCATCCGACGCTCGGCTATGTGCGGCCCGACGAGTTCATCGGCCTCGCGGAATCGAGCCACCTGATCCGCCCGCTGACGCAGTGGACGCTGCACCGCGCGCTCGGCGACATCGGCGCGTGGAAGCGGCGCGGCATCGAGCTGCGCGTCGCGGTGAACCTCTCCGCGCGCGTGCTTCAGGACGTGACGCTCGCCGATCAGGTCGAGCGGCTGCTCGACGTCTACGCGGTCGAGCCGCATCAGCTCGAGCTCGAGATCACCGAGAGCGCGATGATGCTGGACCCGAGACGGGCGCGCAGCGTCGTCGAAGGCGTGCACCGGTTGGGTGTCGGCGTATCGATCGACGACTACGGCACCGGCTTCTCGTCGCTCGGCTACCTCCGCGATCTGCCGATCGACGCGCTGAAGCTCGACAAGTCTTTCGTGCTCGGCCTCGAGACGCACGAGCAGAATCGAGTGATCGTCGACTCGACCGCGCACCTCGCGCATGCGCTGAAGCTCGTCATCGTCGCGGAAGGCGTCGAAACCGCGTGGAGCCGCGACTATCTCGCGCGCGCGGGCTACGACATCGGGCAGGGCTACTACTTCAGCCGGCCGCTGCAGGCCGAAGAGTGCTTCGCGTGGATCGCGGCTCACGAAGCGAAGGCCCGTCGGCTCGCAGGCTGAGCCGTCGGCCGCCGCGGAAGCGCACGAACAGGGCCAAAGTCAGCAGCGCCGCGAGCGCCCACGCATCGACCACGCCCCCGCCACCGCCGCCGCTCGCCTCGCGCGCGGCGACGTGAACCGTGCGCGTGACCGGCACCGCCGCGTTGCCGGCGCCGTCCGTCGCCGTGTACGTCACGACGTAGGTGCCGATCACCTTCGTGTCGACCGGATTGTCGACGCTCGGCGTCAGCGTGCCGTCGACGTCGTCCGTCGCCGTCGCGCCCGGATCGACGTACGTCTGCTCGACCTCCACCGTGATCTCCTGCTCGCCGATCAGCTGGATGACCGGCCGCGCGGTATCGCCGAGGCCGAGCCGCCCGAGGCCGTCGTTGAAGAAGAGCGCCGCGCCGTTCGCTCCGACGACGACGATATCGATGCCCTGCCGCATGCCGATCCGGCCCACGGCGCCGGCCGTCGCGCCGGGTGCGACGAGCAGCGTCGGATCCTGCGCGAAACCGCCGCGCCCGTCGTTGACGAACACCTGATGCGCGCCGGTCGCGTTGATCGCGACGATGTCGAGGTCCGCGTCGCCGTCGATGTCCGCGACGAGCACGTCGACGGTCGGCGACGCGCCGAGCTCGGCCGCGAGCGTGAGCGCGCCCGCGCCGTCGTTCAGGAAGACCGGATTCGACGGCACGCCGGACGGGCCGGGCACCGCGCGCGCGAAGACGACGTCCGCGAAGCCGTCGCCGTTCAGATCGCCGGCGGCGACCGCGGTCGTCGCACCGGTCGGGATCGACGCAGGCGCAGCGAACCCGCCTCCCGTGTTCGGATGCCGCGTCGCGTCGCCGTCGGCGTTCGCGAACACTGCGTCGGGCCTCGCGTCGCCGTCGAGATCGGCGACGGCGACGTCGACGGACTCGCGCGGCGAGTCCCTGAGCGTGCCGGCCGCGAACGTGCTGCCGCCGCGGTTCAGGTAGAGCGCGTTCCTGCCGACGTTCGCGAGCACGGTGTCGGCAAGACCGTCACCGTCGACGTCCGCCGCGGCGATCGCCCGCGTCATCGTCCCGTTGGCGCCGAGAGTTCCGCCGGGCGTGAGCGCACCGCCGCCCGCGTTGACGAAGAGCGTCGCCTGAGCCGTGCCGTTCGCGACGACCGCGTCGAGATCGCCGTCGCCGTCGAAGTCGGCCGTCGCCGCGCCCGTGTTGACGACGGCGTCGCCGAGCGAGATCGGCTGCGTCGACAGGCCGCGCCGTGCATCGCCCGACTCCGCAAGCGTCGGATGCAGGCTCGCCGGCGCGGTGACGTTCATGTGCAGCGCGGCGGGCTCGCCGTCGTCCGTCGCGACGACGAGATCGTCGTAGCCGTCGCCGTCGACGTCGGCCGCCGCCGCGGCGAGCGCCGCCGTGCCGACCTGCTGCGCGGGCTCCGCGCTGATCGCCGCGCCGAAGTTCACCGCGGCGGAGCGACGCTCGTTCCCCGGGGTCGGATCGATCGGCACCGGCGCGACGGGCGCGAGCGATGCCGTCACGAAAAGGTCGCCGGGACTCGGTGCGGTCGCGGCAAACGTCACGTCGGTCGATTGGCCGGCCTCGATCGGCGCGACGGGACAGACGAGCCGTGTCGCGGCCGCGTCCACGCTGCACGCATGCCCGCCGAGCGAAACGGCGATGCCCAAAAGATCGATCGTGACGTTCGCGTCGCCGCTCGCGTTCGGTCCCCGATTCTCGACGGTGACCGTGAACGTGACCGTGTCACCGACGAGGGCCGGGCTCGCCGACGGTGTGAGCGATGCCAGCGCGAGATCGGCGCGGTTGAGCGCGGTGATCGTCAGCACGAGCTCGTCCGCGACGCTGCCGCCCCGGCCGTCGGCGGCCGTGATTCGAATCGTGTACGGCGACCCTTGCGCGTGTGCGGCCGTCGGCGTCCCCGAGATCACGCCGCCCGAGAGCGTGAAGCCGCTCGGCAGCCCGTCGGCGGTCAGCGTCAACGGATCACCGTCGGGATCGTGGAACGCCGCGGAGACGTCGAGCGCGAAAGGCGTCCCTTCGACGCCGGTTTGATCGGCGATGCCCGGCGCGACGACGCTGGGCGGCGCGTTCGGCACGATTGTGATGTCGAAGAGCTGATACTGATAGCAGAGGATCGGGAGGACCGTGCAGCTCGAATCCTCCGAGCGCAGCACGATGCCCGCGCCCGAGTCGGACGGGCCCGGCGTGCCGGAGAGCCGCGCCGTGCCATTGCCGGTCTGCTCGAGCGTCAGCCACGGCGGCAGGCCGTTCGGGGCCGTGATCAGCACCGTGCCGCTGCCGGTCGCCGAGACGTCGTAGACGTACGGCAGGCCGACGTAAGCGGTCGTGACCGGCTGCGAGACGAACTGGGCGTGCACGCTGCCCGCGCCGAGCAGCGCGGCGGCGACGACGACGCAGCGCGCGATCATCGGTTCCGACGTCCGCGCGCCGCGGACGCATCACGTCCCTGATCCGGGGAACGAGCGGCGATCATTGCCCCCCTCTTTCGTTGTTGTCACGGAGACCTGTGCCGCACGGCACAGGTCTCCGCTCGCCAAAGGCAAGCGGCGTGCCAGGATCGCGGCGGTGCTTCGCTCAGTCGTTCCAGCGCGGCAACGCAGCGAGCTCGTCGTCGCCGAGCGACGTCTCGACCTCGCGCCGGTCCGCGAGGAATCGGACCTGGTCGATCGGGACGACCACGTCGTCGTCCCCGCCGAGGCCCCGAACCTCGACGGCAAGCGCGGACACGGAGCCGCTTGCATCGGCCAGCACCGCCTCGACCTCTCCGATGACCTCGCCGTTGCGCACGACGTTCATGTCCTCGATCTGCTCGATCGAGAATCCCTCGTGCGTCACGTCCGTGCGGTCGTCGTCGACCTCCTGGAGCGCGGCGACATCGATGACGGCGTCCTGCGCGGCCGCGAACGGCACGACGGCACACCCCGCGACGGCGAGAGCGGCTCCCTTCAGGACGGCGATACGGTACGGCTTCGGCATGGCTCGACCCTCCACTGACGGCCCGATGACCATGCAATCGCCGTGCCCTCCCAAGCTTTGTAAGCGGTTCCAAGAATTGCTCTGCGCCGTCGCGTTTCGTTCGAAAAAATCTCTTTGACCGTCCGCGAGTTGGCGGCGTCATCGGCAGCGGCACGGATGTTGCCCGTGCCGCGCGGGGGGATTCGGGCACCGTTCGATGGGGACCGAACGGGTGAGCCGCCCGGCTCTTCGCCGCTCGAGCGCACGATCACCAACGGAGCCGTCCGCTTATGGAGTCGCACGTCAGCAGAGCAGATCCGATCGAGCTCGTCGACGCACGGATCGACCACATCGAGCTGCTCCGCGCGCTTCAGGCGATGCGCAACGGCGACTTCTCCGTGCGCCTGCCCGGCGATCGGACCGGCATCGCCGGCAAGATCGCCGATACGTTCAACGACCTCGCGATCGCGAACGAGCAGCTTGCGGCCGAGCTCATGCGGGTCGCCGACGCGGTCGGCCGCCACGGCCGCACCCGCGAGCGGATCCGCTGCGCGCAGCGGGTCGGCGCATGGGGCGATATCGAGCTCTCCGTGAACCGGCTGATCGACGACCTGCTGTGGCCGACGACGGAGATGACGCGCAGCATCGCCGCGTTCGCGCAGGGCGACCTGTCGCGCACCGTGCCGCTCGAGGTCGACGGCCGCCCCGTCGAAGGCGAGTTCCTGCGCTCGGCGCGCATCGTGAACCGGATGATCGAGCAGATGCGCGTCTTCACGTCCGAGGTCACGCGCGTCGCGCGTCAGGTCGGCACGGACGGCAAGCTCGGCGGCCAGGCCGACGTCGGCGACATGTCCGGCGTCTGGAAGGACCTGACCGACAACGTGAACTCGATGTCGAGCCAGCTGACCGCACAGGTGCGCAACATCGCCGAGGTCACGATCGCGGTCGCGAACGGCGATCTGTCGCGCAAGATCACCGTCGACGTGCGCGGCGAGATGCTGCAGCTCAAGGAGGCCATCAACACGATGGTCGATCAGCTGCGCTCGTTCGCGTCGGAGGTCACGCGCGTCGCGCGCGAGGTCGGCACCGAAGGCAAGCTCGGCGGGCAGGCGATCGTGCCGGGCGTCGCCGGCACGTGGAAGGACCTGACCGACAACGTGAACGTGATGGCCGCGAACCTCACGGCGCAGGTCCGCAACATCGCGGAGGTCGCGACGGCCGTCGCGCGCGGCGATCTCTCGCGCAAGATCACGGTCGACGTCAAGGGCGAGATCCTCGAGCTCAAGAACACCATCAACACGATGGTCGACCAGCTGAACAGCTTCGCGGCCGAGGTCACGCGCGTCGCCCGCGAGGTCGGCACCGAGGGCAAGCTCGGCGGCCAGGCGACCGTGCCCGGCGTCGCGGGCACGTGGAAGGACCTCACGGACAACGTCAACGTCATGGCCGCGAACCTCACGGACCAGGTGCGCGGCATCGCCGAGGTCGCGACCGCCATCGCCCGCGGCGACCTCTCGCGCAAGATCACGGTCGACGTGAAAGGCGAAATTCTCGAGCTCAAGAACACCATCAACACGATGGTGGATCAGCTCAACGGCTTTGCCTCGGAGGTCACGCGCGTCGCGCGCGAGGTCGGCACGGAAGGCAAGCTCGGCGGCCAAGCCGAGGTGCCGGGCGTCGCAGGCACGTGGAAGAACCTGACCGATAACGTGAACTCGATGGCGGGCAACCTCACCGCGCAGGTCCGCAACATCGCCGAGGTCGCGACGGCCGTTGCCCGCGGCGACCTCTCGCAGAAGATCACCGTGGACGTCCGAGGCGAGGTGCTCCAGCTCAAGGACACGATCAACACGATGGTCGACCAGCTGCGCTCGTTCGCGTCCGAGGTGACGCGCGTCGCGCGCGAGGTCGGCACCGACGGCGTCCTCGGCGGTCAGGCCGAGGTCGAGGGCGTCTCC
>DASVCR010000036.1:0-6820 GCA_036381515.1 Gammaproteobacteria bacterium | reverse complement strand
ATCATCATCATCGCGCCCGCGCGCATCGTGATCCGGTCGCCGGCCATCGCGATGACGCTCGCGATCGACGCGGCGAGACCGTCGATCACGACGTCGACGCGGGCAGGATGCGCCACGAGGGCGTTGTAGATAGCGATGCCGTCGAATACCGCGCCGCCCGGCGAATTGATCGAAACGGTGATCTCGTCGCGCTTGCCGAGCGCGGCGAGCTCGGCGGCGAACTTCTTCGACGTCAGGCCGTCGCCGAAAAAGTCTTCGCCGATCGCGTCGTGTATCAGGATCTCCGCGCGGCGCGGTGCTGCTCTGCATCGGTCGTCGGGCCCTCGTGCGCGTCGGCGAATCCCGACTCGACCGCGGCCGGCCCGTCGAACCAGCTCGTCGCACGCATGAGCTCACGCACGCGCTCGACCGGCTGCCCGGTGCGCGCCGCGTAGATGTCAGCGATGTTCCGCGCGACGCGGTCGAGCTGGTCGGCGACGTCGCGCATCTCGTCGGCGTTTCCGAGCGCGATCGTCCACGGGTCATGGATCATCATCATCGCGCCCGCGCGCAGCGTGATCCGGTCGCCGGCCATCGCGATGACGCTCGCGATCGACGCGGCGAGGCCGTCGATCACGACGTCGACGCGGGCAGGATGCGCTACCAGCGCGTTGTAGATCGCGACGCCGTCGAATACCGCGCCGCCGGGGGAATTGATGGAGACCGTGATCTCGTCGAGCTTGCCGAGCGCGGAAAGTTCCTGCGCGAACTTCTTCGAGGTCAGTCCGTCCCCGAAGAAATCCTCGCCGATCGCGTCGTGTATCAGGATCTCCGCGCGGCGCGGTCCGCGCGCCATGATCTGGATCGTCATGGGCCAGTCTATCTATCACACGGCCACTAGTGACACGCAACTCGATCTTGTCACTATTCGAGGAGGCGCAGCATGTGACGGATGCTCGCCGGCGTGTCGGGATCGGCCTCGAGCGCGGCGCGCACGAGCTCGGCGGCGTCGGGCGGCTGCACATTGGCCTCGTGATCGTCACGGAGCTCGCGCACGAGACGCGCGAGCTCGCACGCTCGTCGCCATCTCGAGCCGCCGATGCGCTCGGCGGCGGCGCGTAGTGCTGCATCGCGACGTCGCCGATCGCGAACCGCGAGCCGACGCAGCAGCCACTCGCCGAGGTCGCGCGGTAACCGACCGGTCTCGACGGCGACGCGGAGACGCGCGAGCTGGTCGTGCACCTGCTAGTTCGCCTTCTCTGGCCCGGTCGAGACCGCAAGTAACCAGTTCTCGCGCGCGTCGGGGTCGACGACGATGCGACGCCGCTCAAGCGTGCGCAGGAACTCGGCGAGCGGCATCGGGCAATACATCGCCCACAGCTCCTGCTCGACGAAATAGACGCCGCCGCAGTGATTGCGCGTGCAGTAGACGACGAGCACGGGTCCGGCCGACGACGTGCCGGAGATCACTGCATCGCCGCGCGTCAGCGTCTCCGGGTCCGGCGCGGCCGGCGCGCGCACGGGCATGCGGTTCGGTGCGGTCATCGGTCGCTCTCCCCCGATGATCGCGAGCGCACGATCTCGAGCAGCTCGGTCTCAGTGAGAGGCCACGTGACGAACGATCGCCTCCCGACGACGCGCACGACGCGGGCGTGATGCGGGCACCAGATGATGTACGGCGGTCGGAGCCGCTGGTGAGCGATATAGCAGCTATCGCAGCACGCGCCGCGCTCGTAGGGGTAGCCGCTGCACTGCCGGCCGGGAGTCAGCTCCGTCATGCCGCCTCCCTCCGTGAGTCGAACACGATGCGCCCGTCCTGCTCGACCGTCGCCGCGAGCTGTGGGCCGAGGATCACGGCCTCCGGTGCCGGCGAGCGCGGCCGGCCAAAGGTGAGCAGGAGCCGGCCCTCGTGCGCGCGGACGCGCCACCATGTGATGGTCTCGGATCGTGGGCCGGTAACCGGACCGTAGAGCGTCAGCGTCATCAGTGTCACCTCGTCTGTGTCCGTCGTCACGACGCCGCCCTCGCGATCAGCACCGCGATGGTCAGCGGTGCGAGCAGCTCGGCGAGCACGAGCCACCGCACGAGCCGGCTCATCGGCCGACCTCCCGCGGCCGCACCTCCAGCTCGCCGCCGAACCGCCGCCGCAGCTCGTTGGCGACGACGTCGGCCGGTACGCCTGGTTCGCCGATGCACACGGCCCAGCCGGCCGCCCCGGGCCGGCGGAAATCGACGACCGCGCGCGGGGGCCGCAGTGTCCGTATCAGCTCATCGCGATGCGCGCGAATCAGCTCGGCGAGCTCGGGCGTCAGCCGAGACCGCGGACGCGCGTAGAGTCGATCTCCGTCGACGCGCAGCGAGATGCCGGCGGCCTCGAGCTGCGCGAGGATCTCGGCGCCGGCGGTCAAAACGGCACCTCGGCGTCAGGCGGTGGTGATGGTGGTGATGGTGGTGATGTTTGGGCCAGCTCTATATCTGTTCCTTCGCGCGCGCGGCCGCGAGGAGGTGGAACATCACCACCATCACCACCATCACCACCACTCGGACCTGTGACGCGCCATATCGCAGTGCCTCGCGGCCGACCCGCCAGCCTCAGAGTCAGCCCGCCGGACCGTGCATCGCGATGCGCCCGCAGCCAGTAGCCGAGCGCCCGCGCGTCGATCTGTCCACGTCTCAGCGCCACCATCGCGAGCGCGTCGTGGAGGTCGCGGTCGTGCTCGGCCCGCGCTATCGCCCCGTGAGCGGTCACGGCCTCGTCGCCGTAGGCTGCGCGCCATGCGCCCAGCACCGCCACGACAGCCTCGCGGCTCGGATCGTCCGCTCGGGCGCGCTCGATCACCCCTGCCGGGTCGGGCATCCCGACCCAGACGAGCGGCGCGCGGACGAGGCGCGTCCACTCACGATAGCTGCCGAGCGGCGGCACATCGACGGGCGGACAGCCAGCGAGCACGTAGGCCCGCGCGATCGTCTGCGCGGCGGCGACGAGCTCCGCACGACGCTCGATCGTCTCGGCGACGATGTCCTGCGGGATCTCGCGCAGCTCGGGGCGCTCGACACCCGCGTCGATGCGGCAGACGATCGACCGCCGTACGAGATCGCCGCGGATCGTGAGATTGTTGCCGGTTGCGAGCAGCAGCGCCGTGCATGGCACCGTGACCATCGTCGACGCGCCGAGCGGGCGGATGCGGCGCGACGGCTGCGTGAGCGTCTGGCAGAGCGTCGCGCCCTCGAGCGGCGCCTCGATGTTGTCGAGCGCGATCACGGCATCGCCGGCGAGCAGCATGCCGTCGAGCCGTTTCGCGGCCTCGTCCGGGTCGCGCCCGTAGTCCATCACCGCCGCACGCGCGCCCGTCGCGAGGATCGCTGCGACATCGGCGAGCAGTGACTTCCCCGACCCGGCTGCCGGAGCATCCAGGGCATGCATCGGCGCTGCCTCGAGCACGGGCCGCGCAACGGCCGTCACCAGCATCGACATGGCGACCGACTCGTCCGCCGGCATCGCCCACGTGTAGTACCGCACGTGTGCGCGCAGTGTTGCGAGCGCGGCCTCAGCGTCGGCGCGAGTCGTGCCCGGCTCCGGCCACGCGCCATCGACGTCGAGCAGCAGCCCGTCGTGATAGCCGCGTGCGCCGGTCCATGTCCCATCCGGCCAGAGGATCGGATGACGGACTACCGCGCGCAGCGGCGGCCATCGGCCAACATCGGGCACGCGCGCGATCGTGCGCGCGATGTCTACTGGCGGGTCGATCGAGCGCTCCTGCGGATCGCCGTCGGAGCCGCGTGTGTATCGGCGCCACCGTGCGACCGTCGCGAGCTGCACGCGCAGCCAGTCCGCATCGACGGCGACGAGCACGACAGCGCCCCGCGGCCGCCGCACACTGCCGGTCATCGGCTCGACGACGTGCACCGGCCGCACGAGCATGCCGCCGCGCTCGTAGATCTCGACTCCCGCGTCGCGGAGCACGGCGACCGCCCGCTCGATCGTCTCGGCGAGCTCGCCAGCTCGCACCGTGATGATCGGTCTCTCCGTCGCGATCTCGGCGTCGCGGCGTGCCTGGAGGTCGGTGATATCACGCATGCCGCGCCCCTCCGATACGCCCTGCCGCGAGCGCGAGACGCCGCGCCTGATCGTCCGTCGCCGATCGTGTCCGCGCAATCTCGTCAGCGAGCAGCGCGGCGACCGTCACCTCGTGCTCGACGAGTTGCAGCCGCTCGGCCGCGGATAGCCGCGGCACGCCCCGAGCATGGCGATCGACGCGACGGATCGCGCGATCCGGGAACAGGTCTCGATACTCGATCCCGAGCGCACGACACACCGAGACGGCGTCACAGCCGCCGAAATCGTGTAGCAGGATCGTCCCGTCGTCGGTCTCGCGGACACTCAGGCTCGGCCGCCGATCCTCGTGCGCGGGACACCGTGCAATCCACTTGCCCGGCCCGGTTTCACGGACGCCGTCGAGACGCGCGAGTAGATCAGCGACGTGCATGGCGCGTCACCTCGTGCTGCGAGGTATCAGCGCGCGACGTGGTATACTGAGCGTCGCGCCGGTGCCTCGGCGTGTCCCAATGCCGGCTCCGCGGCTTGGAAGCGGAGCGCCAGCGCCCGGTGCCCGCCGGGCGTTGCTTTGTCCGGCGCGTCATCGCTCGGTCTCCGCGCTCTGTGCAGTCGCGCGCGGCCGAACGGCATAGAGCGGCCTACGTGCCGCCATCGACGCTATGTGCCCGCTCGTGCATCTACGATCCGCAGCAATCGGGCACGTGGCGCGCGCAAGTAGAGGCGTGCACCGCGCCGAGCTGTCGCTAGGCCGAGACTGCCATCGACGCTGTGCGGTCGGATTTTTGGCCGTCACGGCCAAATTCTCGGCAGCCATCACGCCACCTTCTCGGCTTGCGCCTCACGCTCGGCGTCGCGCTTCTCGATCTCCTCTAGCTTCCAGCGCGTGCATGCCCCGGTGAACGGTACCGGCTTCGGGAGGATTCCTCGTTTTGCCCACCTCCAGATGGTGGACTTATCGACGCCGTAGCGTTCGGCGAGCTGTTCGGCGGAGACGTATCGAGTCATCTGATTGCACCTCGCATATCGTGATGCCGCCGCGGGGACGATCGCGGCAGCGAGGTGCAATCTACGGAGAACTGTCTACGGAGTGTTAACGGGAATTTTTGGAAATTCCCGCGAGTCGCGCGACGCGGTAGTAGGCGTCCTGAACATCCGTCCCGTTGAAGTGCACGCCCTCGAACGGTCCATCGCGACTCAGCTCGTCCGCAACGTTCTCGAACAGCACTCGACCGATAGCCTCACCAGTCCGTCGCCGATGTTCGATCACCCGAAGGTATACAGCGAGGTCGAATGCATCCTTGCGCGCGCGCTTCCGGGTCCAGTGCTTCGGGCGACGCACTCCGAAGGCCTCGTCGAGTGTCCGCGACTCCGCCCCGTCGTAGCGAACGAGCGCACGGCCGACCGCGATCTGGAGCCACTTCGGCGCGTCGTCGCGGAGGCAGCGATGCAGCGCCTCGAGCAGCGCTACACCATCCGCCTCGTCCTCGTAGCGCTGCCGGTAGTGCTCGAGCAGTTCGTCGCGGTCGATCACGATGATCTCCGGATCGGAGTGACGCTCGCGCGACGCGGCGGCGAGAAGCAGAATTTCGCCCACTCTCGCATCAGCCGCGCGCGCTTCGGAAGCAGCTCGTCGCGCGCGTAGGCAGCCCTGGTCTTGTCGTCGTTGACGTGCGCGAGCGCGAGCTCGGAAACCTCATCCGGGTAGGCAGTCGACGAGCGGGCCCAGTCTTTGAACGACGAGCGGAAACCGTGCGGGGTCACGGGCCGGTTGCACGTCGGGTCCAGGTAGCCCATTCGACGGCAAAGCGCCGACAAGGCCATATCCGACAGCGCCCCGCCCCGCGGCGCGGCGAAGACATACGGCGAGCCTTCGTGTCGCGGAAGCGCTTTCAGCAACGCCACGGCCGGCGCGGACAGCGGGACGCGATGCGTAAGCCCGGCCTTCATCCGCTCGCTGGGGACGGTCCAGAGCTTCGCGTCGAGGTCGATCTCGTCCCACGTTGCGAGTCGCACTTCGCCCGAGCGCGCCGCCGTCAGGATCGCGAACTCGAGCGCGCGAGCCGCGATGCCGGCGCGCCCCCGAAGATCGCGCATGAAGTCCGGTATCTGTTGCCATGGCAGCGCTGCGAAGTGCGCCGAGCCGTTCTTCCGCTTCAACTTCCCCGGCGCGGGCAGAACATGTTGAAGCGTTCGCCATGCCGCCGGGTTGTCCTGCCCGTCGCGGTACCCGGCGACGCGCGCCCACTCGAGCACAGTCTCAATGCGCCCGCGGAGACGAGACGCGGTCTCGGTCTTCGTCGTCCATATCGGCTCTAGGACGCGAACGACGTGCGCGAGCTCGACGTCGCCGACCGGCAACTTGCCGATGATCGGACTCGCGTAGAGCTCGAGCGTCGAGAGCCACTGCTTGGCGTGCTTCGGGTTCTTGAACTCCTGAGAGCGCGCACGCCAGCACTTGACGGCCGCCTCATCGAAGGTGAGCCGCTTCGCTTCGGCGGCGCGCAGCGCGTCCTGAGCGGCCTTACGCGCGGCGACGGGGTCAATGCCTCGGTAGATCTGGTCGCGCGCCTCACGCGCCCTTTCGCGAGCTTGCTCGAGCGTCACGTCGGGGTACGCACCGAGACCGATGTCGCGCCGCCGATCGCCTATCGTCGCCCGCAAGATCCAGCTTCGCCGATTCGGCGGCTTCACCTGGAGATAGAGTCCGGTCACGCCCCCAACGGCATGAAGTCCGGGTCGCTTGATGCGGCGGACCTGGAAGGCGGACAGTTCCTTGACGCGCTT
>DASVCR010000035.1:0-5022 GCA_036381515.1 Gammaproteobacteria bacterium | reverse complement strand
CGCTCGACGCCTACACGACGGCGGAGCACTGCGTTCGCGAGGGGTACGGAAGCAGGAGGTTGGCTCCCCGGGCCGGACTCGAACCAGCGACCAATCGGTTAACAGCCGATCGCTCTACCAACTGAGCTACCGGGGAACCGGCGTTTCGAACGGCATTTTGCCTCGCGGCCGGCCCGCAAGTCAACACGTCAACGGGAAAAACTTGCAGTAAACCCAGAAGGTTACGCGATCTTTCCCACCTGGCACCTGAACACGGGGCGGTGCTTCGGGGCTTCGGCGGGCGAGTCCCGCACCGAGTGAACCGGAATGGGGGCGCCGTTCAGGGCGGGCATTCTCCCGTCCCGTCGCCCGAAGGTCAACGGCCGGGGACGACGAACGCACGGGGCGCGGACGAATGCCGTGCGCCACGGTCTAACGCGCGGCCCGGCCTCGATGCGCTTTCCGGGCGGAGGCTGTTAATCTTCGAGAGCCGGTCTCGATCCTCGAACGAATACGTGCCGCGTTACGCGCATGACCGAAAAAATCTTCCATCTCGAATGCGACTACGAGCCTGCAGGCGACCAGCCGCAGGCGATCCGTGAGCTCGTCGAGGGAATCGAGGCGGGCCTCGCAAGGCAGACGCTGCTCGGCGTGACCGGCAGCGGCAAGACGTTCACGATGGCGAACGTGATCGCGGCCGTGCAGCGCCCGACGCTGATCCTCGCGCACAACAAGACGCTCGCCGCGCAGCTTTACGGCGAGATGCGGGAGTTCTTCCCGCACAACGCGGTCGAGTACTTCGTTTCGTACTACGACTACTATCAGCCGGAGGCGTACGTTCCGTCGAGCGACACCTACATCGAGAAGGACGCGTCGATCAACAACCATATCGAGCAGATGCGGTTGTCGGCGACGAAGGCGCTTCTGGAGCGACGTGACGTCGTGATCGTCGCGACGGTCTCGGCGATCTACGGCCTCGGCGATCCCGAGGCCTACCACGCGATGGTGCTGCACCTCGTCCGCGGCGCAACGATCAACCAGCGCGACATGCTGCGCCTGCTCGCGGAGCTGCAGTACACGCGCAATCCCCTCGATCTCGCCCGCGGCACGTATCGCGTCCGCGGCGACGTGATCGACATCTTCCCGGCCGAGTCCGAGCAGGAGGCGGTGCGCGTCGAGCTCTTCGACGACGAGATCGAGAGCATCAGCCTCTTCGACCCGCTGACCGGCGTGGTGCTGCGCAAGATCCCGCGCGTCACGATCTATCCGAAGACGCACTACGTGACGCCGAGAGAGACGCTGCTCGACGCCGTCGAGCAGATCCGCGCCGATCTCGCGATCCGCCTGAAGGAGCTGCGCGACGCGAACAAGCTCGTCGAGGCGCAACGCCTCGAGCAGCGCACGCGCTTCGACATGGAAATGATCCTCGAGGTCGGCTACTGCAACGGCATCGAGAACTATTCGCGGTATCTCTCGGGACGCAAGCCCGGCGAGCCCCCGCCGTGTCTCTTCGACTACCTGCCGCCGGACGCGCTGCTCTTCATCGACGAGAGCCACGTCACGGTGCCGCAGCTCGGCGGGATGTACCGCGGCGACCGCTCGCGCAAGGAGACGCTCGTCGAGTACGGCTTCCGTCTGCCGTCGGCGCTCGACAACCGTCCGCTCCGCTTCGAGGAGTTCGAGGCGCTCGCGCCGCAGACCGTTTTCGTCTCAGCGACTCCGGGACCGTACGAGCGCGAGCTCTCGGATCAGATCGTCGAGCAGGTCGTGCGGCCGACCGGCCTCGTCGACCCGGAGGTCGAGGTGCGGCCGGCGGGCATCCAGGTCGACGACGTGCTCTCGGAGATCAACGCGCGCGTCGCGGCGGACGAGCGCGTGCTGATCACGACGCTGACGAAGCGCATGGCCGAGGATCTGACGGAGTACCTGCAGGAGCACGGCGTTCGCGTGCGCTACCTGCACTCGGACATCGACACGGTCGAGCGCACGGAGATCATCCGCGACCTGCGCCTCGGCGAGTTCGACGTGCTGGTCGGGATCAACCTGCTGCGCGAGGGGCTCGACATGCCGGAAGTGTCGCTCGTCGCGGTGTTCGATGCCGACAAGGAGGGCTTCCTGCGCTCGGAGGGCTCTCTGATTCAGACGATCGGCCGCGCCGCGCGCAACGTGAACGGCAAGGCGATTCTGTACGCCGATCGGGTCACTGGCTCTATGCAGCGCGCGATCGACGAGACGAACCGGCGCCGGGCGAAGCAGATCGCGTTCAACGAGGCGCACGGCATCGAGCCGCGCTCGATCACGAAGGCCGTTCAGGACATCATGGAGGGGGCACGCGCGGCGCCACGCCGCCGTCAGCGCGTCCGCGACGAAGAGCCGAAGCGGGCGACCCGCACGATGAGCCCCGCGGACGTGCTCGCGAAGGTCCAGCAGCTCGAGAAGCAGATGTACCGGCACGCCCGGGACCTCGAGTTCGAGCAGGCCGCGAAGCTGCGCGACGAGATTCAGGAGCTGCGCAGGCTCAGCCTCGGGCTCGACGCCGAGACGACCCACTAAGCGTTACGCGATTCAGGGAACGTGCGCGCCGGGACTCCCCGGCGCGCCAGGTACTGCACCTACGATTTCTTGTGCCGCTTCTGCGCGGCGCGCTGGCCGCTCGTAAGTGCACACAGCGATTCTGGTAGGCGCGAGTGGGATCGAACCACCGACCCCCACCATGTCAAAGCGTTCCCGCCCCGATTTCCTAAACTCCCGCCGCCGCAACGGTTTCCGTATTTCCCTCGTGATTTCCGCATGTTGCGCTCGTTTTGTTGGGTATGGCTTGGTGCCGCCAAGTATGGCAAAGTAGTACCACGTTTCACTTGAAAAGTGCAACTCCGACCCACTACCCGCGGTGAGAGGTGCTGCCGAATGGCCGAATCCGTAAGCGCAACCGTCACTCCCCTGCCCCGCCGACGTCGTGCTTCGCGCAAGCTGACGCGCGAGCTCGTCGCGAGCCTGACGCCGAAGGCGACGGCCTACGAAGTCCGCGACGCCGAGCTGAAGGGCTTTCTCGTGCGCGTCGAGAAGTCCGGCACCATGACCTACTACGTCGAGATCGCGCGCGGGAAACGGCTGAAGGTTGGCCGTGCGGCGCATCTGAAGCCTCACATTGCACGCGATCGCGCCGAGCGGATTCTCGGCAACGTCGCCAACAATCGCGACCCGTGGGAAGGCATACGGCAGACGAAGGACGACACGGCCCCGAGCCTCGGGGAGTTCATCGCCGGCAGCGATCCGAAGGAAAAGGACGTCGCGAAATGGGACGGCGACTATGCGACGTGGTACCGGGCGAACCGCAAGGAAGGCCGCGCCTACACCGAGAACATGCAACGGCTGCGGGCCGTCTTCTCCGATTGGTGGAACATGCCGCTGACGGAGATTACGCCCGGCATGCTCGAGACGCTGAAGACCGAGCGCAAGGTCAAGCACGGCAACAGCAACGCGACGATCCGCCGCGACCTGTCCCGGCTCCGAGGCGTCTTCAGGCTCGCTCGAAAGCGAGGCTTTCGAAACGACGCATTCGAGGACGTAGACCTTCCCGGGGTGGACGCCGGCGGCGTTATCCGATTCCTGTCGGATGAGGAACGCGAACGGCTGCTCGCGGCGCTTGAGACTTCCCCCGACTATCTCCGGGCAATGGTGCTCGTCTCGCTCAATACCGGCGTGCGCCGCGGCGAGCTGTTCGGGCTCGAATGGCCGAACGTCGATTTCAAGCGCAACGTGCTGACCGTCGTCGGGACCACGAGCAAGGCGGGCAAGACTCGACACATACCGCTGAACGCGACGGCTCGAAAGGCCCTGCTCGATTGGAAGCCGAAGCGCGCGGAAGGGCTGGTCTTCCCGAGCCGCGCCGGGCAGTTCAACACCGTCAAGAAGTCCTGGCGCTCGCTCCTGAAGCGCGCCAAGGTCAACGGCTTCCGCTGGCACGACATGCGACACGATTTCGCTTCGCGCCTCGTGATGAAGGGAATCGACCTCTACACCGTCGGCGACCTGCTCGGGCACGACCGCGCGGCGACGACGCAGAAATACGCGCATCTCGCTCCGAGTCACAAGTCTGCGGCCGTCGAGGTGCTAGATGACTAACCTCCCGCCCGAGGTGATCGAGGCTCAACTAGACGAGTACCGTCGCCAGTTTGAGTCCGGCTTCCGCGATGCGCTGATGCATGCGCTCTTATTCTGCGGTGGGGAGCGCGTCGTAATGCCGGAATGGCTCGTCGTCGAGCTCGTTCGCGGCTGGCACCGATTCGTCCGACGCGACGCGGAGGATCTAGGCGAGGCGTTCGGGATTACATGGCCGAAGGGTTCGCATAAGGCCGCATACAGGAAGAAACGCCGCCTAAAACTGAAGGTATGGCTTCGCGTGCGCGAGCTGCACAAACAGGGAGTGGCGATAGACGGCGCGATGTTCGAGCGCGTCGGGAAGGAACTAGGCTTGGGTAAGACGCTCGCTAGCGACTACTACTATGAGGCCGAGCGGAACAAGCATTTGCCCGTCGCCGCTCAGATGCTCCTCGAGCCGTACAAGAAGAAGCCTTAGCCCGACTTCCGCAAATTTCGAAAATTTCGCGGAAATACTTTTCACGCATTCCCTTCCACACTCTGCGCCACGGTTTCGACACACCTGGGTGCAGAGAGATGGCAGACCGATACCTCACCACTTCCGAGGCGTCGCAATACCTCGGCGGCACCGTTCCCGCAGAAACGCTCAAGCAGTGGCGTAGTCGCGGCAAGGGACCGCGCTATGTCCGCTTCCCGAACGGGAAGGTGCGTTACCGCCCATCCGACCTCGACGAGTTCGTGAGGAAGCATCTCGTCGTGCCGAGTGAGGAGGCCGCGTGATGACGACCCGCAAAAACGACACGGCCCGCCGGGTGAGGGCGGGCCGCAGAGGACGTCGAGACATCGACAAACACGCTGTAGGGCAACAGCGCGAGAAGAATCGTACCACAGTCGATTCGTTCGCGCTGCTCGCCCGACTCTATGGTGAGGTGCGCGACGATG
>DASVCR010000034.1:0-163475 GCA_036381515.1 Gammaproteobacteria bacterium | reverse complement strand
CTCGCAAAGCTCGGCAAGCAGGCCCACGAGCGGCTGATCTCGTATGCGACGTGGAACGGCACGCTCGAAGATCGGGCGCGCGCGCTCGTCGGGCTCGCCGACTGGGAGCTCCTGTTCTCGCGCAACGGCACCGCCCTCGAGCGCTATCGCGAGGCCTACGCCATGCTCGCCGACGCAGGCGGACACGACGCGCTCCTCGCCGAGCTGTTCGCGCCGGACAGGCCCGTCGCGCTGCCGGCGTTCGCGCCGGGCCGTTTCGATCCGCCGCCGGCGAGCGATGCACGCTACGTCGAGCTGACGTTCGACATCAGCAAGTACGGGAAGAGCCGCGCGATACACGTGACGGACATGAGCGGCGACGCGGCCGACGACGCGGCGCGGGCCATGATGCGCTGGATCGCCCGCAGCCGCTTCAGGCCAATGTTCGCCGACGGCGAGCCCGCGCGCGCATCGTCGATCGTCGTCCGCTACGGCTTCTGAGCGCCGCGGCCGCCGGCCGTCACGGCGTGCGTTCCCGCCTCGAGCGCCTCCGCCGGGCGCGGCCGCGCACCGCAGTCGAGTACAATCGCGGCCGGCCCGCAACGAGCTCGGGTCGGGCGGCACCCGCAGGGTTCCGCCGCCGAGCCGCGCGGCGTTTCACGCCCGGACGGAGGATTCGATTCGATGCGATACCCGCTGACGATGCGCGCCGTCGCGCCGCTGTTGCTGCTGCTCGCGCTCGGCGCGTGCGAGTCCGACACGCGTACCGAGACCGCGACGCCGAACGAGGTCGCCTCGCCGTCCGGCGAGCCGAGCCGCGCGCAGGGGACGGAGGCGGCGGAGGATACGACGCCCGGCGCGGGCCAGGCGACGGGCGCGGAAGGCGCCGGGGCGCCCATCGCGCACACGCTCGTGCCGCTGCCCGGCAAGGAGGACCAGGTCCCGGTCCTGACGCGCAAGTCGACGGTCGTGCTCGAGACGACGGCCGGCGACGTCACGATCGAGGTGTACCCGGAGGCCGCACCGAACGCAGCGGAGCGCTTCGTCCAGCTCGTCGAGTCCGGGTTCTACGACGGCACGCCGATATCGCGCGTCATTCCCGGCTTCGTCGCGCAGTTCGGCATCAACTGGCGCACGCCGCACCGCGGCTGGCGGGACCGGCCCTTCAACGACGATCCGACGCTGTTCGCGCTCGAGCGCGGCACGCTCGCGTTCGCGAAGGCAGGTCCGAACACGAACTCGACGCAGGTGTTCATCAACTACCGCGAGAACAATTACCTCGCGAGCCCAGACCAGAACTTCACGGTGTTCGGCAAAGTCGTCGACGGGATGGACGTCGTCGACGCGTTCGTGCCGCTCGAGCTCGACCAGATGAGGCTTTGGATCGACGGCGCGGCCCTGATCGACTCGCTCGACGTCAAGCCGACGATGATCGAGCGCGCCTACGTGCGCTGACTCGCGCTACGTGCACCGAGTCGCGCCGGACGCGCCCGGCGCGGCGCGTCCAGCCGCCGCGCCCCCCTGCGGCCTTGCCGCGGTAGCCGCGGCTGCGAAATCTGCGTCGCTAGCCGCCCCGCGAAGTCTGCGTCGGTAGCCGCGCCGCGAGCCTGCGGTCAGTAACCGAGCCTGCGGCTCGCGATCGCGGCGCCGGCCGAGAGCGCTTCGAGCTTCGCCCACGCGATCTGCGGATGCACGCGCAGGCCGAGCCCGCAGTCGGTGCCGGCGATCACGTTCTCTCGGCCGACGAGCTCGGCGAAGCGCACGATCCGGTCCGCGACGAGCTCCGGATGCTCGACGACGTTCGTCGCGTGGCTGATCACGCCCGGGATCAGGATCTTGCCGTCCGGCAGCTTCGTGTCGGCCCAGACCCGCCATTCGTGCTCGTGACGCGGATTCGCGGCCTCGACCGAATAGGCGCCGGCCTTCACGCGCAACAGCAGATCGACGATGTGCTCGAGCGGCAGGTCGTGCGTGTGCGGGCCGTGCCAGCTGCCCCAGCAGATGTGGTAGCGCACGCGATCCTCGGGGATCCCGTCGAGCGCATGGTTCAGCGCATCGATGCGGAACGTCGCGAACCTGCGGTACTCGTCGATGTCCGGGGGCGGGACGAACATGTCGTAAGTATCGGGCAGCGCCGGATCGTCGATCTGCAGGACGAAGCCCGCATCGACGATCGCGCGGTACTCTTCCCGCATCGCCTCGGCGAGCGCGAACACGAACTCCTCGTCCCGATCGTAGAACTCGTTGTGGAAGAAGTGCTCGAGCCACCCAGGCGCGAACGCGCTCATGAACACTTCCTCGAACTGCGCGTTCGCCGCGCCGAGCGCCGCGCGATACGTCTCGATCTCCCTGCGCACCTCGTCCGCGCCGATATACGTGATCGGCCCGGTGCAGATGATCCGCTCCGACGGTCCGGTCCAGCCGAGATCCTGGTAGAACTCGGCAAACTCGAGGCGCTCGCCCGTGCGCTGCGACATCCAGGCCGGCTCGCCCTCCTTCACCTTGCGGCTCGTGAGACCGGAGAGGCGGCGCCCGTAGTACGTGAGTCCGTAGCCGTAGCGGTTGAGCTCGCCGTTGCTCGCGATGTCGATTCCGGCCTCGGCCTGCTTCTCGAGCACATAGACGATCGCGTCGCGCAGCCGCGCCTCGATCGCGTCCGGGTCCGCGTCGCGCCGCTCGCGCACCGTGCCGGTCAGCTTCGTGAACTCGGGCGGCCCTTCGAGCCTTCCGGCATGGGTCGTCAGGATGCGCTCCGTGCTGCGCTTCATCGCGTCCTTCCCGTCCTCGGGCCGCTCGCGCGAGCGATCGACGGCCTCGTCGCGGTCCTATCCCGCGCTACTTCGGCCGCCCCATGAATCCCTGTGCCTGCATCGGCAGGGCGTAGATCGTCATCGCCACGTTGCGGACGCCTTCCGGCGTCTGCCACAGCTTCCCGTCCGGTCCGATCGCGCCCATGCACGGGACATACAACGTGCGCTTGTCCGGCCCGCCGAACGCGAGCGTGATCGGCCGGCGCGGCGTCGGGATCAGCCCGACGTGCTCGCCCGTCGGCGACAGCACGTGGACCCCGGCGCTCGCGGTCACGTAGAGCCTGCCGTCGGCGTCGATCGCCATGCCGTCGCCGCCGGTGTCGCCGTCGAGCGTGCCGAACACGCGCCGGTTCGACGTCGAGCCGTCGTCCGCGACGTCGAACGCGACGACCTCGGTGTTGTTCGTCACGTAGAGCGTTCTGCCGTCGCGGCTCAGCATCACGCCGTTCGTGCGGATGTCCCCTTCGGCGACGACCCGCACGTGCCCGTCGTTGCCCACGTGATAGAGGCCGCCGGACGTGAAGTATGCGCCGCCTTTGCCGTCGGCAATCAGGTCGTTCAGCCGGCCGAGCGGGCGGCCGTCCGGGAACGCGTACGCGAGCACGCGTCGCTCGGGCAGAAGCTGCACGACGCGCGTGAGCTCGCGGCACGTCGCGAGCTCCGGGTTCAGCGGCTCCGTGCAGGTACGCTCGACCGCATAAAGCCGGCCTTCGGCGTCGAGCGACACGGCCCCTGCGCCGTACGAGCGCGCGACGACGTGCTCGTCGCCGTTCGCATCGAGCTTCCTGACGGTGTCGGTCTGCTCCTGCGCGAACAGCAGGCCGCCGTCGGGCGTGCCGACGACGCCGTCGGCGGTCGCGAAGTCCGCCCACACGCGCTGCCACTCGGCGCCGGCGGCGACCACTCCGGGGATCGGCGTGATCTCGACCTTGCGCTCGCCGTCGAGCAGCGGCTGCTGCGCCGCGAGCGGACCGGCGGCGGCGAACGCTGCGAGGCATGCGGCGAGAATCGTCGCTCTCATCGATCGACCTTTCATGTCACTCGAGCCCGAGGTATTGCTCGATCATGCCCCGCTGGTACATGTCGCGGTAGTGGCTGTTCGGGTCGCACGGCTCGCTCTCGATCAGCTCGCCGTCGGGAGCGCGGCGCTGCGAGCCGCGCGTGCGAACGAGCGGCGCGGTGTAGAGCGGGTCGTACACGGTGAGCGTCCGGTCCATCGACAGGCCGTCCTCCGCGACCGTCCAGCGCTCGACGATCCGCGTCGCGTCGCCGCCCGACATCGGGTAGCCGGAGCCGTCGAGCCAGCCCGGGGCCAGCTTCGTCGTCTCGATGACGAGCGTGCGGCCCTCCCATCGGCCGGTCGAGAAGCCCATCGACGTCAGCGGATGGTTCTCCGGTGCGGTCCGTCCGTCCATCCAGATCCAGCGCGGCGTGTTGTCCTGCAGCGAGAGCACCATGTAGTGCGTCCCCGCATTGAAGACCTCCATCGGGTACGGCGAGCCGAAGATGCGCGGCAGGCCGGCCGGCATGCAGCGCAGCACGTCGTCGTCGCCGAACTTGCGCGACGCGTAAATCTCGCGCGCTTCGTCCGTCATCGGCATCGGCTTCGGCTCGAAGTCGTCGACGGTCGTCCGGAACTTGTACCGGTTGTCCCAGAAGCCGGTGATGTCGACGGGGAAATCCGCGGGCTCGTACGTGTAGTCGACGTTCGGGTCCGCCGTGACCTGGGTCTCGGCACGCGACGCGTCGTCCGAGCATGGACCGAGCCGCCTGCCCTGCTCCGGTCCGCTCTCGAGGTGGATGCACGTCGCATACAAGCGCTTCGCGCCGTCGCGGCCGAGGTTGCCGGTCGCGCGGACGATGTAGCCGGGCTGCACCGTGTCCTCGAACCAGTTCTCACGACGATAGCTCGGCAGGTTCCCGGGCGGCGCGAGCGTCCACTCCTCGACCGTGCCGTCGTCGCGCGTGACGCGCACGTCGTAGCGGATGTGCGGGTTGGCCCACCAAACCCGAATCACCTCGCCGCGCACCTCGCCGGTGAGGTTCGCGTCGAACTCGGTGCTGAACGCGTGGTGCGCGCCAGCGTCTACCGACAAACCGCATAAAACAAACGCCGCAAGATACTGAATATTCTTGATTAATATCGACTCGCGACTCATCGAATCTCCCCCTGTCACGCCGCACCGTCCGGCGAGCCCCGCTGGCGTCGACCGAAGGCCGAGTATAGTCCCGCGCCGCGTTGCCGCGCAGCGCGAGCGCGTGCGGTTTTCCATAACTCGACTCGCGCTGCCGCCGATCGCGCCGGACCCGCCGTACGGTGTCGCGTCCTTTGATGGCGCCCGGCGCCGCCGGACAATGACGACGTCGAACGCCGCCGCGAGAAGGGGAAACAACAATGATCTCGCTGTTCGCCCGGCCCAAGGAGACGCCGCTGAACCTCCTGAAGCTGCCGACCTACGCGGTCGCCCAGAACGAGTCGGACACACTGGCCGCGAAGCGTGAAGCTCAGCTCAAGTGGATGCGCGAGAACGGCATGAGCTATCTCGGCGATCCGTTGAAGATCGCGGAGCTCCGCGCGAAGCGCCGGCCCGAGCTCCGAACGATTCGGCTCGTCGAGCACGCCGCGAAGGACGACCGAGAGACGCCGGGGACGGCTCCAAGCCGCTGACCGGCAGATAACTTGCATCAAACGGCGGCGACCGCCGTCGCCGCCGCGCATGGTCGCGCGGACGTCGAGGCCGCGGCGGGACCGTATGGCCGCCGACCTCCGCAAGTACCGCTCCAGACGCAACTTCGATCGCACGCCCGAGCCCGCGGGCGGCGCCGCGCGCTCGGTGTCGAGCCGCCCGCAGTTCGTCGTCCAGAAGCACGCCGCGCGGCGCCTCCATTACGACTTCCGGCTCGAGCACGACGGCGTGCTCAA
Organism: Gammaproteobacteria bacterium; assembly: GCA_036381515.1. Lineage (GTDB taxonomy): Bacteria > Pseudomonadota > Gammaproteobacteria > Steroidobacterales > Rariloculaceae > ZC4RG20. The sequence continues at coordinate 157,763 of DASVCR010000034.1, read as the reverse complement.
GAGCTGGGCGGTCCCGAAGGGCCCGAGCCTCGACCCGCGCGAGCGCAGGCTCGCCGTGCAGACCGAGGATCACCCGATCGAGTACGCGACGTTCGAGGGCGTCATCCCCGAGCGCGAGTACGGCGCGGGGTCGGTCATCGTCTGGGACCGGGGGCACTGGGTGCCGGAAGGCGATCCGGACAAGAGCCTCGCGAGCGGCAAGCTCGACTTCACGCTGCACGGCGAGAAGCTGCGCGGCCGCTGGACGCTCGTGCGTCTCGCGCCCCGCGGCAAGGAGAAGGACAACTGGCTGCTGATCAAGCGGCGCGACCGCGAGGCGCGCGGCGGCGACGGACCGGAGCTCGTCGACACGTTGCCGGAGAGCGTGCTGACCGGCCGCAGCCTCGCCGAGGTCGCCGCGTCCCGCGATCGCGTCTGGCACTCGAGCGGCGACGGAGAGGTGTCGCCTCCGGAGACGCCGCAGGTCGGCCGCCCGGACACGGTGCCCGGCGCGCGGCCCGCGCCGCTCCCGCGGAACCCGACGCCGCAGCGCGCGACGGCGGCGCACGAGGTGCCCGACGGCCCGGGATGGTTCCACGAGCCGAAGCTCGGCGGCCAGCGGCTCCTGTGCCGCGTCGCGGACGGCCGCGTGACGCTGCGCGCGGCGGACGGCGCGCGCTCGAAGTCGGCGGCGGCCCGGGCGTCGACGCTGTCGTCGTCCGCGCTCGCCGACGCGCTCGCCGCGCTCCCGTGCAAGACCGCGCTGCTCGACGGCGTCGCCGTGGTGTTCGACGAGAACGGCGTCAGCGACGCGGCGCGCCTCGAGCGCGCATGGAGAAATGCCGACGCGCGAGACGAGATCGTTCTCGTCGTATTCGACCTGCTCCACGTCGACGGCTGGGATCTGCGGGGCGCGGCCCTCCGCGCGCGCAAGGAGCTGCTGCGCCTCTTGGCGAGCCAGGCGCGGCCCGGGCTACGTTACGGCGATCACGTCGAAGGGCACGGCGCGAGCTTCTACCGGGAGGCATGCCGGCTGAAGCTTCCGGGCGTCGTCTCCAAGCGGGCCGACGCGCCGTACCGGGGCGGCGCGACGAAGACGTGGCTCGTCACGTCGTGCCGCCCCGCGCCGCCGCACGCCGGCGCCCGGAAGCGCCACACGAGCACCTGACGACTGCCTTGGCCGGCTCGATCGTTGTGATAGAGTGAGGGCGGACGTAAGCGCGGGCGGCGCGCCGCCTCGAGGCTTGCCGCCATAAGAATGTCGATTCGAGGGGGAGCATCATGGCCGGACTCCGAAGCTTGGCGCTGATTCTCGCAGCGTCTGCGCTGCCCTGCGTGGCACTCGCGCAGGCACGCGACGCGCAACCGGCGGGGCCGCCGCGCGGGACGCAGACGCCGGCGGCGGAGCGCAACACGCAGCCCCCGGGCACGTACGAGGAGCGGCTGCGCGCGATGAGCCGGCTGATCCCCTCGCACGATCATCCGGGCGCACTCGCGCCGAAGAACCTCGGCAAGGAGCGGCCGGAGCCGCCGTTCGACCTGACGGGCACGTGGTTCATCGACCTGAGCCGCGCGTTCTCGGATTTCATGTTCGGGCCGCCGTATCCGGAGTTCATCGGTCAGGCGAAGGAAGACTTCGAGGAAGGACAACGGCGCCGGGCCGCCGGCGAGGCCTATCGCGACGTCATCGGGCAATGCTGGCCCGCCGGCCTGCCGATGATCATGACGCGCGTCTGGCCGATCGCGATGGTGCAGCTGCCGACCGCGATCTACATGGTCTCGAACTTCAACAACAGCTTCCGGCAGATCTTCCTCGACGGACGCCAATTCTCCGATCCGGACACGGTGATCTTCACGTACAACGGCGAGTCGATCGGACATTGGGAGGGCGATACGCTCGTCGTCAACACGAAGTACATCGAGCCCTACAATCACTACATCGATACCGGCATCCCGATCTCGGATCAGTTCGAGGTACAGGAGCGCATCCGGCTGCTCGACGAGGGCCGGATCATGGAGATCGAATACATCATGACGGACCCGCAGAACTGGGTCGGCGAATGGCGTAGCACGAAATACTGGCTGCGGGTCGATAATACGGACATCGGCGAGGTCGAGTGCCTGCCGGATCTGAACGACTACATCCCGAGCGCGCAGCTGTCTCGGCAGGGCGTCGAGCCTTGAGCATTCGAGGAAACAGGACGATGAAGACGACTTTGAAGGCCTTCGCAGGTGTCATGGTTCTGTCGGCGGCGGTCGGCGCCGCGCGGGTCGACGCGCACCACTCGACGGCCGGATTCGATACGAGCCGCGTCGTGCGGATCGAGGGCACGGTCACTCAGTTCCTGTGGAGGAATCCGCACGCGGCGATGAAGATCGACGGCGACGCGTCCGGCGACGCGCCGGACGGCGTCTGGACCGTCGAAATGACGGCGCCGAACGTGCTGATCAACCAGGGCTGGAAGCGCACGTCCGTGAACGCAGGCGACAAGGTCACGCTGTTCGTGAATCCGATGCGTGACGCAACGTTCACGATGCAGGACGGCAGCCACGGCGGCCTCTACGTCGGCATCATCCTCGCCGACGGCAGCACGCTTGGCCGCACGGACGGCGGCGGAGCGGGCACCTCCGACTAGGTCCGTCGTGTCAGACACCTTTTTTTGGGGTCAGAGCCCTTTTCCGCCGCGGAACCGAGAATCCCACGGCACCGTGGACGGAAAAGGGCTCTGACCCCAAAAAAAGGTGTCTGACACATTTCCTTCGCCTAGCGCCCCGCCAACCCCGCGAACACCGCCTGCATCTCCCGGACCTTCCGCAGGTACGCCGCAAGCTCGTGGCTGCCGCACCGCTCGCCCGGCCGCGGTACCAGCCCCTGCCGCGCGAAGCGCAGTGCCGCGCCGCGGCCGCACAGGTGCACGACGGCCGCGAGGGCCTGCTTGTCGCGCAGCGTCGCATCGCGGATGCCGGCCCGCGCGAGCGTCTGGGCGACGCTGCGGTCGAGGTACGCGGACGTCATCTCGATCGCATGCGACGGGATCACGCGCGTGTAGAGCGCGTTGAACCAGCACGCGTCGAAGTCGTTCCATGCGCCCTGCTCGGCCACCGCGTGGTCGCGGATGCAGTAGCGCCGAGCCTCGGCGAACGTGCCGTCCGTGATCTGATACATGCCGACCGCGCTCGATGCGGGCCGATAGATCTCGAACGGCTCGTACGTCATCTCGAACCGCCAGTACGTGCGCGCGATCGGGTTGCCCGAGCCCTCGACCTGCGCGAGGGCCGCGAGGAGATCGGCCGTCATCACCGGCGTCGAGTGGCGGCGGAACAGCGGCCCGTACGTCGCCCACGTCTCGGACGGCGTCTTGTAGAGCACGTCGCTGACCGGGAAGAAGAGCTCGGACGGTTTGCGGACGACCTGATAGAGCGCGTTCACCGGCACCCATGCGGCCACGACGGCGGCGACGCAGAGGACGACCTGCGCGCCGATCGGCAGGCGCGCGAACGCGCGATAGGCACGTCTTCGAGCCGCGCGCCGCGGCACGAGCCGCCTCGCGAGTCTCGGCGATCGCGCGAGCAGGCGGCCGACGCGGCGGACGAGCCGTCCGAGAACACGGAAGGCGACGGCGGCGAGACGCGACGCGATCGACGCAGCCCGCGCGCGTCGGCGCGTCCGGCTTCTCGCGGTCGAAGTCGGCGGCTTGCGGCGCCGAGCCGTGCGTGTCTTGCGGTGACCCGTCGTGCGCGCCATGCGTCGGTCACGCGCCGCAGCCGCAGCCCTCGCGGGTCGCCATCACCGCGAGGGCGATTGCAACGACGGACGACATGCACCGCTTCGCCGACATGGCCGCCATTCTATCCGCGGCGCAAATTGGGGTCAGAGCCCTTAGACTTGGTAAAAGGGCTCTGACCCCGATTTTCTTCGAGCGATGGACATCGAGAAGCTCCGAGCCGACACGCCGGGCTGCGCGAAGCGCGTGCACCTGAACAATGCGGGCGCGGCGCTGCCGCCCTCGCCCGTGATCCGCGCCGTGCAGGAGCACTTCGCGCTCGAAGCCGAGATCGGCGGCTACGAAGCCGCGGACGCGCGCGCCGACGCGATCGACGAGGCCTACCGCTCGGTCGCGGCGCTGATCGGCGCCGACCCGCGCAACGTCGCGTTCACCGAAAGCGCGACCGCGTCGTACGCGCAGGCGCTCTCGTCGATCCCGTTCGAGCGCGGCGACGTCATCCTGACGACCCGCAACGACTACGTGTCGAATCAGCTTCAGTTCCTGTCGCTCGAGGCCCGGCTCGGCGTGCGCGTGCAGCGCGCGCCCGATGCGCCTCCCGGGGGCGTCGACGTCGACGCGGTCGAGCGCATCGTCCGGGACGCGCGCCCGCACGTCGTCTGCGTGACGCACGTGCCGACGAACTCGGGCCTCGTGCAGGACGTCGAGCGAATCGGACGCATCTGCCGCGAGCACGACGTGCTCTACCTCGTCGACGCGTGCCAGTCCGTCGGGCAGATGCCGATCGACGTGCGCGCGCTCGGCTGCGACTTCCTGTCCGCGACGTCGCGCAAGTTCCTGCGCGGCCCCCGCGGCGCGGGCTTCCTGTACGTCTCGGACCGCGTCCTCGAGCGCGGCCTCGGGCCGCTGATGATCGACCTGCACGGCGCCGAATGGATCGACGAAAACCGCTATCGGCTCGTCGACGACGCGAAGCGCTTCGAGACGTTCGAGTTCGCGTGGGCGCTCGTGCTCGGCCTCGCGGCGGCCGCGCGCTATGCGCGCGACGTCGGCCTCGACGCGATACAACGCCGCGTGCGCGCGCTCGCCGACCGGCTCCGCGCCGGGCTCGCCGCGATCGACGGCGTCCGCGTGCTCGATCGCGGCCCCGAGCTCTGCGCGATCGTGTCGGCCGCGCTTCCGCACGATCCGCGCGCGGTGATGCTCGCGCTGCGCGAGCGCGGCATCAACGCGAACGCGCAGGCGCGCCCTTCCGCAGTGCTCGATTTCGACGCGAAGGGCGTCGCGGCCACGCTGCGCCTCTCGCCGCACTACTACAACACCGAGGCGGAGATCGACACGGCGCTCGACGCGCTCCGCGACGTGCTCGCCCGCTGACGGCGGCCGACCGCCAACGTGCCACGACGTTCGAATCACGGTCGCGTCAGTCGGCAGATCCCGCAGGGCCGCGCTCCCTCGCCTGACTACGCTCGAGGCCCATCGCCATGTACGCGTCGAGCAGCTCGTAGCACAGCACGAGCTCGCGCGTCTCGGGAAGCCACATCGCCTGCGGCAGACGGCAGCTTCGCATCACGAACGTCGCCGGCTCGTCGAGCGCGACGACCTCGTTGAAGAAGCGGAACGTCCGCTCGATGAACCCTTGTCGCTCGATCGCGTCCCGCATCCGCACGCTCGTCAGCGTCGGCGGCTCCTCGAAACGGATCTCGATCGGCGCGCCGGGCGGGTCCGTCGGCTTCCTCGCATACGTATCGAAGAGCCAGTCGATCGCATGCGCGGCCCGCTCGTACTCCTTGACGCACGAGCGCGCACGAGCCTCCGGCATGTCGAGACGTTCGACGAGAATCGAGAAGCGCTCGGGGTTGCTGCCGTAGAGCAGGCACGCGAGCGTCGAGAACCGCTGCACGGTCAGCGAGTGATTGTCCCAGTACGGCAGCTCCGCGCCGATCCGCTCGCGGCGCCGCCACGCGAGCGCGAAGCCTTCCGCGGTGCTGACCGCGACCTGCAGCAGCGCGTCGGGCCCTTCCGGCGGCACGGTCCGCGGCCGGATCAGCATCATCGCGGCGATGTAGTCGGCCGCGCTCTCCTCGGGACCCAGGATCGGCACACGCTTCTCGTCGATCACGAGGTGCGCGAGCTCGTGCATCAGCACGAACTGCGCGTTCGCGACGACGAACTGCTCGGGCGTGGTCTCGAAGAGCCGCGCGGGGTCCTCCCCGTCCGGCTGCGCGCCGCCCGTCGACGCGGCGGCCAGGCCGAGCAGCAGCGCGACGCGTGCGATGCGCCGCGCGCCCCACGCGCGGATGGATCGAACGGCCTTCGGCCGTGCGGCTGTCGCGTTGCGGTCCGGCGTCGACATCGCAGGGCCGATCGTAACGCCCGCCCGGGGCCGCGTCTGCCCCTGTACGGACGGACGTGTCCCGCGAGCGACGGTGCACGGCCGAAGGAGGCGTCGCTCGCGTTCGACTATACTGGACGGCATCGAGCCCGCTCGAGTCGGAACCCCCGGCGGAAACCGTCAGTGGACCTCAACAGCGCATTCGACGAGCGCGCCGCGGTGCACGCCGCGCGGATCGAATGGACCCCGTCGCCGATGCCGGGAGTCGAGCGGAGGATGCTCGACCGCATCGGCGGCGAGATCGCGCGCGCGACGAGCCTCGTCCGCTACGCCGCGGGGAGCCGCTTCCCCGCGCACGTCCACGGCGGCGGCGAGGAGTTTTACGTGCTCGAGGGCGTCTTCTCGGACGAGCGCGGCGACTATCCGGCCGGCACCTACGTCAGGAATCCGCCGTCGTCGCGGCACGCGCCGGGCTCGTCCGAAGGCTGCGTGATCCTCGTGAAGCTGTGGCAGTTCGAGCCGGACGATCGGCGCGAGGTCGTCGTCGACACGCGCGGCCTCGCGCCGGTCCCGGCGCCCGGGCGGCCGGGCGTGGCCGTCGTCCCGCTCCACGACGACGCGCACGAGCGTGTGCGGCTCGAGCACTGGGCGCCGAACGCGCACATCGAGCTCGCGGATCACGGCGGCTTCGAGGCGCTCGTGCTCGAAGGGTCGTTTCGCGAGTCGCACGAGGAGTTCGTCTATCTTTCGTGGCTGCGGCTGCCGCCCGGCATCGCGCTCCGTGCAACGAGCGGCCCACGCGGCACGAAGCTCTGGGTCAAGACGGGACACCTCGCCCGTCCCCAGCGCGCACCGACCGTTTAGGGCACACCGCGCCGCCGGCCGGACGATACCTTCCGATGCACGTCGTATTGCTGATCGCTCTCGCGCTGCTGCTCGTCGTCGGGCCGTCGCTGTGGGTCAAGTCCGTGATGACCCGCTACAGCGTGCCGAAGAACCGTTACCCGAGGACGGGCGGCGAGGTCGCGCGCGAGCTGCTCGACGCGCTGGCGCTCCGTCAGGTGCGGACCGAGATCACGGACGCCGGCGATCACTACGATCCGACGGAGAAGGTCGTGCGGCTGTCGCGCGCGAACTTCGAAGGCCGCTCGCTGACCGCCGTCACGGTCGCCGCGCACGAGGACCTTCCCCGGGCCCGCAAGCTCCTCGCGGCCGCGGCGCTGACCCATGTCGCGGCGGCGCTCCAGAGCCTGCTGAACATCGCGCGCTGGTGGACGATCCTGCGGCGGGGATGAGCCGCCCGCCCTTTACGCGGGCCCGAAGCTGCGGTAAGGTGCGCGGCCCATGTCCTTCTTCATCTCGAAGCGCTCGATCACGACGAAAACGTCCCACGGCGGGGCGGCGGAGGATCGCGCGCGCTGAACGAACGCAAGCGTGCAAGTCCGGAAGGCCCCGCGGTTCGCCGACGGGGCCTTTTTCGTTTTGACGGGCCGCCTTTTCTCGTTTGACAGACCGCTGACAAGGTATCCGGAGCCGGGTACGCATCCGAGTGGAGTGGAATGACCCATGAACGCCTCTGATCCCGTCGTTGCCGTCGTCGGCGCCACAGGCGCCGTCGGCGTCGAGCTGATCCGCTGTCTCGAGGAGCGCAACTTCCCGCTCTCGAAGCTGAGGCTCTTCTCGTCCGCGCGATCGGCCGGCAAGAAGATGGCCTTCCGCGGCGGCGAGCTCGTCGTCAAGGAGCTGACCGAGCAGAGCCTCGAAGGCGTCGACATCGCGCTCTTCTCCGCCGGCAGCGGCATCTCGAAGAAGTTCGGGCCGATCGCGGTCCGGCACGGAGCCGTCGTCGTCGACAACTCGTCCGCGTTCCGCATGGACGAGTCCGTTCCGCTCGTCGTCCCCGAGATCAACGCCCACACGATCGAGCAGCACAAAGGCATCATCGCGAACCCCAACTGCTCGACGATCATCTCGATCACCCCGCTCTGGCCGATCCACACGCGCAACCGGATCCAGAGGCTGATCGTCTCGACGTACCAGGCCGCGTCCGGCGCGGGCGCCGCGGCGATGGAGGAGCTGCGCGAGTCGACGCGCGCGTATCTCGCGGGCGAGCCGTTTACGCCCAAGGTGCTGCCCCACCCGTACGCGTTCAACGTGTTCAGCCACAACACGGCGATCGATCCCGCGACGGGCTACAACGAGGAGGAAGCGAAGGTCATGCGGGAGACGCGCAAGATCTTCGGCGATCCGAACATCCGCGTGAACGCGACGTGCATTCGCGTGCCCGTGCTGCGCGCGCACTGCGTGTCGATGACGTTCGAGTGCGAGCGGCCGATCACGCCGGACGAAGTGCGCGAGCTGCTCAGCGACGCGCCCGGCGTCGAGATCGTCGACGACCCCGCGCGGAACTACTTCCCGATGCCGGTCGACGCTTCCGGTCGCGACCCGATCCTCGTCGGCCGGATCCGCAAGGACCTGAGCGACCCGAGCGGGCGCTCCGTGTCGATGTTCGTCGCGGGCGATCAGCTGCTGAAAGGCGCGGCGCTGAACGCGGTGCAGATCGCGGAGCGGCTCTGACCGACGCCGCCGCCGGGATCGGCCGGCGCGCTCAGAGCGGGCGGAAGAACGTCAGCATCCGCCCGCAGCACATCACGGCCGTCATGAACGACAACGACAGCGCCGCGGAGACCTTCGCGGACCGCGGCGCGTCGTCGTACGGCCCGAGCATGCTCACGACGCGGTGCGGCCCAACGTAGAAGAACGCGGCGTTGAGCCCCATCAGGAGCAGGAACACGGCCTTGAAGTGGAAGGCCGAGTTGTAGAAGTACTGGTCGGGCGTGCTCGTGACGAACACGGTGCCGGTCAGCACCGAGACGACGAAGCCGACGATCCCGAACGGCACGAGCCGATGGATCGCCGCCGGCGGGATGCCCTTGCCGAGCCCGAGCACGCGCAGATCGAACAGCCCGACGGAGCCGACGAGCAGCACGAGGCCCATGAAGTGCAGCGCCTCGCTGATCGGCCACACCCAGCCGTACGTGAACACGAGGTTCGCGAGCGCGGTGGACTCGAGCCACTCGATCGCCGTCTCGACCATGTCACGCTCCTCGGATCAGCTCGGCAGCGGTCAGATAGTTGTACGTGTACGCGAGCAGGCGGCCGGTCAGCACGGCGCCCGTCCAGAGCACGAGCGCGGCCCCGGCCGAGCGGCGCATCGCGGCGCTCGGCGGCCGCGGCTCGTTCGCGCCGTCCGCGTCGAACAGCCGGCGGCGGATCCATTGCACCTGCGCGAGCGCGGCGACGATCAGCGTGAGCTTGAGATAAAACACCGGATCGGTCAGCGCCTTCGTCGGGTATGCGAGGAGCAGCAGCACGCCCGAGACGAGCGCGATCGTGAACCCGAGCCAGACGACCGGGAACGCGCCGCGCAGCGGCGCCGCCGGATACCGCTCCGCCCAGCCGAGCACCCACAGGTTCAGCGCGACGCTGACGCCGGCCGCGACGCCGAGGCCGAGCGTGTGCAGGAACAAGACGAACGGAAAGCCCCAGACGCTCGGCGACTCGCGAATCAGGACGCTCGGGGCCGTGTCCTCGAGCCAGACGAGGAACGCGCTCATCTTCGATCTTCTCGCGCGTCGCCGACCTCGCGGACCTCGAGTCTCGCGATGCGCGTCGTGTCCCGCTCGACGACCTCGAGGACGCCTTGCCGGCGCGTTCCGCCGACGCGATCCTCGGCGACGTACTCGATGCGCAGCGGATCGCTGCGGACGATCGCGACGAGCGCATGGTCGCGCACGCGCATCCGCCTCGCCGGCTGCTGGAGCAGCTTCAGACGCTGGACGTTCAGGCTCGGCGTGCGGGCATGGGCGAGCAGGCGCGACGGAGGCGACGTCGCGGCGTCGAGCATCATCGCTGCCAGCCGCTCGACGTAGGGCTCGACGCCGAGCCACCGCGCGCAGCGTCGATCGCAGTCCGCTTCGAGCGCGAGCACGGCCTCCCGGGCGAGCCACGCGACGGCGGGATTCCACCAGTAGGCGCGCCTCGACACGGTGACGAGCGTGATCCAGAACGGATCGCGGCTCCGCACGTGCGACAGCTCGTGAACGAGCGCGACGTCGCGCTCCCGATCGGAGAGACGCTCGCCGAGCCACACGACCGGCCGAAGCCAGCCGGACGCCGCGGCGGTCGCGCTGCCGGGAACGATGCGGATCGACGCGCGCACGCCGCGAAACTCCTCAGGCACGCGGGCCCGAAGCGCCTCGCCGGAGCGGCTCGCCGCGCGCCAGGCGCGGAGCGATGCGCGAAGCGCCGCCGCGTCACGGACGAAGACGAGCACCCCGGGCAGGAACAGGAGCGCGAGCGCGGCGGGCACGGCGAAGCGCGGCAGCGGCTGCGGAGCCGCATCGACCGGGCGATCGATGCTTACCCCGTCGGCCGTCTCGTGCGCCCCGCGCCACTCGACGACCGCCGCCGGCAACGGCACGTCGATCGGAACGTCGATGAGCGGCCAAGGCACGGCCCAGGCGGCGAGCCCCGCAAACGCGATGCGAAAGCGCACGCGAGGCGGCGCATGCGGCAGCAGCACGAGGCAAAGCGACGCGGCGCCGCAGACGAGCGACGCGGCGAGCAGCATTTCGACGACGCCGGTCAATGCCTCCTCTTGCGGCGCTCGAGCAGCGTCCGGAGGTACTCGAGCTCGTCGTCGCTGAGCTCCTCGTCCTGCAGCAGCTGCGTGAAGAGCGGCTTCAGATCGTCGCCGAAGAGCCGCCGCAGGAAGGCCCTGACCAGCGGCTTGCGCACGCGCTCCTGAGGCACCGCCGGCGCGTAGTAGATCGTGCGCCCGCGGCTCGCGACCCGCTTGACCGCGCCCTTCTCCTCGAGCCGGTCGATGATCGTCTTGACCGTCGAATACGCGACGCCGCGCTCGGGGCCGATGCGCTCGTGGAGCTCCGGCGCGGAGAGCTTGCCGTCGCGCCAGAAGTGAGCCATCACGTCGAGCTCGAACTCGGAAAGACGCATGATCTCTACGCTTGTCGACCTTATATCGACAAGTGTAGTGGGCGCGCGGCGGATGTCAAATGCGGTGCCGCGGCGGCGCCCCGGACGTTGTCACGATGGATCTCGGTCGGTTGCTTGTCGTCCTCATCGGCCTCCCCCGGTCGACGCTCGCGCTCGCGGTATAAACCGCACAGTACTCGCGCGCTGAAAAAGGTGTCTGGCACCATGGTGCGCGGACAAGGCGTCCGACACGGATTTCTCGTTATGGATAACGTGCGCGGCAGTGTGCTGATGGTCGCCGCGATGGCCGGCTTCGCGCTCGAGGACGTGCTGATCAAGCAGATGGCATCCGCATTGCCGATCGGGCAGGTGCTCGCGCTGATCGGCTGCGGCGGCACCCTCGTCTTCGGCACGCTGTCGCGCGTCAACGGCAGGCGCGTGATCACGCGCGACGCGCTGTCGCGCCTGATCGTCCTGCGAAACGTCGGCGAGGTCGTCGGCTCGGTGACGTTCGTCGCCGCGCTCGCGCTGACGACGCTGTCGAGCGCGTCGGCGATCCTGCAGGCGACGCCGCTCGCGGTCACGCTCGGCGCGGCGCTCTTCCTCGGCGAGCCGGTCGGCTGGCGCCGCTGGACCGCGGTCGCGATCGGCTTCGTCGGCGTCCTGCTGATCATCCAGCCCGGCCTCGCGGGGTTCACGCCGGCGTCGCTGCTCGCCGTCGTCGCGGTCGCCGCGCTCGCGATGCGCGACCTCTGCAGCCGTGTCGTCCCGGCGGACATCGCGAGCACGCAGCTCGCCGCGTGGGCGTTCATGTCGCTCGTGCCGGCCGGGCTCGGGACGATGCTCGCGATGGGCACGCCGCCGGTCCTGCTCTCGGCGCCGGACGCTGCACGCCTCGGCGCCGTGTTCGTCGTCAGCGGCCTCGCCTACTACGCGCTCGTCGCCGCGACACGAATCGGCGAGGTCAGCGCAGTCGTGCCGTTCCGCTACACGCGCCTCGTGTTCGCGTTGATTCTCGGCCGCGTCGTCTTCGGCGAGCACCCGGATCCGCTGATGCTGAGCGGCGCCGGGCTGATCGTCGGCACGGGCGTGTACACGATCTGGCGCAGCGCGGCCCCGCCGGCGCCCGCGAGCGAATGCGCCGCGTGATCGCGCCTGCGATCGCCCGCCGAACGAGGCCGTGACGGACTCGAGCTCGTCGGCGAGATCGCGAAGGACGGCGGCCGCACTATTCCTTCATGCGCAATTCGCGACCGCGTGCTCCGAACCGGAACGGTATGCGTCTATCATCGCCGTCACGCTCGTGAACGCGGGAAGCGCATGCCCGAACTGCTCGCACCCTGGCCCTTCGCGCTGCTCGGCGTCGTGGCCGGGCTTCTGATCGGCTGCGTCGGCATCGGCGGAGTCGTCATCGTGCCCGCGCTCGTCTATCTGCTCGGCGTGCCGATCCACGCCGCGCTCGCGGCCGCGATGTTCGCGTTCGTGCTGTCGGGCATCGTCGGCACGGCGGTGTTCGCGCGCAATCGCTCGATCCGCTGGGACATGACCGGCTGGATGTGGGCAGGCGCGATGCCGGCCGCGTTCGCCGGCGCGATGCTCGCGACCGCGATCGCACCCTCGCTGATCGAAGCGGCGATCGGCGTGCTCGCGGCCGCATCGGGCGTGCATGCGCTCGTCGGCGCCCGCGAGCCCGCGGCGCTGCGGCAGTCCGTGCCGAACCACGTTCTGCTCGGCGCCGGCGCGTTCACCGGATTCTCGTCGTCGCTGACCGGCACCGGCGGCCCGCTCGTGCTGATACCGATTCTCGTCTGGCTCGAGCTCCCGGTGCTCGTCGCGATCGGGCTCGCGCAGGCGATCCAGCTGCCGATCGCCGTGCTCGCGACGGCGGGATTCGTCGTCGGCGGGACGCTCGACGTCTCGATCGGCGCCTCCGTCGGCGCCGGCATCGTCGCCGGGACGTGGGCCGGCGCGCGCGTCGCGCACGTGCTGCCGCGCACGGTGCTTCGCCGAATCGTCGCGGCGCTCCTCGTCGTCGTCGGCGCGTCGATCCTCGCGCGACTGGCGTCGGGCGATCCTTCAGCCGAGCGGCAGGCTCACGCGCGCGATGCAGCCGCGCGCGTCGGCGCGGTTCTCGAGCGTGATCGTGCCGCCGTGGTTCTCGACGATCTCGCGGCACAGCACGAGGCCGATTCCGGTGCCGCCGGGCTTCGTCGTGAAGAACGGAACCCATAGGTTCTCGGTGCGCGCGAGCCCCGGCCCGTCGTCCTCGACCTCGGCGACGAGGCTGCCGTCCGCGTCGCGCCAACGGACGCGGACGCCGCCGCCGTCGCCCGCCGCCTCGACGGCGTTCTTGACCAGGTTGATCATGACCTGCTCGATCTGGTCGGCGTCGATCGAGACGTGGACCTCGGGCCCCGGCTCCACCTCGACGCGTTCGCCGTGCAGCGACGCGGCCCGCCGCACGATCGGCCCGAACTCGACCGACTGACGCGTCGGCGGCGGCAGCCGCGCAAGCCGCGCGTACGCGCCCATGAAACGGCCGAGCGACTCCGAGCGGTCGTGGATGATGCCGAGCCCGACGCGCGCGTCGTCGCGCCAGTCGTCCGGCAGCGGCTCTCGATCGATCAGCTTCCTCAACGTGCCGGCCATCGACTTGATCGGCGCGAGCGAGCTGTTCAGCTCGTGGCCGATCACGCGCACGATTCGCCGCCATGCCTGCCGCTCCTCGTCGCGCAGCGCGCGGCTCACGTCGGAGATCACGAGCAGCTCGTGCGGCCGTCCGCCTTCGCGGAAACGCCGGCGCCGCACCTCGAAGCGCCCCGAGCCGCCCGGAAACCCGTGCGTGACGATGCGCCCGGACGGCGCGTCGAGGAGCTCCGCGAGCCCGAGCTCGGCGTCGCGCGTCCCGAGCACGTCGGAGGCAGAGCCGCCGAGCAGCTCCTCGCCCGCGCGGTTGATCAGGCGCAGCCGCCGCCCGGCATCGAACGCGAACACGGCGATGTCGATCTCGTTGATGACCTTCTGCAGCAGCACGCCCGCCTCGACCGCATCGAGCCGCTGGCTGCGCAGCATCCGGCCGAGGGCGTTCACCTCGATCATGACCTCGCCGACAGCGTCCTCCGCATCGACGTTGCGGCCGCGGAGCGAGTAGTCCTCCTCCCGCAGCGCCTCGAGCATGTTTGCGAGCGAGCGCAAAGGATTCACGACGTAGCGCTGCACGGAGATCGCGGCGCCGACCACGAACAGCGTGACGACGACGAAGATCGTGATGCGGAGCCCGCTCTCGAGCGCGGAAAACCAGAGCAGCACGCCCGCGAGCGCCCACGCGGGCGCCGCGGCGAGCAGCACGGAAATCAGCACTCGATCCTGGAATTTCAATCGCCGGCGCCGGCGGGCCGTCACAGCCCGAACTTCTCCATGCGCCGGTACAGGGCGGACCGGCTCACGCCGAGCTCGTCGGCCGCGGCGACGACGTTGCCCGCGTGCCGCGCGAGCGCCGCGCGGATCGCCTCGAGCTCGATCGCCTCGAGCGTCATCGCGCGCTCGGACGAGCCCGGCATCTGCCCGCCGTCGAGCCGCAGGTCCGCCGGTCCGATCGTGCGGCCGCGGCACATCAGCACGGCCCGCTCGATCACGTGGTTCAGCTCCCTCACGTTCCCCGGCCAGCCGTAGCGGCGCAGCGCCGACAGCGCGGAATCCGTGAACCCGTCGACCTTGCGGCGATGCCGCTGCGCGTGCCGCTCGAGGAAACGCTGCGCGAGGCGGTGAATGTCGTCGCCGCGCTCGCGGAGCGGCGGCAGGTGGATGTGGATCGTATTCAGCCGGTAGAGCAGATCGCGCCGGAAGCGCCCCGCGTCGATCTCGGCCTGCACGTCCGCGTTCGTCGCGGCGAGCACGCGCACGTCGACCTGCAGCGTGCGCGACGAGCCGAGCCGCTCGAACTGCCCGTCCTCGAGCACGCGCAGCAGCCGCGCCTGCTGCGCGACCGGGATGTTCGCGATCTCGTCGAGGAAGAGCGTGCCGCCGTCCGCGAGCTCGAAACGGCCGACGCGGTCGGTCTTCGCGTCCGTGAACGCACCCTTCACGTGCCCGAACATCTCGCTCTCGAACAGCGTCTCGGAGAGACTGCCGATGTTGACGATCACGAGGCTCCGCTCCGCGCGGCGCGAGTTCGCATGGATGATCCGCGCGACGAGTCCCTTGCCGCAGCCGCTCTCGCCGGTGATCAGCACGTTCGCGTCGGAAGGCGCGATGCGCTCGATCGTCTCGAGCACGGGCTGCATCACGGGGGATTCCGCGATCAGCTCGGTATCCGCGGCCGTGAGCTGGCGGTTCTCGGCCTCGAGCGCGCGCGTGCGCCCGAGCGCCTGCCCGAGCGCGACCTGCGTCTTCAGCACGGTCAGGAGGCGCGTGTTGTCCCACGGCTTCTCGATGAAGTCCTGTGCGCCGCGCCGCATCGCCTCGACCGCGAGCTCGATCGTGCCCCACGCCGTCATCACGATGATCGGCGTCGTCGCGTCGAACGCGCGGATCCGCGTGATCAGGTCGAGCCCCTCGTCGCCCGACGTCGTGTCGCGCGTGTAGTTCAGGTCCATCAGCACCGCGTCGGCGCTGCGGCGCCTCAGCGCGTCGAGCAGCGTGTCCGGACGATCGAACGTCTCGGCCGCGTAGCCTTCGCCTTTCAGCAACAGGCGCAGCGACTCGAGCACGTCGCGCTGGTCGTCGGCGATGAAGATTCGGGGCGAGCGGGCAGGCATCGGACCTCCTCGTGTCGGCGGATTATAGGTCTATCCGGGTGAATCCTCGGCGGCCGGCACCGCGCCGACGTAGATCGACGCCGGGCGGATCAGGCGGCCCGTGCGGCGCTGCTCGAGCGCGTGCGCGGTCCAGCCGACGACGCGTCCGAGCGCGAAGACGGGCGTGAACGCGGCGCGCGGGATGCCGAGCGCGTCGAGCAGCATCGCGGTGTAGAACTCGACGTTCGTGTCGAGCCTGCGGTCGGGCTTGTGGCGACGCAGCGCCGCAAGCGCCTCGGCCTCGACGGCGCGCGCGAGATCGAGCCTGTCGCCGGACGGCCGGAGCCGCTCGAGCGCACCCTTCAGCACGTCGGCGCGCGGGTCGCGCACCTTGTAGATGCGATGCCCGAAGCCCATGAGCCGCTCGCCGCGCGCGAGCGCGTCCTCGATCCAGCGCGCGGCGCGGTCCGGCGTGCCGATCGCGTCGAGCATGTCGAGCACGGGCTCCGGTGCGCCGCCGTGGAGCGGCCCGGTCAGCGCGGCATAGGCGGCGGTGACGGCGCCGACGAGCCCTGCGCCGGTCGATGCGACGACGCGAGCCGTGAACGTCGACGCGTTCATCCCGTGGTCCATGACGGTCAGGAGGTACACGCGCAGGGCCTCGACGTCGGCGTCGCTCGGCGACGCGCCGCGCAGCATCCGCAGGAAGTCCGCGACGTGCGGCGCATGCGGGTCGGGCTCGACCGGCGCACGGCCCGCCGCGCGGCGCGCGAGGTTCGCGACGAAGACCGGGATTGCCCCGGCCACGGCAATATGCGCGTCCGCGGACTCGGGCAAGGACGCGAGGCCGACGCGCAGGCCGTCCGCGAGCGACAGGCCGTCGAGCGCCGCATCGAGCGCGGCGTAGCCCGCGAACGCGGCCGCTCGCGCTGCGCCGAGCGCGGCGCGCAATGCGTCGGCGGGCACGGGAGGCGCGGCGCTCGCGGCGGCCCACAGCGTCGCCGCGGCCGTCTCGAAGTCGTGCCGCGCGACGAACTCCTCGAGCACGTGGCCGCAGACGACGAGCCGGCCGGCCGCGCCGTCGACGTGGCTCAGCACGGTCTCCGCGGCCGGAATGCCCTCGAGACCGGAAACGAAAGCGGGCGCGGGCGACGGGCGCGCCGCAGCGCTTGCACGGCTATCCATGACGTTTCTCCTTAGCCGGGACCGCCGTGACTCTCACCGAAGCGTGCCGATCCGATCAATCTTGATTAAGCTTATCAACGTGCCACCTTCCGAAACCGCCCCGCCGTACCTGTCCGCTCGCGAGGCCGCGGCCGAGCTCGGCGTGTCACTGCCGACGCTGTACGCGTACGTCAGCCGCGGCCTCGTGCGCTCCGAGCCCGTGCCCGGCGAGCGCGCGCGCCGCTATCGCGCCGAGGACGTCCGCGCGCTCCGCGAGCGCCGTGCTCCGCCGCCCGGCGGCGGTCCGGCGACGCGCGGGGCCCTCTTCTCGTTCGGCGGCCCGGTCCTGTCGTCCGCGATCACGCTGATCGCCGACGGCGCGCTCTACTACCGCGGCGTCAGCGCGACCGCGCTCGCGCAGCATGCGACGCTCGAGACCGCCGCCGGCCTGCTCTGGCAGACGGCCGACTACGACGCGTTCGAGCCGCACAACCTTCCGGTTCGCACGGCGGCGCTGCGGGCGGTCACGGACGCGATGCGGACGAGTCATCCGATCGACCGGTGCATGGCCGCGCTCGCCGTCGCCGGCGAGGCGGACGACGCCGCGTTCAACAGGACCGACCACGGCCTCGCGCGCACGGCGGCGCGGATCACCCGGCTCCTGACCGCGCTCGTCTGCGGCGGGCAGATCGGCGCACAGCCGATCCACCTGCAGATCGCCGAGGCCTGGGGCCTCGACAAGACCGGCGCCGACCTCGTCCGCATCGCGCTCGTGCTGCTCGCCGATCACGAGCTCAACGCGTCGACGTTCACGCTGCGCTGCGCCGTCTCGACGGACGCGAACCTGTACGACGGCATGATCGCCGCGCTTGCGGCGCTCAAAGGCCCGTTGCACGGCGGCGCGACGACGCGCGCGGAGCGGCAGCTCGCGAAGCTTCTCGACGGCGACCCGCTCAGGCGGATCCGCGAGCAGGCCGAGGTCGGCGAGCGCTTCGCGGGATTCGGCCACCCGCTCTACCGGCACGGCGACCCGCGCGCCAAGGCCCTGCTCGACGCGCTCGAGACGCGCACCGGCAGCACGCTGCTGACGCGCGACGTGCCCGCGGCCGTGCACAAGATCGTCGGTGTGCATCCGAACGTCGACTACGCGCTCGCCGCGCTCGCGCACGTGCTCGAGCTCCCCGAGCTCGCCGGCATCGGCCTCTTCGCGATCGGGCGCAGCATCGGCTGGGCCGCGCATGCGCGCGAGCAGCTTCGCGAGCACGCGCTGATTCGTCCGCGCGCGATGTATACGGGGCCCGCGCCGGGCAGCTGACGGGGCGCGTTCGCTCGGATCTCGACAGCGGCCGCTCTCCCGTCGCGCGCTGCGACGGCGGCCGCGGCCGGTGTCAGCGGCGTGCGATCAGATCGCCTTCGTCTTGTCGTTGTCCGGCCCCGGCGTCCGACGCGTCGTCGGCGCCGTCTCGCTCGGCGCCGTCCTCGCCGCCGCGCGTCAAGTCTTCGATCAGCGCTCGGTCGCCGGAGACGATCAGGCTGTTCGTCGGGTAATACGGGACGACCCGGACGCCGGGCGGAACGATCTCGGACAGCAATGCGGCGACCTCTTCCGCGTCGGCATAGTCGAGGTGGATCACCGTCGCCGTCCAATCCTCCGCGGCATCGGCGGAGGGCCCGTCGTCCTGCGCGAAGGCCGGCGACGCGGAGAGCCCGAGAAGCGCCGCGGCCGCGCCGATCGTTCGAATGCTCATTACGCCGTCTCCTCGAGCCGCCCGGCTCGCGCATGGGTCACCGATCGATTGAACCACTCGGCGCGGCGCGCAACAAGGCCGTGCACGAGACGCCGTGCATCGGTCAGCATTACGTCAAATCCGCCCTGCCCTCGAGCACTCGATCGCTCCGCCGGTCGCGCGACATCCAGCCGTCCGCGAGCTCGATCACGCGGCGGCTGAACGCGGCGACCCGCTCGTCGTGCGTCACCTGGATGATCGTCGTGCCGTCGTCGTTCAACGCCTTCAGCATCTCCATGATCTGCTCGCCCTGCCGCCAGTGGAGGCTGCCCGTCGGCTCGTCGGCGAGCACGACGCGCGGGTTCGCGATCACGGCACGCGCGACCGCGACCTGCTGCTGCTGGCCGCCGGAAAGCTGCGCCGGATACAGGTCCTTCTTGCCGACAATCTGGAAGCGGTCGAGGATCTCGGCGACGCGCGATTGGCGCTCCTTGCGCGGCACGTCGCGATACGACAGCGGAATGTCGAGGTTCTCGTAGACCGTCAGATCGTCGAGCAGATGGAAGTGCTGGAACACGAAGCCGATGTTGTCCTTGTGCAGCTTATTGCGCTCCTTCACGCTCGACTTGTGCACCGGCTTGCCGTCGAAGTAGTACGCGCCCTCGAACTCGCCATCGAGCATGCCGAGGATCGCGAGCAACGTGGATTTGCCGGACCCGGAAGGGCCCATGATCGTCACGAAGTCGCCTTCGGCGACGTCGAGCGTGATCTGCCGCAGCACCCACGTGCGGCCGCCCTTGTACGGATACGACTTCTCGACGTTCTCGAGGCGGATCATCGCCGCGCCGGCGGTCTCTCGTTGCGCAAGCTCCATGGTCTGCTCCCGACTGCGATGCGTTCGCGACGCAACGAGCATGCCAAGCCTGCCGGGAAGCGCAAGCGGTTGATCGGATTGTTGCCGGAAGCGCGCGAGGCGCGTGTCGGCGGCCGCGCCCGTCCCGCTATCGCCGCCTCATGTCCCGGTTCCGGGACGGGATCGCGGGCGCCTCGCTCGTGTCGCCTCGGCGGGCGCGCCGCGAGGCCGCCGCAGCCGCCTCGTCCGAGCGCTGCGAGGCACGGCGCCGCGGGGTCTCGAGCCGACCTACGGTAGACTACAGCGGGTCTCCGGCGCGCGGCGCCGGCCGCTCACGCCATCGAGGAACGACTGAAGATGCTGTACATCGTGCAATTCGAGGATCACCCCAACGTCGCCGAGCTCCGCGAGAAGCTGTTCGCGAGTCACATCGAGTTTCTCGACCGGAACAAGGATCGCGTGCTCGTCCCCGGCTCGATGCGCGAGGTGCCGAGCGACAGGCCGATCGGCGGCCTCTGGATCGTCGAGGCGGAGAACGAAGCGGAGGTCAGGGAAATCTTCAAGGACGACCCGTTCTGGGTGAACGGCATGCGTGCGAGCGTGAGGATCAACCGCTGGCACAAGGCGTTTCCGGACCGGAAGGTGCCGATCTGACCGTCGTGGGTCGATCGGCCGGCGCGATCTTGGGGGCACGCCCTCGGAAGGAACACGGGAAAAAAGGTCTCCGCCTGACATTAGGTGGGGAGGAGTACCAAATGTGTTGACGGCGGAGACCAAGCTTTCCCGTCGAAAGTGGGCCGTTGAACGGCCTTCTGATAATTATATAGATCGGCAATACAACCGCCACTCTGCTCCCGGGAGCGCGGCTTCGCTTCGCGCCTGATCCGCGAGAGCCCGTGCTCGTCGCGAGCCCGCGGCGCCGGCGAGCGTGACGACGCGCGCAGGCGTCCGGCCGCCGCAGGCGGCTCGAGCAGCGCCGCCTGCGGACGAGCCGTCGCAATGTTCGTGCCACGGCTCGCGCGGCGGCAAACTGCTGAAAACGTAGCCGTTTCGCACGAGCGGCCGGATCCTCGGCCGATCGACGTCCCGCAATCGCGCCCCAGCGTCCCGCTGCCGGGACGCGCCCGGTCGAAACCGGGCTCGCCCAAACGACCATGTACGCAGAAGGACCGATGCATGCCGAAGCAGATCGCCGAGCCGGCACGACGGCCGGGAGGAAAAACGGATCCGACGCCTTTATGCTTCGCGAGAGACGCCGGCTTGAGAGATCGAGCTCGAACCGAATGACGCACGACTTGACCCGCTACCACCGCCAGATGCTGCTGCCGGGCTTCGGCGAGGACGGCCAGCGCCGGCTCGCCGAAGCGAAGGTGCTCGTGCTCGGCTGCGGCGCGCTCGGCACGGTCGTCGCGGACATGCTCGCCCGCGCCGGCGTCGGCCGCCTCGTGATCGTCGACCGGGATTTCGTCGAGGCGACGAACCTGCAGCGGCAGGTGCTGTTCGACGAGGATGACGTCGCCGAGGCGTTGCCGAAGGCCGAGGCGGCGCGGCGCAAGCTCGCGCGGATCAACTCCGCGGTCGACGTCACGGCGATCGTCGACGACGTGAACGCCGGCAACATCGAGCGCTACGCCGCGGGCGTCGACTTGATCGTCGACGGGCTCGACAACTTCGAGACGCGCTATCTCGCGAACGACTACGCCGTGAAGCACGGCGTGCCGTACGTCTACGGCGGCGCGGTCGGCACGACCGGCGCGGCATTGGCGATCCTGCCGCATACCGAGCGCGGCGACGCACCGTGGGAGCGGCTCGCGGCAGGCAGCAGGGCGACGCCGTGCCTCAAGTGCCTGTTCGAGGAGGCGCCGCCGCCCGGCACGATGCCGACATGCGACACGGTCGGCGTGCTCGGCCCCGCCGTCGCAATCGTCGCGAACTTCGAGGCGGCCGAGGCGCTCAAGATCCTGACCGGCAATCTCGAGCACGTTACGCCGACGATGCTCCATTTCGACCTCTGGTCCGGCTCGCTCATGCAGCTCAAGGTCGCGCGCGCGTACGACCACGGCGACTGCGCATGCTGCAAGCACCGCCGGTTCGACTACCTCGACGGACGGCTCGGCTCGGGGACGACGACGCTCTGCGGACGCGATGCGGTGCAGCTCACGCACCGGCAGCAGGCCGGCAGGCTCGATCTCGACGAGATCGCGGCGCGGCTCCGCGCGCATGGCCCGGTGACCGCGAACCGCTTCATGCTGCGGGCCGCGCTCGCGGACAACGGCCGCGAGTACGAGCTCACGCTGTTCACGGACGGCCGCGCGATCGTGAAGGGCACGCGTGAGGCGAACGTCGCGCGCAGCGTCTATGCGAAGTACGTCGGCATGTGAGCCGAACGGCGCGCTCGCGGCACGAGCGCGCCGAGGCGCGGCCGAGCGGCGGGCGACGCGACGGGTGCGGCCGAGCGGCGGGGCGGCGCGACGACTGCGGCTGAGTTACGGCGATCCTAGATGATCCGTCTCGACGACGCGGCGACATGATCTACCTCGACAACGCGGCGACGAGCTTCCCGAAACCGGCCGAGGTTGCCGAGGCCATGGCGCGCTTCCTCGCCGAGGCGGCCGCGAACCCGGGTCGCGGCGGCCATCGGATGGCCGTGAACGCGGAGCGGATGCTCGACGACGTGCGCGTCCGGATCGCGCGGCTCGTCAATGGCTCCGATCCGAGCCGCGTGATCTTCACGCTGAACTGCACCGACGCGCTCAACATCGCGATCAAGGGCGTGCTGCCGGACGAGCGCGTGCACGTCGTCACGACCGTGCTCGAGCACAACTCGGTCAGCCGGCCGCTTCAGGGCCTCGCGGACGCGGGACGCATCGAGCTGACGCGTGTCGGCTGCGACGGCCAAGGCTTCGTCGACCCGGACGACGTGCGGCGCGCGCTCCGCCCGGACACGCGCCTCGTCGTGATGACGCACGCGTCGAACGTGCTCGGCACGATCCAGGACGCGGGGGCCGTCGGCGCGATCGTCCGCGAGCACGGCGCCCTCTTCTGCGTCGATGCCGCACAGACCGCGGGCGTCGTGCCGATCGACGTCGCCGCGCTCTGCGCGGACCTCATCGCGTTTCCGGGCCACAAGGCGCTGCTCGGCCCGACCGGCACCGGCATCCTCTACGTCGGCGAGCGCTGCCCACCGCCGGGGCGGAAATTGGGGTCAGAGCCCGCTTTCGCGGCCGAAGGGTTAGCGGAGAAATTGGGGTCAGAGCCCGATTTCCCGCCGCCGACCCGCGGAACAATGCACTCCGACCCGCGCGAGAAAATGGCCTCTCACCCTCACGGCGAGAAAATGGGTTCTCACCCTCAGGGCGAGAAAACGGGCTCTCACCCTTACGTCGAGAAAACGGGCTCTGACCCTCGCGGCGGAGAATCGAGCTTCGACCGCCGCGCCGGAGAATCGAGCTTCGACCGTCGCGCCGGAGAATCGAGCTTTGACCCTCGCGCCGGAGAATCGAGCTCTGACCCTCGCGCCGGAGAATCGAGCTCTGACCCTCGCGCGGGAAAATCGAGCTTTGATCCTCGCTTGGGAAAATCGAGCTTTGACCCTCGCACCGGGAAATCGGGCTCTGACCCCAATTTCTCCGCCGGCGGGGGAAAGGGCTCTGACCCCAATTTTCGGCCGTGGCGCGAGGGCGGCACCGGCGGCGACTCGTCGTCCCCGACGCAGCCGCCGGTCTATCCGCATTACCTCGAGGGCGGCACGCCGAACACGGTCGGCATCGCGGGCTTAGGCGCCGCGCTCGACTTCGTGCTCGCGAGGGGCCCGGACGCCGCCCTCGCGCACGAGCGGCGCCTGCTCGAGCGGATCCTCGCGCACGTCGACGGCGACGAGCGCATCACCGTCTACGGTCCGCGTGACACGGCGCGGCGCGTCGGCGCGCTCTCGATCAACATCGCCGGGCTCGATCCGAACGACGCCGCGGCGATCCTGGACGACGCGTTCGGCATCGCGGTCCGCGCGGGGCTTCACTGCGCGCCGTACTGCCATCGGGCGATCGGGACGTTCCCGGCCGGCACGCTGCGGATCAGCCCGGGCCCGTTCACGACCGACGACGACCTCGCCGCCCTCCTCGACGCGCTCGATCAGGTCGCGGAGGCAGGTATGTAGATTTGGGCTCCTGCCGATCGACTACCGAACGTTCAGCATCCAACCGAGGAGAACCCGCAGTGACCGCAATCCGTGTCCTGGTCGGTACGAAGAAGGGGGCCTTCATCCTGACGGCCGACGGCAAGCGCAAGGACTGGTCCGTCTCCGGCCCGTTCTTCGCCGGCTGGGAGATCTATCACATGAAGGGGTCGCCGGTGGACCCGGACCGCATCTACGCGTCGCAGACCTCGAGCTGGTTCGGCCAGATCATCCAGCGCTCGAACGACGGCGGCAAAACATGGGAGCAGCCCGGCACGCCGCGCGAGGACTGGGTGGAGAACCAGACCTCCGGCGTCGATCCGGAGACCGGCGAGTTCATCATGCCGAAGGGCGAGAGCAACAAGTTCGCGTATGACACGGCCCGGCGGCCGCTGACGACGCACCAGTGGTACGACGGCACGCAGCATCCGTGGGAGTTCGCGCGCGTCTGGCACCTCGAGCCGTCGCTGCACGACCCCGACGTCTGCTACGCCGGCGTCGAGGACGCGGCGCTGTTCCGCACGACCGACGGCGGCAAGTCCTGGCACGAGCTGCCGAACCTCCGCGGCCACGAGTCGGGGCCGCAGTGGCAGCCGGGCGCGGGCGGCATGGGGCTCCACACGATCCTGATCGATCCGAAGGACCCGAACCGCATCTTCGTCGCGATCTCCGCGGCGGGCTCGTTCCGGACCGAGGACGGCGGCGAGACGTGGAAGCCGATCAACCGCGGCCTCGTCTCGCAGTTCATCCCCGATCCGAACGCCGAGGTCGGCCACTGCGTGCACCGGATCGCGATGCATTCGTCGAACCCGAACACGCTGTTCATGCAGAAGCACTGGGACGTGATGCGCAGCGACGACGGCGGCGAGTCGTGGTACGAGATCAGCGGCGATCTGCCGAGCGATTTCGGCTTTCCGATCGACGTGCACGCGCACGAGCCCGAGACGGTCTACGTCATACCGATCAAGAGCGACTCGGAGCACTACCCGCCCGAGGGGAAGCTGCGCGTCTACAGGAGCCGCACCGGCGGCCACGAGTGGGAGCCGCTGACGAAGGGCCTGCCGCAGCAGAACTGCTACGTGAACGTGCTGCGCGACGCGATGGCGGTCGACTCGCTCGATCCGTGCGGGATCTACTTCGGCACGACAGGCGGGCAGGTTTACGCGTCGGCGAACGGCGGCGACACGTGGGAGCCGATCGTCCGGGATCTGCCGGCGGTGCTGTCCGTCGAGGTGCAGACGATCCGATGATCCGCGTCGTCCTGCCACAGCATTTGCGGAGGCTGGCCGGGATCGACGGCGAGGTGCACCTCGCCGTCGACGCCCCGGTCACGCAATCGTCGATCCTCGACGCGCTCGAGGCGCGCTACCCGATGCTGCGCGGCACCGTGCGCGATCACGTCACGAAGAAGCGCCGCCCGCTCGTGCGCTTTTTCGCCTGCCAGGAGGACGTCACGCACGAGCCGCCGGATGCGCCGCTGCCCGCCGCGATCGCTTCGGGCGCCGAGCCTTTCCTGATCATCGGAGCGGTCGCAGGCGGTTAGCTAGCCGGCGCAGAGACGAACGCATGCGCGTCCCCGGCTGCGATGACCTCGATGGAAGGGCCTCGATCTGCTCAGGAGCGGCTCACTTCCACCCCGGCGCGTAGATGGAGGCGCCGATCGCCTTCTCCGCCTCCTCGCGAGAGACCTCGCGCACGAATCGCGCGAACGTCCACATGTGCCCCTCGGGATCCAGAGCGCGATAGGTCCGCGCGCCGTAGAACTGATCCTCGGGCTCGGCGGCGACGACCGCGCCCGCCGCGCGCGCTTTCGCGCAGTGCGCATCGACGTCCTCGTCGATGTCGACGTGAATCACCTGCGTATTGATGCCGCCCGCGGAGGCGGGGCTGCGGATCCGCCCTTCCCACTCGCCGCCGATCATGATCCGCCCGCGTCCGCCGAGACTCATCTCGGCGTGCAGCATCCGCTCGTCGTCCGGGGATTCGATCAGCATCGTGAGCTCGAAGCCGAAGGCCCTGGCGAGCCAGTCGACCGCCGCCTTCGGATTCCGATAATGGACGCTCGCAGTGAAAGGGTTGTCGCTCATCGTCCGCACTCCGTTTTTCGGGCACGGACAACGTTCGACGACTTCCCGGACAAAGTCCAGATCCGTCCGGACCCTGTTCCTGCGCCACCGCGTCCCGGCGGCGGCACAGGGGCCTCGCCGTAGCTGACGTGGCGGCTCACGTGCCCGGGTCGCCGGCCGCGGCACGACCGGTCACCGACGAACCCGACGGGCAGTACCGCCAAGAACGTTTGAGAACGCGAATCACAAGCAATAACATCACCTCGGTTTTGGCTCCCTGGGGTTCGCCGCGCATGCTCGCCCACTCGCGTTTGCTCGCCCTGCTCGCATCGGTCTTGCTGCCGATCGCGGCCGCATCGGCCGATCCCGCGCGCCTCGCGCAGCTCGTCGACTACGTCGGCGTGGATTACCCGGAGGCGGTGCAGAACGGCGAGGTCGTCAGCGACCTCGAGTACGCCGAGATGCAGGAGTTCTCGGCGCTGATCCAGCAGGAGATCGCCGCGCTGCCCGCGGGACCGTCCCGGGACGCGCTGCAGCCGCTCGCGCGCGAGCTCGAGGAGGCGATCGCCGCAAAGGCGGACCCTCCCGTCGTCGCGCGGCTCGCGGGAGAGATGGGCAGTATCCTGCTGACGTCGACGTCGGTGACCGCCGCGCCCGCGCAGACTCCCGATCTCGCGGCGGCCCCGGAGCTCTACGCGATGTGGTGCGCGCATTGTCACGGCGAGACCGGAGCGGGCGACGGCCCCGCCGGCCAGGGCCTCGAGCCCGCGCCGACCGACTTCACCGATCCGGCGCGTGCGCGCGACCGTAGCCTGTACGGCCTCTACAACACGATCACCCTGGGCGTCGAGGGCACCGGCATGACGCCGTTCCCGCAGCTGACCGCCGAGCAGCGCTGGGCCCTTGCGTTCTACGTCGGCGGCATGCACGTCGACGCCGAAACGCGTGCTCGCGGCGAGCAAGCGTACCGCGAGCGGCAGAACGGGCTGCTGCCGAGCCTGCGCGACGTGACGACGAGCCGTCTCTCCGAGGTCGCGGCCCGGCAGGGCGAACCGGAGGCGAGCCTCCTCGCGTGGCTGCGCCTGCACCCGGACGCGCTCGCACAGGCGCGCCGCGACCCGCTCAGTGTCGCGATGGACGGCGTCCGGCGCAGCGTCGAGGCCTATGCCGCGGGCGACACCGCGGCGGCCGCGGACCTCGCCGTCGACGCGTACCTCGAAGGCTTCGAGCTCGCCGAGGCCGCGCTCAACACGACGCGGCCCGATCTCGTGATCGACGTCGAGAACGCGATGACGGCGCTGCGCACGGCGATCCGTCGCGGCGAGCCCGTCGATCAGGTCCGCATCGCCGGCGAGCGCGCGCTCTCGCTGCTGCAGGACGCTCGCGACCTGCGCTCCGAGGAGTCGCTGTCTCCCGGCGTCGCCTTCACGAGCGCGCTCGTGATCCTGCTGCGCGAGGGCCTCGAGGCGATTCTCGTGATCGGCGCGATGGCCGCGTTCCTCGGCCAGACGGGCCGCCGCGACGCGCTGCGCTGGCTGCACGGCGGCTGGCTCGCGGCGCTCGGCGTCGGCGTGCTCACGTGGGCCGTGTCGAACTATCTGATCGAGATCTCGGGCGCGACTCGCGAGCTGACCGAAGGCATCACGGCGCTGATCGCCGCCGCGGTGCTGTTCTACGTCGGGTTCTGGATGCACAGCAAGCTGAACGCGCGCCGCTGGCAGACCTTCATTCAAAGCAGCGTGCGAGCGGCGCTCAACCGGCGCAGCCTCTGGGCGATCGCCGGCATCGCGTTCATCGCGGCATACCGGGAAGTGTTCGAGACCGTGCTGTTCTTCCAGGCGCTGTGGGTGCAGTCGTCGGCGCCTTCGGTTTCGCGCGCGATCGTCGCCGGCTTCGTCGTCGCGGCCGTCTCGATCGTCGCGATCGCCTGGCTCGTCTTCCGGCTCGGCGTGCGCCTGCCGCTCCGGCAGTTCTTCGGCGTCAGCGCGGCGATCATGATCGCGCTCGCCGTGATCTTCGTCGGCAAGGGCGTTGCCGCGCTCCAGGAGGCGGGCACGCTGCCGATCGATCGGGTCACGTTCCCGCGCATCGACGTGCTCGGCATCTATCCGAGCTGGCAGACCCTGCTCGCGCAGGCGATCGTGCTCGCCGTCGCGCTGGCGCTGGTGTTCCGCAATACGAGGGCGACGACGTGACGCGCGATGCGCAGCAGGCAAATGCGCAACCCGATCGTCGACCGTCCCGCGCGGACGTGACGATGATCAGGCGTGACGTTGGGCGATCGATGACCGGGACTTCGCGATGAGCGCCGACTTTCTGAGCGGGCTGCTGCTGCTCGGCGTCCTGCTGTTCGGCGCCGGATATCTCGTCTGGGCCTTCTTCTGGGAGTCGTGGTCCGACCGGTTGAGGCGATATTTGTCCGACCTGTCGACTCGGCAACGCCCGCCGCCGCAGAAGCCGAACGATCATCTCGTCGGCGCGACCGGCCGCGTCATCGACGACGGCGCGAAGACCGGCACGGTGCGCGTCCGCGTGGGCATGGAGATCTGGCGCGCCCGAGCGACGGACGGGGCCCCTTCGCTGCCCGTCGGCACCGAGGTCGAGGTCACGGCCGCGGACGGCCGGATGCTCGACGTCCGCCCGCGCACGGTTCCGGCGGAGGTACCCTCTGTCCCCGCCGATCACGCCGGGCACACGGAGCGTGCCGGCCGCTAGCTAGGCGCCTCCCGCGACGACGGTCACGCGACGCGTCGGCGCCTGCTCAGCGGGCGTTCCCCCGCTCGAGCCCGACGTGCTGCGGGACGTGACCGAGCATGATGATGAATCCCGTCGCCCGCATCACGCCGTCGACGGCATAGTCGAAGACATACGTCCGCTCGATGCGCAGGCCGTTGCGCAGGTCGAAGCGCGGGCGCAGCGCGGCGAGCGCGACGGTGCCGTCGAGCATCTGCAGATCGCTGCGCCTGCACGCGTCGGCCGCGATCCGGTTCGCCGCTTCCCGCACCCGGATGTTGTCGTGCCAGACGCCGACCACGGCGGCGAGCAGCATGAGGAACAGGAGCGTCGAGTAGTCGAACATCGACGCGAGTATACGGGCTCGGCAGTGCCGCCGGGGCGGGGCGAATGCTGCCGGGCTCGGCGGACGCCGCTCTGCCCCGGCGCCCGCCGATCCTGAAGGACGCCGTCAGCTCGGGACCTGGGTCGTGGTCACCCTCGGTTCCTGCGCCGTCGTGGCTCCGGGCAACCCGGTCGTGACCACCTCCGATTTGCGCCGCCCGAGCATCGAGCCGATCACCGCGGCCGCGAGCGACAGCACGAGCGCGAAGAACGTGACCCACGCGGCCGTGCTCACTTCCGGTTGAATCCGCTCTGCCTGCTCGGCCAGCGCTCCGCTCTCGCGGGCCTGCTGCATGAGCTGAGCCGCGCCCTGCCGCGCCGCTTCCGCCGCCGCGGCCGGATCGTCCGCATTGGCCTCGACGCGCGCCGCGGTCTGCTCGAGCGTCGACTGCACGTCGTTCCTCGGCAGGCCGGTCACCGACGCGATCCGCTCGGCCGTCTGCGGGTCCCGGAGGCGCTGCGCGATCTGCTGTGCGGTACCGGAAGTGTCGATGTCGACGCCGCCTTGTCCCTGGACCGCCTGGCCGACCGTCTGCGCGGCACCCCCTACGACGCCGAAGACGCCGCTCGCGAGCGACGCGACGCCGCTTGCCGCGAGGTACGCGATCAGCAGCATGCCGACGACCCAGACGAGCGCGCCCTGGAAAAACGCCGTCGTGCGGTCGGTGATCGCGCCGACCCGCGTGGCCACGAGGCCCCCGAGGAAGAGCGACACCAGCAGGGAGACGGCACCCCAGATCCCCGCTCCGGTCCCGAGCGCCGCCGCGCCCGTCTGGCCGGGATCCACCGCCGTGATGCCGATCGCCAGCCCGAGCGACGTGAGCAGCATCAACAGGCCCAGCGCGACGAGCACGCCGCCGATGATGCCGCCCCACGATACCTTCATGCCTTCTGCTCTCGTAAACGGTGAAGGCCAGCCTCGCCGTCGCTCGTGGTGTCGGCGCTCGTGCATCGGTCTCTGTTCGGCAACCGTTGCCATGACGACCTCCGTTTCTCGAAGCGCAACTGAGACCTTTCCAGCGTGCAAGGCTCGTGCCGGACGGGCGCGAGGGGCCGCCTGCAGGTGCGGGCAGCAGGTGCGGGCAGGAGAACGGCGCGAGGGCTGCGGCCGCCTGCCCTCGCGCCCCGTCGTTAGAAGCTCAGCTCGATCCCGACGTACGCGCGCCGCCCGAGAACGTCGTAGAACCCGCCGTTCGTCGCCGTGCCGCGAGTGAAGCGCGTCGCGTTCGTGAATACCGGGTCCTTGTCGAACAGGTTGTCTACGCCGAAGCGCAGCCGCCAGTCGTCCCGAAGGATGAATCCGGCGGACAGATCGAACACGTCGTACGACGGCGTCGCGATGATCGACGTGTTCGGGTTCGACACGATCGCGGACGGCTCGATGCTCGGCAGATGCCGCCACCGCAGCGATACGTTCCAGTTGCCCTGCAGGTAGCTGGCCGTCGTGAACGTGCGGTAGTCGAACGAACCCGCGTTGACGCCGGAGAGGCCCGCCGGCCCGAACGTCCCTTTCCACTCGGTCCAGTCCGCGGTCGGGTTGAGCTTCGTCTTCATGCTGTCTAGATAGGTCGCCAGGAAGCTCAGCGAGAACATGCCGGGCCCGATATCGGTCCTCCAGTCGAGCTGCAGATCGACGCCGCTCGTCTCGACGGACGGGTTGTTCGAGTACGTGACGTCGACCGCCGCGATCTGCCCGTTCACCGGATCACGCAGGATCTGCTGGCACGCGGCCGTGAACGGATCGTACGTGGGGTTCAGCGCGGGGTCGTAGCATTCGCGGAATACGGCCTCGCCGAGCTGCGCCGAGATGTAATCGGTGATCCGGATCTCGTACGCGTCGATCGACAGCGACGTGCGCTCGCCGAGCTGGAACACGGCGCCGAGCGTGATCGTCTCGCCCGTCTCGGAGTGCAGGTCCGGGTTGCCGGTGCGGTTGCCGAGCGTGCTCGCTCCGGGGACGTTGCCGGGCGCATAGTACGCGGCCGCGCCGGTCGGGCCCATCTGCGCCTCGCACATCGCCCGCACCTGCGCGGCGTTCGGGTTCAGCGCCGGATTCGCGCTCAGGCTCCCGCCCGCGATGTTGCCCGGATTGCACGGGTCGCCGAGCACGCTGCCGCCGGCGCCGACCACCTGCGTCCGCGTCTCGAACAGCTCACCGATGTTCGGCGCGCGGTTCGCGACGTTGCGCCCGCCGCGAAGCCTGAGCCGATCGTTCACGCGCCAGTCGAACAGGACCTTGTAGGTTTCGACGGAGTCGCTCGGATCGTTGTCCGAATAGCGGTAGCCGAGCTCGAACGTGAGCTCGTCGACGAAGCGTTTCTCGGATACGGCGGGCAGCAGCAGCTCCCCGTAGATATCGCGCACCGACGTCTCGCCCCGCGAGTTGCCGCCAGGGAAGATCCCGACCGCGCCGTCGAGGAACGACGTCTGGCTCGCGAGCGGATCGGCGTTGAAGAAGTACGAGTTCTCGCGATACGAGACGCCGGCCGCGAAGCGCGCCTCGCCGGCCGGCAGATCGGCGAGCCTGCCCTGCAGGTTGTACTCGGCGATCGTCTGCTCCATCTCGGCCGTGCTCTGCAGGTCGGCGACGATCGCGTCGACGCAGTCCTGCGACGGCGTGAAGCTCTCGGCGATCGGGAGCCCGGTTTCGCAGCGCAGCGTGCCGCCGGCGATGCGCGCGGCGCTGAACGTGTTGCCCTGGAAGAATGCGCCGCGCCCGTAGTTCGGCAGGTTGACGAGGTATCGGAATCTCTCGATCGCGATGACGCCGCCGAAGATCGTCGAGACGTCGGTCGAGCCGTGCGACACGTACGCTTCCCACGTCCAGTCCCGGTTCGGCAGCTCGCCTTCGAACCCAGCGAGGAACTGATAGGTCTGGACGTCGTTCAGCGTCGTGCGCTTACCGGCGTAGGTCGTGAAGCTCGACATCGACCACGGCGCATTCGGATTCGGCCGGCTGTCGAGGAGCTGCGTGAGCTCGGGCGGCGTCGGCCACACCTCGGAGTTCGTGCAGCCGCCGACGGGCGCGCAGTCGAGCCCGTAGAGGCCGCCGGGAAGATACGCCGGCAGCGTATTGCCGTCGGCATCGACCGAAGGCGCGTAGATCTCGTCGCCGTGCGGCACGTATGCGCCCCAGAACGCGCCGAGATAGTTGTCGCCGAGCTGCGTATCCGTCTCGTCCTCGCTGAAATTCACCTGCAGGATCGCGGCGACGTTGTCCGTGATCGCGACCCGTCCGCTGCCGAAGAGCGCGAAGCGGTCGAGCGGAATCTGCAGCATGCCGGTCGTGTCGATCTCGACGAGCTGGCCGTGCGGCGAGTTCGGCGGCCGAGGCTGCTCGTTGTCGACGCGGTATTTGCGCAGCATCACGTCGGACTCGAACGGTCCGTTGTAGCGGCAGGAGCCGTCCGCCGAGAACTTCCAGATCGTCCCTAGACGAGCCGGATCCGCCGGCTCGAGATTCATCAGGAACTGCTGCCCGGGCGCGACGCTGATGTTGCCGGTCCTGCAGTCGTCGAAGATCGCGTTCGCGACGTCCTGATCGGGCGCGTTGCCGGGCTCGACGATGTACGCGGGCACCGTCGGCGCGAAGAACGACGCGCCGACCGACGGATCCTGCCAGATCGAGCGCTGCCAGTCCCGGTCGCGCGAGCGCACGCGGCCGCGCGACGAGTATTCGACGCCCATCAGGATGTTGCCGCGGTCCCCGTCGAAGTTCGCACCGTACACGCCCGCGACGCGCAGCTCCTCGCCGTCGCCTTCGAGCGACTGCCCGTAGCGTACGTCGAAATCGACGCCCTCGTAGTCCTTCTTCAGGATGAAGTTCACGACGCCGGCCATCGCGTCCGCGCCGTACACCGAGGACGCGCCGCCGGTGATCGTCTCGACGCGCGCGATCGCGGCGGACGGGATCGAGTTGATGCTGACGGCGCCGAGCGCGTTGACCGGCATGCCGCGCCGGCCGTCGATCAGCACCAGATTGCGGTTCGCGCCGAGCCCGCGCAGGCTCAACGTGCTCGCACCCGGCGTGTTCGTCGCGCTCGCCTGCACGTCCGTCGTGACGAACGGCGTGACCGCGGGCACGAACTGCGGCAGCTGGTTCATCACCGTCTCGATGCCGATCGACATCGTGTCGTCGAACGCCGTCTCGTCGACGGTCAGGATCGGGCTGTTGGCCTCGAAATCGCGCCGGACGATGCGCGACCCGGTGACGATGACCTCCTCCTGCGGAGCGGCGTCCTGCGCCGTCGCCCGTTCGGGCATGCACAGGCCGATGATCGCAAGCGACAGCGGCGCGAACGACAGTTCCGCCGCAGCAATGGCCACACGCGCGCGTTTCATAAAAAATCCTCCTCGGCGATGCGGACTCGAAGCGTTGTGGATTGACGTCTGGAGACGGCCTTGTTGCTTCGTCCCTGAAGTGCGCGTGCAGGCGCGGACGGGTGCGCGGACACGCTTCCGCGCCGACGACCACGAGCCTGTTGTTCCCCCCTTTCTGGCCGGATCTATTCCTCCGCCGCGGCTGCAGCTTCCTCGGCCCGCGCTGCGCTCAGAATGTTCGCGAGCGCGTGATTCCCTTCGTGACACTCGTACGGAAGCACGCGGTAATCGGGTTGAGTCGTGAGCGGCATCGCGATCGTGAACGGCGCCGTGTACAGGCCGGGATCGTCCACCGTCACCTCGTAGTCGATTTGATCCTCCGCGACTCGCGTGAACCGCTCCGTCAGCCTGATCTCGGGCGTCGTCGGAACGCCGTTCCCATTCAAACCGATGCCGGTCTTGCCGACGAAATTCGTCGTCTCGACGACGAGCGTGTCTCCATCCCAGTAGCCGATCGGATCACCCATGTAGCTCTGCACCTCTTTGTCGACGTGCGGCCGGCCGTCGAGGTGGATGATGCGCGTCTCGTGGATCATCTCGTAACGGATGACGACCGCATCGGGCGTCTGATAGATCTCGAGCCCGTTCCCGTAGATCACGGGCAGCACGCTGCCGACGACGCCGCGCGTGATGCAGCGGTCGTAGAGCGTAAGGTCGAGCCAGGATTCGGGCGGCGGCGCATCGTCGCCCCGAGGACGCTGCGCCGCGCGAATCGCCTCGCCCTCGGGCGTCAGCGGCGGCATTCGGCCGTTCGGCGGATCGACGATCAGCGAAGTTTGCCGGAACGTGCGGACGCCCCGCTCCGACAGAAACGCCGTCCCCCCGGCCGCGAGCCGCGCGACCTCAGCGTTGTTGCGCGCTTCCCGCTCGGCGAACTCCTCGTCCGTAAGGTAGGCCCGGGTGCCGAACTCTTCGGGCCGCTGCAGCGGCACGCCCCGCATGTCGTCGCTCGAGAACGTGCCGGTGAGATCGGGATGCCCCCACGGCGTCCGCTTCAGCGTCCATCCCGAATCTGCCGAAGACTGCGCGGCCGCGATCATGATCGGTGCCGCGACCGCCGCGAGAGCGAGCACTGCCGAGCGAATGACGGGGGCCGGACGACTCATTCTGATCCCTCCCGCGGTCGTATGCCAAAAGTATATGCCCTAAGTTATGATCGCATACAAGACGACATCGGCTGCGGGGGATTCAAATGGGTCGCCGATCGATTCGCCTGCTACAGGCCGTCATGGCTGTCCTCGTGTCGATGGGCCTCGCGTCGTCCGCCGCCGCGCAGACACAGCCCGAGCGGATCGGGGGCCGGCCGAATCTCAACGGCGTCTGGCAGGCGATCGGCACGGCGCACTGGAACCTCGAGGGCCACTCCGCGGAGGCGCTGCCCGAGCTCTGGCAACTAGGCGCGATCGGCGCCATCCCCGCCGGCCGCAGCGTCGTCGTCGGCGGCAAGATTCCGTACCTGCCCGACGCGCTCGCGCAGCGCGAGCGGAACAGAGCGGGCTGGCCCGCGAGCGATCCGGAAGCGAAGTGCTACCAGCCGGGCATTCCGCGCGCCACCTACATGCCCTATCCGTTTCGCATCGTGCAGGGCGTCGGCGACATCCTGTTTGCCTACGAGTTCGCGAGCGCGAACCGCGTCGTGCACATGGGCGAGCACGTCCCGTCGCCGATCGAGAGCTACATGGGCTGGTCGAACGGCCACTGGGAAGGCGACACGCTCGTCATCGAGGTGACGGGCTTCAACGGCCTCACGTGGTTCGACCGCGCCGGGAACCATCACAGCAACCAGCTCCGGGTCACCGAGCGCTACACGCCGGCCGGCCCGAACCACATCGCGTACGAGGCGACGATCGAGGACCCGCACACGTTCTCGCGGCCGTGGACCATCAGGATGCCGCTTTACCGCCGACTCGACGAGCATGCGCAGATCCTCGAGTTCAAGTGCGTCGAGTTCGCCGAAGAGCTGCTCTACGGGCACCTCAAGAAGGTACGGGAAGAGTGACGGGAGACTGACGATGCGAGCCAGGCTGATCGGATTCGTTGCGGCCGCCGCGAGCGCCGCAGCACTGTCTTCAACGGCGAGCGCTCATCATGCGTTCTCCGCCGAGTTCGACAACACGAAGCCCATCCGCCTCGAGGGCACGGTCACGAAGTGGGAGTGGATCAACCCGCACGCGTGGATCAACCTCGACGTCGTGAACGAGGCGGGCGAAATCGAGCACTGGCGGATCGAGGGCGGCGCGCCGAACGCCCTCCTGCGCCGCGGCTGGACCAAGGATTCGCTGCCGCCCGGGACGCAGATCGTCGTCGAGGGCTACCTCGCCCGCGACGGCTCGAATCGCGCGAGTGGCCAGAACATCACGTTCCCCGACGGCCGAAGGCTGTTCGTCGGCTCGACGGGTGCAGGCGCGCCGCCCGGCAGCGGGGAAGGCGACAGCGAGGAATAGGCGCGACCGGCACCGATCGTCGCAGCTGATTGCGCAGCACATTGCGAGCTGGCGCGCTCGGGCATCTCGAAGCGCGGACCGGCGACGCCGACGACGGCGTACGCCGGCCTTCAGGAAACGAATTTAGAGCGCGAAGCCCGCGCTACTCGTCACGCAGCACGACGGAAGGCTCGACCGCGAGCGCGCGCCGGAGCGGAAGATACGCGGCCGCGAGCGCGACGACGACGAGCGCGCCGGTCGCGACGACGAGCGCGCTCACGTCGACCGGTGCGACGCCGAACAGGAGACCGCGAATGCTGCGGCCGAGCGCGACGGCGGCCGCAACGCCGAGCGCTGCGCCGATCAGCAAGGTCCATCCGACCTGACGAAGCACCATCGCGCGAATGCGCTCGGCCGGCGCACCGAGCGCGAAGCGCAGACCGATCTCCCGCGCCCGCTGCGCGACGCCGTACGCGAGTACGCCGTAGAGGCCGAGCCCGGCGAGCACGGAGGCAAACACGGCCGATATCGCCGCGGTGCCCGCGACGAACCGCTCGACGGCGAGATTCCGCTCGACCTGCTCCTCATCTGACGATCGCGACTCTCGCGTCGTCCTCGCGCACGAAGTCGCGTCCCGCGAGCAGCTCCATCCCGAGCGCCGACAACAATCCCGGACTGACGAAGTTCGCGGACGACGGAAGCGAGATCGGCGCGTCCCGACCGCCCTCCCGGCTTTGCGCCGGCGCATCCCGACCCACGAAGCGAACGACGGTCTGAAGCGCATTACCGGTCAGCAGCGGAACGAGCGCGGACGCGGACGAGACGACGCCCGGAAGGCTCGCGAGCGCATCGTCGACGCGCTCGTAGAGCGCGGCCGACTGCTCGGCCGAATAGCCGCTCGGCAGCCGTCCGAGCGCGGGCTCGAGCCCGAGCACCGAGAGCGCCAACGTCGCCACGATGACGACGGCGAGCACCGGGCGCTTCGCCCACGCCCGCCACGCGTGCGCGACGTCGCCGCCGACGGCAGCCGCGAGGCGGCGGATCACGAGTGCCGCCGACCGCTACGCGCCTGCTCGGCGATCTGCCGGTCTTCCTCCTCGCGCAGGCGGTGCAGCGTCTCCTCGTCGACGATGCGCCCGTCGAACATGTGGATCTTGCGGTCCGCGTAGTCGGCGTAGCGGGGATCGTGCGTGACCATGCAGATCGTCGCGCCGTCGGCGTGCAGCTCCGACAGGAGCGCCATCACCGCCTGGCCGTTCTTCGAGTCGAGGTTACCGGTCGGCTCGTCGGCGAGCAGGATCGACGGCTTCCCGACCAGCGCGCGCGCGACCGCGACGCGCTGCTGCTGGCCTCCGGAGAGCTGCGACGGATAATGCCGCAGGCGATGCGCCATGCGCACGCGCTCGAGCGCCTCGAGCACGCGCTTCTTGCGCTCCTGCTTGTTGAGACCGGTACGGTACGTCAACGGCAGCTCGACGTTCTCGAACACGGTGAGGTCGCCGATCAGGTTGAACGCCTGGAAGATGAAGCCGATCTCGCGATTCCTGATCTTCGCCCGCTGCGAGTGGTCGAGCTCCTCGACCGGCGTGCCGTTCAGCCAGTACCGGCCGCTGCTCGGCGTATCGAGAAGCCCGAGGATCGACAAGAGCGTCGACTTGCCGCATCCCGAAGGCCCCTCGATCGACACGTAGTCGCCTTCCTGGATGTCGAAGTGCACGCCGGACAGCGCGTGCGTCTCGATCTCGTCCGCATAGAAGACCTTCGACAGGTCCTCGAGCTTGATCAGCGGCTGCGACGCTTCCGCGATCGCCTGCCGTGCCCCCTGCTCTGCCGCTCGTGCGACTGCGGCGCTCTGCTCGAAACTTTCCTGGCGCTCCAACGGACTGCTCCTCGTTTCAATCGATACGAATCCGGTCGTACGCGTCGTAAGCGCTCGTATCCGAAAGGACGACGCGGTCGCCCGGCATGAGGCCCTGCACGATCTCGACCTGGTTCACCGAGGTACGGCCGATCTCGACCGGGACGCGGATCGCGTAGCGGCCGTCCTCGACGAGCTTGAAGAGGCTGATCGTCGAGTTCGGCTGGCCGTACACGGGGCGGCCCGTGTACACGACGTTCTCGAGCCGCTCGATCTCGATCGTGCCGTCGACGGAAAGCTGCGGCCGCGCGCCGCGCGGCAGCCTTCCCATGAGCTCGACGTCCACCTGCACGGTGCCGTTGCGGGCCGCGGGATCGATGCGGATCACGTGCCCGTCGACGACGCCGTTTCGCGTGTCCACGTGCACGAGCTGACCGATCTGGACGTCGCGCGCCTGCGTCTCCGGGATCTGCAGCTCGGCCTGAAGATCGTCGGGACGCGCGACCCGCGCGATGTTCGTGCCGAGCGCGATGCGCTGGCCCTCCTCGACCTGCACCTCCTGGAGCACGCCGGCGATGCCGGCGCGCACGTGCAGCGATTCGACCTGCTCGAGGCGGCGCTCGTATGCGTTCTTCACCTGGTCGAGGCGCGCCTGCTGCGCGGCGAGCTGCGCGGCCATCGACGCGGCGAATTGATCGAGCCGTTCCTGCTCGATCTCCATGCGAATCTGCTGCTGGCGAGCCAGGAGCTCCGAGCGCTGGTACTCGATCGACGACACGACGCCGTCCTCGACGAGCTGCTTGTTCGCCTCCGCCTGCAGCCGCGCGCTCTCGTACTCCGTCTGCGCGACGGCGAGCTGCGAGCGCTGATCGAGCTCCTGGCTCTTCAGGCGCAGCTCCATCTCCGCGTACTCGGCCTTCGCCGCCTCGAGCTCGTAGCGCGCCTCCTCGGCCTGGCGCATCAGGTCCGGGTTCGACAGCTCGACGAGCACGGTATCCGGCTCGACCGTCGTGCCCGGCCGCACGAGGATGCGCTCGACGCGGCCGTCGGTCTGCGCGGCGATCCAGCGAATCTCCCGCGGCGCGAGCACGCCTGGGCCCCGCACCTGCCGCAGCATCTCGCCCTGCTTCACGTCGCCGAACCACAGCGACGCGCCGTCGACGCTCGGCGCGGCCGGCTCGAGCCGGCTCACCCCGACCGTGACGGCCGCGAGGAGCGCGACGCCGACGCCGGTGAAGAGCGCCTGACGGATGCGCTTCTTCCGCTTACGCTCGGGTCTTGGAATGTCCATGCCCCGCCTAACGCAACGACCGTGCCAGCGGTGACGTTGGGTTCAAACTGTTGATTCGACGAGACCTTCTTCCGCGCGCCCGCCCCGCTCGCCGGTACCCCGTCCCGCTCGCGAGCGGCGGCGTCCCGACTTCGGGATACGGCCCGCTTCGCCTTCGGTCTCCGATCACCCGGCTTCGACGGCGACCACGATGCAGCACAACGCCCAGAAGAGCGGATACTCCGCGCCGCCGAAGTTCCACATCCACTTGCCTTCGGAGAAGCGCCAGCTCGCCCACGCCGCGACGAGCAGGAAGGCCGCCGCGAGCAGCGCGGCGAAGACCGTGAACACGTCGAGCACGAGGCCGATCGTCGCGACGATCTCGATCGCGAATGCCGCATAGAGCCAGGCGGACGGCGGGTTCAGGCCGACCTTCGCCATGAAACCTTTGACGAAGTCCTGGTTCTTGAACTTCACGAACAGGTGCGGAATGAAGAAGACGCCGCAGACGATCCGCAGCACGTTGAAGCCGTCGGTCAGATCGAAGCTCTCGGTCATATACGCGAAGCACTCGTCGAGCAACCAGGCGAAGCCGGAGCGGCCGCGCCACGGCACGGTAACCGCGCAACGGCCGCGCTGCAACCGCGCCGAAACGAACGAGCCCCCGAGACGAGACCGTCCCGAGGGCTCGCTCGGACTTCGCTTCCGAAAGCGCTCAGTCGATCGCGAAGCAGTAGAACAGGCCGGCGCCGCCCGTCCTTTCGAGGGCCTGCGGCGAGCAGCCTTGCGACGGATGGACGGCGTTCCACGAGTTCACACCGGGGTCGCGGCCGCGCCGGTCGGCGTGACCGAGCATCGCCTGCGCATCGTCCGTGCCGACCGTCCAGTCGCTGCAGGTCAGCTCGTGCGCCGTGCCGTCCTCGTTCGAGCCGGTCAGGATGTCGTGCTGCAGAGGCTGCGCCGACGGCGCGGGAGGGTCCCCGACGAGGTAGTTCGGCGCCTCGCCCCGCTCGGTCAAAGCGGTCTCGGCCGTGATGTTATTCTCACCATGCAACTGATCGACGTTCTCCGCGATCAGCTCGCCCTTCACGTTGTACCACGGTCCGTCGCCGATGCGATCGCGCGCGTTCTCCTCGCTCGTGCTGAGGTACGCGCGCCATGTCTTGTCGCCCGCGCCGACCGCCTCGGCCAGCGACTGGCAGTGCGCATCGGCTCCCTCGAGGCCGCCGAGATTCCCACCGTTGCCGGGATTGCGGCTCGTGACGAAGAAGCTCATGTTCTCCGCGGGCTCCTGCGCGAGCGCCGCGACTCCGCCGAAGGCCGTCGCCGCCGCGAGCACGCCCGCGACCAGTCGTGCCTGACTCATCGTTGTTCCCCTCGTTGTTGTTGACGATTTCCAGGACCGGCCTCGACCCGGCGGCAATGGCCGCCGCGCCGGGGCGCGGAATTTCACCGTATATATAAGGTGCGGCGCTCGGTCAACGGAGCCGTGACTAGGCAACCGCTTCGCGAGCGCGCTCGGCGGGCCGGCCGTCGTCGGCGAAATCGCGTAAACTCGCCGGATCGGCCGGCCCGCTCGTCCGCCGGCCTTGCAGACCGAGAGGATCACCCATGACAAGAACACCACGGACTCACGTCTCTGCGCTCCGATCGACGTCAAGGCGCGTCGTCGCGGCCGTCGCCGCATCGGCCGCGCTCGCGCTCGGCACGATCGCCGATGCGCAGCCTCCCGGACCCCCGGGCCACCAGTTCCGCGTCGTCACCGTCGCGCAGGGCTTCCGCAACCCGTGGAGCATCGCGTGGTTGCCGAACGGCGACATGCTCGTCACCGAGCGCGTCGGGAACCTGCGCATCGTGCGCGACGGTAAGGTGTCGGACCCGATCCCGGGCGTGCCCCAGGTTCGCGCGCAGGGCCAGGGCGGTCTGTTCGACGTCGTGCTGCATCCCGACTTCGAATCGAACCAGCTCATTTACCTGAGCTACGCGAAGCCCGGAGAAAACAACCTCGGCACGACCGCCGTGAGCCGCGCGCGCCTCGTCGACGATCGCCTCGAGGACGTGGAGGAAATCTTCGTCGCCGAGGCCTGGAACGATCGCCCGGGCCACTTCGGCGGCCGGATTGCGTTCGACGGCGAGGGACATTTCTTCCTGTCGGTGGGCGACCGCATGGAAGGCTTCATTCCGAACGGCTTCATGGAGAACGTCGAAGACCATCCGGCGCAGGATCTCCGCAGCCACAAGGGCAAGATCCTGCGGCTCAACGACGACGGCAGCGTGCCCGACGACAACCCGTTCGTCGGCCGCGACGACGCGCTCCCGGAGATCTGGAGCTACGGCCACCGCAATCCGCAAGGGCTCGCGTTCAATCCGCAGACGGGCGTGCTCTGGGAGAACGAGCACGGTCCGCAGGGCGGCGACGAGCTGAACGTGATTCGCCGCGGCGCGAACTACGGCTGGCCCGTGATCGGCTACGGCATGAACTACACGACCGGAACGATGCTGCACCGCGGCCGCGAGAAGGAGGGCATGGAGCAGCCCGCCGCGTTCTGGGTGCCATCGATCGGCATCTCCGGCCTCACGTTCTACCAGGGCGACGCGTTCCCGAACTGGGTCGGCAACGCGTTCCTCGGCGGCATGTCCGGCAACTACCGCCGGCTCGTCCGCGTGTCGCTGAACGGCGAGACGGTGGCCAACCGCGAGCCGCTGCTCGTCGGCGAGTACCGGATTCGCGACGTCCGCGTGGGACCGGACGGCTTCCTGTACATCGTGACCGACAACCAGTACGGCCAGCCGAGCGACATCGTCCGCCTCGAGCCGGCGGACGAGTAAGCGATCGACGCGACCGATCAGCGGCCCTCGGTCGAGGGCCGCGCCTCCGAACCGACCACAACGCCGGTGAGCGCGGCCCGAGCGCCGCGCTCGTCGGCGCTCTCCCCTTTTCGGCATCCCGTCTTCCGCAACGTCTGGCTCGCAAACGTCGTCTCGCAGTTCGGCGGCCTGATCCAGACCGTCGGCGCGTCGTGGCTGATGCTGCAGATCGCGGCGTCGTCCGAGATGGTCACCCTCGTGCAGACGTCGACGTCGCTGCCGATCGTGCTGTTCGCGCTCGTCGCGGGCGCGCTCGCGGACAACTTCGACCGGCGGCGCATGATGCTCGCGGCGCAGGTCTTCATGCTGCTCGTGTCGGTCGCGCTCGCCGCCGGCGCGTTTCTCGGCCTGATCACGCCGTGGCTGCTGCTGCTTCTGACGTTCCTGATCGGCTGCGGGCAGGCGTTCAACGCGCCGGCGTGGCAGTCGTCGGTCGGCATGATGGTGCCGCGCGAGGACCTGCCGACGGCCGTCGCGATGAACAGCATGGGCTTCAACATCGCACGCAGCGTCGGCCCGGCGCTCGGCGGTTTCATCGTCGCGGCGTTCGGCGCGGCAGTCGCGTTCTCGATCAACGCGTTCACGTACGTCGGCATCATCGGCGTGCTCGTCCGCTGGCGGCCGGCGAGCGAGCCGCGGCTCCTGCCGCGCGAGCGGCTCTGGACCGCGATCCAGGCCGGCATCCGCTACGTCGCGATGTCCCCGAACATCAGCTCGACGCTGCTCCGCGGCTTCGTGTTCGGCCTGGGCGCAAGCGCGGTGACGGCGCTGATGCCGCTGATCGCCCGCGACCTGATCGGGGGCGGTCCGGTCACGTACGGCGTGCTGCTCGGCGCATTCGGGATCGGCGCGGTCGGCGGTGCGTTCTCGACGCACCGGCTGCGCGCGTCGCTCAGCAACGAATCGATCGTGCGCGTCGCGCTCGCCGTGTTCGGCGCCGCGAC
Organism: Gammaproteobacteria bacterium; assembly: GCA_036381515.1. Classification (GTDB taxonomy): domain Bacteria; phylum Pseudomonadota; class Gammaproteobacteria; order Steroidobacterales; family Rariloculaceae; genus ZC4RG20. Next base: position 115,146 of record DASVCR010000034.1, on the reverse strand, counting down.
CGTGCTTGCCGCGCTGAGCCGCTGGCTGCTCACGACGATCCCCGCGATGCTCCTTTGCGGCGCCGCCTGGGTGCTTGCGCTCTCGACGTTCAACGCGACCGTGCAGACGTCGGCGCCGCGCTGGGTCGTCGGCCGCGCGCTGTCGCAGTACCAGGTCGTGACGTTCGGCGGCATCGCACTCGGCAGCTGGGCTTGGGGATTGATGACGGAGCGCTTCGGCCTCTCCGTCGCGCTCGCATCGTCCGTGCTCGTGCTGCTCGTCGACATCGCGATCGGACGGCGCTTCGCGCTCAAGCAGACGGACACGCTGAATCTCGATCCGCTCGCGCGCTGGCAGGAGCCCGCCGTCAAGCTCGAGATCCAGCCGCGCAGTGGGCCGATCGTCGTCTCGGTCGAGTACCGCATACGCGAGGAGAACGTCATCGAGTTCCTGGGTTTGATGGCCGAGCGGCGCAGGATCAGGCGGCGCGACGGCGCCCAGCGCTGGTCGCTGCTGCGCGATCTCGCCGATCCCGAGATCTGGATCGAGCGCTTCCAGGCACCGACGTGGCTCGAATACGTGCGGATGAGTCAGCGCGTCACGCAGCACGACGCCGCGGTCGTCGAGCGCATCCGCGCGCTGCACGTCGGCCCCGAGCCGCCGCGCGTGCGGCGGACGATCGAGCGGCAGACGAGCCTCGCGCCCGACGCCGGCCGCGTGCGCGAGTCCTACGTGCCGCTCACCGGTCCGCACGAGCTCGGCTGAGGAGCGGAAAGATGTTCTCTTCTGCAAGACCGAACGACCTCGGCGTCCGCGACGGGCGCCTTGCGCCGTGCAAGCCCACGCCGAACTGCGTGTGCTCGCAGGCCGATCCCGCCGACAGGACGCACTACATCGAGCCGATCCGCGGCACGATCGCGGACGCGCGGCACGTGCTCCGCGCGCTGCCGCGCGTCAGGATCATCCGCGACGAGGCGATCTACATCCACGCGGAATTCCGCACGCGGCTGCTGCGCTTCGTCGACGACGTCGAGCTTTATTTCGACGGCCACGTGCTGCACGTCCGCTCGTGCTCGCGGGTCGGCCGACACGACCTCGGCACGAACCGCCGGCGCGTCGAGTCGCTTCGCCGCCTCATCGAGGCTCGGCGATGACGGGCAGATAGCGCGGCCGGAAAAGTCCACGGCGCACGCGAAAAAACGCTTAGGGATTCGGCACCTCGAAACGGCCCCGCCGCGGCTCTCGGGTCTCCTTTCCCGTTATTGCTCTCGGCGCCGCGTCGATCGCCGGTTGGCACGACCCTTGCGTCTTCGCGAACGGCACGTCGCAACGCGGAGGGACGACGATGAGATTCGAGATCGCGCTCTGCACGGCGCTCGCGGTCGTGGCGCTGGGGCTCGGACCGGTGCAAGCGCAGGACGGCGCCGGACGCGGGACTTCCGCAAGCCGCGACGCCGACGAGGACGACGACCTGATTCTCGCGGAGCGGCGCGAGGAGCTGATCCGCGAGGCGGACGCGGCGCTCGAGCAGCTGCGCGAGCGGAGCGCGTCCGCGGCGTCGCTGCTCGAACAAGCCTACGGCCATGCCGTCTTCGAGACGACGAAGGGCGGCCTGATCGTGACGGGCCTCGGCGGCACCGGCGTCGCGCGCAAGAGCGACGGCAGCGACGTCACGTTCATGAGGCTCGGCGCCGCCGGCATCGGCCTCGGCGCGGGGCTCGAGAACTACAAGCTGATCCTGCTCTTCGCCGACGAGGACAACTACTCGCGGTTCGTTTCCGGTCAATGGGACGGTGCGCTTTCGGCACAGGCGGCGGCAGGATCGGAAGGCGTCGCGGCCGAGGAGCAGTTCATCGGCGGTATCCGTGCGTTCAGGCTCACGGACGGCGGCCTGATGGCGCAGATCGACGCGACCGCGCTGCGCGTCTGGCCGATCGATCGGCTGAACCGCGCGGCCGAGATCGAGGAGCGCATCGCGGCGGCGTCGGGCGGCGAGGTGCCCGAGGCGATCGAGGAGAGCCTCGCGAGCGCCGAGCCGGAACCGGCCGAGGACGTGCCGTCGGAGGCGGAGCCCGAGACGGAGCCCGAGCCTTCGAACCCCGAATGGCTCGACGAGATCGCCGCCGAGCGCGACGATCTCTCGATCTTCGTCGCGGCCGTAAAAGCGGCCGGTCTCGCCGACGCGCTGACGGGCTCGACCGCGTACACCGTCTTCGCGCCGACGGACGAAGCGTTCGAGTCGATGTCGGGCTTGACGCGCGAGGAGCTGCTCGCGCCGGAAAACCGCGCGGAGCTCGTGCGGCTGCTCCGCGCGCACATCGTCGCCGACGATCTCGACCGCGAGATGGCACGCAACATCCGGGAAGCGCTGACGATCGACGGCGGCACCGTGAACGTCGACGTCGAAGGCGACGAGTTCACGGTCGGCGACGCCTCGGTCGTGGCCTCTGATCTCGAGCGCGGCAATCTGCGCGTGCACGTCGTCGACGGTCTGCTGACGCCGACCCGGGTCGCCGCAGCGGAGGCCGGCGCGGAGGCCGAGCCGGAGCGCGGATCCGCGGCCGAGCCGGAACGCGAATCGGCACCCGAGCGGGAGCGCGATGCGACGGCGGAGCCGGAGACCGAGCGCGAAGCCGAGCCGGCGGACTCCGCGGCATCGGGCCCGGAGAGCACGCCGTCGAACGCCGAGCCCGAGACTCCGGACTCGGACGCGGCGCCGTCGGACGCGCCGCCGCGGGACGAGGAGCCCGCGCCGCCGCGTGCCGGCTCGCCGCCGAGCCCGTAAAGCGCCGGTCCGACAACGGAGCGCCGCGCGCGTAATACCGCGCCGGGCACGCTCGACTCGGCCCCTCGCGGCTTGCCGCCCCCAAGCGGAGCACGCGCCGCTCGTCGGAATGCCTTAACATGCCGCCTTTCGTCGAATCTCGAGGCGGCCTTGCGCCGCTCCGAGAGGACACCGGCATGGCCGCACCCGCTGAAGACGCCCTCGTCTCGCTGTCCGACCGCCGCGCGAAGCGCAACGTCGCCGTGCTCGTGTTCGCGAATGCGGTGCCCGGCTCGCAGCTCGCCGTGAACATCATCGTCGCGGGCCTCGCCGGCGCGCTGCTCGCCGACAACAAGGCGCTCGCGACGCTGCCCGTCTCGATGGTCGTGCTCGCGTCGATGTTCACGGCGCCGGCCGCGTCGATCTTCATGGGCCGTTTCGGACGGCGTTCGGGCTTCCTCGTCGGCACGCTCGCGGGCGGGATCGGCGCGGCGCTCTGCGCGCGCGCGTTACACGCGGGCAGCTTCGAGATGCTCGTCGCGGGCGCCGTCGCGATCGGCGTCTATCAGGCGTTTCACGGCTTCTACCGTTTCGCCGCCGCGGACACCGCATCCGACGCCTTCAAGCCGAAGGCCATCTCGTGGGTCTTCGCGGGCGGGCTGCTGAGCGCGCTGATCGGCCCCGAGATCGTGCGCCTGACGTCCGCGGCGCCCGCCGCGACCGCCTACGCGAACGCCTATCTCGCGAGCATCGGGCTCAACGTCGTCGGCGCGCTCGGGCTCCTGTTCCTCGACATCCCTCGCCCCGCCGCAGCGGCCGGCGGCCGGGCTTCCGGCAGGCCTCTTTCGGTCATCGCCCGCCAGCCCGTCTTCGTCGTCGCGGCGCTCTGCGGCATGGTCGGGTTCTCCGCGATGAGCCTCGTCATGACGTCGACGCCGCTCGCGATGGTCGGCCACGGCTTCACGTCGGGTCATGCGGCGGATGTCGTCCGCTGGCACATCCTCGCGATGTTCGCGCCCGCGTTCTTCACGGGCAACGTGATCGCACGCTTCGGCCAGCTGCCGGTCATCGCCGTCGGTCTCGGCCTGATCGGCGTCTGCGGCGCGATCGCGCTCCTGGGCGTCGATCTGCACCACTTCTACGCCGCGCTGATCGCGCTCGGCATCGGCTGGAACTTCTCGTTCATCGGCGCGACCAGCCTGCTCGGCAGCGCGCACACTCCCGCCGAGCAGGCGAAGGTGCAGGGATTGAACGATTTCCTCGTGTTCGCGCTCGTCGCGGTCGGGTCGTTCGGCTCGGGCGCCCTGCTCGACGCGTTCGGCTGGCGCGCGGTGCAGTACGCGATGGCGCCGGCGCTCGCGGCCGCGGGAGCGAGCGTGATCTGGCTCGCTCTCGCCAGCCGGCGCCGCGCGGCCTGAGTCGGCTATTCGTCCCGGCCGCGTCGGCGAAGCGGCAGCGCGACGCCCGTACGTGTATTCCCGCATCAGCCGCAGCGCAACGCTCTGCTAGCGTATGTGGTGCGGGGGCTGCGACGGACACGGAGGACGAGATGATCGGGACGAGGTCGGTGTTGGCCGTGCTGACGGTGCTGTGGACGCTCCTGCTCGCCGACACCGCGCTGGCGATGCCCGAGTTCGCACGGCGCTACAACTTTTCCTGCTCCGTCTGTCACGACGCGTTCCCGAGGCTCAACGCGTTCGGCGAGAGCTTCGCCGACATGAACTACAAGCTGCCCAACTGGCGCACGTCGAACACGCTCGAGCTCGGCGACGAGCGCCTCGCGCTGCCCGCGCGGCCGCCGTTCGCGATCCGCATGCAGGCGTACGTGCAGGCACGCGACGGCGAGGACATCGATCCCGCGCTCGGTCCCACCGGCAACGACTCGGACTTCGACTTCCAGGCACCGTATCTGATCAAGCTCTTGTCGAGCTCGCCGTTGTCGGAGAACGTCACGTACTACTTCTACGGCATCTTCGCCGAGAAAGGCGCCAACGGCGAGACGCTGATCGAGGATGCCTGGTTCCGTCACGGCGACCTGTTCGGGACGGGCGCCGGCTTACAGCTCGGCCAGTTCCAGGTGTCCGATCTGATGTTCCCCCGCGAGGTGCGGCTGACGTTCCAGGACTTCTACGCGTACCGCGCCGCGGGCATCACGTACGATCGCGGCGTGATCGTCGATCGGGGCATTGGCGAATTCGACGTCGCGGTCGGCGCCGTGAACGGCAACGGCATCACGGATAACTTCGACATCGACAGCCCGGGCTTCCGCCGCCCGGACGCGATGTTCGACAACGACAATCGCAAGAGCTTCTTCGGCCGGGTCGGCATTCCGGCCGGGCCCGTCGACGTCGGCGTGTTCGCGCTCGCCGGCGAGCAGCGCAGCGCCGGGGGGTTCGCCGGCACCGCGCGAGGGACGAGGGACACGGACAAGTCGATCCTCGGGCTCGATTTCGCCGGAACCTTACCGAGCGGCCGCGTGCACTGGTACGCGCAAGTCTTGTGGAACGAATGGGAAGATTTTCTCGACGCCGCGCCCGGGCGCGATTTCGATTGGACCGGCATGTTCGGCGGCGTCGACTACATCCGCAACGACCGCTGGAGCTTTTCGGTGCTCTACAACTACGCCGATGCCGGCGACTTCGACGGCACCGGCACGGTGTACGAGGGCATCGACATCAATTCGCTGACCTTCAACGCGTCGTACTACCTGATGCGCAACATCAAGGCGGTCTTCGAGATCAACGCCGACCTCCTCGACACCGATCACGGGGGCCCGCCGTTCGTCGGGCATCAGACGAAGGAACACTACGTGCTCGTCGGCTTCGACATGGCGCTGTAACCTGCGCGAGGACGTGCCGCCCGCGCACCGTTCGCACGGGCGCCGCCCGTCGCCATGCGGAGTGCGACGCGCCTCGGACGCAGCGTCGCCGTGCTTCCCCCGCTCGCTCTGCGCAACGCGGCGCGTCGCAACGCTACGCGGCCTTCGCCTTCGAAGGACCGAGCAGCAGCAGCCCTGCCCGTCCGAGCACGGGCTTGCCGCGGCGGCTCCGTGTCACCGTCACGACCGGCTCGGCCGCGGACGCGGCACCTCGGGCCAGGCGCCCTCGCAACACGTAGCCGGTGCCGCCGCCCGCGGCGAACGCCGCGACGAGGAGGCCCAGCGTGACGAGCTGAGAGACGATCAGCGCGGCGCAAAGACCGAGCGCGCCGCCTGCGACGAGGCTCACCGTGAGCAGCCGGCGCTGCGGCCGCGACGCTTTCTCGGTCAGCGCCCGAAGCTTCGCGGTATCGGCTGCCCGCTGCCGCGCGAGGTCCGCGTGCAGCGCCGCCTCCCTGCTCGCGACGCGCTCGAGCTGCCGGGCCTCGCCGAGGCGCCGCTGGTCTCGCAGCGCCGTCCAGAACCACAGGGCCGCGAGCAAGCCGACGCTCATCATCAGCGCAATCCAGACGAGGACCTCGCTTCGACTTCCGCCGGACAGCACGAGCCATGCCGAGCCCGCGGAGAACGCCTGCAAGAGCCAGAGCCCGAGCACTATCCGCATTTCGGTTTCCCTCCTTCGTCCCGCTTCCCCGGGATCACATAGTACAGCGTGCCGTTGCTCCGAGCCGCATCGGCACGATCGGCATGCGTGCATGCGCTCTCGATCCGAGCAGACGCGCATCACGACCGAGTGCACGTGGTCGCCATCGCGCGACGGTCGCAACCGCGTGCGCTCGGGGTATGGAACTTGCATTCGGCCGATGTCGCTGGCCCGAGCCGGGGAGTCGCGCGATGCAGCTGGCGGATGCGGTCCGCAAATACGATGCGGCCTCGAGACACTACGATCGCTTCATGGACGTCGTCTTCGGCAAGGTGCTCGACGTCGAGCGGTACCGTGAGCGGGTCGTCGGGCTGCTCGGCAACCTCGAAGGCAAGACGGTCATCGACATCGGCTGCGGCACGGGGCGCAACTTCCCGCTGCTCGTGAAGACCGTCGGGCCGCGCGGACGCGTCGTCGGGCTCGACTGCTCCGCCGGCATGCTCGCGGAGGCGCGCCGACGCGTGGAGCGCCACGGCTGGCACAACGTCGAGCTCGTGCGCGGCGACGCCGTCGCGCTCGACGGCGTCGACGAGCCGGTGGACGCCGTGCTGTCGGTGTGGTGCTACGGAACGGTCTACGATCTCGCCGGCGCGCTGCGGCGAGCGACCGACGTCCTCCGTCCCGGCGGGCGCATCGCGATCATGACGTTCGTCAGGGCAAGCCCCGAGCGCGGCCCTCTGCGCTGGCTCTATCCGCTCTACCGCTTCGCGGTGCGCTGTGCCGGAATCGATCCGGCCCGAGACTTCGACAACGCGGCGCTCGCGGCGAGATGGCAGCGCGGACGCGAGATCCTGCGCGGCCTCTTGTGGGACCTCCACGAAGAGCGCTACCTGCAAGGCGCGGGACTGATCATCGCGGGCCGCAAGCCGTTGGAGACGGCGCGCGCCGCAGCGGCTCCCGCCCGCGCCGCGGCCGACGCATTTGCCGCCGCGCCCGCGCCCGGCGTCGCACCGTTGTACGCGGAGCAGGCCCGGAACCCGGGCAGCGCATAGCTCGCTTCGCGAAACGCGGCAGCCGAGCGCCGCATCGCCTCGGGCACTCGATGCACGCACCCTCCGCGTCAGAACGAGCGCCGCGTCCGTCTCGAGCAGTCGCTCCCGCGCAGGCCGCAGGCTCCGCGTCAGAACGACAGCAGATCGAGCTGCCGCGCGTCGCCGATCGCGCGCTCGAAATCGAGCCCGAGCACCTCGAGCACCGGCTCCGCGACGGGCCTCACCTGCTTCTGCACGTAGTGCTCGCGATCGATCGGATGGCGCACGTCGTCGGCCGGCTCCGCGCCCGCGGTCGTCATCACGTAGCTGATCAACGCGCCGCGCTTCGACGCGGCGCCGGACTTACGCGCCGCCGCGACGTGCGGCGGCGTCGTGCGCGTGTACTCGTCCGCCCGCTTGCGCAGCTGCTTCCGATAGACGAGCGCGTCGTCGAGCGCGCCGCTTCGCACGCGCGCGACGACGTCCTTCAGATACGCGTCGACCGGCTCGCCCGTGAAGAGGCGCCGATAGAGCTCGCGCTGCGCGTCGCGCGCGAGCGGCGTCCAGTCGCGGCGCACGACCTCGAGCCCGACGAACTCGACGTCGCCCGTCGGGTAGAGCAACCCCGCGTAGCGCTTGCTCGCGCCGCGCGCGCTGTGCCGGGCATGCGGCAGGAAGAGCTTCGCGTACAGCTTCTCGAACTTGATCTCGAGGCGGCTCTCGACTCGCCAGCGCGACTCGACGTGCCGCGCGAGGTCCGCGTTCAGCGCCTCCGCGAGCTTGGGTCCCTGCTCGAGCGCGCGCTCCGCGTCGGCGCTGCCGGACAGCACGAACAGGCTGTCGGTGTCCCCATACAGCACGTCGAAGCCGGCCGCCTCGAACCAGCGCTTCGACCACAGCAGGAGCTCGCGGCCCATCCCGGTGATCGCATTCGCGAGCGCGGGATTCGAGAATCGGCACGCCGGCGTGCCGAGCACGCCGTAGAACGAGTTCATCAGAATCTTGATCGCGTTCGCCGCGACGTCGTTGCCGGCCCGCCGCGCCGCGTCGCGCCGCGGAAAGAGCTCGTCGAGCATCCTCGGCAGGATCGCGGGCTCGCGGCGGAACGACGCGGCAGGCGTCTCGATCAGGTTATCGCCCGGCGACGGCTCGGGGACGTACGACAGCGGGTCGATGTTGAACGTGCGGATGATGCTCGGATACAGGCTCTTGAAGTCGAGCACCCAGACGTTCTCGTGGAGGCCCGTGCGGGGCTCGAGCACGTAACCGCCCTGCTGCGCGGCATGCACGCGCGAGTCGTCGGACGTCACGGTCGGCGCGACGACGCCGCGGCGCCAGAGCTCGCCGAGATAGAGAAAGTCGAACGACGCGATGCTCGCCGCGACGCGGTCGGGCGTCATGCCGGTCAGGCGGCTCCGCTCGAACGCGAGCTCGACGAGCCGGAGCCGCTCGACGATCCGGTACGCGAGCCGTGCGTCGGTGCGCGCGTAGAGCGCGAACGCGTCGAGGTCGTGCGCGTAGTCGTGCATGATCTCGGCGATGCGGTTCCGCACGTCGCCCTTCACGGCCTTGCCTTCGCCGAGCACGTCGCGGGCGACGGCGTCGAGCGAGTAGTCCTCCATCCGCACGAACGCGCCGCGGAGGAGATCGATCCCGTCGAGCGCGAGACGCCCGGGGATCGACGCCTGGCCGCTGCCGAAATAGCCCTCCGCCTTGCGGAGCCGCATGGGCCTCGGCTCGCGGCCGATACCGAGCGGATGGCCGAGCCGCTCCGCGATGCGCTTCAGCACCGTGAGGTCGAAGTCGATCGTGTTCCACCCGGTCAGCACGTCCGGGTCGAACGCGGCGATCCGATCGCAAAACAGGTCGAGCGCGGCGCGCTCGTCGGCGCATCGGGTCGCGCGCTCCGGCATCGGCCGTCCCGCTTCGTCGACGATCAGCACCTCGTCGAGCTCGCCGTCCGCGGCGAACAGCGATATCGCGAGAAGCTTCTCGCCCTTCGGGTCCGTCTCGATGTCGAACGACAGCACGCGCGGCGTGATGTCGACGTCCGCGGGCTCGAGCTCCGGGTTGTCCAAGACCCAGGTCAGGCCGCCGCGCCCCGGACGCGCGTCGCCTTCGATCTCGCAGCCGCCCTTGACGCGCCGCTCGATCAGGTAGCGGATCGCGAAGCGCACGTCCGCCTCGAACGTCTCGATCCCCGCGTCGTGCAGCCGGTCGCGGAGCGGCGGGACGTCCGCCGGCACGCCGACCTCGATGCGCGACACGTCCGCGCCTGCGAACGTACGCCGGCCGCACGGGACCGGCGCCGGCGCGCCGAGCGCGGCCGCCCGCTCAGCGTCCGCGGTCCGAACGTAGAAATACGGCCGCTGCCGGTCGTCGCGGACGAGGAACGCGCCGCCGCCCTCGAGCGCGCCGTAGACGTGAATCACGGGTATCCGGCCCCGCTCGGGGTCGGAGACGACGCGGTACGTCGCTTGCAGCACGAATCCGCGGAGCTTCATGCGGCCATTATGCGCGACCTCGGAACGGCGGCGGGCATCGAAGACGCCGAGCCCGCGAGCGCTCGGTGCGCGAGACGGAACGGAGCCTAAGGCGCACCCTGGCCGCGCGCCGAGATGCGGCGGGCGGCCTCCTATTCCGCGGCCGCCGCGTCCCGCTCCTTGAACGGCACGCCGAGGACGTCGTGGATGAAGTAGCGGGCGACGGGCACGCCGAGCAGCATCCCCCACAGCCCGAACCCGTGATATCCGACGTACAGAATGATCAGCGTCAGCACGGGGTTCAGCTTGAGATGCCGGCCGTAGATGATCGGATTCAGCAGGTAGGCCTCGAGCATGTGGATCAGGACGACCATGCCGATCGCCGCGAGCGACAGCATCGGACCGCCGGTGTTCAACGCGACGAGCACGATCGGCGTGGTCGACAGGAACACGCCGAGCACCGGGATGAAGCTGCAGACGAACACGATCATCGACAGCATCGCGACGAGCGGGATGTCGAGCAGCAGCAGGCCGACCAGCGTCAGCGCGGTGTTCGCGCATGCGATCCACGCCTGCGCTTCGATCGCGCGGCCGACGAGCACGCCGAAGCGCACGATCGGCTGCGCGGCCTCGTCGTAGAAGTCGCCGACCCTCGAGCTCTTCAGCTGCGCGATCCCGCGCTTGATGCGCTCGAGGTCGATCAGGATCAGGTAGCTGAACAGCAACGCGAGCAGGGTCGTCGCCGTCGCGCGGTACAGCATGTTGATGACGGCCGGCGCGTACCGACGGACGATCTGGAACTGCTCCGTCATCAGCGCGTTGAAATAGAGCTGGTCCCGCCGGTTCCAGTACTCGGCGAGCGGACCCGAAAGCGGAACGCCCTCGTCGAGCGCCTCGTCGATCTCCGCTTCCGTCAGGCCGAGGCGCTTGCGCTCGTTCTCGAGGCGAGTCTCGATGCCGGCGACGACGTCGTCGCGCAGCGCGCTGCGCAGGAAGCCGGTCAGCGGTTGCCGCAACGACGGATACGCGTCGACGAAGCGGTTCTTCGCGTCGATGAGCCGCGTCTCGGTCGTCGGCAGGTTCTCGATCAGGCGGTTCACTTCGGACGCGACGCTCGGCACGACGAAACGGACGAACGACGCGAGCACGACGAGGAACAGCACGTAGACGAGCGACAGCGCGAGCCAGTGCGGCATGCGGAGCCTGCGCATGCCGACGTCCGCGAGCGGCGTCGCGATGATCGCGAGCACGAACGTCAGGAAAACGACACCGAAGAAATCCCTGAGCAGCCACAGGAGCGCGAACAGAATGACCCATATGACCACTCTGCGGTTGCGCTGATAGAACTCTTGCAGACTGAACGCGCTCATCGGGGCCCGTAGTCTACATGTGCGCCGAGACGTGCGCCCGACGCCGGAGTTGAACGCAGGCGGCCCGAACCCCTTGCCCCGCCGCGTCCTATCCGGTACTTTGCCCGGGCCTGTTCTTGTTTGTTTCTCGCAAATCTGCTGCTTTCACAGGGGTTAACGTGTCGCTATCTGGCGACATTTCTGCAGCGGGCCCGCGGCAGGCCGACGGACGCCGCGGGCGGCGAGCTTCGTCCATCCAGCAACAGTAAGAAAGGACTCGACATGAAACGCTTCAGCGCTTCGTTGGTAATCGCCGCAGGCACGCTCGGCGCCGGCATGGCGGCGGCGCAGTCGGACTCCGTCTCGGAGTCGGAGACCGTAACCCAATCGAAAGGCTATCTATCCGTTTTGCCGTTCTATCTATCCGTTGACGAGGACCGCAACCTGGGCGACGACGGACGAGGACTCTCGATCGCCTACGGGCGCGAGTGGACCGACCGCTGGTTCTGGGAGGTGCAGACGTTCGGCAACCTGATCGAGTCCGGGCAGCCCCTCGTCACCGACCACTACCAGTACGGCGCGGGCCTCGACGTCGGCTTCCGGTTCGTGCCGGGTCCGGGCGCGACGCCGTTCGTGATCCTCGGCGCCGGCGCGGTGCGCAACGACGCGGTGCTCGAGGACGAGGACGACACGGACTTCATCGGCAACGTCGGCGTCGGCTTCCTGACCGGCGAGCTCGGCAACGGCGGCGTACGGATCCGCGGCGAGGCGCGCTACGTGCGTGACGACTTCGAGACCGGCGGGAACGACGGCATGAACGAGTGGCGCATCGGCCTCGGCGTGACGGTCCCGCTCGGGCGCCGCACGGTCGAGCGGGAGGTGGTTCGCGAGCGCGTCGTAAGAGAGACCGAGACGGTCAACGTCCCGGCCGAGATCAGCGACGCCGACAACGACGGCGTGCCGGATCAGATCGATCAGTGTCCGAACACGCTCGCGGGTCTCGCGACCGACAATCGCGGCTGCGTCGTGGAGAGCGGCCCGCAGCAGACCCTCCGCCTCGAGGGCGTGAACTTCGAGCTGAACTCGGCGACGCTGACCGCGGACGCGCGCGAGATCCTGCGCAGGGTCGCAGAGGCGCTGCGCGGCGAGCCGAATCTGCGCGCGGAGATCGCGGGGCATACCGACAGCTCGGGTGCCGACGATTACAACTTGCAGCTGTCGCAGCGCCGCGCGGAGTCCGTCCGCGAGTTCCTGATTTCGGAAGGGATCGAGGCGAACCGCCTCGTCGCGCGCGGCTACGGCGAGACGCAGCCCGTCGCGGACAACTCGACGGAGACGGGACGTGCATTGAATCGCCGCGTCGAGTTCCGCGTGCTCAACTGACGGTCGACTCACCCGCACGACGGCGCGGGCTCGTCGCGGCTTCCTGAGCCGCGCGGGCCCGCCGCCGACGGCCTGCGCGGCGGAGCGCCCTCGGTCCTCGAGGACGTTTCCGCGCGGCGGCGCCGCATGCCGTGCCGCAATCGGCTCGGATCGCTTCCCGTGACGCCGTCCCGTTGCTGGACGGGGCCCTGGCCTCCTCCTATCCTTTCGTTCATGAAACGATTTTCGGGCGTCGCAGCGGCCGCGGGGGTGCTCGCCGCCGGAGCCGCAGTGCTCGCTCTCCACCGCACCGGCGTCATCGGCGACCCGGCACGCGACGAGTGGGCGCTGCTCGAAACCTACTGCACGGACTGTCACAACGACGTCGACCGGACGGGCGGCATCAGCTTCGACGACGTAACGCCCGGCTCCATCCCCGATCACGCCGAGGTGTTCGAGGCGGCGATCCGCAAGCTCAGGGGCCGGCTGATGCCGCCGCCCGGAAGCCCGCACCCCGGTAACGCGCGCATCGACGAGCTCGTCGCGTTCCTCGAGCGCACGATCGACGCCGCGCCGACGGCGCACCGGGCCGGGCACGTGCCGGTGCAGCGCCTGAACCGGACCGAGTACGCGGCGGCCGTCGAAGACCTGCTCGCCGTCGAGATCGATCCGACCGAGATCCTCCCCGAGGAGATCGAGGTCGACGGCTTCATCAACATCGCCGCCGCGCTCAGCGTGTCGCCCGCGTTCCTCGAGCAGTACGTCGCCGCGGCGCGCACCGTCGCGGCGCTCGCGGTCGGCACGGCCCATCCGAAGCAGACGAGCGCATCGTACGCGCCGCCGCCGCTGACGATCACCGACGACCAGGACGATTACATCGACGGCCTGCCGCCCGGCACGCGCGGCGGCATGCGCTTCGAGCACAACTTCCCCGCGGACGGCGAGTACCGCTTCACGCTGACCGACCTCGACGTCGACCTCTATCCGCGCTCGCTCGAGACCGAGCACACGGTCGTGATCCTGATCGACCGCAACGAAGTCTTCCGCGAGAAGCTCGGCGGCCCCGCGGACCTGAAGCTCGTCGACCGCGGCGGCGCGCCTGCCCGCGCCGAGATCATGGCCCGCTTCGCCGACGTACCGATCGCGGTCAAGGCCGGCGTGCACGAGGTCGTCGTCACGTTCATCGAGCGGGGACGCGCGGCGACCGACGAGCTGATCTTCGGCTTCACGCCCTACGGCGGCTTCAGCTACGTCGGCGAGCAGCGCGTGCCGCGCCTGACCGGCAACGTCGAGATCGTCGGCCCGTTCGCGCCGACGGGTCTCGAGTCCACGAGGAGCCGCGACAGGATCTTCGTGTGCCGACCCGAGTCGCCCGACGCGGAGCGCGCGTGCGCCGAGCGCATCGCCGCACGGCTCGCGCGGCGCGCGTTCAGACGGCCCGTCACCGACGACGACATCGCGACGCTAATGCGGTTCTACGACGTCGGGAGCGAAGGCCCGGGCGGGTTCGACGAAGGCATCGAGCACGTCGTCGCCGCCGTGCTCGTCAGTCCCGATTTCCTCTATCGCGCGATCGCGCCGAGAGGGAGCGCCGCCGCCGACGGCGAGACGTTCGCGCTGAACGACTTCGAGCTCGCGTCGCGGCTCTCGTTCTTTCTGTGGAGCCGCGGTCCCGACGACCGGCTGCTCGACCTCGCCGAGGCAGGCCGTCTCGCGGATCCCGCGGTGCTCGAGGCCGAGGTCGAGCGCATGCTCGCGGACCCGCGCGCCGAGACGCTCGTCACCGAGTTCGCGCTGCGCTGGCTCGACCTCGACGATCTCGACGAGGTCGACCCCGACGACGCGCTCTTCCCCGGCTTCGACGACGGGCTGCGCGCGGCATTCGAGACCGAGATCGAGCTCTTCTTGAAGAGCGTGCTGCTCGAGGACCGAAGCGTGCACGAGCTCCTGACCGCACGCCACACGTTCCTCAACGAGCGGCTCGCACGGCACTACGGCATCGACTCCGTCCTCGGCCCGCAGTTCAGGCGCGTCGAGCTCGACGACCCGCGCCGCTTCGGGCTCCTCGGCAAGGGCGCCGTGCTGCTCGAGACGTCGTACGGCGATCGCACGTCGCCGGTGCTGCGCGGCGCATGGGTGCTCGAGAAGCTGATGGGCACGCCGCCCGCGCCTCCGCCGCCGAACGTCGAGACGGATCTGTCGACGCCCGCCGGCGAGAGGCCGAAGACGATCCGCGCGCGGCTCGAGCGGCATCGCGAGAGCGCGTCCTGCAACGGTTGCCACGGCGTGATCGACCCGTACGGGTTCGCGCTCGAGAACTTCACGGTGATCGGCGAGTGGCGCGAGGTCGATCGGGAGGCCGACGCGCCGATCGATGCGAGCACGATCCTGCCCGGCGGCACGAAGGTCGACGGTCCCGTCGAGCTTCGCGAGGCGCTGCTCGCGCGGCCGGATCAGTTCGTGCAGGCGCTCACCGAGAAGCTCCTGATGTACGCGCTGAACCGCGAGCTCGAGTACTTCGACATGCCGCAGGTGCGCGCGATCGTGCGCGAGGCGGCGCGGCACGACTACCGGTTCTCGGCGATCGTCGCAGGCGTTGTGAAGAGCGATGCGTTCCGCATGCAGGCATCGCCGCGCGCCGCGCCCGGCGAGTCGACCGGCCAATCGACGATCGCGGCCCGCTCGAGCGCGACCGTGAACGACTGAACGAGGGAAGCGCCATGGCTTATCTCACGAGGAAGCATCTTTCCCGCCGAACGGTGCTCAGGGGCGCGGGCGTCGCGATCGGCCTGCCCCTCCTCGACGCGATGATTCCCGCGGCGACCGCGCTCGCGCAGACGGCCGCGGCGCCGAGGCTGCGCGTCGGCTTCTTCTATATCCCGCACGGCGCGATCATGTGGAACACGTCGCACGGACCGGAGATGGATCGCTGGACGCCGAGCGGCGCCGGCGAGAGTTTCCGCTTGAGCCCGATCCTCGAGCCGCTCGAGCCGTTCAAGCATCTGGTCGTGTCGTTCTCGAACCTCGAGAACAAGGCGAACCAGAACTCCGTTCACTCGCTCGTGCCGGCGACGTGGCTGAGCGGCGTGCGGCCCGACACGCGTGCGAGCGGCGCAAAGATGGCGCAGACGATCGATCAGATGATCGCCGAGCGCATCGGCCAGGAGACGCCGCTGCCGTCGCTCGAGGTCGCGTCCGAGACGACGATCCAGGCGGCGGCCTGCTCGGCGGGCAGCGGCGGCTGCTACTACAGCGCGACGCTGTCGTTCCGGAACGCGACCTCCCCTCTTCCGATGGAGTTCAATCCGCGCAAGGTCTTCATTCGTCTGTTCGGCGAGGGCGACACGCCGGAGGAGCGGGACGCGATCGCGCGGAGGACGCAGAGCCTCCTCGACCTCGTCGCGGACAGGACGAGGGCGTTGCAGCGCACGCTCGGCCCGGGCGACCGCGCGATCCTGTCCGAGTACCTCGACACCGTCCGCGAGATCGAGCGGCGCGTCGAGCGCGCGGAGCAGCGCGACCTCACCGGGATCGAGCTGCCGGAGGCGCCGATCGGCGAGCTCGACGACTTCGACGAGCAGGTCAAGCTGATGTTCGACCTGATCGCGCTCAGCTTTCAGGCGAACCTGACGCGCGTCGCGTCCTACATCATGGTCGCCGAGGGCACGAAGCGAACGTACAACCATATCGGCGTGCCGGACGCGTTCCATCCGCTGTCGCACCATGCGAACGATCTCGGCCGGCTCGAGAAGCTCGTGCGGATCCAGCGTTATCACGTCGAGCGCTTCGCGGACTTTCTCGCGAAGCTCGCGGCGATACCCGACGGCGACGGCACGCTGCTCGACAACGTGCTCTTCATGTACGGCTCGAACATGAGCAACAGCGACCGCCACAACAACTACCCGCTGCCGAACATCCTCGTTGGCGGCGCGTGCGGTCGGCTGCGCGGCGGGCAGCACGTCGAGCTGCCGGAGCACACGCCGCTGACGAACCTGCTCTTGACGGTGCTGAACAAGTCCGGCTTCGAGCTCACGAGCTTCTCGGACAGCACCGGAGAGATCGCCGGTGTCTGAGGGGGAAAAATGGTGTCAGACACCATTTTTCGATCCACGCACCTGGGCCCGGATACGCCGACGGCGAAAAATGGTGTCTGACACCATTTTTCCCGTCCGCCGACGCGAGCTGCTGAAGGCTGCGATGGCCGGCTGCATCGGCGTGACGTTTCCAGGCTTCACGTCGCGCGCGCTCGCAGCCGACGTCGACGTCGTCGAGCTCACCGAGCGGTTCGCGCTGATCGTCGGCGTCGGCGGCAACGTGCTCGTCCGGCACGGCGACAACGGCCAGATGCTCGTCGACACCGGATCCGCGGAGCACGCGGCCTCGCTGCGCGACGCCCTCGCGTCGCTGCCGGGCGCGGACCGCGTCGAGCTTGCATTCAACACGCACTGGCATCCGGATCAGACGGGCTCGAACGGCGCGTTCGGGCAGGCAGGCGCGGCGCTCGTCGCGCACGCGAAGACGCGGCAGCGGCTCGAGCTCGGCTATTACGTCCCGCACGAGGACCGCTACGAGCCCGCGGTGCCGGCCGACGCCGTGCCGACCGAGACGTTCCACGACCGCGGCGAGCGGCTCGTCGACGGCGAGCGCATCGAGTACGGCTACCTGCTCGAGGCGCATACGGACGGCGACATCTACGTCTACTTCCGCGACGCTAACGTGATCGCGGTCGGCGATGCGCTGTCGCCGGCGCGTGATCCCGAGATCGACTGGTTCGGCGGCGGCTGGCTCGGCGGCCGCGTCGATGCGCTCGCGCTGCTGCTCGAGCTCGTCGATGACGACACGGTCGTCGTGCCGAGCTACGGCCCGGCCGTCCGCAAGGCGGACATCGCCGCGGAGCACCGGCTGATGCAGACGCTGTTCGAGCGCACGACCGAGCTGCTCCGGCAAGGCTACAGCGCCGACGACATGCTCGCGGCCGGCGTCCTCGCCGATCAGCCGCGCACGTTCGCCGATCCTCTGAAGTTCCTCTACGACGTCCACAAGAGCTTATGGGCGCACCACAACACGATCTCGCACGACATCGTCTGACCGCGGCGCGGTTCGCCGCGCTCGCGTGCGCCGCCGTGCTCGCCGCACCTGCCGGTGCAGCCGAGCGCAGCCTTGCGGACCTGATCCAGGCGGGCGACTCGAGCGCCGCGCGCGCGACGATCGAGGCCGGCGCGGACGTGAACGCCGCGCAGGGCGACGGCACGACGCCGCTCCACTGGGCCGTCTACCGGCTCGACGTCGAGCTCGTCGATGCGCTGCTTGCCGCGGGCGCAAAAGCGGACGCCGTGAACCTCTACGGGTCGAGCCCGCTGTCCGAGGCCGTGAAGACCGGTCACGCCGCGCTCGTCGAGCGACTGCTCGCGGCAGGCGCCGACGTCGAGTCGCCGAACGCGGACGGCCAGACCGCGCTGATGCTCGCGGCACGCGCCGGCGCGGCGGCGGCGGCCGAGGCGCTGATCCGGCACGGCGCCGACGTGAACGCGCGCGAGCGCTGGCGCGGACAGACGGCGCTGATGTGGGCTGCGGACAGCTCGTCCGTCGAGATCGTGAAGCTCCTCGTCGAGCACGGCGCGGACGTCGAGGTGCGTGCGTTCGCAAACGACTGGCCGACGCAGGTCACGTCGGAGCCGCGCGGCCAGTACCGGCCGACCGGCGGGATGACCGCGCTCCTCTACGCGGCGCGCGCGGGCTGCACCGGCTGCGTCGCGGCGATCCTCGACGCCGGCGCGAGCATCGACCGGCCGAGCCCGGACGGCGTGACGCCGCTGATGATCGCGATCGACAACTTCAGGTTCGACACCGCGAAGCTGCTGCTCGAGCGCGGCGCGAATCCGCACTACTCCGACTGGTGGGGGCGAACCGCGCTCTACATCGCGGTCGACATGGCGTCGTACACGCGGCGCGGGCCCGCCGGGCGCGTCGCGTCGAACGGCACGACGACGGCGCGCGACGTCGTCCGCATGCTGCTCGAGTCCGGCGTCGATCCGAACACGCAGCTCAACATGCATCGGCCCGGACGGGGCGGCAACAGCGGCCGCTTCATCGACGACCTGCTGACGACCGGCGCGACGCCGCTGCTCCGTGCCGCAATCGGCGCCGACGTCGAGAGCGTAAGGATGCTCCTCGAGCACGGCGCGCTCGTCGATCTGCCGAACGTGATGGGCGTGACGCCGCTGATGGCGGCGGCCGGCATGGGCGTCGCCGGCCGCGAGCGCGCAGCGAACGTCGAGGACCAGGTGATCGCCACGCTCGGGCTCTTGCTCGACGCGGGCGCGGACATCGACGCGCGGGTGACCGACGTCACGAGCCGCACCGCGCGCATCGCGCGCCCGAGCACGATGACGGACCGCGAAGGTCAGACCGCGCTCTACGGCGCGATCCGCTTTGGCCATGCGCGCGTCGTGCAGTACCTGATCGAGCGAGGCGCCGACGTCGATATCGTCGACGCGCTCGGCAGGTCCCCGATCGATCAGGCGCTCGGCCGCGTAGGAGGCCGCGGCGACGTCGTCTCCGAGGAAGTCGCGGCGATCCTCCGCGCCGCGCTCGACTGATTCGCGCGCGGATCGAGCGCCGGAAGCCGTCCCGGGTCTTCTTTGCGCGATGCGAGCAGGGATGAAGCACCGCCACCTCTATCTCGTCGTCGATCCGCGGCCGGGTGCCGCGCGAGTGCTGCCGAAGGTCGCCGCGGCGCTCGCGGGCGGCGTCGACGTCGTCCAGGTCTGGAACCACTGGGCGGACGGGCAGGACGGCGTCGACTTCGTCGAACGCACGATCGCGCTCGCGCGGCCGCGCGGCGTGCCCGTGCTCGTGCACGAACGGCTCGACCTGCTGCGCAAGACGGCCGCCGACGGCATCCACTACGACGTGCCGTTCCTCGACCCGAGCGAGGTCCGCGAGGTCGTCGGCCACGACGTGCTGTACGGTGTGACCGTCGGCAACGATCTCGAGCGCGTCGCGTGGGCGGTGCGCGAGGGCGCCGACTACGTTTCGTTCAGCGCGATGTACCCGTCCCGTTCCGTGGAGGCGAGCGAGATCGTCGCCCCGCCGACGCTCGCGGCGGCGCGCGAGCGATACCCGGAGCTCACGATCTACGCGTCGGGCGGCATCACGCCGGAGAACGCGCGGGACGTGCTGGCCGCGGGCGCGGACGGCGTCGCGGTGGTCAGCGGGATCCTCGCCGCGGGGGATCCCGAAGCGGCCGCGAGGCGTTACGCGGACGCGATTCGCGCGGCGCGCTCGACCGGAGACGGCACGACGCCGACGACATGACCGGTCGACCGCACCGTTTGCTTACGCCCGCTCGACTCGCCTGGGGGACCGTCGTATGATCCCGCGCATGAGATTTCGCGCCCCGACCATGGCCATGCGCATGACCACAGCGAGACCGTGGGGGTTGCGCACGCACGACCTGATTTCGTAGCCGTTATCTGAAGTCACGAGGAACCGGGCCGTCTCCCACGAGACGGCCCGGTTTTTTTTTTGCCTGGAGAAATCGCCATGAATACCCGATTCATCTCGACCGCGATTCCGTACGTGAACGCGGCCCCGCACATCGGCTTCGCGCTCGAGCTCCTGATCGCCGATGTGCTCGCGCGGCACGCACGTGCCGCCGGACAGGACGTCTACTTTCTGACGGGCACCGACGAGAACGGGCTCAAGAACGCGCTCGCCGCCGAGCAGGCCGGCGTGCCGGTGCGGGAGTTCGTCGCGGACAAGGCCGCGCAGTTCGTCGCGCTCGGCACGGCGCTCGGGATCAGCCGCGACGATTTCCTGCGCACGAGCGCGGACCCGCGGCACGGCGCTGCCGTCGAACGGCTGTGGCGCGCGTGCGAAGCGAACGGGGACATCTATACGGCCTCCTACGAAGGCCTCTACTGCGTCGGCTGCGAGCAGTTCTACGCGGAGAGCGAGCTTCCGGACGGCCTCTGCGCGGAGCACGGCACGCGGCCGGAGCACGTGGCCGAGCGCAACTACTTCTTCCGCCTCGGCCGGTATCGCGAGGCGCTGATCGAGCTGATCGAGCGGGGCCGCATCGCGATCCTGCCCGCGACGAAACGGAACGAGGTGCTCGCGTTCCTCGACGGCCCGCTCGAGGACATCTCGATTTCCCGCAGCGCCGCGCGCGCCCGCGGCTGGGGCCTTCCCGTGCCGAACGATCCGTCGCAGGTCGTCTACGTCTGGTTCGATGCGCTCGCGAACTACCTGAGCGCGCTCGGCTTCGCGCACGACGCGCCGCGGTTCAAACGCTACTGGAACGACGGCGCGCGCATCAGCCACGTGATCGGCAAGGGCATCGCCCGCTTCCATGCCGTCTACTGGCCCGCGATCCTGCTGTCCGCAGGGCTGCCGCTGCCGACGGAGATCCTCGTCCACGGCTACGTGACGTCAGGAGGCTCGAAGATCGGCAAGTCGCGCGGCAATGCGGTCTCGCCGCTCGATGCGAGCGCGCGGCACGGCCGCGACGCGTTGCGCTACTACCTGCTCCGCCACATCGGCAGCCATCGCGACGGCGATTTCTCGTGGCAGCGCTTCGACGAGGTCTACGCGCGGGAGCTCGCGGACGGGCTCGGCAACCTCGTGTCGCGCACCGTCGCGCTGGCCGGCCGATACGGCCTGCCTCCGCCGAGCGCGGCGCGCCTCGCCGATGGGCTCGACGCGCGCGTCGACGAGAGCCTCGAGCAGTTCGCCGCGCACCGCGCGCTCGACGAGATCTGGGCCGTCGTCGCCGAAGCGAACGCGTACGTCAATCGCACCGAGCCGTGGCGGCTCGCGCGAAGCGGCGAGCACGCCGCGCTTCGCGCCGTGCTCGCGGAGCTCTATGCAACGCTCAGCGCGATCGGCCGCGCGCTCGCGCCGTTTCTGCCGGAGACGGCGGCGAGGCTGCTGTATGCGCTCGAGACGTGCTCGGCCGAGCCGCTCTTCCCCAAGCATCGGCCGATCGAGACGGACGAAGGCAGCGTGCAAGAGCGTAACGCCGGAAATTGGGGTCAGAGCCCAATTTTTCACAGAGGAGGTGTCGGCCCCGCTCCGAAGCGTCCGACACCGCTTTCCAGGTCAGGAAGTTAAGAGCGTGGAAATTTGGGTCAGGGCCCTTGTTGTTGGGATGTGCCCGACCCTTTTCGGATGTCGTGGAAATCGGGGTCAGAGCCCGTTTCTGAAAAAAAAGCTCTGACCTGCCCCGATTTTCGGCATGTGTCAGACACCTTTTTCGGAACGAAAAAGGTGTCTGACACAATTTCCTAGCGACACAATTTCCTAGCGCGGCAGCGCAAACACGAACAGGCCTTCGTCGCCCGACGGCGCCGTGCCGCGCCCGCCACGGGCCGCCGTGACCGCGACGTACTGCCGGCCGTCGCGCCCCGCGTACGTGATCGGCACGGCCGTCACGTTGTACGGCATCTCGTGCGACCACACCTCTTCGCCCGTGCGCGAGTCGAACGCGCGGAAGCGCCGGTCGTTCGTCGCGCCGATGAAGACGAGGTCGCCGCCGGTCACGATCGGGCCGCCGTACCCCGGCGAGCCGACGTTCTGCTTGCCTTCCGGCAGCCTCTCGTCGATGCCGAGCGGCACGGACCAGACGATCTCCCCTGCCTCCGCGTCGATCGCGAGCAGCCGCGCCCACGGCGGCGCATGGCACGGCACGCTGCCCTCCGAGCCTTCGCCGAGCGGCGCCGCGAACGGCGGGCCGTTGCCGAGGACGTACGGCACCTGCTCGTACGCCGTCTCCTCGCTGTAGCGCGGATTCGGCACCATCCAGCCGACCGTCGCCTCGTCCTTCGAGTACACGAAGATCACGTTGCGCTCGGGATCGATCGCGACGCCGCCCCAGTTCACGCCGCCCGTCAGCGACGGGAAGAGCAGCGTCGGCGGCTTGCCCTCCTCGCGCAGCCGGAACGGCGTGTACGGCCCCGCGTTGTAGTAGCCGACCTCTTCCCACAGCGCGCGGCATGCCTCGGCGTGCGCCTCGGTCGTCTGCGCGGCGGTCACGATGTCGGTCTCCGGATCGAAGCCGACGCGCGCGACCGGCGGCGGCTTCACCGGGAGCGGCTGCGTCGGCGAGTACCACTCGCCCGGCACGTCGCCGGCCGGCACCGCCGTCTCCTCGACGCCGAACACGGGCTCGCCGGTCAGCCGGTTCAGGATGAACATCCAGCCGGCCTTGCCCGTCTGCGCGAGCGCCGGAATCGTCTCGCCGTCGATCTCGAGGTCGAGCAGCGCGGGCGCCGGCGGCAGGTTGTAGTCCCAGAGCTCGTGGTGGATCGTCTGGAAGTACCAGCGGACCTCGCCCGTCATCGCGTCGAGCGCGACGACCGAGTTCGCGGGCTCGTTGTTGCCCGGCCGATCGCCCCCGTAGTAGTTCGCGCCGGGCGTCGACACCGGCATGTACACGAGCCCCGCCTCCTCGTCGACCGTGAGCGCGAACGCCCAGACGTTGTTGCCGGTGCGGTCGCGCCAGCTCTCGTTCCCCCACGTCTCGTGCCCAGGCTCGCCGGGCTGCGGAATCGTGTTGTACTCCCAGACCTGCTCGCCGGTGATCGCATCGAACGCGCGCGAGTTACCTTTCTGCCCGCGCGGCTCGGTCAGCTGCGGGCCGATGTGCGGCTCGCCGGGCCCGAAGAAGTTCGCGCCGATGATGATCCGGTTGCGATAGATCGCCGGCGCGCCGACGTACGGCACGTCGAGCGCGATCTCGCCGTTCGTGCCGAAGCCTTCGGCGCGCGTGCCGTCCGCCGCGTTCAACGCGATGATCTTGCGCAGCGACGTGAAGAAGATCCGCGGCGGGACGTCGCCGTCGCCCGGCCAGTAGCTGACGCCGCGGAACGACGCGAGCCCCTCGTCGAGCTCGTGCCCCCAGATCTCTTCGCCGGTCTCGGGCCGCAGCGCGACGACGCGGTCGCCGGACGGCATGTACATGATCCCGTCGACGACGATCGGCGTGATCTGCTGATAGAGCTCGAACGCCGTCGGCCCCGTGACCGGCCGCCCCGGCCGATTGAACCGGTAGTGCCAGACGAGCTCGAGCCGCGCGACGTTGTCGGGCGTGATCTCGTCGAGCGGCGAGAAGCGCGTCCCGGCGAGATCGCGATGGTAGTAACGCCAGTCGGCGGCGGCGCTTCGCCCGCTCGCTAGCGCCGACGAGCCCGCGCTCTGCGGCTGCGCGAGCGCGGTGCCCGCGCACGCGAGCGCGACGGCGGCCGCGATTCGATGAAGCTCGGGACGCACCAGCGATTCCCCCTTTGGGCTTTTGGTATTCGGCGGACTGCCCCTATTCCGTCGCGGAATCGTTCCCGGCCGCCGCCCGCGTCAGCACGGGCTCGAGCACCTGCCACACGGTGTCGGCGATCACGCGGTGCCCTTCCGCGTTCGGATGCACGCCGTCGCTCTGATTCAGCTCCCGCACGCCGCCGACGCCCTCGAGCAGAAACGGCACGAACGGAAGGTCGTTGCGCTCCGCGAGGCGCGGATAAATCGCCTCGAACGCGCGCGCATAGTCCGCGCCCATGTTCGGCAGCGAGCGCATGCCGGCGAGCACGATCTCGACGTCGGGCCTCGCGTCCCGGATCCGGTCGATGATCGCCTGGATGTTGCTTTCGGTCGACGCCGGGTCGATTCCGCGCAGCATGTCGTTCGCGCCGGTCTCGAGCACGACGACGTCGAAATCCTGCCGCAGCAGCCAGTCGATGCGGCGCAGCGCCCCGGCCGACGTCTCCCCGCTGACGCCCGCGTTGACGACGTCGAACGGCAGCCCCGCGGCGTCGATCCGGCGCTCGATCAGGAGCGGAAACGACTGCGCCTCGGGAAGCCCGAGCCCGGCGGTCAGGCTCGTGCCGATGAAGAGCACGGTGCCGGCGGCGGCGTCGGCCTTCGGCGCCCGTTCCTCCCCGCCGTCCGCGGCGAGCTCCGCGGTGCCGTTTGCCGCCTCCACAGCGCGCTGCGGCGAGTTGCTTTCCGCTCCCCCGCAACCGATCATCAACGCGGCGACCAGCAGCGCGGCCGAGCGCACAGGAGCAGTCCATTTCATGCTCATAGCCAGGGGCCTCGAGAAAACCTATCGCAGCGGCGAGCGAACGCTGACGGTGCTTCGCAACGTCGACCTTGATATCGAAGAAGGCGACTTCGTTGCAATACTAGGCCCGTCGGGCAGCGGAAAGACAACCCTGCTCGGCCTCCTCGCCGGGCTCGACTCGCCCACCCGCGGCTCGGTGCGCATCGCCGGCACGGACCTCACGCCGCTCAGCGAGGACGAGCGCGCGCGCTTTCGCCGGGCGACGGTCGGCTTCGTGTTCCAGTCGTTCCAGCTGATGCCGTCGCTGACCGCCCGCGAGAACGTGCAGGTGCCGCTCGAGCTGCGCGGCGACGGCGACGTCGCGCGGCGCGCCGCGGAGCTCCTGCGCCGCGTCGGGCTCGGCGACCGGCTCGACCATTATCCCGCCCAGCTTTCCGGAGGCGAGCAGCAGCGGGTCGCGCTCGCGCGCGCGTTCGTCAACGAGCCCAAGATCCTGTTCGCCGACGAGCCGACCGGCAATCTCGACGCGGGCACCGGCGAAGCGATCATCGCGCTGCTCGAGGAGCTGAACCGCGAGCGCGGCACGACACTCGTGCTGGTCACGCACGATCCCCACCTCGCCGGGCGCGCGCGGCGCACGATCCGTCTCGCGGACGGCGCGATCGTCTCGGATACCGCCGCGGCCGCATGACGTTTCGCCGTCTGCTGTCGCTCGCCCTGCGCGAAAGCCGGTTCTCGCGGCGGCGGCTGTTCCTGTTCCTGTCCGCGATCTCGCTCGGCGTCGCCGCGCTCGTCGCCGTGCAGGGCTTCGCGTCGACGATGCAGCGTGAGGTCCGCGAGCAGGCGCGGGCGATGCTCGGCGCGGACATGCAGCTTTCGAGCCGCGAGCCGTTCGGCCCGCGGAGCAGCGAGCTGCTCGCGGAGTTCGCGGCGCAAGGCATCGCCATCGCGCGCGTCACGTCGTTCACGTCGATGGCGCGCCATACCGGCGGCGGCGCGACGCGGTTCGTGCAGGTCCGTGCGGTCGAGCCGGGCTTCCCGTTCTACGGAACGATCGAGACGAGCCCGCCCGGCCGCTGGGAGGCGCTGCACGACGGACGCAACGCGATCGTCGACCCGGCGCTCCTCGTCGCGCTCGACGCCGAGATCGGCGACACGATCTCGATCGGCGAGGCCGAGCTCACGATCATCGGCACGCTCGAGCGCCTGCCCGGCGACATCGAGATCGCGTCGTCGTTCGCGCCGCGCGTCTTCATGCCGGCGGCGTATCTCGACGAGACGGGCCTTCTGGGCTTCGGCTCGCGCGGCGAGTACGACGCGTTCCTCAAGGTCGACGATCTCGAGCTCGCGGAGCTGATCGACGACCGGTACCGTCCGGTCTGGCGCGCGGAGCGCGTCCGCTCGCGCACGCTGCGCGAGCAGCAGGAGCAGATGGACGAGGTGCTCGGCAGCCTCGGCCGCTATCTCGGCCTCGTCGGCGTGTTCGCGCTGCTGCTCGGCGGCATCGGCGTCGCGAGCGCGATGAGCGCGTACATGAGCCGCAAGGTCGACGGCATCGCCGTGCTGCGCTGCATCGGCGCGACGTCGGGCCAGGTCTTCGCGATCTACCTGCTGCAGGCCGCCGTGATGGGCCTCGCCGGCGCGGCCTTCGGCGTCGCGCTCGGCGCCGCGGCGCAGTGGCTGCTGCCGCAGATGCTGACCGGCCTCCTGCCGGTCGACGTGCCGGTGCGCGTCGACGTGCCCGCGGCCGCGGGGGGCCTCCTCGTCGGCATGTGGGCCGCGCTCGCGTTCGCGCTCCTGCCGCTGCTCGACGTGCGCCGCGTGTCGCCGCTGTCGGCGCTCCGCCGGCGCGTCGAGCCGCTGCCGCGCGGCCCGCGGGACCTCGTCCGCACCGGAGCGTGGGCCGCGCTGATCGCGAGCGTGCTGCTCCTGATCGTCTATCAGGCGCAGAGCGTCGGCGTCGGCCTCGCGATGGCGGCGGGCATCGGCGCCACGTTGCTGGTGCTGTGGCTCGCGGCGCGCATCGCGGCGCGGTCGCTCCGTGCCGCGCCGCGCGGCGCGCTGCCGTACACGGCGCGGCAGGGCATCGCGAACCTCTATCGTCCCGGCAATCAGACGGTCACCGTCGTGCTCGCGCTCGGGTTCGGCGCGTTCCTGATCGCGACGCTGATCCTGACGCAGGCGAATATCCTGCGGCCGCTCGCCGTCAACACCGAGACCCGCTTCAACCTGATCCTGCTCGACGTGCAGGCCGATCAGGTCGAGCCCGTCGAGCGGATCCTCGCGCGCCGCGGCATCGACGTGCTGGAGAGCGTGCCGCTCGTGTCGATGCGCGTCGCGGCGGTGAAAGGCGAGCCGGTGAGGCCCGTGAACGTCACGCTCGACTCGCCCGAAGACGGGCGCGAAACGGAGCGCGGCCGCGGCGACGGGCCGCGCGGCTGGGCCGTGCGCCGCGAGTACCGCTCGACGTTCCGCAACGTGCTGTCCGACTCGGAGCGACTCGTCGCCGGCAAATGGTGGGGGAACGGCGCGGCCGGGGAAGGTGCGCCGCTAGCGGGCGCGGCGGCCGACCCGAAGGCTGCGCCTTACGAGGTGTCGCTCGAGCAGGAGATCGCCGAGGAGCTCGGCGTCGGCGTCGGCGACCGCATCGACTGGGACGTGCAAGGCGTGATCGTCCCGACCGTCGTCACGTCGATCCGCGCCGTCGACTGGGCGCGCCTCGAGCCGAACTTCTTCGCCGTGTTCGAGCCGGCCGCGCTCGAGGCCGCGCCGCAGATGTGGGTCCTGCTCGCGCACGGCGAAGACGCGGACGCGCGCGCGCTCGCGCAGCGCGACGTCGTCGCCGAGCACTCGAACATCTCCGCGATCGACCTGACGCTCGTGCAGGCCGCGCTCGACGAGGTGATCGGCCGCGTGTCGGTCGTGATCCGCTTCCTCGCCGGCTTCTCGGTCGCGACCGGCTTCGTCGTGCTGCTCGGCGCGGTCGCGACCGGGCGGCTGCAGCGCATTCGCGAGAGCGTGCTCCTGAAGACGCTCGGCGCGACGCGCCGGCAGATCGGCGCGATCCTGCTCGCCGAGTACGCGGCGCTCGGCCTCCTCGCCGCGATCGTCGGCGCCGGCCTGTCGCTCGCCGCGGCGTGGGCGCTCGCGCGATACCTCTTCGACGTGCCGTTCGCGGCCGAGCCCGTTACGCTCGTCGCGCTCGCGGCCGGCGTCGCGGCGCTGAGCGCGGTGATCGGACTCTCCGGAAGCCGCGAGGTGTTCCGCTCGACGCCGATGGAGGCGCTGCGCGAGGAGTGAGTCGCGGACGCGAGCCGCGTCGGCTCCGTGTGCTCGGTGCGGACGTCCATCCGAGCTCGGCCTCCCGCGGACGCGCGCCGCCTTCTCCGGGGATCGTCCCTATTGCTCGAGCTCCGAGGCAGCACCGAGACTCGATCGCAACATCGGAACGTGCCGCCGCGCAGCGCCGACGCGGCGATCATCGTCGTCGTCGATGCGCGCGACGGGCAGGATCGATCACGCACGGAGCATGCGATGGAGCACCGAGCACGAAACCCGCGACGCCCGCTCGTTCACGCGGCCGTCGCAGCCGCGGTCGCCGCCGCGCTGCCGGCGGCCGCGCAGGTGGGGCAGCCGGACGACGAGCGGGTCGCCGTCGTCGAGCAGCCGCGCGCCGGCGACTGCCGTCCGATCGAGACCCGCGAGCCGAACGTCCCCGAGCAGCGACCGGCGTTCCCGGGACAGACGCGCGCCTGCGCGATCGAGTCCGACGTCGACTTCGAGGTCACGGTGCTCGCGACCGGACTCGAGCATCCATGGGCCGTCGAGCCGCTGCCGAACGGCGACCTGCTCGTGACGGAGCGGCCGGGACGAATGCGGATCGTGACCGCGGACGGCGACGTCCGCGAGCCGATCGAAGGCTTGCCTGCGGTCCAGACCGGCGAGCAGGCCGGCCTGCTCGACGTCGCGCTCGGTCCCGACTTCGAGACCGACCGGATGATCTACTGGAGCTTCTCGGAGCCGCGCGACGGCGGCAACGCGACGAGTGTCGCGCGCGGCGTCCTGTCCGACGACGGACGCCGGCTCGAGGAGGTCGAGGTCGTCTTTCGCGCGATGCCCGCGTACGACGGGCTGCTGCATTTCGGCTCGCGGCTCGCATTCCATCCGGAGGACGGCACGCTCTTCATCACGCTCGGCGAGCGTTCCGATCTCGTGATGCGGCCGCAGGCCCAGGATCTCGATAGCCACATGGGCAAGGTGATCCGGATCAACCCGGACGGCTCGGTCCCCGAAGACAACCCGTTCGTCGGCGAGGCGAACGCGAGACCCGAGATCTGGACGCTCGGCCACCGTAACGTCCAGGCAGCGGCATTCGACGAGCAGAACCGCTTCTGGATCGTCGAGCACGGCCCGCAGGGCGGCGACGAGCTCAACCTGATCGAGCGCGGCAAGAACTACGGCTGGCCCGTCGTCACGTACGGCGAGGAGTACTCGGGCGAACCGATCGAGGGTGCCGTCACGCAGCTCGACGGTTACGAGCAGCCGGTCTACTACTGGGATCCGGTCATCGCGCCATCGGGCGCCGAGTTCTACTCGGGCGATGCCTTCCCCGAATGGCAGGGGAGCCTCTTCGTCGGCAGCCTCAAGGACATGCGGCTCGTGCGTCTCGAGCTCGAGGACGACCGCGTGACCGGCGAGGAGCACCTGCTCGCCGACCGCGGGCAGCGCGTGCGCGACGTGCGCGAAGGTCCAGACGGTGCGCTGTACGTCGTCACGGACGAGCCGGACGGCGAGCTTTGGAAGATCGCACCGAGCGGGTAGCCCGGGCTCGGTGCCGCAACGCGGCCGACGACGGCCTCAGCCGGTCAGGAAACCCAAGAGCTCCGCGTTGACGCGGTCCGCGTGCGTCGCGGTCAGGCCGTGCGGGGCGCCAGGGTAGTAGACGGCCCTCGCGCCTTCGATGAGCTGCACCGACTTCCTCGTCGTGTCGTGCACGGGCACGACCTGATCGTCGTCTCCGTGCACGAGCAGCGTCGGCACGTCGATCCTCTTCAGGTCTTCGGTGAAGTCCGTCTCCGAGAACGCCTCGATGCAGTCGTAGGCGTTCTTGAGGCCCGCCTGCATGCTCCACATCCAGAACTGATCGAGCACGCCCTGCGACACGTTCGCGCCGGGCCGGTTTGCCCCGTAGAACGGGAGCGCGAAGTCCCTCCAGAACCGGGCGCGATCGGCGGCGAGCGCCGTGCGCAGCGTATCGAAAACCTCGAGCGGCAGGCCCTCGGGATTCGCATCGGTCTTCAGCAGGATCGGCGGCACGGCCGCGATCAGGATCAGCTTCGCGACGCGCTCCGTGCCGTGGCGCCCGACGTAACGCACGACCTCTCCGCCGCCCGTCGAGTGACCGACGAGCGTGACGTCGTCGAGATCGAGCGTCTCGAGCAGCGCGGCGAGATCGTCCGCATAGCCGTCCATGTCGTTGCCCGACGAGGCCTGCTCGGAGCGCCCGTGCCCGCGTCGGTCGTGCGCGATCACCCGGAAGCCCTGCTGCGCGAGGAACAGCATCTGACCGTCCCAGGCATCGGCATTGAGCGGCCAGCCGTGCGAGAAGGCCACGACCGGTCCCCGGCCCCAGTCCTTGTAGTAGATCTGCGTTCCGTCGTTGGCCGTGATCGTGCTCATCACCCGGGCTCCTCTGCTTTCGCCTTGCGAAGCGACACCGCGTTGATGCAGTACCGCAGCCCGGTCGGCGGCGGACCGTCCGGGAACACGTGCCCGAGGTGCGCGTCGCAAACGTTGCACGTGACCTCGATCCGCTGCATGCCGTGGCTCGTGTCGACGGCGTACGCGACGACGTCCGGCGACAGCGGCGCCGTGAAGCTCGGCCAGCCCGTGCGGCTTTCGAACTTCGTCGTCGAGTCGAACAGCGGCGTATCGCAGCAGACGCAGTGATAGCGCCCCGGCTCGAACAGGGCGCAGAGCTCCGAGCTGAACGGCCGCTCCGTGCCCTTGGCCCGCGTGATCTCGTATTGCTCGTCGGTCAATTGCTCGCGCCATTCCGCGTCGCTCTTCTCGACGCGCCGCGGCGGCGGCACGTTGCCGCTCTGCGCGAGCTGCACGACCCGGCTCCACGTGAGCTCGGGCGGTGCGTCTTTCGATCGTGTGTTCATGGTGGCCCTCTCGTTTGCGTCCTGGTCGCGCGTGTCCCTCTCGTTCGCGTTCTGGTCGCGCGCGTCGACGTCGCTCGCGACCTTCTCGTCGGCGCCCTTGTCCTCGGGCGCCCTTTCGTTGGGGCTCTGCTCGTGCCGTCCGTCTCGCCCGTGCCTTTATCCGGTGCGCGCGCTCGCGCGCCGCGGCAGCCGCCAGTTCGGGCGCGGGAAGTGGCACGTATAGCCGCCGGGGTTGCGCAGCAGGTAGTCCTGGTGCTCGGGCTCCGCTTCCCAGAACGGCCCCGCCGGCTGCACCTCCGTCACGACGGATCCGGGCCAGAGCCCGGATGCGTTCACGTCGGCGATCGTCTCCTCGGCGACGCGGCGCTGCTCGTCCGACAGGTAGAAAATCGCCGAGCGGTACGACAAACCGACATCGTTGCCTTGCCGGTTCTTCGTCGTCGGGTCGTGGATCTGGAAGAAGAACTCGAGCAACTCGCGATAGGAGAGCTTATCCGGGTCGAATACGACCTCGATCGCTTCCGCGTGCGTGCCGTGATTGCGGTACGTCGCGTTCGGCACGTCGCCGCCGGAATAGCCGACCCGCGTCCGCACGACGCCGGGCAGTCTGCGGATCAGATCCTGCATGCCCCAAAAGCACCCGCCCGCGAGGATCGCCGTTTCGGTGTTCGCCATGTCGATGGTCTCCTTCGAGCGCTTCGCCTGCTCATGCGAGCATCATGCCGCTTCGTCGAAGAAGCGCGTAGCCGACAGGGTTCGTCTGGCGGGCCGCTGGACGGGCAGGGCCTCTGCTTTGCTTATGAGTATCTCTCACAGCAATTACTTGCAAGTCAAATCTGATGTATTACATGAGGTCGCATCACTGAGGTTTTCGCTCACTGCCGGCGCTACCGCGCACATGGGGCGCGTGTGACGCACAGCGGCTCCCGTTCGGCGTCGCAGACTTCCGAGGGTCACCGCCCTCCCCGGCCTCTGGCCGCGCGTCTGCCTGCCCGAGCGATGACGGGCCGCGGCGCTCTCGCACGGGCCCACCCACATCGAGCGTCGCGGCCCCGCGCCGCGCTACCGCGCCAGCCGCCCGCGGAACCGAACGCCGACGTATCGCTCCTCGCCGGCGATCCACCTCACCGGGCTCGTGTCGCTGTACGTCGTCCGCGTGATCGCGTAGTCCTCGTCCGTGAGATTGCGGCCGACCAGTGAGATCTCGTACTTGTCGTCGGCCGTCACGTAGCCGATGCCGCCGAACAAGAGATCGTAGGCCGGCTCGTACGTGAACTCCGATTGCGACGCCGCGAGATAGGTGCCCGAGCGGTGGCTGTCGTGCAGCCAGACTCGGAGCGCGCCGCCTCCGAGCGGCGCCTCGTAGTCGACGCCCGTGTTGAGCTGGCGCTTCGGCGCGCTGTGCACCTGTCTGCCGGAGTAGTCGCAGATGCGCTCGGGCGGCGGCAGATCCGGGCACGTCGTCAGGTAGCGATCGTAGGTCGCCTCGTTGCGCGCGCCGTTCAACGTGAACGTGATCGGGAGGCGCTGCAGCGAGTAGCTCACGTCGTACTCGATGCCCGTCGCCGTGATCCCGTCCGCGTTCTCCCAGCGAGTCAGCACCTGGGTCTCGTCGAGCGGATCGATGTAGGCCACCTCGGTCTGGTAGTCGGTGACCTTCGTCCGGTAGAGGTTCGCGTTGAACCTGAGCCTGCCGCCGAGGAAATCGCTCTTCACGCCGAGCTCGACGTCGAACGCTTCCTCCGGCCGGATCGTCGTCGACGCGTCGCCCGGCTGGAAGCCGTCCGGGAAGTAGATGAAGCCCGCCTTCACGCCCCGCGAAGCCGACGCGTAGAGCATCACGTTGTCGGAAAGACCGTAGTCGGCGCTGACGAGCCAGGCGGAGAAGTCCTCGTCGATCGGCTCGCCGTCGATCCAGTCGTACGGCGCATCGATTCGGCGCGCACGAATCGCTTCCGCGGCCTTGAGCTGCTCCGGCGTCGCGCCGGGATAGCGCTCGGCCGTGAGCTCGCGGCCCGGACGGTCGAGCTCCTGGCGGATGCGGTTCGTCTTGTGCTCGACCGTGTGGCGCACGCCGAACGTCAGCGTCAGCCTGTCGGTCGCATGCCAGTCGAGCTGTCCGAACGCGGCGAGGCTCTCGAGCCGCGCGTCCGTCACGGTCGACTGATACATGCCGTTCAGCGAGTCGCGCAGCAGCTCGCGGCCGATCCCGGGCGCAAGATCGACGCCCGGCCCGCCGGCGCCGACGCCGTCGTAGAGCAGGCGGTACTGCGCATCCGTCGCATACCAGGCGCCCGCGTCCTCTCCGTAGTACGTGGGGTCGTCGCTGTAGACGCGAGCGTCAAGATAGTAGAGCCCGGCCTGATAGTCGATCCTTCGGCCGGCCGGCGACGCGATGCGCACCTCCTGTGAAAGCTGCTCGTTCCACAGCTGCTGGCCGCCGTTGTTGATGTAGAACGGGGTCAGGCCGCCGTTCTTGATGTCGAACGTCTGGCGTCGAAACGCGCTGATGGACGTGAGCGTATGGCCGCTCTCGAACGTCCATTCGAGCTGGTTCGAGATGCCGTGCTGGTTCGTCTGCTGCGGTCTCGCCTCGGCGTTCTCGAACGCGGACGTGCCGAGGAACGGCCGGTAGGGCGTGCCGTCGGCGTTGTCGAAGTACGCGCGCTCGGCGAAGCGCGTCACGTACGTGCTCGTGCGCGGCGTGCCGTCGGCATACGTGGGAGGACCGTCCGACAGCGGAAACACGAGATTCACGCGCTCGTCGGAGCGCATGTAGTCGAGGATCAGCCGGTTCGAGATCCTGTCGCCCGGCGTCGCGAGGAGCTGCAGGCGCGTCGATGCGGTTCTTCTCGTTCCACGTCTCGCCGGACTGGAACACGTTCTCGTACTGGCCGTTCGCACGGTCGACGAAGAACGACGCACGATACGCGAGCTCGTCGTCGAGCAGCGGACCCGACGAGGAGAAGCGGCCCTGCAGCGACCTCCGGCTGCCCACCTCGACCTGATACGACGCCTCGGGCTCGAACGTCGGCCCTCGCGTCACGATGCTGACCGCGCCGAGCGTCGAGTTCTTCCCGAGCAGCGTGCCCTGCGGACCGCGCAGCACCTCGATGCGGTCGAGGTCGATGTAGCTCGCCCACGCCTGCCCCGCGTAGTAGAGCGGCACGCCGTCGACGATCGTGCTGACGCTGCTCTCGGCCGAGTCGTTCGCGCCGTTGCGACCGATGCCGCGAATCGAGATGCTGACCTTGCGCGCGTTGTCGCCGACGACGCCGATGTTCGGGGCGAGGTGCGGCACCTCCCAGACCGACCTGACGTCGTGGCGCTCGACCGTCGCCGCGTCGATCACGGAGACGG
This sequence comes from Gammaproteobacteria bacterium, assembly GCA_036381515.1. Taxonomy (GTDB): domain Bacteria; phylum Pseudomonadota; class Gammaproteobacteria; order Steroidobacterales; family Rariloculaceae; genus ZC4RG20. The sequence goes on along the minus strand of DASVCR010000034.1, from coordinate 81,074 downwards.
GCACGGGCACCTGCTGCGCCGTCTCGACGCGGTTCCGCGCGGTCACGACGACCTCCTCGACGGCGCCGGTCGCCGCGGCCGTCGCCGCAACGTCGTCCGTGGCTTGCGCGAGGACCTGGCTCGCGGCCTGCGCGAGCAGCGCGGCGGCGCCCGCCGCCGACACCCTTCGCGCCTTGCCTCCATGGAGTCGAGTCGCGGCCCGTCCGGGCCGACTCGGCCTGCTCGTGACGTGTGCCTTCGAATCGTTCATGTGTCACCCGCCGTGTCGGTTAGAAGGAGACGGCGCCGATCAGCGACCGATCGGCATTGCGTTCGGCCTCGCGACTGCCGTGCTCCCGGAGCTCATCGCTCCGGTCGTCCGCCTGCGTGCGCGACGCTTTGGAGCGCAGCGTCCACGGTCACGTGCACGCTGCGCCGTTCGGATGCGTTGAAATGCTATCGATGCCGAGTAACGGCGTCGGTCTCTTCCGGGTCACGGCGAGATTCTTTTTCGTACCGGAGTCGCGCGGTCGCAGGCGAGGCGCGAAACTCGAGTGGTCGTGACGCCGGACCTGGCGCTCGAGGGACCCGCGAGAAACGGGAAGGAGGGCTCCTTCCCGCTTCCAGATTATCGCGCACCGGGGGCCTTGCCGGAAGCCCGGGGTCGTGCTTCACGATCGCCGGCCTGCGCCGATGCCGGCGCAAACCACGAAGGAGCGGAGAGATGACCGAGCACTCAGTGGTGATCGTGGGCGGGGGACCTACCGGAATGATGCTGGCGGGCGAGCTCGCGCTCGCGGGCGTCGACGTCGCGATCGTCGAGCGACGCAGCGACGACACGCTCGCCGGGTCGCGCGCCGGCGGGCTCCACCCGCGCGCGATCGAGATCCTCGATCAGCGCGGAATCGCCGAGCGCTTCGTGTCGCAGGGACAAGCGCATCCCTTCGTGCATTTCCACGTCCCGCTCGACATTCGCGACTTGCCGACGCGGCACAACTACACGCTCGCGCTGTGGCAGAACCACATCGAGCGGATCCTCGCAGAGTGGGTCGACGAGTTCGATGTGACGACTATCGCGGAAGCGAGGCCGCCGGGCTCACGCAGGACGACACCGGCGTCGACGTCGTGCTCTCCGACGGCCGCTCGCTTCGCGCCGAGTATCTCGTCGGCTGCGACGGAGGCCGCAGCACGATCCGCAAGGCGGCCGGCATCGAGTTCCCCGGCTGGGATCCCACGACGAGCTGGCTGATCGCCGAGGCCGACACGGAGCACGAGCCGAAGTGGGGATTTCACGACGATGCGCACGGCAGGCATGCGATCGGCAAGGGCGACGACGGCGCGACGCGGATCGTGCTGACCGAGCCCGAGCTCCGGCTCGGCGCCGAGCCCACGCTGCGCGACCTTCGCGCGACGCTCGTCGCCGTCTATGGCACCGACTTCGGCGTGCGCCGTCCGACCTGGATCTCACGGTTCACGGACGCGACGCGCCAGGCCACCGCGTATCGCAACCGACGCGTGCTGCTCGCCGGCGACGCGGCCCACGTGCATCCGCCCCTCGGCGGACAAGGCCTCAACGTCGGCCTGCAGGACGCGGTGAACTTGGGCTGGAAGCTCGCTCAGGTCGTGCGGCGGAGGTCGCCCGAAAGCCTCCTCGATACCTATCACGCGGAGCGTCACCCCGTCGCCGCCCGGGTGCTGCGCAACACGATGGCCGCGGTCGCGCTTCGCCGCACGGACGACCGTACGCGCGCGCTCGGCGAGTACGTCGCCGAGTTCCTCGCGATGGACGAGCCGCGCCGGCACCTCGCGGCGGAGATCACCGGCCTCGCGGTGCGTTACGACCTCGGCGACGGCCACCCGCTGCTCGGGCGCCGCATGCCCGATCTCGACCTCGCGACCACCGACGGTCCGCGCCGCGTCTACTCGCTGCTGCACGACGCGCGGCCCGTCGTGATCAACCTCGGCGAGCCCGGCTCGATCCCGATCCCGCATTCGGCGAATCGCGTTCGTCTGATCGAGGCCCGCTACGACGGCGTCGTCGAGCTTCCGGTGCTCGGGGCGGTGACGCCGCCGCGCGCCGTGCTGATTCGGCCGGACGGCTACGTCGCATGGGCCGGCGAACGAGGCGAGCCTGGCCTCGCCGACGCGCTTGCGACGTGGTGCGGATCGCCTGCCGCGGCGTAGCTCACCGTGCGGGTCACGGATCGCGACGTAGCGCAATGACGTAGCGGACTGGTGCGAGTCGCCTGCCGCCGTGCGACGTACGGCGCCGACGACGGTCCTGGCCGAGCCTACGCGACGCGCGCCGCGGCCCGCGCCGCCCGCCGCCGCTTCAGCGGCGCGGCCACCAGCCGCCGATACGCGAGCGCGAGCCCCGTCCAAACCATCACGAGGCTGGTCAGCGACACGAGGCCGGCGATCGTCTGCCCGACGATGCCGAGCGCTTCGCCGGTATGCAGGAACCTGACCCAGCTGCGCGCCTGCCTGCCGGGCGTCTGGCTGTCGAACGGCTCCCACGACGTGACGCCGCCCGTCGCGGGATCGAGCACGAGCGTGTGCCGCTTCTGCGGTTGACCGCCGTTGCCCCGGTCGATCGTGAAGCGCGCGCCGCGCTCGGGCGACACGGGCCAGTCCATCGTGATCCGTCGCCACTCGTCGACGTGCTCGGCCGCGCGCGCGAGGAGCGCGTCCGGCGAAAGCATCGAGCCGGGCGCCGGCGTGATCCTGCCGGCCGCCGCCGATTCGCTCGCCGAGACGGCGGGAGGCGGTCCGCCCCGCCCGCGCGCCGGAGGCTCCTCGCCGAAGCTGCGATAGAGCAAATCGTTGGCCCACGAGTACGAGAAGACCGTCGCGGTCGCGACGACGACGGCAAGCGGGATCGCCGTCCAGATGCCGATCACGTGGTGCCAGTTGTAATCCCGCGCCTGCCCGGTCGTCGCATTCGGATTGAACAGCAGCCGCGCGCGGAACATGGCCCATTTCCACGTGCGCGGCAGCCACAGGTACAGGCCGCTCAGGATCAGGAACAGGAATGCGAGATTGCTCGCGCCCGTGATCGCCCGCCACGGCGCACGACTGTCGCCTTCGGCATTGAACCAGCGATGCCAACCGGTCACGGTGCGAAAGAACTCGCGCAGGCCGACCGCGCCTTCGCCGAGCACCTCGCCGCTGTAGCCGTTCACATAGACGGACGCCGCGCGTCCGGCCGAGACCTGCACCGGCGCGGCGGGGTCGGCGGAGACGCTGATCGACGTCGGCTCGAAGCCCGGCTGCCCTGCCCTGACCGCGGCGACGAGCGCGTCGAGCGGCAGCCGCGCCGCGCCCGCCGGCGGCTCCGCGCGCAGATCGCGCTCCGCCCATTCGACGAGCTGCCGCTCGTAGGTGAGGATCACCCCCGTGAACGACATCATCGCGATGACGAGGCCCGCCGCGACGCCGCACGTGAGGTGAGTCCAGAACAAGATCTTTCGGAACATACGCTGCCCGAGCTCGCGAGGCCGTCAGAAATCGACGTTCAGCGTCATCACGGCCGAGCGGGCGTCCCCGAGCGCCGCGTAGTGGTTCGAGTACGGCCGCACGAAATACACCTCGTCGGTCAGGTTCTTCACGTTGAGCTGCAGCTCCATGCGCTCGTTGAGCTCGAGCGAGGCCATTGCGTCGTACGTCGTGTACGACGGGATCCACACGGTGTTCGCCGCGTTGCCGTAGCGCAGATCGACGTAGCTCGCGCCGGCGCCGAGCGTCAGCCGCGGGCTCACCGCGTAGGTCGCCCAGACGCTCACGCTGTGCTCGGGCGTGTTCGGGAACCGATTGCCGTCGTTGTCTTCGATCGGCCCGTCGTCGACGATCTCGCCGTCGAGGTGCGTGTAGCTCGCGAAGAGCTGCACGCGCTCGCCGACGTTGCCGATCACGCCGAGCTCGAAGCCGTCGACGACCTGCTCGCCGACGTTCTGCTGCGGCGCGCCCCGGCCGGGCTCGATCGCGACGCGCGCGTTGTCCTTCTCCATGCGGAAGACCGCGGTCGTGAGCAGCATGCGACGGTCGAGCAGCTCCCACTTCGTGCCGAGCTCGAGCGTGCGCGTCCGCTCCGGATCGAGATCCGCGTTGCTCTCGGAAAGGTTCTCCGTGCCGTCGCCGAGCGTATTGCCGGACGGGTTCGACGACGTGCCGGACGAAAGATAGATGCTGCCGTTCGCGGCCGGCTTGTAGACGATGCCGAGCTGGTGGTTCCAGAAGTCGGCCTCGTTCTCGACCAGCTCCGGCGAATCGATCGGCCCCGACAGCTGGCGGATCGAGTAGTCGTCGTAGCGCAGTCCGAGGTTCAGCAGCCAGCGCGCGCCGAGCTCGATCGTGTCGAACGCGTAGATCGACGTCGTGTCCGCCTCGGCGAGGGTCGCGTTGCCCGCAGGCGTGATCGTGCCGGTCCACGGGTCGTGCGGGTTCGGGTTCGCGAGAGTCGTGCAGTTGTAGCCCGAGACCGCGCCGACGACGCCCGGCGCGCTGCACGAGTTCGCGAAGTCCGCGTTCACGTTCGCGTTGAACCGGCTCTCGACGCTGTAGTTGCGGTTGTACATCTCTTCCCTGCCGACCTCGATGCCGGCCGCGAAGCTGTGCACGAGCCTGCCCGTTTGCGCTTCGCCGAGAAGAGTCGTCACGTTCGCCTTCGTCGTCGTCTCCGAGTTCCGGCTCTTGGCGTTCCGGACGACGAAGCCGTTCACGACGTTGCCGCGCCCGTCGTCCGGGTTGGTCACGATATAGTCGTTGCTCGTCACGCCGTAGCGCGTCGTGTTGCGCAGCGTCAGCCCGCCGCCGAAATCGTGCTCGATCTCGAGCGTGCGGATGTCCGCGCCGGTCTTCTGGAAGTCCCGGTTCAGCAGCCCGTAGAAGTTTTCGCGGTCGACGTCGAGCGGAGGCCCGGACGCAGCGGTGTTATCGGCGTTGCGGCCGTACGGGATGCTGTAGTCCGGCATGTCGTCGGTGCGGTAGTAGTAATAGTCGAGCGTGATGCGCGTCGGCGTGCCGAGGCCGAACGCGAGCGACGGTGCGGCACCGCGGTGCGAAAGGAACACTTCGTCCCGGCCGGGCACGTCGGCCTCGTGGCTCATCACGTTCAGCCGGAAGGCGGCGCCGTCGCCGAGCCTCCAGTTGCCGTCGAGCGAGGCGCGTGCGTAGGCGTCCGTACCGGCGCCGACGCGCGCGACGAGGAACGGCTCCTCGCGCGGCTTCTTCGTCACGAGGTTCACGCTGCCGCCCGCGGCGCCGCGGCCGGTAAACGCGGAGCCCGGTCCTTTGACGACCTCGACCTGCTCGAGGGCGAAGACGTCCCGCGTCTGCGAGCCGGGGTCTCGCACGCCATCGACGAACACGTCGGCCCCCGCGTCGAAGCCGCGGATCTTCAGGTTGTCGCCGGCCGGAGCGCCGCCCTCGCCCGCGTTGAACGTGATGCCGGGAACGGACTTCAACGCGTCGACGAGCGACGTCGCGCCGCGCGCTTCGATCAGCGCCGCCGGGACGACGGTCACGGACTTCGGCGTATCGAGCAGCGGCGCGGTGAACTTGCCGGACGTCGGCTCGGCCTCGTGCGCGCGGCCCTCGACGACCAGCGTTTCGATTCGCCGGTCATCGCGCGGCGCCGGCGACTGCGCGTTCGCCACCGTCGAGCAGAGAGCGAGTCCGACGGCCGCCGCCAGGCGGCCTCGAGCCGCGTCGTTCTTGTCCTTGTTCATCTGCAGCTCCTTGTTGACACCAAGGTCCTCACGGGAGAGGCACAAACGATAACGATTCTCATTTTTCGAGTCAATGAGAATCATTCTCAGAACGGACGCGATGAGTGTGCTCGGCTTGAGCTCGTTGCGGCGGATGAGCGACACGGCATGATCGAGATAGCCGAATGTAATGGTGTGCGTCGGGTCGCGACCTTAAGCTTTGGTTTCACGTTCGACCGAAGGGAAGCAATGTCCACGCGAACCGCGATCACTGCCGCGCTGCTCGCCGGCGCCGGCCTCGCGTGTCCCGCCGCGCTGTGGGCGCAGGGGCACTCCGCAGCCTCGGATCCGGATGCGCGTTCGGGTCCGCGGCCGAGCTTCACCGGAGTGTGGTCACCTCAGGCCTGGTCGACGGACGAGTGGCCGCTCGAGCCGCCATACAGCGAAGCGGGCCGCGCGGCCCAGGAGCGCTGGGCCGCGAATCCGGACGACGATCCTTCCTACCGATGCATCATCCCGTTGGGACGGATCATCTCGGCGCCGCTGCCGTTCGAGATCATCGAGCAGCCTGAGCGCATCACGATGCTCTACGAATACGACCACCAGGTGCGCCGCGTCTTTCTCGACGGACGCGGACATCCGGACTCTTACCCGACGCTGATGGGCCACTCGATCGGCCGGTGGGAAGGCGACACGCTCGTCGTCGAGACCGCGAATATCGAGCCGGGGCTGCTGCGGCCGCAGGGGATGCCCTACTCCGACAAGCTTCGCCTGACCGAGCGCATGACGCTGCTCGACGACGGCCAGCGGCTCAGGGTCGACCTGTCGATCGACGACCCGACGTATTACACCGAGACGTGGACCGTCACGAAGTACTACGGTCGCACGAACGAGGACATCAAGGACTACGAATGCTACATCCGCGAGCACGTGGCCGCGGACGAGCAACACACGGAGGCGACACGGTGATTCGCAAGCTTTCGATCGCAGTCGGCGCGGGCCTTCTGGGCTTCGTCGCGACCACAGAGGCGCACCACTCGTTCCTGCGCGAGTACGACCCGCAGAAGGTCGAGACGATTACCGGCACGGTGACGGAAGTCTGGTACCAGAACCCGCACAGCCGAGTCTACCTGAAGGACGCCGACGGCGTGCTGTGGGAAACGGAGACGTATCCGCGGAACATCCTCGACCGGCGCGGCTGGAAGTACGACGACCTGAAGGCCGGCGACGAGGTGGTCGTCACGGGCCGGCGGGCGCGGAACGGCAGCCCGCGGCTGCAAATCCTGTCGATCGTCAGGCCGTCGGACGGCTGGGAGGGTGTCGGCTTCGAGGCGGACTCGATCGACTGAGCCGGTCCGCCACCCGATCTCGGATAGACGCGACGAAGGCGGGTCCCGTCGGGACCCGCCTTCTGCTTATGCCGGTCAGTTCGTCGACACGGGGCGCGCCGCGGGACGGAGGCCCCGCTCGAAGCGCGATGTCTCGATGAAGTTCCGCACCGCCGTGTTGCCTTCGTGGCACGCGTACTCGAAGAACTTGTACTCCGGATCGAGATACATCGGATAGCTGACCGTCCACTTGTCGGTCATCACCTCGAGATCCTCGACCGTCATCTCGTAGTCGATCTGATCGTCGCTGACGCGGGTGAAGCGCTCGGTGATCTTCATGTTCGGCGTCGTCGGCGTGTCGCCGCGGCGTCCGCCCGGGATGCCGACGATGACCATGCCGACCTTGCCGTTGAAGTTCGTCGTCTCGACGACCAGCGTCGCGCCGTCCCAATAGCCGCGCGACTCGCCCATCCACTGCTTGATCTCCGAGTCGAGCGGCGGACGGCCGTCCACCGGCACGATGCGCGCCTCGTGGATCATCTCGAGCGCGATGATCACGTACCCCGGCGCCTGCATGATCCGGATGCCGTTGTTGTAGTTATAGGGCAGCATCGACGACGGCAGGCCGCGCGTGATGCAGCGGTCCCAGGCATCGAAGTCCTGCGGCGAGTCGAAGACCTGCCGCGTGTCGTCGCTGTGGAAGAGCGGCACGAGCTCCTCGCCGCGCGCCGTGAGCTCCGGAAGCCGGCCGTTCGGCGGGTACGAGATCAGCGACGTGAGCCGGGTCGCATCGGTGCGCGTCGTCGACTCGGCCCAGTGTCCCATGCCGAGCCTGCCGCTGCGGATCTCCTCGTAATAGCGCTCGTCGCGGCTCCGCAGGACCTGCTGCGCCCGCTCGTACTCCTCGTCCGTCAGGAAGCGGCGCTCGCCGTACTGCGGATTGCGCTGCAGCGGCGTCGCGAAGAGGTGCATGATCGGCCACATGCCCTGCAGATCCGGATCGCCCCAGGGCGTCATCGGGTGCGGCGTGCCGTCCGGATACGTCAACGCTTCCCGTTGTTGCTGGGCGGCCGCGGGCTCGAAGCCCGTGATCGCCACCAGACCTGCGCTCGCGACGAGCAGCATGCGCGCGAGTATCCGCTCGTTCATTCGACCCCTCCCCAATTGATCCTCCGCGTCGAAAGCGGCTTAAGCGGCAAGTATAGGGCCAGCGCAACGGGCCGGTCGAGGCACCGGCCGTCTGCCGCCCCGCGGCGTCACTGCGGCGGCGTCACGTCGAAGAGCATCGAGTCTGCGACGCCGACGACCTTGTGCACCGGCAGCACGAACGCCATGCCGTGCCCTTCGGCGTCGAGATCCGCGGCGCGCACGATCTCGTCGAGGATCGTGTCGACCTGGTCCGTGTGGACCATCGTCAGCACGACCTCCTTCTCGGGCTCGATCGACATCCCGAAGATCTTCTCCTTCTCGTGGACGCCGACGCCACGGCCGAACATCACGGTGCCGCCGCGCGCGCCCGCTTTCACCGAAGCCTGCAGCACGCTGCTGCCCCAACCCTTGCGGACGATGGTGACGATCAGCGAAGCGTTAACGTTCATCGCTCGAACTCCCTGATCCGCTTTTGAACCGAACGACGAGACCGAGCATCATGACGGAGATGATCGGAGCCAGTGCAATGAGGGCGACGAGGCCGAGGCCCTGCACGAGCGGGTCCCGGCCGGCGACGGCGGCCGCCGCGCCGAGCGCGAGCGCCAGCAGGAACGTGTTCGCGAGCGGGCCGGTCGCGACGCCGCCCGAGTCGACGGCAATCGCGACGAACGCCCGATCGCTGAGCCAGATCAGCGCTATCGCGAGCACGTAGCCGGGGACGAGGATCCAGAGCAGCGGCAGATCGTACGCGATCCGCAGCATTCCGAGGCCGACGGCGATGGCCACGCCCGCACAGATCGCGAACAGCACGACGCGCTGCCGGATCGATCCGGCCGACGCCTGCTCCACCTGATCCGCAAGGATGCGCACGGCCGGCTCGCCCCACGTCGTCACGAAGCCGAGCACCGCCCCGAGCAGTACGACCAGCGCCGTTTGCCGCATCGAGCCGACCGCCTGGCCGATCGCGCGCCCGAACGGCATGAACCCCGTGGCGACGCCGAGCAGGAACAGAAAGAGACCGGCCGAAGCCATCAGCGTTCCGCGTGCGATCCGCGAGACCTCCACGCGGGGCAGACGGAGGAAGAGCAGCTGGAACACCGTGAACAGCACCGCGAGCGGGAGCACGGCGAGCACGACGCCCCGCGCGGTGCGGACGACGTCCGCGAGGAACGGCACGTCGCTCATCGGACCAGCCAGCCGATCAGCAGGATGACGATGATCGGCCCGATCGACGCGACGCCGAGGAGCCCGAACGCATCGTCCATCGCGGAGCGCCCGGCGATCACGGAGCTCACGCCCAGCGCGACCGCGAGCACGACGGGACCCGTGAGCGCGCCGGTCGTCACGCTGCCCGCGTCGTACGCGAGCGGAGCGACCGTCGACGGCGCGAGGAAGGTCAGCGCGATCATCGCGACGTACATCGCCGTCAGCTGCCACTCCATCGAAAACCCGAGAACGACGCGCAGGAAGCCGATCGCGACGAAGAGCCCGACGCCGGCGGCAATGACGTACACGACCGGCCCGCTCGGCAGCGCCCCCTGCGACGCCTCGTCGACCTGCTGCGCGAGGACGAGCACGTCGGGCTCCGCGGCGGTCGTCGCAAAGCCGAGCGCGAACGCGACGATCAGGAGCGCGGCGAGCGAGTGCCCTTCCGCGAGCTTGCCTCCGATGAACCTTCCCATCGGCAGGATGCCGTAGTCGATGCCCGTGAGAAGGAGCAGCAGACCGAGCGTGACCAGCACGGCGCCTGCGGCAAACTGCAGAAACGTCGCGGCCGATGCGCCGACGACGGTGAGCTGCAGCACGCAGACGACGATGACGAGCGGTCCGACGGCTCGCAGCGTTTCGGGGAGCTTGAGCTTGAGCAGCGTGATCATCGCCTACCGCCCTTTCGCATGTGCCGCCGATCGTGACGATCTGGACGCGCAGAAGACGCACACCGTTCCGATGCTTACTGCGGCTCGGCGCGCGAAGCTCGCTCGCGAACCCGCGCATCGGGCAGGCCGCCGACGCAGCAGAGCGAGCGCGTCGCGCACGAAGCCGCGTCACCTTACACTTGCATGGTCGACGTGTCGATTCGTCGTCTCGTGTTCGTCAGGAGCCTTCGATGCGTGCCATTCTCGTCCCCGTCGCCGACCGCCCCGAGTGCCGCGCGGCGCTGCAGACCGCGTTCGATCTCGCGAGACGCCTCGGCGCCGACGTGCTCGGCTGCCACTTCCGAGCCGCGCCGATCGAGCCCGGCGACTGGGACCTCGCGGACCTCTGGACGATGCATCCGCGCCGGGCCTGGCCGGTGCCCGACGAAGACGCCGCGGAGCGCGACGGCGAGGCGGCAAGGCGGCTCTTCGAGTCCCAGGCCGCGGCCGCAGGCTTCACGGTGTCGACCGAGCCCGGCAGCAGGGAGCGACCGCACGCGTGCTGGGAGGCGGTCGCCGGATCGCCGCCGGACGCCATGCCCGCCGTCGGCGGCAGCAGCGACCTGATCGTCGTTTCCCGTGCGCCGGAGCACGGCGGCGAGAAGGCGTGGATCGTGCTGACGAGCGCGCTGCTCGACTCGTTGCGCCCCGTGCTGGTCCTGCCGCAGGGCCCGTCCGGTCCGATCGGACGGCGCGTCGCGGTCGCGTGGAATCGCGGCCGCACCGAGACCCTGGCGCTGCACGCGGCGCTCCCCATCGTGAAGGCGGCCGACGACGTCGTGCTGCTGACCGCCGGCCGCGCCGCGCGCGGCCGCGGCCCGACCGCGGAGCAGATCCGCCACTGGCTCGCGCACCACGGCGTCGACGCGCGCGCGAAGCAGATCGACGCCGAGGACGAAGGCGCGGCGCTCGTCGAGCACGCGCGAGCCGAAGGCGCGGACGTCCTCGTCGCCGGCGCCTACACGCGGGGGCGGTTCAGGGAGATGGTGTTCGGCGGCGTGACCGAGCACCTGATCGCGAAGACGGACCTGCCGGTCGTGCTGATGCACGCCTGACCGCCGCGGCGCGGGCTCAGTGCGCGGCGCCGCCCTCGCGGTCGAGGTCCATCGTGTAGATGACCTGATGCACGTCGGCCGGATCCGGCCGCTCCTCGAAGCCGAGGTGACGCGCGAGACGGCGCATCCGGTGGTTCGTCGCCGAGTCGACCGAGTAGAGCCGCTTGACGCCCTTTTCGCGGGCGTGCTCGATCAGCCGCGTGAGCAGCAGCGTCGCGATGCCCTTGTGCTGCCACGCGTCCGCGACCGCGACGGAGATCTCGGCCTCCTCACACGGGGCCTGCGTCGCCGCGTAACGGCAGACGCCGACGTGCTGCTCGCCTTCAGGCGTGCTCGCGACGGCGACATAGGCCATCTCGCGGGTCTCGTCCGGCGCGCAGAGGCGCTCGAGCTCCGCGTCGCGCAGCTGCGCGACGCCGGCGAGAAACAGCAGGTGCTTGCTGTGCGCGGACAGGTTCTCGAAGAACGCGGCCTGCGCGCGCGTATCGTCGGGGCGGATCGGCCGTATCGACACGCGGGAACCGTCCCGCAGCGTCTCGACCCTCGGCTCGGTCGTCGCTGACATCGAAGCCTCGGTGCGTCAATCGTGCAAATGATAACGCACCGTTACTCGCGCCGCTTCCTCTACACGCCCATCCGTCACGATCGGCCGAAACCGGCTCGTCTTGATCAGGTGGACGAGCCGGTCCTGTTCGTCCTCGCTCGCGTTCGTCGCCGCGACGACCTCGACGTGATCGGGCTCGCCGTACTTCGTGATCTCGAACGCGATCTCGATGGATCCGGTCGTCTCGGGCGTCTTCGCCGATGCCAGCGGGTTCGGCCGGAAGGCCGGCAGAACGACCGGCACGTCCGGCGAGAACAGGCGCTCGATCGAGGCCTGCTCGACGCCGTTGTCCCGGAGCCGGGCATACGCCTGCTGATACACCTCGAGCGCGGAATCGGCGGCCGAGCGGTCCTCCGCGAACACGAGGTCCCAGTCGGCGATCTGCACGAGCGCGTTGGTCTGCGTGAAGAGCGGCGCCGAGTTCTCTACGCTGTACGCGAGCATGAAGCGGAGGCTGTTCCGGCCGAGCCATCGCCGGCCGTGCTCGTAGCAGATCCGCGCGAGCTCCATCAGCATCCCGGGAAGCTCGTCGCTCGAGTAGCCTTCGGTCCGCAGGAGCGTCTCGATCGCGCTCGAGTAGTACGAAAGGGCCTCGCCGAGCAGCGCGGCCTTTGCCGTGCCGCGGCTTCCGGACCTGCACTCGCCCATCTCGCGCGTCGAGTAGTAGCAGCCCAGGATGATTTCCGGCGGGTACTCCCCGCGGGTGTACCGCTCGAGTATGTCGAGCCGCCGGTCGGCGATCTCGCGCAGAATCGGCACGACCCGCACGTCGTTCGCGTTACGCTTCACGAGGTTCAGCAGCTTCTGCTCGACGTCCCAGGCGCCCTCGAAATTGCCGCGCGTCCGCTCCGCGCGGATCCAGTCGCGAAGGAGCGGCGCCTCCTCGAGAGAGAAGAGCCCGTAGTTCACGCGGACGACCTGCCTCGCCTGCTGCAGCGCAGCGATCGCGAGCTCGGGATCGTCCATTTCCTGGTAATAGTGCGCGAGAGCCGTCATCGGACCGATTAGCTCGGCCGAATGCACGCCCTCGCGCTGCCGCGTGTCTTCGATGGAATTCGCGAGCCGGGCCAACACCTCGTCGGAGCTGGATCCAAGCTGACAAAACGCGGCGGTCGGAATCGCGGCCAGCAACAGCGCGATGGCCGACACCTTCGGCCGCCGACGTGCTTCGAACGAGACCATGGCCCCCTCCGACGCTGTTTCGTGGATGGATCGATGTCGAGGATAGCACCCGCCTCGTATGCAATCGCCCTGTGCTGATGCCGATGCTGCGACCCGCGGCGGCATCGCGCGCGAATCCGGTCCGTGCGATCGTCCCGTCGACGGGGGCACCGTGGCTCGACGACGACGCCACAAGCGACCGAAGAAGAACGAAACAATTCGATGCGGACGCGTCATCGCGACGATGCCCTCCCGAGCCATCCTTCCGGCATGCAATTTGCGCTACCCGACTGCCAGAGCAATGATCGAGCGGATTTCAATCTTCATGTCGCTCGATCGAGCGCGACGCGCGGAGCGCTCTCGTGCGTCACCGCGCCCCGCAGCATCACGTCGGTGTTGAACGAGAAAGCGACGTGCCCGTGCCGGTCGACCGCGATGAGTCCGCCTTCGCCGCCGAGGCTCGCCACGCGCTCGCGGATCACGTTGACGGCGGCGGCCTCGACGCCGAGACCCGCGTACTCCATCAGCGCGGCGACGTCGCGCGCGGCGGTCGCGCGGATGAAGATCTCGCCTTGCCCGGTACACGACACGGCACAGGACGCGTTGCTCGCGAACGTGCCGGCGCCGATGACCGCGGAGTCGCCGACGCGGCCGACGGCCTTGTTCGTCACGCCGCCGGTCGACGTCGCGGCGGCCAGGTTGCCGTGAACGTCGAGCGCGACGGCGCCGACCGTGCCGGTCTCGCCGCCCGACGTGCGGCCGGCGCCCCGTCTCGCTTCGGCGAGCTCGCGCCTCCGCCGATCGGTCACGAAGTAGGCCGGGTCGACGCGCTCGACGCCGTGGTGCGCCGCGAACGCCTCGGCGCCGTCGCCGGCGATGAGGACGTGCGGCGAGCGCTCGAGCACGAGCCGCACGACGCGGATCGGATTCTTCGCGGTGCGCAGCCCGGCCGCCGCGCCGGCCCGCAGCGACGCCCCGTCCATGATCGACGCGTCGAGCTCGGCCTCGCCGCGCTCGTTCAGCACCGCACCCCTGCCGGCATTGAAAAGCGGCGAGTCCTCGAGACGCACGACCGCGTCCTCGACGGCGTCGAGAGCCGTGCCGCCCGCCGACAGTCGGCGCGCGCCGGCATCGAGCACGGCCGCAAGCGCCGCGCGGATCTCGGCCGCGCGCGCCTCCGCGCCCGCGTGGCGACGCGCCGCGCCGGCACCGCCGTGTATCGCGAGGGCCCAGATCCCCTCGCCTGCCCGACTCGCGCTCATCGCTTCGCCTCGCCGGCGCACGAGCGCCGCGCACGACCGAACGCAACCGCGCGCGTGCCGGGGGCTCGGCGCACGAGCGGCGACCGGCTTCCCAACACGCGCAGCTCCAACGATACCGCATGCGCAAGCATCGCGCCGCGGGCGATGCGCTTCATCTCCCGGCGACGGACCGCCGACGTCATCCGGATGCAAAAGCGCGCCGCGATCGGCGACGAGGCGCACGGTAGAATCGCCGGATGCCGCTGCTCCTGACCTGCCATGCCGATACGCCGTGCGCCGCGCTCGAGCGGATCGAGGTCGAGATCGGCCCGGCGGAGCACGGCGCGCTGCGGCTCACCTATAGAATGCTCGGGAACGTGGAGCTCGTCGCCGCCACGACGCTTCCGCCTGCCGAACGACCGCGGCGGCGCGACGAGCTGTGGCGACATACGTGCTGCGAGCTCTTCGTGCGGGACGCGGCCGGCGACGGCTACCGCGAGCTCAATTTCGCGCCGTGCGGCGACTGGGCGGCCTACCGCTTCACCGGCTACCGGACGGGCATGGCCCCGCTCGACACGGCCGCGCCGCGCATCGCGCTCGAGCGCACGCCGACGGCGCTCGCGTTGACCGTGACGCTGCCCGATCAGCCGTATGCCGAGCTCGACGGCCGCCGCATCGGCCTTGCGTGCGTCGTCGAGACGCCGGCGGGGCTCGCCTACTGGGCGCTCGCCCATCCGCGCGGCCGGCCGGACTTCCATCACGCGGACGCATTCGCGGTCACGCTCGCGGTCGCGCATACTGCGCGTTCCACCGCTTAGCCTCGACACTTCGGATATGCGCTTCGGCATCGACCGCCTGCTGGCCGACCCTGAGCTGCGAAGCCCGTTCCGCGGCAGGCGCATCGCGCTGCTCGCCCATCCGGCATCCGTCACGCGCGACCTCACGCATTCGCTCGACGCGCTCGCCGCGTGCGGCGACCTCAGGCTCGCGGCCGCGTTCGGCCCGCAGCACGGTCTCCGCGGCGACAAGCAGGACAACATGATCGAGTCGCCGGACTTCGTGGACCCGGTGCACCGCATCCCCGTCTTCAGCCTGTACGGCGCGGTGCGCCGGCCGACCGCCGAGATGCTCGATTCGTTCGACGTGCTGCTCGTCGACCTGCAGGACGTCGGCTGCCGCGTCTACACGTTCATCACGACGCTGCGCTACGTGCTCGAGGCGGCCGCCGGGGCCGGCAAGGCCGTCTGCGTGCTCGACCGGCCGAATCCGATCGGCCGGCCCGTCGAGGGGCCGCTGCTGCGCGACGGCTGGGAGAGCTTCGTCGGCGCGGGCCCGCTGCCGATGCGGCACGGCCTGACGCTCGGCGAGCTCGGCAGATGGTTCGTCGCGCGGCTCGGCCTCGACGTCGAGTATCGCGTCATCGAGATGCAGGGCTGGGAGCCCGACCGGGCGCCCGGCTTCGGCTGGCCGCTCGGCGAGCGCACGTGGGTCAACCCGAGCCCGAACGCGCCGAACCTGTGGATGGCGCGCTGCTACGCGGGCACCGTGATGGTCGAAGGCACGACGCTGTCCGAGGGACGCGGCACGACCCGACCGCTCGAGCTCTTCGGTGCGCCCGACCTCGATGCGCGCGCCGTGATCCGCGAGATGCACCGGCTCGCGCCTGAGTGGCTCCGCGGCTGCAGGCTGCGCGACTGCTGGTTCGAGCCGACGTTCCACAAGCACGCGGGGACGCTGTGCCAAGGCGTGCACATCCACGTCGAGGACCGGGCCTACGATCACGGCGCGTTCAGGCCGTGGCGGCTCCAGGCGCTCGCGTTCAAGGCGATCCGGCGGCTTCGGCCCGAGTACGAGCTGTGGCGGGATTTCGCGTACGAGTACGAGCACGGGAAGCTCGCGATCGACGTGATCAACGGCGGGCCGCTGCTCCGGGAGTGGGTCGACGACCCGGGCGCGACGCCCGCCGACCTCGAGGCCGTCGCGGCGGCGGACGAGCACGCGTGGCTCGAGACGCGCGCGGCCTGGCTGCTCTACTGAAGCCGGATCCCCCGGCACGCCGAGGGGCGCCCCTCGGCGCAGTCGCTTCCGTATGTCGCATGCGGTATGCTCCCGCGCATGCCGCTCTACGAATACCGTTGCCGTACCTGTTCCCACGAGTTCGAGCAGATCGTGAAGCTCGGCGAGACGCCGCCGTGCCCCAACTGCGGCGCGGCGGATCCGGAGCGCCTGCTGTCGCTCTCGGCTCGCGTCAGCACCGACAAGACCCGCAAGCGCGCGCTCGCGGACGGGCGCAGAAAGGGCCGCGCCGTGCGGCTCGAAAAGGAGCACGCGCAGCGGGAATACGAGCGGAACTACATCAAAGAGCACAGCTGACCGTCCTTCGGACGCAGTCGAGCGCGGACAACCCCATTCGGCCGCGGGGCCTCTCGAGTGACCTTGAGATCGACGTCGTCGGTCACGCTGATCGTGACGCTCGTGCTCGCGACCGCGCTTGGTCCGCTCGCGATGTCGGCGTTCATCCCGGCGATCCCCTTCATTCAGAGCCACTTCGCCGTCAGCACGACGACGGCGCAATTGACGCTGACGCTGTCGATGCTCGCGATGGCCTTCGCGTCGCTCGGCTATGGCGGCCTCGCCGACCGCTACGGCCGCAAACCCGTGCTCGTCGGCGGCGTCGCCGTCGCCGTGGCCGGATCGCTCGTGTGCGCGGCCGCGACGAGCGTCTGGCTCGTGATCGCCGGCCGCATCCTGCAATCGGCCGGGGCCTCCGCCGGGCTCGTGATCACGCGCGTGATCGTGCGTGACGTCTACGGCGACGAAGAGTCCGTCAGCGTTCTCGCGCACATCACCGCCGCGATGGCCATCGCGCCGCTCGTGGGACCGATCGTCGGCGGTTACGTGATCGACTATTTCGGCTGGCGCGTGCTCTTCGTCGCGGTGGCGCTCCTCGCCGCGCTCGTGATGGGGTTGCTCGCCATGCGCCTCCCGGAGACCCGCCCGGCCGGCGCGAGCCCGGCCCGGGGAGGCCACGACTTCGCCGCCGCTCCATACCTCGCGTTGCTCGCGCACTTGCCGTACGTGCGCTACGCGGTCTACGGCGCAATGATGCAAGGAGTGTTCGTCGCGTTCATCGGCGGTGCGCCGTACGTCGCGACCGAGGTGTTCGAGATGTCGGCCGCCTCGTACGGGTGGCACTTCATGGTCGCACCGATCGGCTACCTGATCGGCAGCCTGATCGCCGGCCGCTACGGCAACCGGTTCTCGCGGGAGCCGCTCCTCAAGGCGGGGGCATGGCTCGCCGTGCTCGTGTGCGCGCTCGCGTTATGGATGTCGGCTCAGCCGTGGTTCGGCCCGTGGAGCTTCTTCATGCCGATGTGCGTGCTCTCCTGCGTGATCGGCGTCGTGTTCCCGAGCGCGCAGGTCGGGCTCCTGATCAGCGGCGGCGAGCAGTCGGGCGCGGCGTCCGGGCTCTTCAGCTTCGTGCAGCTCGCGGCCGGCGCGGTGCTCGCGCAGATCGTCGGCGCGCTGCTCGATGTCGGACCGGTTGCGGTGAGCGGCGTGATGACCGCCGCCGCCGTGACCGCGCTCGTCGCTATGACGATGCGTCCGCGCGCGCAACCGCTACATACGAGAAGTTGAAGCACATCTCGTCGTCCGATCCGAAGCCGCCGAACACCGGCGTCTCCGTGTCGTTCCGGTACGCGCATTCGACGACGAGCCGCGTCCCGTCGAAGCGACCGCGCGGCACGACCTTCGGCTCGACGAACGTGAAGTCGCGCTGCCAGTTGAGGTCCCAGCGCGGTATCGACAGCAGCGTCTCCTTGCGTCCGTTCGGGTCGATCAGGCTGACGACGCCGGCGGCACCGAACCGGTGCATGTGCAGATTCGCCGAGTGCACCTCGAGCGCGAGGACGTCGTCCGGCGCGACTCCGGTATAGCGCGCCGCATACGCCGCGATGTCACCGAACGAGGACGACACCTCGTAGCGCGCCGTGCCGTGCGGCGGCACGACCATCGAGCCGTTGTCGGCGCCGTACAGCCACCGGTTTTCCGTCAACGGCAGATGCAGCGCGGGCTTCTCGACGTCGTCGCGCAGCTGGAACTGCATCTTCGAGTCCGCGTCCGTCTCGCCGGGCGCGTAGGCCGAGTAGTAGTGCATCTGGGCGACGATCACCATGCCGGGCCGCATCAGGATGCCGGTGCCCTCGGGGAACTCGTAGCCGTCCATGCCGGGCGCCCAGTGCGCGAGCCAGAAGTTCGCGTCGTTCAGCTCCCGGACGCCGTTCGGGTGGTCGCGCTCGTACGCCGCGCGCGCTTCCGGTTTGCCGAGCCGATCGGGCACGGCGCCGCCGAAGCACTGATAGCCCGGCCCCTCCTCGGCCGCTTCGAGCGCCTTGAAGTACGCCGCCGCCTGCGGCTCGACCGCGAACAGCACGAGGTGATGGGCGATCTTCCGGTTGCCCGGCAGCGCGCGGAAACCGGTGATGTACGCCGGCCGCTCGAGCGGCCAGTCGATCACGAAGCAGCGGTAGTCGTCCTTCCGGGACGGGTTCGGCAGATACGCGTGCCCGCCCGTCACGTCGAGCGTCAGGTCCGCGGCGAAGTGCGCATGCTCGACGGCAGTCGAGACCGTCTGCGGTCGGGCGTCGCCCTTCGGATAGCCGCGCTCGGCCCACGCCGCGATCAACCGCCGCTCGTCGTCGGTGAGCGACGGATCGTGCAAGTACTTCTGATGACCCGGCTCCGCGAGCCACGGGGGCATGCGCCGCTCCGAGACGGCGAGCGCAATCGCGGCGCGCATCGAGTACGCGGTCTCGGGATCCTCGAACGAGAACGAGACGCCCGAATCGGCATGACAGCCGACGCACTTCGCCTCGATCAGCGGGCGAACGTCGGCGTAGTACTCCTGGGCCGATGCCGCTCCGGCGCAGAGCAACAATGCGGCGACCGCGGCCGCTGTCCTCGTGTCCATGCCGCGCCCCCATGCGACGGCGCTCTTGATGGAGCGAAGACGCCGACTATACCGGCCCAAGGCATCGACGGCCATCGGCAGCGGCGCGGAGCGCCCCGTCCGGGCATTCGACACAGGCGCCCGGCCCCACCCGATGCGATAGGCTGGGCGAAACGTCGGATCGGATAAATTCCCATGCCCATCATCATCCTGCTCATTCTCGCCGCCCTCGTCGCGACGTTCGGCTTTTGGGATACGGTACAGGGGATTCTCGGGGCGATCGGCGTCGTGATTCTTCTGGTCGTGCTGTTCGCGGCGCTGATCGCGGCGGTCGCGTCGATGCTTTGGCACCGAGGAAAACGGCGGGTGTCCGGCCGCTGACTCGGCCCCGCGCGCCGCTCCAGCGCGTCCGGCGGGAGAGTCGCGCTGGCCCCGGCTTTCGTGAATCCGCAGGCCGTCCGCTACTTCGTCGACGTCATCGGAAGCTACGGCCGGGTCGTCTGGATGCCGACGCACGACTCCGAGCACGAGGTCGACTATCTCGGCCAGAATCGGCCGTTCGTACGCGTCTCCGAGAACGGCAAGCTTCTGCCCGAGACGCTCGAGGTGCTGTCGCTGATCGCCGAGCACGACCTCACGCTCGCGACGGGCCACGTGACGCCCGCGGAAACGCTGATGATCATGGCCGAAGCGCGCCGGCTCGGCATCGACCGCATCATCGTGACGCATCCGCTGCTCGGCGAGCAGTACAGTTACCTCTCCGACGACGAGCTCGGGGCCACCGTCGAGCTCGGCGGCATCATCGAGATCACTGCGAACACGCTCTATCGTGCGGGGCCTGCGCGCGAGCGCGCGTTCGACGTGATCCGGATGCTCGGAGCCGAGAACGTCGTCATCAGCAGCGACAGCGGGCTGACCGGCACGCCAAACCTCGCCGATGCGTTCGTGATGTCCGCGCGCGCGTTACGCGAAGCGGGATTCAGCGAGCGCGATCTCGAGCTGGTGTACAAGATCAATCCGGCGCGGCTGCTCGGGCTCGATGGCGAGTAAGCAAGCGACGGAGCAAAGACCGTGCGGAGACTGCTCTCCGATCCGCGCTATGCGGTCCGTCTCCATCGCCGCACACCTGCGCAGACGCTGACCGCGCTCGGCGCAATCGCCGTCGCGACCGCGTTCGCCGCCGCGTTCTTCGCATCTACGACAACGTGCCTCCTTTCGATCTCGCCGTTTGCCGTCGAAAAGAGGACCCGCCGCCCCGATGGACCATTCCGTCGCGACCATGGGGAGGCGCGTGATTCTCTAAGACATCCTCCGCTCAAGCCTGCTCGCCGCCGACGACATCCGGTCTTTCGCGGGACTCGAGCAGCGTCTTGTACGCGAAGCCCGCGAGCGCGGCGCCGACGAGCGGCACGACCCAGAAGAGCCATAGCTGTGCAAGCGCCCAGCCGCCGACGAAGAGCGCGGGACCGGTGCTGCGCGCCGGATTGACCGACGTGTTCGTGACCGGAATGCTGACGAGGTGGATCAGCGTGAGCGCGAGGCCGATCGCGATGCCGGCGAACCCGACGGGCGCGCGGCTGTGTGTCGCGCCGAGGATCACGATCAGGAACATGAACGTCATCACGAGCTCGCTGACGATCGCGGCGAGCATCGAGTAGCCGCCGGGCGAATGCTCGCCGTAGCCGTTCGCAGCGAAGCCGTTCGCGACGTCGAATCCCGGCGCGCCGCTCGCGATCACGTAGAGCACGGCGGCCGCAACCACGCCGCCGACGACCTGAGCGACGATGTACGGCAGGAGGTCGGACGCGGGGAAGCGCCCGCCGGCCCATAGCCCGACGGAGACGGCCGGATTGAAATGCGCGCCCGAGAGCGGCCCCAACGCATAGGCGCCCGTGAGCACGGTCAGGCCGAACGCGAGCGCGACGCCCGCGAACCCGATCCCGAGCTCCGGGAACGCAGCCGCGAGCACCGCGCTACCGCAGCCGCCGAAGACGAGCCAGAACGTGCCGAGAAACTCGGCGGTCAGCTTCGCACGCATCTCGATGGCCTCCCCGGGGCCGATATGCGTATATTCTATCTCCGCTACGGATTCTCTTCCTAGATCTTCTCGTTTCTGGTTAATGGAAACGTGAAAGCTCCGCGCGACCGGCTCCGCGATGTGCTCGCTCGACGCGCATCGACCAACGCGACGACCGTCATCGTCGGGTTCCGACAGCCACCGCTCACGAAGCGGTCGACGTCGTCGCACGCACGACGATGAGCCGATCGCCCGGCTCGAGCTTGCGGGCCTCCGGCTGCCACGGCCAGATCAGACGCGGGCCGCGCCGCACCGCGATCGCGACGCAGTCCCGCCGCGGCTCGATCGGCTTCCCTGCCTCTTCCGGCGACACTTCCACCTCGCGCCATTCGACGTCGCCGCTCGCGCTCAGTATGTCGACGAGCAGATCGGCCACGGGCGGGCTCTCGAGCGCATTCGCGAGCACGTAGCCGCCGATCGTCGACGCGGAGAAGACGGCGTCCGCGCCGCTCTGCAGCATGATCGGCCGCATGTCGAGACCCTTGGACGCGACGACGAGGCGCGCCGCGGATCGGCGCCGCACGGCGAGGCTGATCAGCGCGTTCACGGCGTCGGTCCCCGCGCAGACGACGACGCCGCGGGCACGCTCGACCGCCGCGTCCTCGAGCACGTCGCCGCGCGCCGCATCGCCGCAGAGCCCGATCAGGCCGAGCACGGCCGCGTCCTCGAGCGGCTGCTCGGCGACGTCGATCGCGACGATCTGAGACGGCGGCGTGCCGCGGGCGAGCAGCTCGCGCGCGGTCATCTGCCCGGCGGCGCCGAACCCGCATATGACGACGTGGTCGTGCAGCTTCGCTTGCAGGCGCTCCATACGAAAGCTCTCCACCCAACGTTGCAGCACGAGCTCGTAAGCCGTGCCGACGAAGATCATGATGAATACGAGACGCGCCGGCGTGACGAGCACGGCATCGATGAGGCGCGCCCGATCCGTCACGGGAACGATGTCGCCGTAACCGACCGTCGTGATCGTGACCAACGTGAAATAGACGACGTCGAGGAAGGACACGTCGCCATCGCCGTAGTCTCGCAACCCTTCGCGATCGAGCCAGAGGATCACGAGCACGGCGGCGAAAAGCCCGAGCGCCCAAT
Organism: Gammaproteobacteria bacterium; assembly: GCA_036381515.1. GTDB lineage: Bacteria > Pseudomonadota > Gammaproteobacteria > Steroidobacterales > Rariloculaceae > ZC4RG20. Next base: position 58,819 of record DASVCR010000034.1, on the reverse strand, counting down.
AGAGCCGACGAGCAAGCCGGCGTCCCATGCCGATCGCTTGCGCGGTGAACAGCCGACGCTGGAAGCGGCGCGTCGCCGACACGCGCTCGACGACCTCTTTGAATGAGAACGCATCGGCCATCGGCGGCAAGCGTGGAGCCGCCGCCGATGCGCGTCAAGCTTAGCATCCGCCCTGCGCGGCGCCGGAGTCGATCCGGGCTCGCCGTGAATCCTGCGGCGGCGACGTCCCGGATCGGTCGAGGGTCACGTGACCACGTCGGCGAGGCGCGCGTGCTGCGCCCGTGGTCCCGCTGGGGCCGATGCTATTCGAAGAACGGATACCCTTGCGTCGCGTAGCGCCTCATCCCGTCCTCGTTGATCTCGACGCCGATGCCGGGCTTGTCGGCGACCGTGAGGAACCCGTCGTCGTCGACCATCGGGCCGTCGAACGTGACGATCTCCCGATACATCGGGTCCTCGTGGAAGTAGATCTGCCACTCCATGATCATGAAGTTCGGCACCGACGCGCAGACGTGCGCGGTCGCCATCGCGCCGAGCATCGACGAGACCATGTGCGGCGCGAACGGCACGTAGTAGAGCTCGGCCAGGTTCGCGATGCGCTGCCCCTCGCCGAGACCGCCGGCCTTCTGAAGGTCGGGCATGATGATGTCGACGGCGCCCATCTCGAGCAGCGGCCGGAACTCGTGGGCGAGATAGAGGTTCTCGCCGGCGCACAGCGGCGTCGACGTCTCGAGCTGGATCTGCTTGTAGGCCTCCGGATTCTCGGCCGGGACGGGCTCCTCGAGCCACATCAGGTTCAACGGCTCGAGGCGCTTCGCGACTCGCTTGGCCGTCGGCAGATCGTAGCGGGCATGCATGTCCGCGCAGATGTCGACGCTCGGGCCGACCTGCTCGCGCGCGGCCGCCATCTGCTCGTACATGCGCTCGACCTCGGCGTTGCTCGCCGTCCAGTTGTAGCGGTCGTACTTGTTCGGATCGTTCGCCTGGTCGAGGTCGAACTTGATCGCCGTCATGCCGTAGTCGAGCGCCTTCTGCGCGTGCTCGGCGAACTGCTCGGGCGTCGGCCGGTTCGTCTGGTAGAGGGCCGTATCCATGTAGAGCCGGATGCGGTCGCGGAACTTGCCGCCGAGGAGCTGATAGACGGGCAGGCCGAGCGCCTTGCCCGCGAGATCCCACAGTGCCGTCTCGACCGCGGCGAGCGCCGCGAGGTACATTCCGGACTGAGCGCCGCCGAACACGCCCGCCGTGCGAATCTCGTGGTAAAGCCGATGGACGTCGAGCGGATTGCGCCCGCGCAGCATCCGCGCCCAGCCGAGCACGAGCTGCGCGGTGCCGCGCACGGCGTCCGCGCCTTCGCCGTGACCGACGATGTCCTGATTCGTGTAGATCTTCACGAACAGGTGGCTGCCGCCGCGGATGTAGCCGATCTTCATGTCGGTGATCTCGAGGTCCGACGGACGGGAGTACGGTCTCACGCCGTCGAGGCGGGACTGGGCCTCCTGCGCGTAGACGGCGGAGGGGGCCGCGGCCAGGGCTGCGGCGGTCCAGGCGCTTTGCGACAGGAAGGCCCGCCGCGAATGTTGTTTGTCGTTCTTCATAATCTCCGTTGTGTCAGACACCTTTTTCCGCAGGAAAAAGGTGTCTGACACGTTTTCCCGTCTGACCTAGAACGTGCGCTCCCTCAGCAACTCCTCGATCTGGTCCTTCGGCACCGGCAGCTCGTCGATGTGGTCCTCGAGCCATTGCGAGAAGTCCCGCTCGATCTCCGGGCTCCAGCGCGTGTCGATCTGCGCAGACGTGTAGACGCCCTCGCGAATCCGCTGCTGGCCGAACATGTCGCGCAGGCGGACGATCTCGGAGGTCTTCACGACGCGCTCGGCGAGGTGCGGCGGGATGAAGATCACGCCGCCGTCGCGGCCGAGCACGACGTCACCCGGCATGACCATGACCTCGCCGATGCGGGTCGGCCCGTTGATCGACACGAGCGTCGTGTTGAGCTCGCCGTCGGGGTTGTTCAGGTGATGCGACGGATGGTAGCTGCGGAAGAACGCGGTGAAGCCCTCGATCTCCTTGAGCCCCGCGATGTCGCGCAGCGCGCCGTCGTAGACGAGGCCGTTGCCGGACCTCGCGTGGATCGCGCTGCCGACGTTGTCGCCGATCGTCGGGCCGTCCTCGCGGAGCCCGAACTGGTCGGCGACATAGACGTCGCCGGGCTCGAGCATCTCGACCGGCCACGTGTTCTGCCCGCCCTTGCGGCCATGCGCGATGCCGTAACCTTGAATCGCCCGATGCACGTCCGGACGGCCCGGCATGAACACGGCCGTCAGCGCGCGGCCGACGAGCACGCCCTCCGGATTCAGCAGCTGCCAGTCGCCCGCGAACTGGTGCTTATAGTTGTTGTTGCGGAGCACCGCCCAGGCTTCCTCGAGGGTCACGAGTTTCATTCGTTCGAGGATGTCGTCCGGCACCTTCGGACGGCCGTCCGGGAAACGCTCCCCTTGCCACTCCGGCGTCAGCGCGATCAGCGTCTCCCTCGAGAGCTGAACCTCCTGCGCGTGCGACGCGGCACTTGCAAGAAGCGCCGCCATGAGCGCGATCGAGAAGCGCGGACGTCGTAACCCGACGCGAACCGATCGAGGCATCATGCCGTGCTACCTACGCTTCGCGCTGCGGCCACAGCGCGCCCTGGCTCTAGGCCGGGAACGGCGCGAGCCCCCAGTAGACGAACTTCTGCACACGCTTGCCTCCGTACGTCTCGGTCGTATGGACGTTGCCGGCCGCATCGGTCGCGATGCCGTGCACGGCGAAGAACGCACCATCACTCCCCCTTCCGCTCCGCGGCCATGCGCCTGCGAGCGTGCGGTCTTCTCGATGTTCTCGAACTGTAGCGAAATGCGGAGGCGGGAGAAAGTCTTCGCGTCAGCGAACGTCTCGAACGGCCGCTGCCCAGACCGACGGTCACCACGCTTCCGGCTCGCCGTCGTAGCGCAGGAACTGCCCGGAATCCTCGAGCGTCGCGTTCTCGATCGTCTCGATCATGTTTTCGACCGTGAACGACACCTCGAGCATGATCGGATTGCCCCGCAGGTACTCCTGATGCTCCGTCAACGTAGGGCCGGGGTTCAGCATCAGCACTGTGACGCCGTCCGGCCTCACCGACGACGCGACGATCTGCATCTCGCGGTTCAGCGCGGCCTTGCTCATCCGGTAGAACGTCGCGCCCGGACGCGGATGCGGCAGCTCGCCGGTGATCGTGCCGTTGCTCGAGCTGATCGCGACGATCTTCTTCTGCTCGCTCGCCTTGACGTTCTCGTAGAACGCTTCCGAGACGATCAGCGGCCCCTTGATGTTGACGGCCATGATCGTGTCGAGGAGATCGTAATCGAAGCGTCCCAGCGACTGGTTCGTCCAGTCGCCGGGGCAGTAGACATCTTCAGGCTCGCAGGTGCTCCGGTCGTTGTAGACGCCGGCGTTGTTGATCAGCACGTCGATCGGCGTATCCGCGAGCTTCGCGGCGAGCGCGCGCGCCTGCTCGACGTTCGTCACGTCCAGCGTCTCGATGCGCACGTTCGGGTACTCCTCGGCGAGCGCCGCGAGCGACTCGGGGACTTCCCGCCGGCGGTGCGTCGCGATCGTCGTCCAGCCCTTCGCGGCATACTGCTTCGCGAACTCGAGGCCGATGCCGGAGTTCGCGCCCGTGATCAGCACGGTCTCGGCGTAAAGCCGCCCCGGCACGGCGAGCGTCGTCGCAGCGGCGATCACACCGACGAGCACGGCGAACGTGCGCTGTCCGCGCAATATTTTCTGTGGCACTGCGCGCGTCATGAGCTCCTCCCCGAAGATCTTGTCGAGAACGCATCGTACAGCAGTCGCGGACCCGGGCAAGCGACGTCGGCCCGACAGCCCTCGCGGCAGCGGCGCGAGCCCACGCGTCGGATATGGCCGGACCTGCCGCCCAGCGGCAACACCCCCGTCCGTCCCGCCCCCGCAGCGTTTCGCCGCATCCGGGGAGCGCCGCGACGCGTTCGGCGTCGGGCAGGGGTGACACATTCGAGCCCTCGGACGCGCTGCAGAGCACGCGAAAGCCCCGCAGACCGCGCGTTAACGGGCCCCTCGCCGACGTGGCACATCGATTGCAAGAAGGGTCGCGAGGGGAAGCCGGAGTGCTTCCGCGATGTTCAACGAGACATGGAGAAGTGACAGATGAAGAAGCTTTCCATCCTGTTGGCCCTCGGTTTTGCCGGTGCCGCGCTTGCGCAGGAAGCGCCTTCGTTCGAGGAGGTCGATGCGAACATGGACGGCTCGATCAGCCAGGAAGAGGCTGCGGCGGTCGAGGGGCTCGACTTCTCGACGGCTGACACGAACCAGGACGGTTCGCTCGATCGCTCCGAGTACCAGGCCGCGACGAGCGGCGGCTCCCAGTAAAGCCGCACGCCCTGAGGACGGGCGGGCAGCGCGCGGCTCTCCCGTCCATCCCTTGGGGCAGGGTCGGCGCACCGGCTTCGGTCGGTGCGCCGATCTTTTTTATGGCCGTGCAGCCCGGCCGTCACGCGTATCAACGGGCGTCGTGGAAAATCAACCCGAGCGTCATGCGACTGCCCCGCCGGATCCGGCTGACGCCGTGCCGCATCGCGACGAGATGATAGCCTCGCTTGCCGAGCCGCGGGCGCTCGCGCACGGGCACGATCGCGGCCGCACCCTGCGTGAGCGGCACGACGATCGGACGCGACTGCATCCGCGCGCGTTGCTCCACGAGGACGAGCTCGCCGCCGTCGAACTCCGCGCCCGGCTCGCTCAGCAGCACGATGACCTGGAGCGGGAAGTGGATCGGTCCGTAGAGGTCCTGGTGCAGGCGGTTGTAGTCGTCCGGTCCGTAGCGGAGCAGCAGCGGCGTCGGCCGGTTCTGGCCCTCGGCGTGACAGCGCTCGGTGAGCTCGGCGAGCGTCGCGGGCCAGCTCGTCGAGCCGCCCAGCCGCTCCGCCCACTCGTTCGCGATCGCCGCCAACGGCGGATAGAACGCTTCGCGGAGCGCCTGCACCTCGGGCGGCAGCGGATAGTCGAAGTAACGGTACACGCCGCGGCCGTAGTCGTAGCGCTCCATGTCGATCGTGGAGCGAAAGGCGGTGCCGCCGTCGTCGAATCGCTCGCGCAGGCGCCGGCACGCGGCGCCGTCGAGCAGCGGAGGCGTGATCGCGACGCCCTCCTCGTCGAGGGCCCGGCCGAGCGCGGGCCAGTCGAGCCGGGCGACGTCGAGCTTGGGCCGCGGGCTCACGTGCTGCCGCTTCGTCGCCGTCGCTCGCCGTCGAGCAGCGCTCGCTTGCGATGTGTGCCCCACCGATAGCCCCCGATGCCGCCGTCGCCGCGGAGCACTCGATGACACGGCACGAGCACCGCGACGCGATTGGCCGCGCACGCGCGCGCGACCGCCCGCGCGGCCCGCGGCGCGCCGATGCCGGCGGCGACCTCGCCGTAGCTCATCGCGCTGCCGTCCGGGATCTGCAGCAGGAACCGCCAGACCTTGATCTGGAACGCGGTCCCGCGGAGATCGAGCGGCAAATCCGGGCGCGGACCACCGGCTTCGACGTGCTCGACGAGCGCGTCGAGCCACGCATCGAGCTCCGGCGACTCGGCGCCGGGCGCAGGCTCGAGCGACGCGCGCGGGAACTCGCTCCGCAGCCGCTCGCGGAGGCTCCGCTCGTCGTCGCCGAACTCTGCGAAGCACACGCCCCGCTCGGTCGCGCCGAGCAGCACCGCGCCGAGCGCCGTGTCGCGGCACGCGTAAACGATGCGCTCGCCGGCGCCGCCCGCCCGATACGCGCTCGGCGTCATGCCGATGTGGCGCGCCGGGACCTCGTAGAGCCGGCTGCTCGAGCCGAAGCCGGCGGCGTAGATCGCGCCGGTCACGTCCTGCTCCCGTTTCAGCGCAGCCTTGAGCTCGCGCATCCTCACCGCGTCCTGATACGCCTTCGGCGAGACGCCGAACGCGGCCTTGAACACGTGCCGGAAACGCGACGGCGAGAGTCCCGCGCGCGCGGCAAGATGATCGAGTCCGAGCCGCTCGCCGCTGTGCGCCTCGATGTACCGCGCCGTCGCGACGAGATCCGGGAGGCGCGGGCTCGCCTCGTCCGGAAGGCACCGCTTGCAGGGCCTGAAGCCGGCGTCCGCCGCGGCCTTCGCGTCCGCGAAGAAGCGCAGGTTCTCGGGCCGCGCGGGGCGGGCCGCGCAGGACGGCCGGCAGTAGACGCCCGTCGTCACGACGGCATAGACGAACCGCCCCTCGTAGGCGGCATCCCGGCGACGGATCGCGTCGCGCATCTCGGTTTCGGTGATCATCGCTTTGCTACCTGACCGTGACATCAGGTTCGCAGGTTAGCGGCGCCGGGGGAAGCGCGCGCTCCGGTTTCGGCTGCGGAATCGAGGAAACGGGCTCCGCCGCCCTTTTCCCGGCCTGCTATGCTTGCCGGCTTTCGCCGTGCGCCGACCCTTCGTGACCCGCTCCGATCATCTTCGCCCCGTACTCGGCATCGCGCTCAAGCTCACGTCCGTCGTGCTCCTGTCGAGCATGGCCGCGTGCGTGAAGTGGCTCGGCGATGCCGTGCCGAGCGGCCAGATCATCTTCGTCCGCGGCGTGATCTCGATCGCCGTGCTCGCGCTGATCGCGTGGCGGGTCGAAGGGCTTTCCGTGCTGAAGACGTCGAACTGGCGGTCGCACGCGCTGAGGTCGCTGTCCGGCACGATCAGCATGTTCTGCCTGTTCGCGGCACTGACGCTGATCCCGTTCGCGGACGTCACGGCGATCACGTTCACGGCGCCGATGTTCCTGACGCTGCTCGCGATGCTGTTCCTCGGCGAGCGGATCCACTGGTTCCGCTGGACGGCGCTCGCGATCGGCTTTCTCGGCGTCGTCATCATGATCGGTCCGCATCTGTCCCTCGGCTCGGGAAACCCGCTCGGCGTCCTCCTTGCGCTCGGCGCGGCCGTGTTCTCGGCGCTCGCGATGATGTTCCTGCGCAGCATGAGCGGCGTCGGCCGCGAGCACGCGATCACGATCACGTTCTACTTTTCGCTGACGTCGATGCTGTGTGCGGCACTGACGGCGCTTTGGGGCTGGCCGATGCCGGGCGCGAAGCAGTGGCTCGTGATCGCCGCCGCCGGACTCCTCGGCGTGTTCGGGCAGCTCCTGATGACGTTGTCGTACCGATACGCGGAGGCGTCGACGATCGCCCCGCTCGACTACGGCAACCTGCTCGTCGCCGTGCTCTACGGCTATTTCGTGTTCGACGAGATTCCCGGGCTCTCGACGTGGGTCGGCGCTCCGCTCGTGATCGCAGCCGGGCTCATCATCCTATGGCGGGAGTATCGGCGCTCGGCGCTGCGCATGCCGAGGCCGGCGGAAGCGTAATGAACGAGCGCCAGGGCGTCGCGCTGCAGCCGTCCGACGTGATCTCGGGAAGGCCATGCGCCGCCCCTTCCCGAGGGCACGCGACCTGACGCCGCCCCACGAAAACGGCGGGGTGCACCCCGCCGTTCCGTTCTCGCACCGTTGCCGCGCCGCGGCTACCTCATCTCGGCGATCACGCCGTCGAGGCCGACGCGCATCTCGAGCCCGCCCCAGTTGAACTCGGTCTCGAGCATCTTCTGGATCTCTTCGCGCGAGCGCTGCTGCGCGTTCATCTGCCGCACCATGTTCTGCGTGTTCTTCAGGTACTCGATGTAACCCTCGACGTTCGCCCGGTCGGTCGTGCCGCTATGCCCCGGGATCACCGTGTCGAAGTCGAGCTCGAGCACCCGCTCCAGGGTGCGCGTCCAGTCACGCAGGCTGCCGCCGGCGCTGTAGTCGATCACCGCGCGGTAGGGGCCGTAAAGCGCGAACAGGTCGCCCGTGATGACCACGCGCTCCGTCGGCAGATGCACGACGATGTCGCCGCCCGTGTGTCCGCGCCCGAAGTAGTGCAGATCGATCGGCATGTCGTCGAGGTAGATGCGCATGTAGTCGCGCAGAACGATGTTCGGCAAGCCCTGAAGCTCACGCTCGGCCATGATCATGCGCGCGTTCTCCTGCGCGACGATCGCCGCACCGACGTCCTGCATCGCCGGATTGCCGCCGGTATGGTCCGGGTGCATATGCGTGTTGATCACGTAGAGCAGCGGGACATCCGTCACCTGGCGCACGAAACGCATGATCCCGTCGTGGTCCTGCGGGAACTTATCGTCGACGAGAATCGCGCCCTCTTCGCCGACGATCAGCGTCGCGTTGCCGGACGTCGCGTTGCGGATCGTGTAGATGTTCTCCTTGACCTCGACGAGCGTGAGCTCGGGCGGACCGAAGCCGCCTTGCGCCTGAACCGCCGACGAGGCCCCAAACGACACCGCGAGAATCGCGGCCGAGATCGCTGCCGTTGATTTCATTCGAAGCTCCCTGAATTAGCGCCAGAACGGATTCCAGCCGTTCGTCGAACGATAGGGCAACCTGACGCCCATCGCCTCCTGATCGGATATCCGGTAGTTCTCGATTTTCTGGATATGCGCCGCGGCGAAGTCGAACGGCTCGTAGTCCATCTGCCGCTCCGTGATCTCGCCGTCCGGCCCGTAGACCTGGAACGTGTTCGTCTCGAACGCGTGCCTGAAGTGCGAAAGGCTGAACACGAGACCGGTCACCTCGTCGGCGATCCAGACCCTCTGCAGATCGATCGACGTGATGTACGTGAAGGTCCGCGAGTTCATCTGGTCGAAGCAGCTTTGCCGCGGCCGGCCGTCGAACCCGAGCCCTTCGCCGCCCGCCGTGATCATGCCGTTCTCGTGCCTCTCGCAGTCGTCCGCGAAGAGCGTCGCCTCGCCGTTGCTCTGCAGGAGCGCGTCGTAGTACGAGGCCGCGATCACGAGCATCAGCTCGCGGGGGATGCGGTCCCGCTGCGGCAGCTCCGTGACGAGGCTTTCGCGCGGCGTCTGCAGGTTCGGCAGCGCGTTCGGGCCGACGTTCGCGACGAGATGCTCGACCTCGGTGATCTCGTCGTCCTCGACCTTGAGCCGCAGCGCGAGCAGACGGCTCTGCGGACCGGCCTGGATCAAGCCCATGAAGCCGATCTGGCGCGCGACCGGATCGGGCACGTAGATGCGGAACGTATCCGACGCGCCGGTCGCCGTCTCCCAAAGTCCCTGGCCGATCTCGAGGATCGCGGTGTTCTCCGTGTACTTGACGTCGTCCGAGAACGGTGCGGCGTCGGGGTCGCCGGCGACCATCGCGTCGATGTACGTATCGGCGATGCGGTTCAGGCATTCGCGGTCGCACGGACCGGGCTCTTCCCACAGCCGCGCCTGCCCCGCGGCGGTGCCCGTGACGAGTAGGCCGAGGAGCGAAAGGCCGGCCAGCACGTGCAGTCTTCTTCTCATTGTGGAGTTTCCGTCCGCCGGCTGCGGAAGCCGTCTTATATCACCTTCTCCGGGCCGATCCGCCGGCGTCAAGGATTCTTGATCTTCGCACATCACGAGCGCGAGCCGGACGACGGATACCGGCCGTCGGCTCCGCGCGCCCGGCCCGGTCGATCCATCGGCGAATCGGCATTTCCTGATAAGCTCTATTCGAGCTTCCGGGAGCAGAGGAGAATTCTCGCATGTTCGGACGTCGCCGTGAGCCTCATGCCCGATTCGTCGGGCTCGCAGGGTTTCTGGCCCTCCTCCTCGGCCTGTCGTCGGCGCCCGCGCTCGGCCAGGAATGCGACCGCGATTGCCTGACGGACCTCATGACGCAGTTCATCGATGCGCTCGTCGCGCACGACCCGTCGACGCTGCCGCTCGCGGAGAACGTGAAATACACGGAGGACTCGCGTCTCGCGCGGCTCGGCGAGGGCATCTGGCAGAGCGTGACGGCGAAGGGAGGATTCCGTCAGGACTACGTCGATACGCGCAAGCAGGTCATCGGCTCGCACGTGCTGCTGCACGAGGACGACGTGAAGGTGCTCTACTCCGCGCTGCTCCACGTCGCCGGAAGGCAGATCGCCGGCATCGAGACCCTCGTCCAGCGCGTCGCTCCGGACGGCCGCTTCCAGCCGACGGAGCTCGGCGCGCCGATTCGCGGCCTGAACGACCCGGTACCGCCCGGCATGCGGAACTCGCGCGAGGTCAGGATCGCGCTGACCTATACCGAAGGCCTGCGGGTCGGCAACTTCACCGACGCCGGCACGCCGTTCTCGGACGATGCGTACCGGGTCGAGAACGGCGTGATCACCGCCGACCAGACGGATCCGCGGCGGCGCATGTACGAGCAGAACATCATCGTGCACCCGGGCATCATCGCGAGCGTCGCCGCCGTCGACGAGGAGAACGGCACGGTGCTCTTGTGGATGAATTTCGGCCACACCGGCAACCAGTACGGCGAGGGCAACTCGCTCGTGACGTTCGAGGCGTTCAAGGTGTGGGGCGACCAGATCCATTCGATCAACGCGTTCTTCAAGGGCCTGCCGATCTCGACCGCGCGGTTCTGGCCGAGCTCCGATCCGGTGCCGCGGAGGTACTGAAGCGGCCGGCAACGCTCGTCGTCGCGACGCCTCGGGTCGCTCGAAGTGGTTCCGGTGAGATCGAAAGGCATCCGCGGCGTCGCATACGACGCCGAGGCCCGCACGCTCGACGTCGAGTTCTCGTCGTCGCGGGTCTATCGCTACTTCGACGTGCCGCCGTCCGTGTACGAGTGGCTCGTTCGCGTGGACTCGAAGGGAAAGTTCATCAATCGGCTGGTCAAGGACCGGTATCGGTACGAGCGGATAGACGGTCCCTCGGCGGCCGACGAGGAATCCGACCTGCTCGAAAGCCTGCGGAAGTCGCTCGAGGATCCCCCCGACCGCGATTAGCCGGAGCCCGGCTCACGCCCGCCGCAGCGCCCGGGGCTTGCGCGCGGGCGCCTCGGCGCGCTCGTAGCGGAGGATGTCGCCGGGCTGGCAGTCCAGGTACTCGCAGATCTTCTCGAGCGTCTCGAAGCGAACGCCCTTCACCTTGCCCTGCTTGAGCAGCGACAGGTTCGCTTCCGTGATGCCGACGTGCTGCGCGAGCTCCTTCGACTTCACCTTGCGGTCGGCGAGCACGACGTCGAGCTTAACGACGATGGGCACGGATCCGGCTCCCTCGTCAGACGAATTGCGCGTTCTCTTCGGCAAGCGCGACCGCTTTCGTCATGATGTCCGCGATCTGCCAGACGATGCCGGCGAAGAGCAGCGTGAAGAGACCGCTCGTGCCGAACGACACGCTGACGCTGAGCTCCTCCTCCGCGAGCGTGAGCAGGACGCCGAGGAGCGGTTGCGTGAGCCCGCCCGCGATCGTCCACAGCGCGATGCCCGCCGCGAGCCCCCTGAGGCTCCTGACGACGCGCAACGTGAAGTAATCGCCGCGAGCGAAGCTCTTGAAGCAGCGATGCGCGCACACGAGGGCGTACGTCATGAACGCGATCGGCACGAAGCCGATCACGACGATGAGGACGCGCTGAATCGCGGAGAAGGTCGAAGCCGCCGAGTCCGCGGACGATGCGGGCAGCCCGAGTCCCTCCGTGAGCAGCTCGGGCTCGAGCGCGAGCAGCGCGAGCGACAGCACCGGCAGGACGACGGCGAACGCGAGGCACAGCGCGGACAGCGCGGCGCTCAGCCTTTTGGCCGGCCGAGCGACGGCACGAGGAGCGGCGGTGCGGGTCATGGTCGTAGTCCTCTTGACTTCGGAAGCAAGCAAAATTATCGTAGCACGATAATAAAGTATTGTAGCACGGCGATGAGCGCCGGAGCGCCGCTCCGCCCCGTTCGGAATCGACGGCGAGGAGACCGCCGATGACGAGACGAATGCCTTCGAGGCCCTTGCCGGGTATTCTCCGATACCCACTCGCCGCGACGGCCCTTGCCCTCGCCGCTCTCGCCGCGCCGGCCGACGCGCAGCCTCCGCCGACCCGCCTCGAGAGCATCGACGTCTACCGGACGGCGCAGCTCGATGCCGACGAGCTCAAACGACGCTACGCGCCCGCGATCCGCAAGCTCGTCGCGGCCGTCTCGGCGAACGACGAGGAAGCGATCGGGCGTATCCACGACGAGATCGTCGAGTCGATCCGGGCGAGCGGCGATTTCGCATTCGTGGCCCTCGACATCACGACGACGTTCGCAGACGACGCGAACGTGTTGAACGCGACGATCGAGCTCGTGGACGCCGCGGACGCGGCGACGCGGCTGTCGTTCGGCGCCGAGCCGACGGGCTCGGTGCCCGATCCCGATGACGTGCTCGCGTCCTGGGTCGAGTACGAGAGGACGAGCTTCGACCTCCTGCAGAAACGGCAGATTCCACTGGCCATCGAGCGCTGCCCGGCGCATCACTGTATCGTCGGCTTCGAGCACCCTGCGCTCGAGCCGTTCCTCGAGCGCTTCGATCGCGCCGCGCGCGAGCACCACGATGCGCTCGTGCGCGTGCTGCGCGAGGATGCCGATCCGCAGAAGCGCGGCCACGCGGCGTTCGTGCTCGCCCACGTCGAGGACGCCCACGCGCTCGTCCGCGACCTCATCCCGTCTCTCGACGATCCCTCCCCGCTCGTGCGCAACAACGCGATGCGCGTGCTGCTGATGGTCGCGCAACGAGACCGCGAGGTCGTTATCCCGTTCGCGCCGCTCGGAAGGCGCATCGACGATCCGGACAGCGGGTGCCGCAACAAGGCGGCGTCTCTGATCGCAGCCCTCGCCGATCGCCCGGAGTACCGCGACGACATTCTCGCGATCGCGCCGGCGGTGCTGCGGCTGCTGCGCCTCGAGAAGCCGAACAACCACGTTCCCGCTTACCAGATCCTGAGGACGATCAGCGGCGAGGCCTTCGGCGAGCGCGATTACGGGCGCTGGCGGGCGTGGATCGAGCAGACGCGGACCGCGGGCGCGTCCGCCTCGTCCGCGGATCGCTGAATACGGACGTCGCCCCGGACACGGTCGGGCCGCCGCTGCCCTTCGGTGCGGTCTACCTGCGGCTGCCCGACGGACTAATGGATGCCGCGCCGGCCACCCGGCGAGATCGAGCCGACGCCGATCGCGCGAGCACCGTCACTCCCCCCATTCGAAGCGGATGCCCTGCGCGAGGGGCAGCTCGCGCGAGTAGTTGATCGTGCTCGTCACGCGCCGCATGTAGGCCTTCCACGCGTCGGAGCCCGACTCCCTGCCGCCGCCGGTGTCCTTCTCGCCGCCGAACGCGCCGCCGATCTCGGCGCCGCTCGTGCCGATGTTGACGTTCACGATGCCGCAGTCGGATCCCGAGGCCGAGCAGAAGCGCTCCGCCTCGCGCAGGTCGTTCGTGAAGATCGCGGACGCGAGTCCCTGCGGAACGGCGTTGTTCGCCGCGATCGCTTCATCGAGCGTGTCGTAGCGTATGAAGTAGAGGATCGGCGCGAACGTCTCCTCGCGGACCAGCGGCTCGTCGCCCGAGACCTCGACGATCGCGGGGCGCACGTACCAGCCCCCGGCCGGCACGCCCTCGGCGATGCGCTCGCCGCCGTGGACGATCGCGCCCGACGCCCGAAGCTCCGCGAGCGCGCGCTGCATCGCATCGAAGGCTCGCTCGTCGATCAGCGGCCCGACGAGCACGCCGTGCTCGAGCGGATCACCGATCGGCAGACGCCGATACACCGCCTGGAGCCGCTCGAGCAGCGTGTCCGAAATGCTGCGCTGCACGACGAGACGGCGCAGGCTCGTGCAGCGCTGCCCGCACGTGCCCGCCGCGGCGAAGACGATCGCGCGCAGCGCGAGCTCGAGGTCCGCGCTCGGCGCGACGATTGCGGCGTTGTTGCCGCCGAGCTCGAGCAGCGAGCGGCCGAGCCGCGCCGCGACGGTCTGCGCGACCGCGCGGCCCATCCGCACGGATCCGGTCGCCGAGATCAGCGGGAACGCGGCATCGGCGGCGAGCGCCTGGCCGACGTCCGCAGCGCCGGCGACGAGGTTCGAGAGCCCCGGAGGCGCCGCTGCCGCGGCCGCGGCCCGCCGCACGATCTCCTGGCACGCCATCGCCGTCAGCGGCGTCTTCTCCGAGGGCTTCCACACGAGGCCGTCGCCGCAGACGAGTGCGATCATCGCATTCCAGGCCCAGACGGCGACCGGGAAGTTGAACGCCGTGATCACGCCGACCGGACCGAGCGGATGCCACAGCTCCGCGAGCCGATGCTGCGGCCGCTCGCTCGCGATCGTGAGGCCGTAGAGCCGACGGCCGAGGCCGACCGCGAAGTCGCAGACGTCGATCATCTCCTGCACCTCGCCGCGGCCCTCCTCGAGGATTTTGCCCGTCTCGAAGCTCACGAGCGCGCCGAGAGCGTCCTTGTGCTCGCGGAGCGCCTCGCCGATCCGACGGACGAGCTCGGCGCGCCGCGGCGCGGGCACGTCCCGCCAGCGCGTGAAGCTCGCCGCCGCGGCCGCCGCGGCCGCGCGAACGTCGGCCGGGCCGGCGAGCGCCATCTCGCAGAGCACGCTGCCGTCGATCGGCGACCTGACGGCATCCCGCTCGCCGCGGCCCGTGCGCCATTCGCCGTCGACGCAGACCGCCTGCGGCACGGCCGGGACGCCGAGCCGGTCGAGCAGCTCGCGAACGCGCGCCGCAGTCGAGCGCGCGCTCATGCCGCCTTCACCTCGGGCGGACGAGACCCGCCGCCGTAGCGCCTGCCGAACCGGTTCGCGAGAAAGTCGTCGAGCGCGATCTGCTCCTGACGCACGAATCCGCGCTCGGGGAGCCGCCCCTCGAGCGCGAGATCGACGGCCGCGCAGACGCTCGCCGCGGTGCTGATCTGGATCGCGCTCCAGCTCTCGCCGAGCAGCGTGTCGGAGCGCAGCGTCCGCGAGTCGCCGATCTGCACGAACTGGCCGCGACGCCAGCCGCTCACGGTGCAGAACACGACGACGACGTCCTGGAACGTCACGGGGATCGCCCGCTCGAGCACGTCCTTCAGGAGATCCCGCCGCTCGCCGAGCCGCAGGTCGTTCACGAGGAACGACATCAGATCGCGGTGCCCGGGATGGCGAATCGTCTTGTAGTCGAGCTCGCGCACCTTGCCGTCGAGGGTATCGACGAGGGAGCCGGCGCCGCCCGACGTGTTGAATGCCTCGTACTGCACGCCGTCGAGCCAGAAGTGCTCGAGGTTTTCGAGCGGCGGCAGCTCGACGCGGCGTCCGCCGCGAATCGCCTCGCACGGGTTGCAGTACTCGTTGATCAGTCCGTCGGTCGACCACGTCAGGTTGTAGCGCAGCGCGTTCGACGGGAAGCGCGGCAGCGCGCCGACGCGCATCCGCACGGAGTCGAGCCGATCGAAGCTCTTCGTCAGGTGATACGCGAGGATCGCGACGAACCCCGGCGCGAGACCGCACTGCGGCATGAAGATCTGCCCCGGCCGCGCCCCGGCCGCGATCGCGCGGATGCGGCGCGCCGTCTCGACGTCCTCGGTCAGGTCGAAGTAGGAGACGCCGGCCGCGCGCGCGATCTCCGCGAGCGGCACGTTGAAGCGGTAGCTCAATGCGGAGATCAGGACCGAGCGGCCGTCGAGCACGGCCTCGACCGACGCCCGCGTCGACGCATCGACGCGCAGCGTCGAGACGCGGGCCCGATCGCCGACACGTGCGAGCCTTCCGTCGTCGACGTCGCCGACGAGGACGTCGTAATCGCCGGCGTCCGACAGGAGCGCCGCGATCATGCGTCCGATCTTGCCCGCTCCGAGCAGGAGCACTCTGTGCATTCGTCGCCCTCCTCCCGGTCGTCGCCCGGAGGCCGCCGGACGATGTCAGAACGCGCTCGTTCCCGTCAGCGCCTTG
The DNA here is from genome assembly GCA_036381515.1 of Gammaproteobacteria bacterium. GTDB lineage: Bacteria > Pseudomonadota > Gammaproteobacteria > Steroidobacterales > Rariloculaceae > ZC4RG20. Next base: position 43,031 of record DASVCR010000034.1, on the reverse strand, counting down.
CCGACGACGAGCGCATGCACGGTTTCCGTGCCTTCGTACGTGATCACGCTCTCGAGGTTCAGCATGTGCCGAATCGTGCAATGATCGACGGTGATCCCGGCGGCGCCCAGCATGTCGCGGCAGTCGCGCGCGATGTCGAGCGCCGTTCGAACGTTGTGCCACTTGCCGAGCGACACCTGCGCCGGGTCGAGCCGCCCTTCGTCCTTGAGGCGTGCGAGCCGGAGCGCGAGCAGCCGGGCCGTTGCGAGCCGGCGCGCGGCCTCCGCGAGGCGCACCTGGATCGACTGCGTCGCGGCGAGCGGGCGCCCGAACATGACCCGCGAGCCGACGTAGTCGAGCGCCTCGGCGAGACACGCCTCGGCCGCGCCGACGGCGCCCCACGTGATGCCGAAACGGGCTTCGCCGAGGCAGCGCAGCGCGCTGCCGAGCCCCGTCGCGCCGGGAAGCACGTTCTCGCGCGGCACCCGCACGTCATCGAGGTACAGCGCGGACGTCACGGACGCGCGCATCGAGAGCTTGCGCTCGATCTCGCGTGCCTCGAAGCCCGGCATGCCGCGCTCGACGAGAAAGCCGCGTATCCCTTCGTCGGTGCGGGCCCAGACCACCGCGACGTCGGCGATGCTGCCGTTCGTGATCCACATCTTCGCGCCGTTCAGGACGAAGTCGCTGCCGTCACGCCGCGCGCGGGTGCGCATGCTCGCGGGATCCGAGCCCGCGTGCGGCTCCGTCAGCGCGAAGCAGCCGATCGCCCGGCCCGCGGCGAGCGGCGGCAGCCACCGCGCCTTCTGCTCTTCCGAGCCGAAGGCGTGTATCGGATACATCGTGAGGGAGCTCTGCACGGATGCGAAGCTGCGCACCGCGCCGTCGCCTCGCTCGAGCTCGCGGCAGATCAGGCCATAGCTGACGGCGTCGAGACCGGCGCACCCGTAGCCTTCGAGGGAGCTGCCGAGCACCCCGAGCTCGCCGAGCTTCGGCACGAGCTCGCGCGGGAAGCGGCAGCGCTCGAAGCAGTCGCCGATGATCGGCAGCACCTCCGCGTCGACGAAGCGCCGCACGCTGTCGCGCACGAGCCGGTGATCGTCGTCGAGCAGCGACTCGGTATCGAGCAGATCGAGAGGATCGTGCCTGCCTGGTTGCTCGGCGCGCGAAGACACGTTTCCCTCCGTCGCACCGCCTGCCGATAGGGCTATCGTAACGCCGCCGCGGCCGATCGGCATTGCGAGCGCGCCCGCATTGCCGACGCCGAAGGCCGGGCGCATGGAGGACGCACCGCGGGCAGAAGACGCGCCGTGCGCTCGGAGAACACGCCGCGGGCCAGAGGACGCCCCGCGTGGGCAGAGAGACGCGCCGCGTTTACACGCCGAGACGACGCTGCGGCGGAAGCGCGCGGCTCGAGCTAGATCTCGAGCCGCCCCGTGCTGTGGCCGATCGAATCCACCTCGGCGCCGAGCTTGTCGGCGAGCGCGATCAGCAGATTCGCGGTCGGCTCGTCCTTGTTCGCCGCGATGTGCCGGTTGCCCTGCAGCCGGCCGTTCGCGCGCCCGAGCAGCAACGCGGGCACGTTGTGCCGATCGTGCAGCAGGCCATTGCTCATGCCGGCGCCGAAATAGAGGAGCGACGAGTCGAGCAGCGTGCCGTCGCCGTCCGGCGTCGCCTTCAGCTTGTCGACGAACTCGGCGAGCTTGACCATGTGATAGGTGTTGATCCGCGCGTAGAGGTCGAGGCTCTCCGGCGTGTTCTTGTGATGAGACGTAGAGTGGTGCGGCTCCGGCACGCCGACGTGCGCGTAGCTGCGCCCGCTCGCCTCGTGCCCGATCATGAAGCTGAACACGCGCGTGAGGTCGCCCTGGAACGCGAGGTGGATCAGGTCGTACGTGACCGTCATGTGCTCGTCGAAATCGTACGGGATCCCGACCGGGCCTTCGGACGTGCTCCGGAGCACCTCGGCGCGCGCCTCCATCTTCTGCAGCTGCGCCTCGACGCGGCGGACGTTCGTCAGGTACTCGTCGAGAATCGCGTTGTCGGACGCGCCGATCTCGCGCTGCAGCCGCGCGACGTCCTCCGTGACGGAATCGAGAAGGCTCTGCTTCCGCCTGAGCCGCATGATGCGCTGCTCCGGCGTGCCGGGATCGCCGAACATCCGCTCGAACGTGACCTGCGGATTGACGACGACCGGCAGCGGGCTCGTGTCGTCGGCCCACGCCATCGTATTGAAGAAGACGCACGGATAACCGTCGCACGCGCCGGCCGACGTGCCCATGTCCTCCGTGCCGAGCTCGAGCGAGCGGAGCGGCGTGTCCTCGGCGATCGCGTCGGCGATGTACTGATCGATCGACTTCTTCGACTCGACGCGGTTGAACTCGCCGTTCCTGCCGATCGGCCCCGTGCCGTTCAGGAACGCGGCGCTCGCGCCCATGTGGATGCCGCCCATGTCCTTGCCGCCGTCGGGCGCCTTGAGCTGGCTGATCGTCGTCAGGAACTCACGGTGCCGCTCGAGCGGCTTCATGATCGTGTTGAACTCGAAGTCGCGGCCCGTCTCTTTCGGATGCCACATGTCGGGATAGATCCCGTTCGGCATGTAGATCACGCCGAAGCGGTGCCTTTCCCGTGCCGCCGTCAGCGACTGCGCCGTCGCAGCCGGAATCATCGCGTCGAGCAGCGGCAAAGCGATCGAGACACCCATTGCACCGCGCAGGAACGTACGGCGATCCAAGTGCTTCTTCGTGATGAACATACGGCTCTACTCCCTCGTCTCCGCGACCGAAACGGCCGCGTCCGGCTGCGGCTTGTTGCGGCGCATCTGGAAAGGAAAGCTGTCCACGATACCGAGGATGATGGACATCATCCGGTAATCGTCCTCGGCCGCCCGCCGCACGATGCTGCGCACGACGGGCATGTCGCGAGGCGTCAGCCCGCGCCCGAGCGCGTAGATCATGAGCTTCTGCGTCACGGTGCTCGCGAAGATCTCCGGATCCTCGACGAGCGCCTCACGCAGCTCGGCGGGTCCGTCGACCACGCTGCCGTCGGCGAGCACGCCCGAGGCGTCGATCTCGAGGCCCTCGGCCGTCTTGTCTCGCCACTGCCCTACCGCGTCGAAATTCTCGAGCGCGAAACCGGGCGGATCGATCACGTTGTGGCACGTCGCGCAGTTCGGATTCGCGCGGTGCAGCTCGAGCTGCTCGCGGACCGTCGACGGCCGGCCGACCGGCGCGCTCTCCTCGAGCGCCGGCACGTTGCCGGGCGGCGCGGGCGGCGGGTTGTTCAGGATCTCGGTCATGATGAACTTGCCGCGGATGATCGGCGACGTCCGGCTCGCCGCCGACGTCAGCGACAGGATGCTGCCGTGCCCGAGGATCCCGCGCCGGTTCGGGTCCTCGAGAGCGACCTTTCGGAAACGCGAGCCGTACACGCCGCGGATGCCGTAGTGACGCGCGAGCCGCTCGTTCACGAACGTGTAGTCGGCGGTCAGGAGCTCGTGGACGGACCGATCCTCGCGCAGCACGTGCGCGAACAGCATCTCGGTCTCCCGGCGAAACGCGTTGCGCAGGTTGCCGTCGAAATCGGGGAAGAGCAGGAGGTCGGGCTTGACCCTCTGCTCGAGATTCCTGAGCTGCAGCCATTGACCCGTGAAGTTCTCGACGAGCGCATCGGCGCGCGCATCCGCGACCATGCGCCGCACCTGCGCCTCGAGCACGTCGGGCTCGCGCAGCCGCCCCTGCTCGGCCAGCGTCAGCAGCTCCTCGTCCGGGATGCTCGACCAGAGGAAGAAGGAGAGCCTCGAAGCGAGCTCGAAGTCGTCGATCGGATGCGTCCCGCCGGGAGGAACGTCGGGGTTCTCCTTCTCCGCGCGGAACAGGAAGAACGGGCTGACGAGTATCCGCGTCAGGGCCGCGTGGATGCCCTGATCGAAGCTGCCGCCTGCTTCGCGCTCCTGCTCGTAGAAGGCCATGATCGGGGCGACGTCTTCCTCGGTGACCGGCCGGCGGAACGCCCGCCTCGCCAGCGTCGAGATGATCTGCTCGGCGCACGGCGCCTCGTCCGCCTCCGCTTCCGGACGGCAGACGAAGATGCGCGCGCGGGTCGGCGTTTCGCTGACGCCGGTCACGTTGAACGGGCCTTCGATGACGCCCATCTCGAGCCGCGGCATGCCCGAGGGGTTATGGATCTCGAGCGACGCGCGCAGCGACGGCTCCCACGCATTTTGCTCCCTGGCGGTGCGCTCCCTCCACGTGAACGCGACCTCGTGCGGACCCGCGGTGATCGCGATCGGCGGCGACGTCAGCTTCTCGTCGATCGCCGCCTGCGCGACGTTGATGCCTTTCTCGAGGCTCAGTTCGTGGTCTTCCTTCCCGCCGATCATCGCGGAGTAGACCTGCACGCCGTCGACGAGCACGAGGAACTCGTGCGGGATGTCGTGGCCCTCGACGCCGAAGAGCCCCTCCTCGACGCCGCGGATCAGCCGCCCGGACAGGACGTACTCGCCGTCTGCCGGGAACGTATGCGTGACGGCAATCCCGCCTCGCGTGCCGAGCGGCAGCCCCTCGAGGTGATAGTCCTGAGTGATCTCCATCGGGATCGAGTAGGTCGTGGCCGTCACGACCGCCTCGGGATTGCCGATCGCGAGGTCGGCGACTCGGAACGCGACCGTCAGATAGCGCTCGAGCAGCATCGGCGACGTTCCGAGCAGCTGCGCGATGTTGTCGAAACCGAAGTCGCCGCCGTCGCTCGGCAGCATGCTCTCGAGATCGGCCTCGACGCCGAGCAGGTCGCGGACCACGTTCTGATACTCCGCGCGATTCAGCCGATGCACCGTCGTCACGCCGGCGTACGGCTGCTCCCGCGCGGCCGCATCGAGCGTGCTCTCGAGCGCGCTCACGAACTGCGCGCGCACCTCGGGGTCCGGCTGCGGCTGGTCCCGCGGCGGCATCATGCCGAGGCGGAGCTTGTGGATCGCCCTCTCCCAGACGGCGGCCTCGGCGGCGACGTTCTCCGGCCTGCGTCCTTCGAACGACAGGTCGCCGGTGTACTCGGCGTCGTTGTGACAATCGATGCAGTAGCGATCGAGCATCGCCCAGTGCGTCTCGAGGCGCGCCTGCGGCTGCTGCGACCACAGGACGTAGCCCGTCACCCCCGCGGCTGCGGCGAGCCCGACGGCTCCGACGTAGACGAGCCGGCTCATCGCGCCTCCGCCGCGTCGGCGGCGGCCTGCACGGACGACGCGTCCGCGAGCAGCCCGCGCTCCGCCATCAGCGTGCGCAGGAGCTCCGCGACCTCCGCGGGTTGCGCGCCCTGCGGCTCTCCCGCCTGTGCTCCGGTCAGCGGCGGCGGCTCCCGCGGCGGCATCTTCTCGACGATCTCGAGCGCGGTCTCCCCGTCCTTGTTCCTGAGATCGAGCGTCGCGCCCGCGTCCGCGAGTATCCGGATGATGTCGAGCTTGCCGCTGCGGGACGCGAGGTGCAGCGCGCTCTCGCCCTTGTCCGGCGTGACGGCGTCCGGATCGGCGCCCGCCTCGAGCAGCAGCCGCACGGCGTCGGCCGGCGAGCGGTTCGCTTCCTCGCGGAACGGCGGCGGGCGGCCCTCGCGGATGTCGCCCGGGCCGCCGGCCATGCCGACGCCCTTGCCGCCGTCCATCGCGACCATCAGCGGCGTCTTGCCGACGTTGCGGTTCGCCGCCGGTCCTCCGCCGCCGCCCTCGACCGCCTGCGGCGACCACTCGAGATCGGCGCCGTGCGCGATCATGAGCTCGAGGGCGGCGACGTCCGCGGCGATCGCGGCTCTGTAGAAGGGCGTCCCGTTCTCGAACGTGTCGCAGCACATCGACGTCGAGTGCATCTGGCCGACGTACGGTTTGTTCGGGTCCGCACCGGCCTCGAGCAGCAGACGGATCAGATCGAGCGCCGTCAGCTCGTTCGGGTGATTCGCGCGCAGCCGACTGCCGTCCTTCGCGAGCCAGTCCGTCGTCGCATCGCGCATCTCGACGGCCCGATACAACGAGCCGTCGTTCGGATCGGCGCCGAGCTCGAGCAGCTTCGCCGCGAAGTCGAAGCGATCGTTGATGATCGCGAGCATCATCGCGGTCGCGCCGTCGCCGTTCTTCATGTTGATGTCGGCGCCGCCTTCGACGAGGCGCCTGACGATCGCTTCGTCGCCATTGCGCGCGGCCCACATCAGCGCCGTGAAGCCGCCGGTCGGAAAATCGGTGCGGGTGCTGCGGCGCGTGAGCTCGGTGACGCGCGCCTGCATGTTCGGATCGGCGCCGGCGTCGAGCAGCACGTCGACGACCTCGAGATGCCCCTCCGCGGCGGCCCACATCAACGCCGTCTGATTCCACTGCGACTCGACCGCGTTCGGGTCGCTGCCGCGCTCGAGGAGCAGAGAGACCGCGGGCACGCTTCCGGAGCGCGCCGCCATCATCAACGGCGTCACGCCTTCCGGATGCTCGACGTCGAGCGACGCGCCGCCGTCGAGCAGCGCGCGAATCACGTCCGCGTCGCCGTATCGGCTCGCCTGCATCAGCGGCGTCATGCCGAACCGGTTCGCGGCGTCGGGATCGGCGCCCGCGTCGAGCAGCGCCCGCACCATCTCGACGTCGGAGTGATAGGCGGCCCAGAGCAGCGGAGTCGAGCCGTCCGGCTCGGGCTGATCGACGTCCGCGCCCGCCCCTATCAGCTCGCGGACCCTGGCAAGATCTCCGTCGCGCGCGGCTGTGACCACGGCCTCCGCCGCGGCAGCGCCGGCCGTCGTGCTTAGAGCCAGCGCGGCGGCCGCGCTCACCGCCAGGAGCCGCCCGACCTTCAAGGCGCGGAGGCCCTCGCGCACCGTCCTCTCCCGCATTCCTTCCTCTCCCCTCGCTCGTGCCGGCGCCGGCGTGCGCCGGAAACCGGCATCAAAAAGGAAGCGTGCGACGCAATGTATACAGATTCTCTAGCGCGAGGATATACCCTACCGCCCTACTATCTCTAGATTGGCGCAGATACCGCCACGCGAGTGTATCCAGTAGAAGAAGTAGAAGCGTCCCAGGGGCGGCCCGTCCGGCCGAGGGGCACCGCCCCCTCTTCGCCATAACCAGTTGAGCCAACGCGAGTTTTCTCGAAGAGGCTGCACCCGGACACGCTACTCGCCAGGGCGCACCCGACAGGGACCCCACCTCGGCGTCGGCCGGTCACGATCGAGCGCCGCGCACCGCCGCGCGAGGCCCGCAACCGATTCGCCACCCGTCGATCCACGGCAGCGAAGGCTTGTATGGCTGCCGCCACACGTTAGATGTATGCTCGACTTATCGCGGACCAGGAATTAGTCCGTTTCGCTCCAGTCGTTCGTAGTGAGGAGATTTGCATGACGAATTGAGTTTGATGGGCCGTACCCACGGGAGGCTCTCATGCGTACCCATATCGAGCCCTGTCCCGCTGTCTTTCGACGATCGCCAGTCACTTCTCGGCCTGCGCTGCGGCGCATCCCCTTACACAAAGCAGCTCGTCTCTCCGTCCTGGCCGGCGCGGTCACGAGCGTCACCGCTCTGCCTGCGGCCTTCGCGCAGGAGGCCGAACCGCCCGAGGAAATCATCGTCACGGGCACGCGCATCCGACAACCGGGCGTCGTGTCGTCGAGCCCGATCTATTCCGTCTCCGACGAGGAAATCCGTCTTCAGCAGGAGCCGGAGCTCGAGAAGATCGTGCGGCTCCTGCCGATCACCGTGCCGGGCGACAATCAGAACGTGAACAACGGCACCGAGGGCGCCACGACCATCAACCTGCGCGGCCTCGGCCCGCAGCGCAACCTCGTCCTGATCGACGGCAGGCGCGCCGTACCGTTCAACGACGACGGTGAGGTCGACGTCTCGATGATCCCCACCGCGCTGATCGAGCGCATCGACATCATCACGGGCGGCGCCTCCGCCGTCTACGGCTCGGATGCGATCTCGGGCGCCATCAACGTCATCCTGCGAGACAACTTCGAGGGCGTCGACATCAGGATGAACAGCTCGCAAACGAGCGAGCGGGACGGCGACGATCGGTACTTCGCGATCACGCTCGGCACGAACGCGGCCGACGATCGCGGCAACATCGTGCTCAGCCTGGGCTACCAGGATCGCGATGCGGTGCTCCTCGGCGCACGGCCGTTGGGTCAGGTCGGCATCGAGACCGCAACCGGCGCGGGCTACGAAGAGTTCCTCGCGGGCGAGGGACCGATCCCGGCGCCGGAAGGATGCGGCGGGCCCGGGTCCGTCGCTTCCGGCGGCTCGACCACCACGCTCCCGACGCGCGTCTCGATCGCCGGCGGCCCGGGCCTCGGCCAGTTCCGGGACGACGGCACGCTCGGCGAGGACTGCAGCGTCTTCAACTTCAACCCGTTCAACTACTACCAGACGCCGCTCGAGCGTTTCACCGGAACGGCTCTCGCGAGCCTAGAGCTCGGTGAGAGCGCCGAGGTCTACTCGATGTTCAATTACGGGAAGAGCAAGGTGCAGCAGCAGGTCGCCCCTTCCGGCGTCTTCGCGAACCCGTACTTCACGCCGCTCGCGAACCCGCTCATCGGCGACCAGGCACGCGAGGCGATCATTGCCGCGGCCGAGGCCGGACGCCTCGCGGGAACGGTGAATCTGGACGACGTTCCGGACCCGGACAATCCGGGCGACTTCCTGTTCCACAACTGGAACGACGTCAACGGCAACGGCGTCGTCGACGCCGAGGACGAGCTCAACATCTCCTATCGTCGCCGGACGGTCGAGCTCGGGAACCGCACAGAGGATTTCGACAACGAGCTCTTCCAGGTGACGCTCGGTTTGCGAGGCGACATCACCGAGGACTGGGCCTACGACGCGTCGTTCCAGTACGGCGAAACGAACCGCGTGCTCCGCCGCGGCGGCTATACGAACCTGACGAACATCGGCAACGCGCTGCAGACGCTCGACGGCGCGACGTGCCTGAACGGCGATGCGAGCTGCGTGCCGATCGACCTGTTTGGCGGCTACGGGAGCATCACGCCCGAGATGGCGGCCTACGCGAGCGCGACGGCCCTCCAGGAGCAGGATTACGAGCAGCTGATCGTCACCGGGTTCGTCACCGGCTCGTTCGCTCGCCTGCAGCTGCCTTCGGCGTCCGAGCCGGCGGCCTTCAGCTTCGGCGTCGAGCACCGCGACGAGACGGCCCGTCTGCTCCCCGACGAGTGTCTGAAGCTCGCGCCGGACAGCTGTCTCGGCGGTGCCGGCGGCTACCTGCTGCCGATCGACGGGGGCTTCGACGTCAGCGAAATCTTCGCCGAGGCGCTGATTCCGCTGCTCGACGCCGAGCAGTCGCTCGATCTCGAGCTCGGCTATCGATATTCGGACTACGACCCCTCCGGCACGGACGACACGTGGAAGGCGGGGCTCAACTGGCGGCCGATCGACACGCTGCTGTTCCGCGTCATGCGGCAGCGGGCGGCGCGCGCACCGAACGTCGACGAGCTGTCGAGCCCGCAGGTCGGCGGCCTCGACAATGCCCGGCTCGATCCGTGCTCCATAGCGAACGCAGACAACATCGACGCGACGCTGCAGGCAAGATGCATGGCGACGGGCATGTCCGCTGCACAGGTCGGCACGGTCGAGGACATCGTCGCCGGCCAGGTCGACATCATCGAAGGAACGGATCTCGACAACCTGCCGGAGATCGAGCAGGCCGATACGACCACCGTGGGCTTCGTATGGACGCCCGAGTTCGGCGGCGTGCTGAGCCCGGTCTTCTCGCTCGACTACTACGACATCGACATCCAGGATCCGATCGAGGAGTTCACGCCGCAGGAAGTCCTCGACGCGTGCTACGTGCTCGGCATCGAAAGCGAGTGCAGCAAGGTCCGCCGTGTCGGAGGCACCCTGACGTTGCCGGGCGCGGGCGTCGAGCTGTTCACGCGGAACAAGGTGTTCCTGCGCGCGGAAGGCGTCGAGCTCGGCTTCGCGTTCGGCATCGGCGTCGGCCGGGGCGACTTGAGCTTCTCCGGCACGGTGAACAAGTACCTGACGCACGAGTTCCAGAGCCTCGAGGCGCTTCCCGTCGTCGACTGCAACGGCTTCTACGGCACGAGCTGTCAGGCGCCGCGTCCCGACATCCGCTGGATCCAGCGCACGACCTGGAACTACAACGCGCTGTCGATCTCGGCGCTGTGGCGGCACATCGGTTCGGTGGACGTGGAGCCGCCGGAGGCCGAGGGTGTGTTCGAAGCCTTTCGCCACGTCGACGCGTTCGACTACCTCGACCTCTACGCGAGCTACCACTTCCGCGACCGGTACCTGCTCTCGTTCGGCGCCATGAACGTGACCGACGAGGATCCGCCGATCGTCGGCAACGAGGCCGCGTCCACGGACTTCAACTCGGGCAATACTTTCCCGAGCGCCTACGACACATTGGGAAGGGTGTATACGCTGCAGCTCAACATCACGTTCTGATTCACCGGCGCAGCGCCCGGGAGCGAGCGCCGCTCCCGGTCCAGGCGTCGAATCACGCGGACCCGCCGCCCGAGCTCCGCTGCGGGTCGAAGCTCAGCGCGAACCAGTCGACTTTCCTCGTCACCATCATGAACGTCGCGAGCGTCGCGAAGAGACCGAACGCGCCGATCAGAAGCGCGTAATCCTCGGCTTTGAGCGCGACGTAGAGATATGCGTAGACGAGCGCGAGCATGCCCGCGACGTGCACCGCGCGCCGGCCGCCGCCGAGGACCGCCGCGCTGTACGCGGCGACGAGCACGGTCGACGCGAGCGCGCTCGCGACGTAGGCGAGCTCGAAGCCGACGTGCTCCGCGAGCGCGAGCAGCAGAAGAAAGAACAGCGAGTCTGCTGCGCCGACCGCGAGATACTGCAGCGTGTGCAGTCGCAGGCCGGCGAACACCTCGTACAGGAAGTAGACGAGGAACGTCAAACCGACGAAGAGGATCGCGTACTTCACCGCTCGGAGGCTCGCCTGGTGCACGCCGATCGGCGGAAGGAGATCGACGCCGAACGACGTCGTCGCGAGCCTCTGCTCGCGCCCTTCGGAGCGCAGCCAGCTCGACGGATAGCCTCGACCGAATGCGAGAACGCGCCACGTCGCGGTGAAGCCTTCGTCGGTCACCGTGTGCTCGACCGGCACGAACGACCCGCCGAAGCTCGGAGACGGCCACGACGACGTGAGGTCCACGTCGGTCACGTCGCCGAGCGGCAGGAAATGGAGGCGGCTCGTGCCGCGGATCGTGAGCCGGAGCGAAAACCCCTGCGGCGTCGTCAGAGGCTCGAGCCCGAGCGCCGCGTAACGTGCGACGAGTCGGTCTCCGGACGTGCACACGCGAATCGGAGCGGCCGCCGCAGCGACCGCGCTTTGCGGCGCCAGGAGCGCGGCCGACGACCCGGCGTCGGGTCCCGGCCTTAGGATCCTCCCGACGAGGGGCGGCAGCGCAGCCGGCGACGAGGCGGTCGCTACGCATCCCGGACCGCTGCCGGCCTCGAACTCGGCCTCCGCATCGGCGATCCGTATGCGCACGGGCTCGGCGATCGGGCGTGCGTCGGACAGCGGCAGCACGATCGCCGCGTCGCTCCACAGGATCTCGACGTCCCGAAGCTCCGCAAGATCGCCGAGATCCGGCGACGGCAGCACGCCGTCGATGTCGAGTATCGCCGTGTAGACCGGGAACTCGTAGATGCCGCGTCGCCGCGTCTCGAGCTCGAGCCGACCGCTGATACGAAGCTGCTCGGGCAGCACGAGCAGCACGTCGCCGAAACGCGTCGGCTCGCCGCCCACGGTTTCCGTATATCTGACGGGCAACTCGAGCATCGGCGCGCCGACGGTCTGCGCATTGCCCCAGAGGTTCCCGATCTCCATGCGTGCCGAAGCCGCACGCGCGCTGCGTTCGCTGATCAGCCCTTCGATCATCTTCGCCGGGATCAGCAGCACCAGCGCGAGCAGACCGATGAACACGACCTTGAGCGTGACGCCGCCGCGAATCCGGCCGACACGTTCGTCCATGCCGCAGCTCCTCGAGTGGGAAGTGCCGGTATTTTCATCGGCGCCGATGGCCTCTCGAGGACCCGATTCTGGCGAAATGTGGCAACGAGAGACCCGATTTTCCGACGAGCTAGCTAGCTCGCTGCGATACCAAGGTCCCCGTGATCGCGCACGTCACGCCGGGCGCCACAGCTCGCCCAAGCCGAGCCTCGCCCGACGTGAGCGCCGGGCGACGGTGTCACCGCTCCTGCGTCTCGCCGCCTCGGGGCCGCGTCTCGGCCGCGCCCGCGTCGAACGCATAGCCCGCGTTCGGCACCGTCCGCAGCAGCCGCGGCTCGGCGGGGTCCGCCTCGATCTTGTTACGGAGCCGATGCACGAGCTGCTTCAGGAGCTGCCGGTTGCCGCCCGCGCGGCTGCCCCAGACGTGCCCCAGAATCCGCTCCGTCTGCACGGTGCGGCCGCCGTGCGCGAACAGGAGCTGCAGGAGCCGCGCCTCGAGCGGCGTCAGCCTGACGGCCCCCCGAGGCAACCCGTCGAGCGACAGCTCGTCGACGTGCAGCGTCAGCCCGCCGAGCGTCAGCGTGCCCTCGGCCTCGAGCCCCGCGCGGCGCAGCAACGCCTTGATCCTCGCGATGAGGATCTTCGGGCTGAACGGTTTCGTCAGGTAGTCGTCCGCGCCGAGGGACAGCGCGCGGACGACGTCGTCCTCCTCGCTCCGCACCGTCAGCATCAGCACGGGCACCGAGCTCTTCTCGCGCAGCTTCCGCGCGACGTCGAAGCCGTTCATCCTCGGCATGTTGATGTCGAGCACCGCGAGATCGGGCTGCTCGCGCTCGAACGCCTCGAGCGCCCTCGCGCCGTCCGTCGCCGTCACGACGAGAAAGCCGGCCTGCTGAAGCGCAAAGCCGGTCACCGACAACAGATCCGGATCGTCGTCCGCAAGGAGAACTTTCATCGCTCAATGCTTCCCATCCGCGGCGGCGATGCGCCCCGAATCTCCCGGCGGCGCATCGACCGCCCGCAGCGCATGCGTGCCGTCGCCGAGCGGCAGCTCGACCCGCACTCGCGTCCGCGCCTCGTGCGTCCGAAAGAGCGATACCCGCCCGCCGTGCCGCTCGACGATCGACTGGACGATGTAGAGCCCTAGCCCGAGGCCGCTCTCGTCGGGATCCTCGCCGCCCGACCTCTGGAACTGCTCGAACAGCCGGCTCGTGTCGGACTCGGGCGGCCCCTCGCCCTCGTCCTCGACCCAGAACTCGACGGCGCCGTTTGCCGCGCGGCCGCCGATGCGGATCGTGCTGCCCGCGGGCGCGAACTTGCTCGCGTTCGCGAGCAGGTTCACGAGCACCTGCGTCAGCCGCTGGCGGTCGCCGCGCAGCACCGGCAGAGCATCGAGGTCCGCGGCCTCGAGCGACTGCGCCCTCTGTTCGAGAAGCGGTCCGACGAGCTCGACGGCCGCCGCAACGACTTCCGCGAGGACGACGTTCTGCCGCCTGATCGCGAGCTGCCCGGATTCGATGCGCACGCTCTCGAGCAGATTGTCGATCAGCCACGTCAGGCGCTGCGCGCCGCGCTCGAGCGTCGTCACGAGCTGCCGCTGCTCGGCCTCCGACATCGAGCCGATGCCGTCGCGCAAGAGCTCGATCGACGCGAGCTGCGCGGCGAGCGGCGTCCTGAACTCGTGCGAGATATTCGCGAGCACGGTATCGCGCGTGCGCCGCACGGCTTCGAGCTCGGTCTCGTCTCTCAGCACCTGCACCTGCATCCCGTCGGCCGGCGCCGAGCTCGCGATCACGACCCGGCGGTAACGGCCGCCGTAGGGCTCGATCCGCTCGACGGCCTGCGCGGATCCCGCCTTCCTCGCCTTCACGATCGGGCACGCGTGCTCGCACGGCCGTCGGCCCTCGGCGTCCTTCGTCGGCTTCAGCACGTCGCCGCAGAAGCGGCCGAGCGCGTCCTTCGCCCGGACCTTCAAGAGCCGCTCGGCCTGCGGATTCAGGAACCGGATCCGGCGGAGCGCGTCAACCGCGTACACGCCCTCGACGATGCCGCCGAGCACGGCCTGCGCCTCCGCCTCGCGGCGGCGCAGCTCCGACGTCAACCCGATCAGATTGCGGCGCATCTCCTCCATCGTGCTCGCGAGCACGCCGAGCTCCTTGCCGCGCTCCTCCGGGATCGACGCCGACAGGTCGCCGGAGCCGATCCGGCGTGCGGCGTCCGTCAGACGGAACACGCCCGAGATCCATTGCCGGCCGATCAGAATACCGGCCGTCGTCGCGAGCAGCGCGATCGCCGCCGCGACGGCGAGCATGCGCCGCGTCGCCGTGTCGACCGGATCCATGACCTGCGCGATCGGCAGCTGCGCCTTGAGCAACGCGACCGTCTCTCCGGTCGACACCGTGACCGGCAGGCTCGCCGCATACACGCCCGCCGCGTCGACGCGCGCGGCAGCGGGCTCGCCGCTCGCGAGGGCGTCGGAATGCAGCACGGCAAACGGCCCGACGCCCGGGAGGAACGTGGCGAAGTCGATGATCTCGATCTCGATGCCGACCCGCTGGCTCAGGCTCTCCGCGAGCTCGTCGCCCATCCGCCGCAGGACGAACGCCGTGTGGTCGGGATGGTCCGGGACGGGCGCGCTCGCGCCGGCGAGCGGCCACGGCGCCGCGCCGACGACGAGAAACCGCTCCCCCTGAAGCGGACCCGACTCGAGCACGCGCGTCCAGTCGACGTCGGCGCCGCTCGCCGCGACGACCGTGCCGTCCTCGACGAGCGCGCAGCCGTCGAGCGCGGCGCCGTCGCAGTAGGTCTCGAGGTACGGCGCGACGGCATCGACGCTCGCCGCGCCGAGCAGTCGTCGCAACGTCGGACGGTCGGCCAGCACCCTTGCTGCGGTCAGCAGATCCTCCGTGCTGCGCCTCAAGCCCTCCCGCGCGCCCGCGACCGCGAGCTCGACGCGGGTCGCAGCCTCGGCCTCGGCGAGCCGCCGCATCGACCGCGCGCCGAAGATCGACACGGCCGCGACGGCGAGCGTCACGAGCAGCGCCGTCACGAGTGCGAGACGGCCGGTGAGTCCAGGGGGACGAAGCTTCATGCGGAGAGGTGACGTACGGTCTCTTTGGGCCGGCGTGCGATCTGCGGCAGACGCCGCCGGCGGGTCATTCCGTAGTGCTCGATGGTCGTCTTCGCGATCATCGTGAGCAGCGCGAGCAGCATCAGCAGCGAGGCGACGGCGAAGGCCCCGGTCAGATCGTACTCGTTGTAGAGGATCTCGACCTGCAGCGGCATCGTGGTCGTCAGGCCGCGGATGTGTCCCGAGACGACCGCGACGGCGCCGAATTCGCCCATGGCGCGCGCGTTGCACAGGATGATGCCATAAAGGAGCGCCCAGCGGATCGACGGCAGCGTGACGCGGAAAAACGTCATCCAGCCGCCCGCGCCGAGGCTGATCGCCGCCTCCTCCGCCTCCCTGCCGTGCATCTGCATCACGGGGATCAGCTCGCGCGCGACGTAGGGGAACGTCACGAGGAGCATCGCGAGCACGATGCCGGGGAACGCGAAGACGATCGAAATGTCCCGCGCATCGAGCCACGGGCCGAGCCAGCCCTGCGCGCCGAACAGGAGCACGAACACGAGCCCCGCGATGACCGGCGACACGGAGAACGGCAGATCGATCAGCGTGATCAGGAGCTGCTTGCCCCGGAAGTCGAACTTCGCGATCGCCCATGCCGCGGCGACGCCGAACGCGGTGTTGAGCGGCACGACGATCGCCGCCGTCGTCAGCGTCAGGCGCACGGCCGCGAGCGTGTCCGGCGATGCGAGCGCCGCGAGATAGGCGTCGAGCCCTTCCGCGAACGCGTAGCCGAGCACCGCGGCGACCGGCACCACCAGTATCACGGTTAGAAAGAGCAGCGACACGCCGATCAGCACGATGCGGACGAGACGCTCCCTGCCGCTCGCCGGAACGTCGACGCGCACGCTCGCCCCGCCCGCGGTCATCGCCGCCTCCCGAGGGCGCGCCCCGCCCGCCAGCCGTTCAGCGCGTTGATCGTGAGCAGCAGGACGAACGACATCATCAGCATCACGAGGCCGAGGGCCGCCGCGCCGAGATAGTCGTACTGCTCGAGCTTGATCACGATCAGGAGCGGCGTGATCTCCGTCCGCATCGGCAGATTGCCGGCGATGAAGATCACCGAGCCATACTCGCCGATCGCCCGCGCGAGCGCGAGCGTGAAGCCGGTCGCGAGCGCCGGCGCGACGGTCGGCAGGATCACGCGCCGGAACGTCATCCAACGCCCCGCCCCGAGCGACTCGGCCGCCTCCTCGAGCGTCGCATCGACCTCCGCGAGCGCGGGCTGCACGGAGCGCACGACGAACGGCAGGCCGATCAGCGTCAACGCGATGACGACGCCGACCCACGAGTACGCGACCTGTATGCCGAACGGCTCGAGCCAGCGGCCGATCCAGCCCTGCGGCGCGAAGACAGTCGCGAGCGCTATCCCCGAAACGGCGGTAGGCAACGCGAACGGCAGGTCGATGATCGCGTCGACGATGCGCCGGCCCGGAAAGCGATAGCGGACGAGCGACCACGCGATGATGAAGCCGAACACGGCATTCAGCGACGCGGCGAGCAAAGACGCACCGAAGCTCAGCCGGTAGGACGCGAGCGCCCTCGGCTCGGTCGCGATGCGCCAGAGCTCGTCGAACGGCACGCTCGCGGCCTTCAGCACGAGCGCCGCGATCGGGATCAGCACGATCGCGGCGAGAAACGCGCCGGTGATGCCGAGCGTGAGCCCGAAGCCCGGCAGCACGCTCGGCTCGACCCAGCGATGCCGGAGCAGCGTATCGGACGCCCGCTTCCCCTGGAGCAGGCCTGCTGCGCCCGCGCTCATCGCATGCCCGCCGCATAGATGGCGTCGAACACCCCGCCGTCGTCGAAGTGCACCGCCTGCGCGTTCGCCCAGCCGCCGAACACCTCGTCGATCGTGAAGAGCTCGAGCTCGGGATAGCGGTCGCGATAGCGCGCGGCGACCTCGGGGTCACGCGGGCGGAAATGATGCCGGGCGACGATGTCCTGGCCTTCCGGCGTGTAGAGGAAGCGAAGATAGGCTTCCGCCACCGCGCGCGTGCCGCGGCGGTCGACGACGGTATCGACGACGGCGACGGTCGGCTCCGCGAGGATGCTGATCGACGGCGTCACGATCTCGATGCCCTTGCCGTTCATCTCCTCGATCGCGAGCAGCGCCTCGTTCTCCCACGCGATCAGCACGTCCCCGATGCGCCGCTGCACGAACGTGTTCGTCGCCGCGCGTGCGCCGCGGTCGAGCACCGGAACGTTACGGAAGAGCGCGGCGACGAACTCACGCGCCGCCGCCTCCGCGCGCTCGCGCTCGTCGGCCTCCGCGCCGTACAGCCGATCGAGGCTGCCGAGCTCGCGCTTCAACGCGTAGCCCCATGCCGCGAGGTAGTTCCAGCGTGCGCCGCCGGACGTCTTCGGGTTCGGCGTGATGACCTCGACGTCGGGGCGCACGAGATCGTCCCAGTCGCGAATGCCTTTCGGGTTGCCCTCGCGCACGAGGAACACGATCGTCGACGTGTACGGCGCGCTCCCGTACGGCAGGCGCGACTGCCAGTTCGCTTGCAGACGCCGGCTGTTCTTGTGGATCGCGTCGATGTCGTACGCGAGCGCGAGCGTCACGACGTCCGCGTCGAGACCGTCGATGACCGCGCGGGCCTGGCTGCCGGAGCCCGCGTGCGACTGCTGCACTACGACCTCCTGCCCGGTCTGGGCCTTCCAGTGCGCGGCGAACGCGGCGTTGAACTCCTGATAAAGCTCCCGCGTAGGGTCGTACGACACGTTGAGGAGCCGCATACGCGACCCGGAAGCGGAGCCGTCCCTGCCGCAGCCGCCGGCGACGGCGAGCACCGCGAAGGCGGCGAGCGCAGCGAGCAGATGGCGGGTCGGCGATGTCTGGGGCGTCGGCATCGTATGGCTCCTCATCGGAAATCTCGGGTGAAGGCGTTCGCGGCGGCGGTGCGCCGGCCTTCCGGCGCGCGGCACGCCGGCCCGCGGCTCAACCGAGCGCGGAAGCCGGCCTCCGCAGATACGCGATCGTGTCGCTGTCGGAGTCGGCGTCCGCGTTGCCGCGCACGACCAGCGTCGCCGCGGGCGGACGCTCGGTGAAGGAAGACGAAAGCTCGTCGATCAGGCTGCGGCACGACGACGTCGACGACACGCCGAGCAGCAGCATCGTCGGCACGTCCGGATCGAGCCGCCTGCCGATCGCTTCCGCGGGGCGGCCGTAGAACGTCTCCGTGCGCACGTCGACGCCGTGCGCGCGGAGCGCGGCATGGCGGATGTCGAGCAGGTCGCGGTAGCTCGTTCCGCGCACGGTGCGCTCGGCGGCCGGGACGAGCAGCGTGCCCTCGACCGCGAGATGCCGCAGCAGCGTCCCGGCGGCGGCAAGGGCCGCATCGCGCGCGGCGCGCGTCGGCTGGATATAGATCACGAGGCGCTCGACACGCCGGTCGCCGTCGGCGACGGCGAGGACCTGGCGCGCGCCCTCGTCGAGCAGCCCGGCGACGCCGTAAAGCCCCGCGCTTCGATCGAACGCGACGACCGCGAGGCCGGCGAGCGCGGCGGCAGGAACGCCGTCGGCGGCGAGGTGCCGGACCGGCGCGATCTGCATGCGCGCACCGAGCTCGCTGATCAAGCGAGAGGTCGCGAGCCGGTCGAGCTCGGGCTCCGTGCGGCCGAGCAGGCGCAGGCTGCTGATCGGCGTCGGCAGCACGTGCACGCGCTTCGCGCCGATGCGAACACGCTGGCCGATCTCGAGCGGCGTGCTCTCCGCATCCCGTGCGCTCCGCGACGCGTCGAGCGTGAACGTCGTGCCCGGCGACACCGCGCTCGTCAGCGGCCCGCTCCCGTCGACCTCGACGCGCACGCGCTCGAGCACGCCGACGAACTCGAGCTGCCGCACGATGCCGTGCCCGAGGTCCCCCTGAGGAGCCGGCTCGTCGCTTCGTGCGATCACGACGTCCTCGGGGCGGATGACGACGGTCGCCTCGCCGCGCCGCCCCGGGCCGATCCCGGACGTAGTCTCGAACACGCTGTTGCCGACGCGCATCCCGTCCGGCTCTTGCCGGCCGAGCAGGAGATTCGTGGCGCCGAGGAACGTCGCGACGAACCGAGTGCGCGGACGCGTGTAGAGTGCGCGGGGCTCGTCGGTCTCCTGCAGGCGCCCGCGGTCCATCACGCCGATCCGGTCCGCCATCGTAAAGGCTTCCTCCTGGTCGTGCGTAACGAGGATCGTCGTGATGCCGACGGCGCGCTGAATGTCGCGGATCGCGCGGCGCAGCTCGTCGCGGATCTTCGCGTCGAGGGCGCCGAACGGCTCGTCGAGCAGCAGCACCCGCGGCTCGTGCGCGAGCGCACGGGCCACGGCCACGCGCTGCTGCTGGCCGCCCGAAAGCTCGGAGGGCAAACGCTTGCCGAGGCCCTGCAACGACACGAGCTCGAGGAGCTCCTTCCTGCGCTCGCGCCGCTCCTCAGCAGGCACGCCTCGTGCGCGCAGCGCGAACTCGATGTTCTCCGCGACGCTCATGTGGCGGAACAGCGCGTAGTTCTGAAACACGAATCCGACCTCGCGCTCGCGCGCGCTCGTGTGCGTCACGTCGCGTCCGTGCAGAACGATGCGGCCCCGATCGATCGTCGTGAGGCCGGCAATCGCGCGCAGCAGCGTGCTCTTGCCGCTGCCCGACGGCCCGAGCAGCACGAAGAGCTCGCCGTCCGCGATCTCTACGGAGACGTCGCTGATCGCGGGCGCACCGTCGTAGTGCTTCGACACCTGTTCGAGTGAGATCGACATCCTTGCACCGCCTCCCGCTGCCGGGTCGGAGCAAGAAGATGCTAACGGTCGGGGGTTACCGTGTCGGTCTTGAGGCGGTTACATTCCGGTGACATGCCGCGTCGCCGGCTCCCGCCGCGTTCGTCGATGTCATCTCATTCAAACCGCGCCGAGACCGACGGCGTTACCGGCGCTCCCCTACGATGCGCGTCAGTTGTGCAGGGTTTCGCTGCACGTAACGTGTTTTCGTAACGCATCCGGAGTAAGCATGCCAGGTCGTACATCGTTAGCGCTCGGCGTCCTCGCCGGGGCCATCGCCACGTCCTTGCCCGTTGCCGCTCAAGAGCCGGGACCGCCGCGGGCGGGCCCGATGGAGGAAGTCGTCACAGTGACCGCGGCGCGCCGGCGCGAGGAAGCCGCGCAGGACGTGCCGATCCCGATCTCGATCGTCGACGGCGATCTCGTCACCGATACGGGAGCGTTCAACGTCAATCGCGTGAAGGAGCTCGTGCCGACCGTGCAGCTCTACTCTTCGAATCCGCGGAACACGGGCGTCAACATCCGCGGGCTCGGCTCGCCATTCGGCCTCACGAACGACGGCATCGAGCCCGGAGTCGGCTTCTACGTCGACGGCGTGCTCTACGCACGCCCGGCGGCGACGACGCTCGACTTCATCGACGTCGAGCGGATCGAGGTCCTGCGCGGCCCCCAGGGCACGCTGTTCGGCAAGAACACGACCGCGGGCGCGATCCTCGTGACGACGCGCAAGCCGAGCTTCACGCCGTCCGCGAACGTCGAGCTCGGCTACGGCGACGACAACTTCGTGCAGGCGAAGGCCTCCGTCACGGGGCCGCTCGGCGACAACGTCGCCGGGCGCCTCTCGTTCTCCGGCACGCGCCGCGACGGTAACGTGTACAACGTCGCGACGCACGAGAAAGTCAACAACCTCGACAACACCGGCCTGCGCGGCCAGCTCCTCATACGGCCGTCGGATACGACCGACATCACGATCTCGGCCGACTACACGACGCAGCGGCCCGACGGCTTCGCGCAGGTGTTCGCCGGCGTCGTGCCGACCCAGCGCTCCGAGTTTCGCCAGTTCGAGGCGATCATCGATCATTTCGGCTACGAGCCGCCGAGCCGCAACCCGTTCGATCGGCTCATCGATCACGACACGCCGTGGAAGGCCGGCAACGACATGGGCGGCGTCGCGCTCAACGTCGACGCCGAGCTTGGCCCCGGCACGCTGACGTCGACGACGGCGTGGCGGTACTGGGAATGGGACCCGTCGAACGATCGCGATTTCCTCGGCCTGCCGGTCACGACGCTTTCGCAGGCACCTTCGAAGCACGCGCAATGGACGCAGGAAGTGCGCTGGACAGGCGATCTCTCGTCGAACCTCAACGGTGTCTTCGGCCTCTATGCGTTCGACCAGAAACTGAACACGAATCCCGTGCACACCGAAGCGACGGGCCCGGCGCTGTACCGGTTCCTGTGGACCGCACGCAACGAGCCGGCCGGCGCGACGCCGGAGGCGTACGACGGGCAGCGACGCGAGATTACCTCCGAGCTGAACACCGTCAGCGCGGCGCTTTTCGCCCAGCTCGACTGGGCGATCACGGATCGCGTCCATCTCCTGCCCGGGCTGCGCCTGAACTACGACCAGAAGGACGTCGACTATGTGCAGCGGGCGATCAACGTGCCGACGCCTGCCCCGCCCGGGTCCTACGGCAACAGCGAGTTCGTCGTCGACGTCGACGACACGAACGTCTCCGGCAACCTCACGGTGAAGTACGACGCGACCGAGAGGATCAGCACCTACGCGACCTACTCCACCGGTTTCAAGTCGGTCGGCGTGAACCTCGGCGGGCTGCCGTTGAGCGCGGAGGAGCTGCAGAATCCGGAGCTGGTCCGACAGATTGCACGCGTCCGCCCCGAGGAAGTGCGGCACATCGAGATCGGGCTCAAAGCGAGTCCGACGCGGTCGACGGTCGCCAACTTCACGCTCTATCAGACCAACATCGACGACTATCAGACGGTGGTCTTCGGCAACAGGTTCTCGAACCCGCGCGGCTATCTCGCGAATGCCGACGAGGTCCGCGTGCGCGGCTTCGAGTTCGACGGCAACGCGAACATCGGCGACGCGCTGTCGCTGCGCGGCTCGCTCGTCTATGCGGACGGCGAGTACGTCAGGTTCCCGAACGCGCCGCCTCCGCTCGAGGGCACGGGCGGTCCTCCGTCGGTCGACGCGTCGGGCGGCCGGTTGCCGGGTCTCTCCAAGTGGGCGGCCTCGCTCGGCGGCGAGCACCGCGCGCAGATCGGGCTGTTCGGCACGCCGGGCGAGCTCTTCACGGGGTTCGACGTGTACTACCGCGACGACTTCTCGTCGAGCCCGACGCCGTCGCAGTACCTGAACATCGACGGCTACGCGCTGGTCAATCTGCGCGTGGGCTTCCGGTCGACCAACGGCTGGTCCCTGCAGCTCTGGTCGCGGAACGCGCTCGACGAGGAGCACTTCGAGCAGCTTCTCGCGGCGCCGGGCGGCAACGGCGCGGGGCACTATGGCGCGGTGCTCGGCGATCCGCGGACGTACGGTGTCACGTTTCGTATGGACTGGTAGTGATCGGAGGGTGGCGAGCGCCGCGCGGGCGTTGCCAGGCGTCCACGCGGCGCTCGCCGAACCCGAGCCGTCGGGCCAGCCGCGCCCCTTCTCGCGCCGCGCCGGCCGCTTCGCGGCGCGAGCTCGTCCCTAGCGTTTCATACGCGGCGACCCACGATAACGACGTCGCGCTCGATTCCATCGAGAATTGCTACCCTTGGCAGCTCGCCCCAGCGTTCGAAGCCGAATTTGGCGAACAGCCGTAGACTCGGCTCGTTGTGCGCGAAGATGACCCCCAACAGCGTCGAGAGGTCGAGCGAAGGCGCCTCGGCCAAGGCTTGCTCGAGAAAATACGACCCCAGACCGCGTTTCCGGAAAGCCTCGTCGACATAAACGCTCAACTCTGCGGTCCTGTGGTATGCAGGGCGCCCGTAAAAGGACGAAAAGCTAAGCCAACCGACGACTCGATTCTCCGACTCTGCTACCCACAGCGGACGGAAGCCGGAAGCGTGTTCCTCGAACCACGCGATCCGGCTCTCGACCGAGACAGGGACCGTATCGGCGGTAACCAGCCTCGACGGAACGGTCGAGTTGTATATCTCGACGATCCGATGGAGGTCATCCCGCCTTGCCGCACGGTGGACGAAGGACATGTGCAGGTTCTCGCTTCTTACCTAACGCTGACGTTCTGCGGCCCCAGCGCTCCCGCGGCGCCCGCGAGGAGCCTTGGCCGACTTATGAACGCGCTGCGCTAACCTTCCCTCGGCTCCATGAGCTCGATTCGGTTTCCGAACGGATCGGTAATATAGACTCGCAAGTAATCTTCCAATGGCTCGTCTTCGATCACTTCGACGTTGTGTTCCTTGAGCCGAACGATCAAAGACTCGAGATCCGTCACCAGTAAGGCCGGGTGTGCTTTGCGTGCGGGCCGGAAATCCGCCTCGACGCCCAAATGAATCTTCAGAGCACCACGCTCGAACCATGCCCCGCCGCGCCTGGCGAGATGCGGAGGCTTCGGCACCTCGGGGATGCGAAGCACGCCCTCGTAGAACTCGCGCGCCGGAGCCTCCATACCGGGCGGCATCGCGAGCTGGACGTGCTCGATCGCTACAACCGGCATGCCGCTCTCACCTGCAGTAGCAAAGAATGAAGGGTCGACCATGTGTGCGTCGACACTGCCGTAGCAGTGTCGGCGCGACGGATATTACATCAGATAAGAGCAGACCCGACGGGAACGTCCAAAATCGCACGCACTCTCCTCGACGGAGCCTCACCACCGCGGCGCCAGACCTCGCCCCGATTACACCCGATGGCGCCTTTCGGAGCAGACGTTATAGCCGCTTCAGCAGGATGTGCCTGTCGAATTCTCCGACATACCGTGGGACCAAAGCGATCTCCGAGTAACCCCACCGCTCATACAACCTCGCAGTGCTGTCGCTGAGAGTTTCGATCAATGCGTCACGCGCCCCGCGCTCCTTTGCGGCCATCTCCAGCCGCAGAAGCACCTCTCTACCGATCCCCTGGCCTCTCATGTAGTCGACGACCCAAAGGTACTTCACGAAGAGGCGATCGAATTCGGTAAGTCCGGAAGCCCCGGCTGCTACCTCGCCTTCGTTTCGCAGGAAGCATGCGATCGGCCTTGGATTGCCGCCTACCGCCTCCTTTCGCCCATGTCACCTCACGCCTTCGGACAAGATCGCAAGATCTCGTTCAGCCGGTTGGTCCTCGATGCACCAAACACGGGATGGTTTATCCATCTGTGGCTTACCTCCCGAAGGGCCTTTCCCGGCACCCCCGAGCCGCGGAAGGTTCAGACCGCGTGACGCACCCGTCCGTCGAAGGCCGCCCTCGCGCCCCCGCCTCGGAACGGGTCGCTCCCAACCGTTTCTCCTTCTCCGAGGAGATTCGGGCACTGCTCGAAGGAGCCGCCATAGAGCGCAGCCGGATCGATACTCGCCGCGAGATCCTATCTCGCGCGGGACATCTTGCAAAAGTGCCCGTTTGCCAGCACACTCCCCTCACGCTCTTAGGCTAGTAGTTCGGCCATGGCTTACGGCAAGCACAGGTCCGGCGGCGTGCTGTTGCAGCTGCTAGTGCTGAGCTGCACCCTCGTGGCCGCCTCCGGCACGTGCCAACAGACGGCACAGATCGAAATCGGAAGCAGCGGCCGAGCCTGGCCGCTCGATCACACCATAGAAGACGCGAACGGCGTGAGCGGACACGGCTTCATGTGCAGCCTTGCCCGGCGCTGGTGCAGGAACCGGCCACCCAGAGGAATCGAGCCGCTCGATATCGACCTTTTCGTCACCCGCGACTTCTATGCAGACCGAGAGTCTTGGCAAGACGCTCGCTACTATCGCTGCAACAGCCCCATTGCGATGGAGCTCATATGGACCGATACGTTCTTCGGCGGCCTCGACCCATCATCGCCGCGTTGGGGCGATTGCGATGCAGACTACCCCCGCGACGCGATCGTCAGTCCCTACCCGTTCCCAACGGCGCAGATAGAGATCTACACGCCGAACCGCTGCAGACACGCGGAATTTCCGGGGCTCAATCACGAAGCGATCTTCTACGACCCGGAAGCGCTGGTAGAGCCCATTCGCATTGTCCGCAATCTCTCCAAGACGGGCGAGCTCGGTGCGTCTGAACCGTATGTCTACAAAGCGTGTGTTCAGACGATATTTCCCCTGTCCGGAATCCCGACGCCGGTATCGCCGAGCTCGAAGATCGAGTACGCCGTTCCGAACGTGCAGGGCCGGTCCTGGGCGGAAATTTGGGAGCGCGAGTTCGAGCAGGGTCTGAGGAGAACGCTCGAGGAAGACGTTTCGTCGTTCGAATAGAAGAATCGGCCGGAACCCGTCCGTGGGGGACCAGGGCCATGTCACCGGTTTCTAGGCGGAGGGCACCACGGCCCGGAAACCCTCCTTCGCACGGAGCCGCGTCGCGCGCCCGACGCGCGAGGCGCGGCGCCCCGGCCTTGCGGCCCCAAAAGCGTTCATCAATACTACTTCGCCCTCTCAACGACTCGGCACGCAAACTTGGGACGCACGCAGCATTTCGAATCGGCGATCGCGCACCGGATCTCGATGCCCGCACGACAGCCCGGCGAATTCGCGGTCACGAGCGGCTCGGCGGCTGGTCGGGTCCATCACCGTGGCGTCGGTATCGGACGAGCCGGCGAAACGGCGCTGATCGGGCGGCCGGGACACCGCAACGCCCCGACTGCGCGTCGGACCGTGCAGACGTCGACGAGCAGCGCAGCGAGAGCGCGCCATACATGACGAAACGTCGCGTTCTCGTCGCAAGCCTCGTCGGCACGACGATCGAATTCTTCGACTTCTACATCTACGGCACGGCTGCCGTGCTCGTCTTCCCGCAGCTGTTCTTTCCTGCGGGCAACCCAACGACGGCGACGCTGCAATCTCTCGCGACGTTTGCGCTCGCGTTCTTCGCCCGGCCCGTCGGCTCTGCACTCTTCGGCCATTTCGGCGATCGCATCGGACGCAAGGCGACGCTCGTCGCGGCATTGCTCACGATGGGGCTTTCGACGGTCACGATCGGCCTGCTGCCGACCTACGCGAGCATTGGGCTCGCGGCGCCCGCGCTGCTCGCGCTCTGCCGTCTCGGCCAAGGGCTCGGCCTGGGCGGCGAGTGGGGCGGCGCCGTGCTGCTTGCGACTGAGAATGCGCCGCGCGGCAAGGAGGGCTGGTACGGCATGTTTCCGCAGCTCGGTGCCCCGCTCGGCTTCGTGCTCTCGACCGGCGTCTTCATCCTGCTCACCGCGGTGTTGAGCGACGCGGAGTTCATGGCATGGGGATGGCGGATCCCGTTTCTCGCGAGCGCCGTGCTCGTTGCCCTCGGCTTGTGGATCCGCTTGCAGCTTTCGGAAACGCCGGCGTTCCAACGTGCCGTCGAGCGCAGCGAGCGCGTGCGCGTGCCGATCCTGACGGTCGCGCGCGAGCACCCCGTCACGCTGGCGCTCGCGACGGTCT
The DNA here is from genome assembly GCA_036381515.1 of Gammaproteobacteria bacterium. Lineage (GTDB taxonomy): Bacteria > Pseudomonadota > Gammaproteobacteria > Steroidobacterales > Rariloculaceae > ZC4RG20. The sequence goes on along the minus strand of DASVCR010000034.1, from coordinate 16,645 downwards.
CGGCCATCACGACGTTCGTCGTCTTCTATCTCATGACCGTGTTCACGCTGAGCTGGGGCACGAGCGCGCTCGGCTACTCGCGGCAAGAATTTTTGTTGCTGCAAATGATCGGCGTCGTGTTTTTCGCGCTGACGATCCCTCTCTCGGCCATCGGCGCGGACCGCTACGGACGCCAGCCCACGCTGATCGCGGCGAGCGTCGCGGTCGTCGTCTTCGGTCTCGCGTTTGCGCCGCTGTTCGGCTCGGATGACGCCGTGCAGACGACTGCTTTCCTCGCGCTCGGCCTCGCGATCATGGGACTCACGTACGGGCCGCTCGGCGCGGCGCTCGCGGAGCTCTTCCCGACGGCCGTCCGCTACACGGGGGCGTCGGTGACGTTCAATCTCGCCGGCATTTTCGGCGGCTCGCTTGCGCCGTATATCGCGACCTACCTCGCGTCCAGCTACGGCATCGCATATGTCGGCTACTACTTGAGCGCCGCGGCGCTGCTGACGCTGGCGGCACAGCTCGCCCTGGTCTACCGCGCACGGCGTACGATGCAACCGGCGGCCGGCTCGGCGCCGCTGGGGACGTTGGATGCGGTAGACCGGCTGTAGCAGCCGAGGCGAACATGAGTGACGACGGTATCAAGCGGAACGCATTCGCGCCGACGCGTCGGCATCTCTTGAAGGGTAGCGCGGCCGGTGCCGCGCTCGGCTTCGTGCGCACCAGCGCCCTCGCGCAGACCGCTGCGGCCAGCGGGCTCGGCGCCGCCTTCAAGGGCGTCTTCCATATCGGCGCGGCCGTCAGCACGATCTCGCTCGAGCGACAGATCGAGCGTGAGCTCGCGGTGCTCACGCGCGAGTTCACGTCGCTCACGCCAGAGAACTGCATGAAGTGGCAAGAGATCCGTCCGAACAACGCCGAGTGGCGCTTCGGCCCGGCCGACAGGCTCGTCGAGCTCGGCACGGCGAACGGGATGTATCTCGTCGGCCATACCCTGGTCTGGCATTCGCAAGTGCCGAGAAACATTTTCATGGACGCCTCGGGAGCGCCGCTCGATCGCATGGCGCTTCTCGAGCGGATGGAAGAGCATATCGACACGCTCGTGGGCCGCTATCGCGGCCGGCTCGCGGCGTGGGACGTCGTCAACGAGGCCATCGAGGAGCGCACCGGCTGGCGCCGCAGCCGCTGGCTCGAGATCATCGGCGAGGATTTCATGGAGCATGCGTTTCGCTTCGCGCATGCCGCCGATCCCGATGCCCGGCTCCTCTATAACGACTACAACATGCACGATCCGCGGAAACGTGAGCTCGTGCTCGCAGTGCTGCGCGATTATCTCGACCGCGGCGTGCCGATCCACGGTGTTGGTCTGCAAAGCCATATCGGCCTCGACTATCCGGACATGGAGGAATGGGAGAAGAGCGTCGCGGCATACGCGGACCTCGGCCTCGAGGTACACGTCACGGAGCTCGACGTCGACGTGTTACCGAATCCGAGCGCGCCGACCCCCGACATCTCCGTTCGGGGTCAATACCTGGAGGCCGACGATCCGTACCGCGATGGTCTGCCCGAAGCCGTCGAGGAAGCGCTCGCGAAGCGCTATCGCCTCGTGTTCGAGATTCTGCTCAGGTACCGCCCTGCAGTGAAGCGCGTAACGACGTGGGGGCTGCACGACGGCATCTCGTGGAAGAACGACTTCCCGATCCGCGGACGAACGAACTATCCATTGCTGTTCGATCGAGACTTGCGGCCGAAACGCGCATATGCAGAGCTCCTCGCGCTCGCGGCTACGCTCTGACGGTCCAGGATGCGCTCCCCGGGCTGCGGATCCAGAAGCTCGACTACGGGCATTCCCAAGTCGCTGACGAATCGAGCGTTGCGCTGATATACCTCGGCGTTCCACGTCTGCTGAGCCACGTTCGAGTCCTTTCTGTGTTCAACGGCGCGATTTCGTCTATTCGACTCGTCGCTCGAGAATCGCCACGATGCTGTCCGACTGCCCTATGGCGGCTAACCCTGCCTTCGCCGCCGGCGCGACGACCGGTGAGCATGCAACGATTCTGCTCCTGCCCATTCACCAGGAGCATTCCTCACCAAAGGCGTGAATCATCATGCCGCTCTCGAAGTCGCGTCGTTCGAGGAGATCCACCACGGCTTCCGCCGCTTCCTCCGGCCTCCGATTGGCATCCGACGAGGCAGAATCCGTGCGTAGCCATCTAGCGCTACGACAGACACCCGCGAGAAGCTCGGGTCGCGAGCCAGACATTGAGTAAGCATGTTCTGAGCCGCCTTCGCGATTCGGTATCCATAGGAGATTCGACTGCCGTCCAGGCCCCCTGCTGCGAGCTGCGAGGTCGACCCGAAGCGGGACGTTACGTTCACGACGACGGGGCGAGAAGCCGCTGCAAGAAGAACCGAGAAGATCTGGCAAACGCGCAGCGCCCAACGCAATGCACGAAGAACTGAGACGTCACCTCATCAGGAGCAACGTTCCCGAGCTCGCTCCCGCGGCCGCCGGCTCCGGCGTTGTTGATCAGGACGTCCAGGGCGAGTGCCTCCCGGGAGACGACCCTTCTGATCCTTTCCATCGATTCCGGGTCGGTCACGTCTCCTTGGAGCCAGTAGACTCCAGCCTCCCGGCGTTCCTCGAGTCGTCGTGAGAACGCAAAGGTCTGCCAGCCGCGCCCGGCGAACTCCAAAGCCAGCGCACGCCCCAGGCCCTTTCTTGCTCCGGTTATGAGGGCGGTCGGCATGACGATGTGGCGGGTGGCGAACGAACAGGCTCGAATCGCGAAGCTGGCATGACCAAGACTGCGCCTACACGTCTTCGATCATCAGCAACTGTGTGCCCGAAGCAATCGCGACAGAGCGATGCCTGCTTGCCGGACCGGGCGGAATGAACAGACCATCGCCCGCCTTGTATGAGATCACCTTGCCGTCGAAGCTGATGCTCAACGCGCCCCGTAGCACGTAGCCTATGTGCCCGGCCTCGCACCAATGCTCCGCGCCATCGCTCGTTTCGAATTCTACCAAGCGCACCTGGCGTGCCCCTTCACAGTAGACCTTCTCGCGAACGTCCGGACGGACCTGCTGCCACTCCATCTCGTCGAAACTGATCTTGAATGGATTCACGATGTCTCTCCCGATCGGTCCCCTTTTCTCCCGCTTCCGTGCCATGCTGCTCGTTGAATGACCACTCTATAGCCATCCGGGTCTTCGAAGGTGCGCCCGTACCGCTTCCAGTACGGGTTGACGGGTTCGACCTCCAGGAAGCCCGCCTCGATCATAGCCTGGCAGCGCGCTTTCCAGTCCTCGGGCGATGGCACATAGAAGACGAGAAGATCCTCCGGCGTCGGCTTGGGAGCAATCGGATGCGTGCGGCAGTGCGTAAACTGCACATCGCGGCCGATCGTGCGATGTCCTCGACGGGACGCGCGATCCTTATGTGCTGGCTCACGGCCTTCTCAGCCGCGGTCGCCAACCCTGCCCTTCTCTCGCCCGCAGCTCCAACAAATGTCGAACGACTGCGGGTTCTCTTCCCCGCAGCGCGAACAAGCCCACGGTTCCGCATCGGACCGGCTGTCGAGAGCTGCGATCGTATCGACGACTATTTGCCGCGCGGTCCCGTAGTCGTCATCGCGCAGAACCCAAATTTCCGCCGGGGGCCGAAATCCTGGCACTGCGGACCGGCCGGAGTGCTCATTCTGAATGGTCACCTCGACGCCGCCGTGCACCAGAGCATCTCGAACCAGCACGGTTTCGCTGATTTCGTTTGAGCTGAAGACCTTCCGCATGCCACTGTCTCCTGACGATGCCGTTCGGTTGCGCGCACTGGGAGGCATCGCATGACGCGGGCTCCTAGCCACGTTCTCCTCGTCCGCTCCATCCGGCTGTCATGCCTCGCTGCCCTTTTCGGCAGCCCTTCCACCCAGCACCGCAGCCTCGTTTCGAGATCGACGCTAGGAATAACGGGCATGCAGTATTCCACTGTCATGACGTGACGTCTCGCCCGACGGTGCTACTCACACCGGGGCGGCCTCGAGCGCTCGACCATGTGGCGTCGTATCCTTGACGGACAACGCCTGGTTCGGCCGTGGACGCTGCCCTTTGCAGCGCGGTGCAACGGCTTGCTATATGGCTGCCCCAATGATGAATCGAGCAACCAACACACCGACCAAAAGCAGCATTCCGAGCGACAAAACCGCCGGCGCCCACCAGACCCGAATGTGGACGGATGATTTGTCCGCCAGCTGGGCCAACGCGGGGAGACGCGTTGCCCCGATGCAAATAAGCCCGAAAGCGAAAGCGGCTACGTACCAAACACGCACGCCCGACTGATTGGCCGCGAAAAAACTGATTCCGCATGCCAGAAGCGCAAGCAGCACGACCTCGAGCCTGGCAAGTTTGGACATGCTCGTTCCTCCGCGGGTGGTCTCGGCGCTCCGATCTTCGCGGCTTCTCGGGGCCGGAGCAATCGTTCTGATTCTCCCGGTCAGTGCCTGACGGTCGGATCAGCCGCGCGGGCAGCAGCGCATCGTCCGGCGACGGCCGATCCATTCCCGCTATCCTACGCCATCGACCGTCTCTACGACGAGAGCTATGGCGGCATCGTCTCTGCTTGTCGTACGCATGACGCAACGTACCTGCCGCTCATCGACTGGCGACGCTAATCTGGTCGAGCAGAGGGTCGAAACACCCACGTCGCAAAACAACCGGAGAGGCCTTGGTCGGCGTCATTGCCGGATCGCTACCACTTGGTCAGTACGAACGCGGCCATTCCGCAGAACACTAATAGATTCGCGAGGAGCTCCACAACGGAATGACGCCAGAACACCCTTGCCTCTGCGGGATCCGACGCTCGACCATCCTCCTGCAGCGTCGTCGGCGAGCGTAACGACGTGACCAAGCACGGCCCATCCGCTGAGGACCAGCGCCGGCGCCGCGACCCACCGCCACCATGGCAACCCAGTAAGGAATGCCACGATGCTTCCCAGGCACGACACGAAGAAGATGCCGAGAACAATACGCGCGCTATTCGTCATGCCTGCTTATGTCGGTTGAGCCGAGCGGCGGGACCGCCGGGGATTACGCGGTGCCTGACGGGGCTGCTCCTAGAGCATCCTCAGGCATCCTTACGGCGCCCGCTGAACCCCCGCTTGAACGCGAGCTCGAACCCGTGAATCCGCTCCTCCTGGAGATCGACGTCGCGCACGAGCTTGCGTGCGACCTGATCCGAGATCCGGTGTGCGCGCGCAAGCGCGTAGATCGCCTCGCGTTCCGCGCAGAGCGCCGCGACTCGCAGGCGAGCCTCGATGCGGTCGGCACGGCGCACGCGAGCCCCGTTCTCGGACCCGGTATGCCCCTCGAGTCGTCGACGGTAGAGCTCCATGACGCGGGCGCCGGCCTCGGCATACAAGTCGGCGTCGGTATGCCCCTTGGCCATCTTGTGCAGCGCCGCCTCGATCGCAGGAATCGCAGCTTCGGCCGCGGCCTGGCGCGCCCGCTCGATCTCCGCCTCCTCGGCCGACTCCGCGGGCTCCTGCAAGCCGCGCAGCAGCGTCGGCAGCAGCACGCTCGAAGCCGTCAGCGAGATGATGATCACGCCTGCGGCGAGGAAGATCGTCAGGTCGCGAGCGGGGAACGGCGTGCCGTCCGTGAGCGCAAGCGGCAAAGTCAGGACGCCCGCGAGCGTGATCGCGCCGCGCACGCCGGCGACAGACATCACGGCGACGACGCGCAGCGACGGCTTCTCGCCGACGGGCTGGCCGCGCCGCTGTGCAAGCCATAAGGTCAGTCGGCCGGAGACCCAGACCCACAGGAAGCGGAGAGCCGCGAGACCAAAGTTGATCGCAACCACGTAGACAGCGAGCCACCCTGGATTCTCGTGGTCCGACTCGCGCACCGCGTCCATTGCTCCGGCTAAGATCCCGGGAAGCTGCTCACCGAGCAGCACGAACATGATGCCGTTGAGCGCGAACTGAACCGTATCCCATACGGCCGTTCGCTGCACGCGGGTCGACGCCGCGGCCCCGCCCGCGAGCTCGATGTAGCTCATCGTGATACCCGCCGCGACCGCCGACAGGATCCCGGACCCGCCGAGATGCTCCGCGAGCTCGTACGCACCGAACGGAATCAGCAGGCTGATCAGCACATGCGATCCGGATTCCTCGCCGAGGCGGCGGCTGATCCAGCCCTTGACGTACATCACGGCGAAGGTAAGCAGGACGCCGGCCGCGATGCCGACGACCGCGAGCTGCGCGAATGTGACGGCCGCGCTCGGCAGCGAGAACGCACCGGTCAGCGCGGCCGCGACCGCGAAGCGAAAGCAGACGAGACCGGACGCGTCGTTCAGCAGCGACTCGCCTTCGAGCACGTGCATCACCCGCTTCGGCATCGGCACGCGGGACGTGATCGCCGAGACCGCGATCGGATCGGTCGGCGACACGATCGCCGCGAGCGCGAACGCGACCGGCAGCGGCATCGCGGGGATCATCCATTGGATGAAATAGCCGATGCCCAGGACGGTGAAGAACACGAGGCCGAGCGACAGCTCGAGGATCAGCCCCTTGTCGCGCAGCAGACCTTCCTTCGGTATCCGCCAGCCGTCGAGAAACAAGAGCGGCGGCAGAAACAGCAGGAAGAACACCTCCGGGTCGAGACGCACCTCGAAGCTCGAGAAAGCGGCAACGACCGCGCCGAGCCCGATCTGGACCAACGGCGTCGGCACCCCGAGCGGGAGCGCGCGGACGACGATGCCGCTCAGCACGACGGCCGCGAGCATCGAGAGGACGATGCCTATCGTTTCCATCCGACTCCTGGAAGTTTGACGAGACGAATCTAACGCGGGATCGTGTGCCGGCGAAAGCGTGCTCGTAGCGGGCCTTCTGGAGACTCTTCGAGAAAGCCCGGCAACCGTGTGAATCGGTCCGCGCCTGCCGTAGCTGCCCCACCTGCCGATCCGCGAATACTTTGCCTTTGCCCACGAGTCGCTTCAAGCGTCGATGCTGCAGCTCCTTGACTGCTACTCCGCCACTTCGACGCGGCGGACGGACGGCTCGGGCGCGGCATCGACTCCTGCGGCGTCCGATCAAGACCGCGACGTTGCCGACCTTTGTGGCCGGTATCGGCGTAGCGGTGCGCTTCCCGGATCTCGTCGAGCGTATATCGGCGCGCGACCACCGTTCGCAGCTTGCCCGCGTCGATCAACTCCTGCAGGAAGACGAGATCCGCAGGCTTCGGATCGGCCGCGCCGGTGATGAATCGGGTCCGTCCGAAGAGGTGTGCCAGCCCGCCGGTGACCAACGCGCGCATCATTTCCCAGAGCCCGGCCGGAAAGCCGACGAGCAGGTAGCGCCCTCCCGACTTCAGCGCGCGCAGGCTGCGCGGGAATCGGGCCTTGCCGAGCACGTCGACGATCACGTCGTACACGGGCCCCCGATCGGTGAAGTCCTCGGTCGTGTAGTCGATGACCTCGTCGGCCCCGAGCGATCGCACGAGCTCGGCGTTGGCGCCGCTGGATACGGCGGTAACGTGAGCGCCGAAATGCTTCGCCAGCTGCACGCATAACGTGCCCAGGCTGCCCGACGCTCCATGGACGAGAATCCGCTCGCCGTGATTCAGGTTCGCCCGGCGCAGGAAATAGAGTGAGCACGGCGCGCCCACGAACACGGTGCCGGCTTCCTCGAACGTCATGGTCGCCGGCTTGGGCGCCAGGAACCCATCCTCGGCCACGCACGCGAACTCGGCGTGGGCAGCGAACTCGGCGCCGCGCGCGCCATACACCGCATCGCCCGGCGCGAATCGCGTCACGTTCCGTCCGACCGCTTCGACCGTGCCGGCAAGATCGACGCCCAGGATCGGCCGCCTGGGTCGAAAGCCGCTCAGCAAGCGGATGAGAAACGGGCCGCTGCGAAGCATTCGATCGCCGAAGCACACGCTCGACGCACGCACGCGAACGAGCACCTCGTTGTCCGCGGGCGTCGGCGTCGGGACCTCCCGAACCTCCAACACCTCGGGCGGTCCAAAGCGCGTTGCAACGGCGGCCCTCATCGTTCAGTCAGACTACGCCGAAGCTCCGGCATCCACCGGCACCGACCCGCTCGAACCCGCTATCCAGGAACCACGTCGTGGCGTTTGCAATCGCCGCTGCGTCGCCCGGCACGGCCACCCAGCCACACCATCGGCACGACGGGAAGGACGATGAGCACGTTGTACCAGTCCGGCATCTCGCCCCACAGCGCCCACCAGTGATTGTAGGCAAAGTAAACGACGAGGAGCCCGGCGCCGATCCAAAGCACGCGCGTGCTTCTGCCGACCCATTGCGCGACGAAGCCCGCCGCACCGTTCGCAAAGAGCCACGCGAACTGAAAGAACACCAGCACCGAGGTCGGAAAGATGTCGTAGCGCCGCTCTTGCCAGAACTGCTCGCCGAGGTTGCCCAAGGTGTCCCAGACCATCGCCGCGAGCGTGACCGGCACCCAGAACGCCAATGCCCACGCGACGTATGCCGCCGGCAACGCCAGGACGGTGCGAAGCCCTGGACGCGCCACCACTTGGCTCGTTGTCGCGCCTATTACTCGCCTCCTCCACGCTCATGAGCGTCACATGGAAAGTGTCGCAGTCGCGATTCTACTACGCACAGGTGCATTTCAGCCTCATGCCTTGCGAGAACGCGATGGTAGGATTTGCCCGTCGACCAGCGCGGGCGACGCGCCGCATCTCCCGGACGCGCGCGGGAGGGAAATTCGGGCCTGCAGGCATTAGGATCGGATCATGGCTTCGAGCTCGAGGAAGCGGGGACGTCCCCCGCATCCGGACGTCCTGACGCCCGCCGAGTGGCGCGTCGTTCACGCCGTGCGGCACGGCATGTCGAACGCGGAGATCGCCCGGCGGCGGGGAATCAGCGTCGACGCCGTGAAATTCCATGTCGAGAACGCCGTCGGCAAGCTCGGCCTCGAGGGCCGCGCAGCCCTGAAGCGATGGCACGGCGCACCGAACGACAGCGCCCTTCACGTGAAGGAGAAAGGCATGAAAGCGCCCTTCGAGCTTGGCCCCGTCGGCCAGATTTCCCGCGAGGTCTCCGATGTCGACAGGGCCGTCGAGTGGTATCGGGACGTGCTACGCCTGCCGTTGCTCGGCCATTACGGCAATCTCGCGCTTTTCGACATGGCGGGTATAAGGCTCATCCTAAGCCGTCACGAGAACGGCAACAAAACGGGCAACTCGATCATCTACTTCGTCGTCGACGACATCGACGATGCCTACGCCGAGCTCAGCTCGCGCGGCGTCGCGTTCCGCGGCGCGCCGCACCTGATCCACCGCCATCCCGACGGCACCGAGGAGTGGATGGCGTTCTTCGACGACGTGGACGGCTCGCCGCTCGCGCTCATGTCGCGCGTCGGTCGCGAATCTCGACGCACGTAGTACGTGCCGAAGCGGCCTGGCGAGGCCGCTCGGCCTACTCCACGCGGAAAAATCGGATCACGACCTCTTCCGGATACCGCTCGCCGACGCCGATAAACACGGAGCGAACGAGCCATTGGAGCTCGGGCGCGGAGGTCTCGAACTTCGCCTGCGTCCTGAAATAAACGAGGCTGGGATCCACCTGGCGGCCCGCATTGAGTCGCTCCATCACCTCCGGCGCCGCATGACGGATGCCTGCGTTCTGCACATACACGACGTGGCCGTCGTCCGTCTGAAGCGCATAACGCGTATCGAGCTCGGAGAAGCCGTCCGGCTGCACGATCTGCCAATCCGCGCCTCCAGGGAGCACGCGTCCCTTGATGTCCGGCCCTTCGAACGTTCCCCCCAGGATCTCGATGATGCGGCGCCGTCCGTGCAGCACGTCGCCGACCACGAGCGGCTGTCCGACGCGTACGCGAGCCTCGAACGCGAACGCGAGCCCCGGCGGTTGCGGAACCGCCTCGTTACCTTGTCCGTATGCAGTGTCCATCGCGAGTACCAAGAGCAGCCAGAACGGCCGCAGCAACACGCTCATTCTCATGAGTCGATCCATCAGAACCCGAGACCCCTGACCGTCCACCCGCCGCCCAGCCGATTGTCCGAGCGCCTGCTGCGCATTCGCGCATGCAGATCCGCGCGTCGATCGGCGAGCCAATCTTCCTTCGAGATGTCGGTCGGCAGCCCGCGATTGCGTCGACGCCCCATCTCGGCGTCGCGAAACCGCACGAACTCATCGTAGGCCTCGATCTCGTCTGCGAGGACCTTCAACACCAGCTCGACCGCGAGCGCATCGTCGAGGAATCCGAGCCCGGGCGTCTGGTCCGGGATCAGGTCGTTCGGATTCACGAAGTAGGCAAGTGCCTGCAGGATCCGATCCGTGTCTTCCTGCGACAACTTCCACGTATCGTCCTCCACCATCGCGATGAGCTTGTGGAGCCTCTCGATCCGCGTCCGGATGAAGCCCGGCGGATTGCGCGCGGCCGCGGGTTCCACGAGCCTGCGCGTCTCCGCCAGGATCTTCTCGCGGCCCATCGATTCGGCCACCTTCCGCGCCTGGGCGAACATCGCACGAAAGCGATCGAGATCCTCGTCACCGAGCTCGAATTCGATCTTCACGCTCACTGGCTCTTTTCTCCACTCAGGTGGCCGGAGTCGGATATTACTGGATTTCGGAAGGATCGCGCTCGACGTGTCGCGACGCCGACTCGTCCTCGTCCGCCGCGGCATCCTCGTCGAGGAATGCCGGGCGGATCACCAGAACGTCACCGCCGTCGGCGCGCAGCACCCGCTCCGCCGTGCTTCCGACCACGATGCGCGCGATCGGTCCCCGCTGCACGGACCCCAGCACGAGCAACGTCGGCTCGGCGGCGGACGACCGCTCCGTCAGCACTTCCGCGGGCTTGCCGTCGATCAGCGTCGCAGTCTCCTTCGGCACGCCGGCCCGATCGAGCAACTCATCGAGCTCCCGCAAGAGCTCGGTCCGGATCGTTCTCTCGATGTCGCCGAGCGGGGCGCCGTCCTCGGTGACGAACGAGCGAAGCGGCGGCATGCAGTGCACGACCTCGAGACGCGCGCCGTAAAGGTTCTGCATGCGTCGCGCGAGATCGAGAATTCGGGCGTCGAGATCCGCGGGCTTGTCGTGGGCACGCGCAGGATCGACGGCGGCGACGACGCGAGCGTAAGGCCGCACTTCCGCGTCTCGGACGACGAGCAGCGGTGCGGGACAGATCGAGACGAGCCGCCACTCGTCATTGGAAAGAGCGCGCGCGTCTTCCGGCTCGAAGACGACGAGATCGACGTCGGGAGCGGCCGCCTCGCGCGCGACGGCGAGATGCACCGGGCGTCCCCACAAGGCCTTCGAGTCACAGCGTATGCCTCGCGCGGTCAGGTCCTGCTCGATCGCCCGCAAGCTCCCCTGCCGCTCCTTGACGACCCGCTCGCGCAACGACGCATAGATCTCGCCGCGACCGAGATAGCCCTCGAGATGCGGGTCATAGACGACGCCGAGCAGCCTGACCGCTGCCCCCGCCCGGTCCGCGAGTGCGACCGCCCTCGCGATTGCCAGCCGTCCCGAGTCCACGCTTTGCCCGACGGGCACGAGGATCGTCCGAATCATCTTCAATCCCTCCCGTAACTCGGGGCCCGGGCCGCCTCGCGGCGGCTGCGGCCCGCTACCCGCAGACCGGCGGAACGGCCGCGTCAGGCTCCGCGCGTCGGGGCGCGGCGAGAAGGTCCGGAGCACGAATTCGCTCCGACCGGTCCCTCGTCACGCGAGCCCCGTCTCGAAGAGCGCGAGCAGCCTGCTCCATGCCCGCTCGGCCTGCGCCCCGTTGTACACGGGCATGTCGGGCGGGCACCAGCCGTGCGCCGCGCCCTCGTACACTTCGATCTCGGCCGAAAGTCCGGCCGCGTCGAACGCCTCGCGCAGCACGTTCTTCGCGTCCGGCTCGCGCTCGTCGTCGTTCTCCGCGATCGCGATCAGGAACGACGCCTTCATCTGCGGGATCAGCAGATGCGGGCTGTCTTCGCCCGTGGTGACGAGCCCGCCGCCATGAAACGTTGCGGCCGCGCCGACGCGGTCGGGGACCGTCGCCGCGGTACGCATGACGATCGGTCCGCCCATGCAGTAGCCGGTCGTGCCCACTTTGCGGCGGGTATCGACGGCATCCTGGCGGTCGAGCCAGCCGATGAACGCGCGCGCATCCGTGACGTGCGTCTGCGGCGTCAGCGACTGCATCAGCGGCATGACGACGTTCCGCACCGACTCGTCCTGGAACGACGCCCCCTCCGGCACGATCGGTGCGCGGCGCTGCCGATAGAACGGATTGACCGTCAACACGCTGTAGCCCGACTGTGCGAGCCGCTTGCCCATCTCGCGAAACGCCGGCCGCAGACCGAGCGCGTCGGGCCAGACGAGCACGGCGGCGTGGGCGCCTTCGGCCGGATGCACGAAATAGGCATCGGCGATGCCGTCGGGCGTCTCGATCTCGACGTCGTGCTCCGCGACGGCCTGTGCGTCGACGACCGGCGGCAGCATCATCGCGATGCCCGCGCCTGCCGACAGGGCGCCGAATCTCCTGCGGGTGAGACGGTTGGTATAGCGCTCGAGGTCTTCCAGAAAGTGCTCGTCACACATGGGTCGTGATCTCCCCTCGACCTCCGGCCTCGCCGGAGCAGTTTTTGTTGTCCCGACAGGCGCACTATACCGGACACGTCACGGACACGCGCCTACGGCTCGCCGCACCCCATCGCGTTCCTCCCCCGGACGGCGCTAGTATCGACTGACGCGCGAAACGCTCGGTTTGGTCACGAACCCCGACGCCGCGTGCATCGCACCGCGATGCAGGAGGACTCGACGATGATACGCCCATCGGTGTTCCTCGCTTTCTCGGCCGCACTCTGCGCCACGTCGATCGGCAACGCGCAAGAACACGAAAGCCACGAAGCCGCACCGCTTCCGGAGAAGCTCGGCAGCGTGCGGTTCGAGACGACGTGCGCGCCCGGGCTTGCCCCCGAGATCGACCGCGCTGTGGCGCTGCTCCATTCCTTCGAGTTCAGTGCGGCGATCGAAGGCTTCGAGCGGGTGCTCGCGGCCGACGAAGGTTGCGCCGTCGCGTACTGGGGCATCGCCCTCGCGTACTGGGGCAACCCGTTCGGCGGGGTGCGCTCCGACGCTGCCCTCGCGCAAGGGCTCGCCGCGGTCGAGAAGGGCCGCGCGACCGGCTCGCCGAGCGAGCGGGAGCGCGGCTACATCGACGCGGTGGCAGCGCTGTTCGAGAGCTACGGCAGCGTCTCGCAGCGCGACCGCATCGTCGCTTACGAGCGTGCGATGGACGACCTCGTACGTCGTCATCCGGACGACATCGAGGCCAGGATTTTTCACGCGCTCGCGATCAACCAGACGGCGCTGCCGTCCGACAAGACATACTCGGCGCAGCTTCGCGCCGCCGCGATCCTCGAGCCGCTGTTCGAGGCGTACCCCGATCATCCCGGGCTCGCGCATTACCTGATCCACGCCTACGACCATCCGCCGCTCGCGCCGCGCGCGCTCGAGGCTGCGCGACGCTACGCCGAAATCGCGCCGTCCGCGCCGCACGCGCTGCACATGCCGTCGCACACGTTCACCCGCGTCGGCGCGTGGCGCGAGTCCGTCGACACGAACAGGCAGTCGGAGCAGGTGGCGATCCGCGAAGGCGTCGTCACCGAAGCGCTGCACGCGATGGACTATCAGGTCTACGCGCTACTGCAGATGGCGCAGGATGACGCCGCGCGGGACGTGCTCGTCCGCGCGCCCGACGTCGGTGCCGGGCTCGAAACGGCGGCGGCGACGGGAGGCGCAGCGCCGCCGATGGCCGCGTATTACGCGCTCGCTGCGATTCCGGCCCGCTACGCGCTCGAGCGCGGTGCATGGCGCGAGGCGGCCGAGGTCACCGTGCCTACGGCGGGCCCGCCGTTCACGATCGCGATCGCGCATTTCGCCCGCGCGCTCGGCGCCGCCCGCGACGGGCGGCCGGAACCTGCGCAGGCCGACGTCGCGCGGCTCGCGGAGCTCCGCGACGAGCTCGAAGCGGCGCAGGACGCCTACTGGGCGGAGCAGGTCGACATCCAGCTGCGGACCGCGAACGCGTGGGTCGCATTCGCGGAAGGCCGGATCGACGACGCCCTCGAGCAGATGCAGTCGGCCGCGGACACCGAGGACGCGACGGACAAATCGGCCGTCACGCCCGGGCCGATCGCGCCGGCCCGCGAGCTGCTCGGCGAGATGCTGCTCGAAGCCGGCCGCGCCGACGACGCGCTGCGGGCCTTCGAAGCGTCGATGCAGAAGGAGCCGGGCAGGTTCCGGGGAGCGTACGGCGCCGCGCGCGCCGCGCAAGCGGCAGGGGCGGAGGCCGACGCGCGCAGGTACTACGAGCGCGTCGTCGAGCTTGCCGCCGACTCGAGCTCGATGCGACAGGAGCTCGAGCGGGCGCGCTCGTACGTCGCGGGGTCGCAGTGAACCGGACTTAAGCCTCGGCGGACCCGGACGAAGAAGCCGAAGCGAAGCGCCGCGACGTCAGCGGCGCGACCGTCGGATCAACGCTCGCGGCGTGTCGGATCCGCTCGCTCCGCTGCCATGATGGCGGCCGCGGGTGTAGCAGCAGAGCACCGCGTGGCCGCCGTCCTGCCGATTGCCCCTCTACCCGGCCGCCATTAGTATCGAACCAAAAGACGATTCCAAGGGGGAGATCATGAAGCTCGGACACTCGTGCCGGTGCGCGGCAGGCGTCCTCGCCGTCGCGGCGCCGGCGCTCGCGCTCGCGCAGTTCGGCGCGGGCTACGGGCCGCCTCTCCAGGTCGTTCCGCCTCCGAAGGAGTTCGCGACGTCCGAGGAGCATTACCGCTATCTCCTCGAGCAGGCGGGCGGCGGCACGCAGCATACGATCGAGACCGTGCCGCGCTGGGACGGTCTGTGGCAGACGGCCGGCAACACGATGATGGACATCTTCGTCGACGCGCCGGGCTTTACGGGCAAGGTCCGCGAAGGCGTGCTGACGCCCGAATACGAGGCGGCGTACAAAGAGCGCTGGCGCGAGCAGACCGAGCTCGGCGAGGTGCAGTACGATCGCCTCGCGCACTGCGAGCCGCCCGGGTACCCGCGCTTCCTGCTCGAGCCGTACACCCACGAGTTCATCAACCTTCCGCACCAGTCGTATCAAATCAACGATTTCGACAGCGGAACGCGTCGCATCTACATCGGCCAGGAGCACAAGAACCTCGAGGGAACGCATTCCTGGTACGGCGACACGATCGGTTTCTGGGACGGCGACAAGCTCGTCACGCATACCGTGGACGTGCTTCCCGGCGATTTCACGCGCTGGGCGCCGATGACGAGCAACCAATTCGAGTCCGTCGAGGTGTGGGAGCTGAAGCAGTATCCGGATGGCATCGAGCGGCTCGAGGTGCAGGTGACGTTCTACGACTCCTATGCGTTCGTGAAGCCGGTGCACGCCGTCTACGCGTACCGCCGCGCGACGCAGCTCGAGGAGGCGGGCTATCGCGTCCGGCACTGGGAATGCGAGCTGTCGAGCAACGCGTTCCTCGACGAGGACGGCTCGACCGGCTTCCGGCTGCCGGGAGAGGAAGGGTTCAAGGATCCGCGAGGCACGACGCTGTTCCCGCACCTGCCCGGCCAGTCCCGGGACCCGATCTACAACACCACCTTGCCGACGTCCAACTGAAGGAGAGGCAATGAAGAGACTCGCGTGTGCCTCCGCCGCCGTCGCGGCGTCGATGCTCGTGACCGCCGCGGGAGCGCATCATTCGTTCAGCCAGTTCGACCGCGACGTGGAGATCGTCAGGACCGGCACCGTCGTCCGCTGGCAGTTCAACAACCCTCACTCGTGGCTCTACGTCAACATTCCGAACGAGGACGGCACCGAGACGCTCTGGGGCTTCGAAGGCTCGGCGCCGGCATCGCTGATCGGACGCGGCATCACCGGCAGCACGTTCGAGCCGGGCGACACGGTGACGCTGATGTTCTGTCCGCTGCGCGACGGACGCCCGGGCGGCGCGCTCGGCTGGGCCCGTCTCGAGGACGGAACGTTCGTCAACCCGGCCGACGGCGGCTGCAGCGGCAGCCAGGCGACGATCGACCGCTGGAAGGGCTGGCTCGAGCAAGGCATCACGTCGAGCACCGAAGCCGAAGAGCAATGACGGCCGCCGTGCGCCGAGGCGCGATGGCGGCCGCCCTGCTTCGAAGCCGAGCGCGTTACTCGAAGCTGAAGATGTCCTCTTCCTCGTCGCGCTGCATGCCCTGCTCGTTGTACTTCTCCCACATCTGGGCCCACGGCCGGCCGTAGATGTCCGGCACCTCGTAAGGGATCACGGTGCCCGGCGAGACCGGCGTGGCCGTGCCCTCGATCGGGAAGATCGTCTGCACGCACTCGATGAAGACATACGGGTTGCCTTTGTTGTAGTCGCTCGTCTTCACGTAGTTCCGGACGATGCGCACGGGCTCGACGAGCGCCTCGGGGTCGTAAAAGATCGCCTCGTGGTTCAGCCCGACGAAGTTGCCGTTCTCGTCGCGGTTCGGCGTGTAGATCTCGATCGTCTGCATCTGGTTCGAGTGCTCGAACGCGGAATGCGTCTTCCAGCCCTGGATGTTCGACGTCCACGTGATCAGCGTGTCCTCGTCCCAGAAGCCGATCGTCTCGCCGTACCA
>DASVCR010000033.1:0-14742 GCA_036381515.1 Gammaproteobacteria bacterium | reverse complement strand
GCAAACGATACACCGCGACGAGCGCTCTCATTTCGCGTACCTCTATTGGCTTCCGACGTCATCGATCAGCTTTTCGGCCTCGTACGAGTACGACGAGTTCGATGCGGGAGATGCCAGGCTGCCCGATGGGTTCAGCACGCTCGAGACGCACCGCGTCCCGCTGCGGTTCAACTATTCGCATCCTTCGGGCTTCGGAGCGGGGATCGAGGCGCGCTTCGTCGATCAATCCGGTTACTTCAGCCCCGTCTCCGACGACGCGCAGCCGCCGGAGTACGGAGAAGACCGCTTCTGGTCCGTCGATCTCGCGATCAGCTATCGCTTGCCGTCGAAGCGCGGACAAGTGTCCTGGAAAGTGCTGAACGCGACCGACGAGGAGTTTCGGTTCCAAGACATCGATCCGGAGAATCCACGGATTCTCCCGAGTCGAATGGTGCAGATGGCATTCACACTATCCTATTGATAGGAAAAGGCCAGATTCCGCCGTTCTCGACGAGGGGGAATGGAACGTAGGGTGGCGGCAGGCAGTTCGCGACATAACGCCGCGAAACTCCCCGAAAATTGGGAGCTATGCCGCTTGAACGTTGTATGAGTAAAATTCATTAGGTTCATGGCTTGAACAAAAAAACAAGAGGTCTCGGGTTCATGTCCGTATACGCACAGGGGAACACGCGCTCTGGAGAGATTGCCGAGCTGCTTCACGAGCGCGTCTCACGGCTTTCGCGGCAGCTTCGTCACATGGAGTTGCCGTCCGGCATGACACCCGAACGGCTCAGCACGTTGTCCGTGATCGACAGGAGCGGCCCGATCTCGGTCACCGCGCTCGCGGACCGCGAGATGGTGCGGCCGGCGACGATGTCGAGGATGGTCTCCGCGCTCGTCGACGAAGGCCTGGTCCGCAGGCGTGAAGACAAGGCCGACGGACGGGGCGTGCTCGTCAGCGTGACGGCTAAGGGCCGGCGCGTCTATCGGCGGGCACAGCAGCAGCGGCTCGAGCAGCTCGCCGAGGCGCTGAACGCGCTCACGCCGGAGCAGCTGTCGGCGATGCGGGAGCTTGCCGACGTCCTCGAGCGCCTCACGGCGCTGCTCGACAGCACGTCGTCCGGCTGATCGTCAGTCCTCCTGGGCGTCGATCGCGCGGCGCACCGCACGCGCGACGTCGGCGATCGAGAAAGGCTTTGCGAGGAGCCGGGGCCGGCCGTGGGCCGTCGCCGCGTCCGCCGCGTCGGCCGTGGCAACGATCTTCAGGCCCGGTCGCGCCCGTTCTGCCGCCCTGATGAAGCGTCGGCGGGAAGCGGGATCCTGGCCCGTCCCGTCGACGACGAGCACGTCGATCGGACGGCTTTGCAACCGCTCGAGCATGTCGTCCGCGTCCCCTGCCGCGTGCACGTCGTACCCGAGGACGCACAGGATCTGCTCGATCGTCGAGCGCACGCTGTCGTCGCGCGAGAACACGCCGACGCATTCGTCGCCTCCGGGCAGCGTCGAGAGCGGAGCGGTCTTCGACGTCGTCTCGGCCGCAGCGTCGGTCGATCTCGGAAGCAGCAGCGAGACGACGGTGCCGCGGCCCGGCGTGCTGTCGATCGACACCGCGCCTCCCGCCTGCTCCGCGAACCAGCGCACCATGCTCAGGCCGAGGCCGGTCCCGCCTTTGTCGCCCTTCGTCGTGAAGAACGGCTCGAAGACGCGCTCGATCATCTCGGGCGGGATGCCGCTGCCGTCGTCCACGACGTCGAGCCGCACGTAGGCGCCGGGCGGCAAGCCGCGCCGCTCGGCCTCGGCGCCGGAAAGATCGACGGCCTCGGTCACGATCGCGATCCGACCGCAGCGCGTGATCGCGTCGCGGGCGTTCAGCGCGAGATTGACCAGCGCGCTCTCGAGCTGCGCGGGATTGCAGCGCACGCGGCCCACGTTGCGCGCCGGCCGCGCGTCCAACGTGACCTTCTTGCCGAGCGCGCGCGTGAGCAGCGGAACGAGACCGCTGACGATCTTTGCCGGGTCGACCTCCTCCGCGCCGGGCTGCTCCCGCCGCGCGAACGCGAGAAGCTCCTTGATCAGATCCGCACCGCGTTTCGCGGCATCGCGCGCGGCCTTCACCTTCTGGAACGTCTTCTCGTCTCCGCGCAAGTCCTCGGCGGCGAGATAGAGATTGCCGACCAGAACCGTCAGCAGATTGTTGAAGTCGTGAGCGATACCGCTCGTCAGGCTGCCGAGCGCCTCCATCCGCGCGCCGCGCTGCACGGCCTCCCTGAGCCGCATCTCCTCGGTCACGTCGACGAAAACGCCGTAGAGCGAGTCGTCCGACGCATGACCCGGTCGGAAGAGATCGCCCTCGAGCACCGCTTTGCCGCCCTTGCGCCCCTGAAACGCGAGCCGCACGCCGCGCTCGCGCCCCGCGAGCGCGGAGGCATGCCACGCGGCCCAGCTCTTCCGCTCGGCGACGAGCTCGGTGATCGGGCGGCCGAGCAGCTCGCGTTCGGCCGCCGCTTCGAGGAGGCGCACGAAGCACGGATTCACGCGCCGCACGCATCCGTCCGGCGCAAGCTCGACGAACGCGACGACGGAGCTTGCGTCGAGCCACGACGCCTCCAGTGCCCCGCCCGGGGCGTTCACGGCCCCGTGCACGCTCAACTGGGCGCTCCGCGCCGCTTGGGAACGCTCGAGGCGGCTCTCGTCCGGCCGCACGGATGCCGCTTCGAGGCCCTTCGCGTGCTCCTGGTGCGCATGAGCGCATAACGTAATTCATCGCGGTCGTTCTGCTGATGACTCCGATCACAATCCTTTGCGGTCCGCAAGCGGGCGAGAAGCAGTTCACGGGCCGGCCGCACGGCGGCGGGTACACTGACTTGCCGCCACCGGAATTCAATCGATGCTGCAGCACGGCAATGACGCAACTCGGTTGAGCAAGACGATCGCGAGCACGGCCACGATCAAGCTCGCCCATCCGCCGATGCTCGATCTGTTCTACACGCCGCTCGAGGAACGCTTCGAGCGCATCACTCGGATCGCCCGCCAGGCGCTCAGGGTCCCCGTGGCGGCCATCACGCTCCTCAACGCGGAGAAGCAGTGGTTCAAGTCCGCATCGGGATGGGCGATCGCGGAGCTTCCCGCGGATCTGTCGATGTGCAGGCTCACGCTCGAGCAGAACGGCCTGCAGGTGATCTCGGACACGAAGCTCGACCCGCGGACCGCGAACCATCCGCTCGTCGTCTCGAAGCCGAAGTTCCGGTTCTACGCGGGCCACCCGCTCGCGGACGGGAACGGCCTCGTCGCGGGCACGTTCTGCGTGTTCGACACGAAGCCGCGCCATCTGTCGGATGCGGACTGCCGATGCCTGCTCGATCTCGCGGCGCTCGCGCAGCGTGAGGTCGCCGACGAGCACCTGCGCAGCGCGCACGCGTCGCTGACCGCGAAGCTCGGACTCGCGCGGCGCGAGGCGATGATCGACCCGTTGACGAAGCTCTGGAACCGACGCGGCGCCGCCGTGCTCGCGGAAACCGCATTCGAGCGTGCCGACCGGTCGAACACGGCGATCGGCGTCGCGGTCTTCGATCTCGACGGGTTCAAGCACGTCAACGACACGTACGGTCATCAGACGGGCGACGAGGTCCTGCGCCGGATCGGCGAACGGCTGATCGGCACGGTCCGTGCCGACGACATCGTCTGCCGGCTCGGCGGCGACGAGTTCCTCGTGCTGATCGCCGACGGCGATCCGGCGACGACCGACGCCGTCGTGCGGCGGATCCGAGACAATCTCGTGCGAACGCCGATTGCGACGCGCGACGGCCCGCTTGCGATTACCGCGAGCGTCGGGACCACCGTCCGCCGGCCCCGCGAGGAGATCGCGCTCGACGCGCTGATCGAGCGCGCGGACCGGCAGCTGATCACGTCGAAGGCCGATCGCCGGAAGCCTGCGGCCGCGCGCGCCTGACCGCGGCGCCCGGCGGCCCCTGCCGCCGCAGGCGCCCTCCGTTACGGTATCATCCGAGGCGGGGTCCGACGGACCGCACGCCGAACCGCCGATGGGGGGAGTCATCGAATGCACGGGTTCAGCCTGAACCGAACGACGATCGTCCGCGTCGCCTGCGCCGCGGCCGCCACCGCGCTCGCAGCGCTCGCCGCCGCCCAGCCGCCGGCGCCGCTCGCGGCGCCCGTCGAGCCGTCGCCCGAGAAGCAGCGCATGATCGAGCTCGGCATCGAGCACGGCACGGCGTGGAACCTCTACCAGCACTTCAAGACCGAGGCCGGCGGGGGCGATACGCCGTCGTGGGACCGGATTCCCGACTGGACCGGGCTCTGGACCCGCGAGGCGAGCCCGTTCTTCTGGGATCCCGATCAGACCGAAGGGACCCTGCCGACCGCGAAGCTGACGCCGGAGTACGAGCGCCGGCTGCGCGAGAAGCTCGACCGCGTCGCGCGCGGCATCGAGTACGACCCGCTGAGCGCGTGCAACCCGGCCGGCATGCCCCGCTGGCTAGCGGAGCCGTTCCTCCGGGAGTTCGTCGTCACGCCGCAGCAGACGTGGCTGATCAACGAGATGATGAACGAGGTCAGACGCGTCTACACGGACGGCCGCGGCCACCCGCCGCCGGAGGACGCGTACCCGCTCTGGGAAGGCGACTCCATCGGCTTCTGGGACGGCGACCGCCTCGTGATCCACACGAGCCAGATGCGCGAAGGGCAGTATCAGCGCATCCAGCCCGACTACAGCGAGCAGGTCGAGGTCGTCGAGGTCTGGCACAAGGCCGCGGACGACACGATGATCGCGGACGTCTGGGTCTACGACCCGCCGGCGCTCGTCGAGCCGTGGTACACGCGGCAGGTCTACAAGAAGCTCTCGAACGACGACAAGAGCCTGCGCATCCGCTACTGGCACTGCGCCGAGAACCCGAACAACGTCGTGATCCAGACGGACGAAGGCACGTCGGACTTCGCCGACTTCACGTTCACCGAAGCCGACGACCTTCCCGCCGGCGAAGGGAGAGAAGCGGAATGAAAAGGAGAATCTTGACGGCGGCGATCGTGGGCATGCTGTCGATCGGCCCGGCGCTCGCGCACCACTCGGCCGTGATGTTCGACGATCAGAAGGAGATCACGGTGACCGGCGTCGTGAAGGAATTTCAGTACACGAACCCGCACTCGTGGCTGCTCGTCGACGTGACCGGCGAGGACGGCACCGTGACGACGTGGGGATTCGAAGCGGAGGGCCCGAGCACGCTGATGCGCGCCGGCATCCGCCGCAGTGACTTCGCGCCCGGCACGAAGGTCACGATCACCGGAAACCCGATGCGCGACGGCCGGCCCGCTGCGCTGTGGGTCCGCGCGGTGCGCGGCGACGGCAAGGAGTTCGATCCCCGCCGGGGCTTCGAGATCCGCTAGCCGAAGGCACGTGATCCCCGGCGTGCGTCGGGAAGGTCGTCCTTCCCGCACGCCGGCGCGCCGCGTTTTGGAGCGGCGTCTCGATCGATCAGTCCGCGACGCACTCGGTCGGATTCCAACCGTCGCGGCCCTCTTCCCGGCGGAAGTTCGAGCTCGTGATGTACGGTTCCGCGAGATACTCGGGGTCCTCGACAATCGTCTTCACGACGAGCCACTCCGTGCCGTCCGGCTGACGGAGCAGGTCGAAATACTCGGTGATCGACGCGTTCTCGCTGTACGGGACGCCGTTCTTGCGGAGGTAGCCGGAGCGGAAGCCGGTCGTCACGACCTCGAGCGACGCGTTCGCGGGCGGCTGTCCTCGCCCGCCGCCGTGCAGAATCCACCTCGCGGCCGAAACCCCTTGCCACGTCCGTTCGGTCGTCACAGGCACGTCGCCGAAGTAGAGACGCCGCGTCTGGCTGCCGGCGTCGGTCCGGATCTCGAGCGTCGAGTCGTCGACCCATTCGATGCGCAGCCGCCCGGGCACGCGCATGATCGCCGCGACGCCGTAGGCCTTGCACGCATTGCCCTCGGCCTCGTCGCGCGCCGGATCCCAGGCGTCCGCGATCGCCCTGCCGGCCGGGGTCAGCGTGATGCCCGGATATTCGCCCTTCGGCGGCGTCATCATCCGGAAGCGCCAGTCCTCGGTGACGATCGACACCCATTGACCGGTGAGATCGATCGGCGCGACGTCGCGCGGCGACGGCGGCTCGGCCTGCTGTCCGCGTGCGCCGCATGCGGCGAACGCGAGCGCCAGGACGAACGCGGCTCGGGCACGCCGCGCGGGCGCGGCGAAGACTCGGATCTTCATCTCGGCTGCTCCTGCTGGACGAGGCTCCGGTACGCCGCCTCGATGAAGCGCTCGGTCGTCCAGAAGCCCGTCGTCGATCCGTATATCGGGTCGTAGTCCTTGGTCGGCTCCGCGGCCTTGATCTGCTCGAGCGTCATGCCCTGCTGGATCATGTGCTGCAGCCGATCGCGCACGACGAGGACCATCTCGCGATAGTTCAGCACGTCGCCGAGGTTGCTCAGGCGGCCGTGCCCCGGAACGACGAGCGTGCCGCCGTCCTGGCCGTATACCGGAATGATCAGGTCGACGAGCGCGTCGAGCGCCGCGATGATGCCCTGGAGGCTGCCGCCGGCCTCGAGGTCGATGACGGGATAGCTCGTCGTCACGAACACGTCGCCGGCCGCGATCACGTCGGAGCGGCGGAAAAACACGATGCTGTCCCCGTCGGTGTGCGCGTTCGGCAGATGGATGATGCGGATCCCTTCGTCGTTGAAGTAGATCTGCTTCTCGTCGCCGAAGAACGTGCTGGTCGGCCACCCGTCGGACGGCACGGCCTGCTCGCCCGTCGCCGCGCTCAGCCTGAACAGCACGTTCTCGTGCGCGATCAGCTGCGCGCCGACTCCCGCGTCCGCGATCGCGCCCTGCATGTTGCCGCCCGACACCATCTTGCCGGCGAGGCGGAGGTTCGCGTTGCCGCCGGTGTGATCGCCATGGTGATGCGTGTTGACGATGTAGCGGATCGGCTTGTCGGAGAGCTTCGCGATCGCGTCGAGGATCTTGTCCGACAGCGGCGCGAACTGCGTGTCGACGATCAGCACGCCGTCGTCGCCGACCTGCACGGTGATGTTGCCGCCCGCGCCGACCAGCATGTAGACGTTGTCGCGCACCTGCAGCGTCTCGATCTCGACCGCATCGAAGTTCTGTTGAGCGCTCGCGGCCCCCGGGTACGTTCCCGCGAGCGCGAGACCCGCCAGCGCGGCCAGCGAAGCGATGCCCTTTGCAAGATTCATCTGCAGCGTCCTCCGCTCACTGTCCCGTCGCCGGGGGCAGCAGCGGCAACGTTCGAAGCTTCTCCCGATACTCGGGATACATCGTCTCGGCGCCGCCCATCGCGGCTTCGAACGGAATGCCGTGCTTGCGCGCGAACTCGCTGAGGAACGGGTTCTGTCCCGGCAGGTAATGCGGGAAATAGTCGTCGGGAAGCACGACCTCGACGACGCTCTCGCACGGATAGGCGCCGATCCGACCGGCCTCGCTCAGAACGTAGTCTCGATTCCTGAAGAACGGCTCCTCGAGATACGCCGGGTCCTGAACGTAGACGCTCCACGTGAGATGGTTGCCGTGGCGAATGAAGTGCTCGGTGACGGTCGCGCGGTCGCTGCGCGCGACGCCGTTTCGGCGCAGCCACCCTTCCTTCAGGTGCGTCGTCGTGACCTCGAGCGTGCGCCCGATCCACCTGCCGGTCGAGAAGCCCATCGACGTGTGCTCGGCGTAGTCGGACGGATGCGGCCGGCCGTCCATCCAGATCGTGCGCACCGTATTCCACGCGAAGTGCTGGATGTGAATCGCGATCAGCTCCTGCGTGGTCGTGTCGATCTCCTCCCAGATGCGGATGTCGGCGAAGCTGTTCGCGTAGTCGGACGGATGCACGCGGCACTGGTAGTCGGGCAGCGACAGGATCGACGCGCTCCAGGCCTGCGCGCGCATTCGATCGGCGTCGTTCAGCGGCAGCCCGGCGTAGTCGCCGAGATCGGGGCCCGGTATCCGATCGGGCCAGTCCTCGGAGTACGTGGCGCTCCATACGCCGGCGAGGTTGACCTGCGCCGAGGCCGAGAAGCTCACGGCCGCGCAGCAGAGCGCGACGCAAGCAACGGTCGTCCCGATCCGGGAGACGTGAACCATACCCACACTCCTCAAAGCCGGGCGGGGAGCTCGCGACGGTGAAGCCTTCGTTCGGCCTTCGTATTCTGCCGTCGCTCGCGCGGACGCGCGAAGCCCGTCATGTCGTGAAGTCGCATCCCCCCAAAATCGCGTTCGTCCCGCCGCGGCGTGCGGCGTGTTACCGGCAATGCTAACACAAGGCCCGCGACCGCCGAGCGCGATGCGCCGCTCGCTGGCCGCTGCCCTTCCCGATCCGGATGCTCGCGGCGCCGCGGCGTGGACACGGCCGCACCGCCCCCCACACAATAGCCGCCGAATACCGGGGAACGGCCCGAAGGGGAGGAAAACGACATGGCCCAAGGCGGCGAAACGCCCAACGAACGGCTCGTCCGCGTGTTCCTCGAGACGCTGAGCAGCGGCGATCTCGAGGCGCTGCGCCCGCAGATCCATGCCGACGGCAGCTGGGAAGCGACCGGCAAGAGCATTCCCGGCGCCGGCATCACGCGCGGCCGCGACAAGATCATCGACGAGCTGCTCGCGCCGGTCCGCGGCCTCTTCGTGCCCGGCGATCCGAAGATCAAGATCCTGCGGATCTTCTCGAAGGACGAGTGGGTCGCCGCCGAGACCGAGGCCCACGGCCGGCTTTCGAACGGCAAGCCTTACGACAACCGCTACGCGTGGATCTTCGAGATCCGCGACGGCCAGGTCTACGCCGTCCGCGAATACATGGATACCGGATACATCCTGCAGCAGCTGGCATGAGCGACACCTACGACATCGTCACGATCGGCTCCGGGCACAACGGCCTCGTCGCCGCGGCGTACCTCGCGGCCGCGGGCAAGAAGGTGCTCGTGCTCGAGCGCAACCCATGGTTCGGCGGCGGCGTCGTCACGCGCGAGCTGACCGTGCCCGGCTTCCTGCACGACCAGCACTCGATCGCGCACATCTTCATCCATGGCAACCCGCTGCTCGCGCGCGACGAGCTCGGGCTCAAGTCCCGTCACGGCCTGAAGTACGTCTTCCCCGATACGCCGATGATGTCGGTTTTCGAGGACGGCTCGACCCTCGCGCTCCATCGCGACCGCGAGCGGACATGCGCGGAGATCGCGAGGTACTCGAAGAAGGACGCGGACGCGTACCGCAAGCTCGCGGAGGAAGCCGCGGGCTACATGCCGATGCTGCTCGCCGGGCTCTACTCGCCGCCGACGCCGCTCGGCGCGACGTACGCGCTGATGGATCAGAGCCGCGAGGGCCGCGAGCTCTGGCGCACGATGCAGATGAGCATGCACGACCTTCTCGGCGAGCGCTTCGAGCATCCGCGCGTGCGAATGCATTTCGCGCGCGTCGCCGGCGAGAATCTCGTCTCGCCGGACGAGAAGGCGACGGGCTTCGGGGTCTTCGTGTTCGTCGGCTTCCTCGAGGCCTACGGCATCGGCGTGCCGATCGGCGGCTCGGGCGCCCTGACGAATGCGCTGATCGCGAGCATCAGGGAGCACGGAGGCGAGGTGCAGGGCAACGCGGACGTCGCCCGCGTCGTCGTGCGCAACGGGCGCGCCGTCGGCGTCGAGACGCGCGACGGGCGCACCTACACCGCGAAGGACGCCGTGATCGGCGCGATCCATCCGCACGACTTGGGCCGCATGGTCGACGGGCTCGCGCCCGAGGTCACGCAGGCGGCCGCGCGCACGCACATCTCCGAGGTCGCGTGCATCACGCTGATCGCCGCGCTCGACGCACCGCTCCGTTTCCGCGCCGGGGAGCACGTCCGCGCCGCGATGATCGAGCTCCTGCCGAACGACTACGACACGATGCGGAAGTCCTTCGACAAGGTGCGCTACCGGGAATTCTCGGACTATCCGCTGATCGGGGTGGGCTCGCTGACGATGTTCGACCCCTCGCGCGCGCCGGCCGGCAAGGCGACGATGCACGCATGGGACTACGTGCCGTACGAGCGCGCGGACGGGCGGAGCTGGGACGACACGAAGGCGAGCTACGTCGAGCGGATGCTCGAGCACATGTCGAAGTTCATCGAGAACCTGCCCGGCGACGTCATCGCGTGGCACAGCGACAGCCCGGTCGACATGGAGCGCACGTCGTCGAGCTTCAGGCGCGGCGACCTGCACGGCATCGGGTCGTTCACGTACCAGTCCGGCGCCCACCGTCCGACGCCGGACCTCGGTCAGAACACCGTGCCGGGATGCGAGCGCCTCTACCTCGTCGGCCCGTTCCAGCATCCCGGCGGCGGCGTGTTCGGCGCCGGCCGCGCGACGGCCGTGCGCATGTTCGACGACCTCGGCCTCGACTTCTCGAAGGTCGGAGCGCGCCAGTGATCCTCTACTCGCCGGACAACACCGCTCTGATGGAGATTCAGAGCCTGGACAAGAGCGGCGGCGAGCTCGTGATCAAGGGCAAGGTGTTCGGCACGATGCCGATCACCGCCCGGCTCACGCCGGCGGAGGCCCGCAAGGGGCTGAAGCTCCTCACGCCACGGGTCGCGCTCTTCCTGCTCGGCATGCTCGTAAGGCGCTCCGGCAAGACGTAGCGCCGCGCCGGGCCCGCGTCGCCGTCAGGTGCCTCGAGCCCCGCTCGCCGCCCGTCGAGCACGAGCAGGTCGACCGTCCTGCTCGGAAACGGTCGCCGACCGCATCACATCCCCTCGGGCGCCTCGGGCCCGGTCGAACGCCCGGCGACCGCGAGCAAGCCGAGCGCCGCGAGGATCAGCACGATGCCGAGCCCTTCGGAGAGCGTCGGCCGCTCCCCGAGCTGCAGCCACGCGGATGCGGCCCCGATGATCGGCACGATCAGCGAGCTCAGGCCGCTGATCGTTGCGGGCAGGCGCTGCAGGATATAGAGCCACAGCAGCATCGCGAGCGCCGTGCAACCGACGGCATTGAACACGAGCGCGCCGACGAAGTAACCGGTCCATTCTATCGGCCGCTCCGGCACGATCAGCGCCGCGACGACCAGGGGAATCGCGCCGAACACCATCTGCCAGGCCGTCAGCGACAACAGGTCGTCGCGCCCGTCGACCGGAATCTTCTTCACGACGATCACGCTGATGCCCCAGGACGCGCCCGCGGCGAGCGCGAGCACGCTGTTCAGCACGCCCGCTTCCGCGTTCCCGGGGTCGAGCACGAGCACGAGCCCGGCGAGCGCGAGGCCCACGGCCGGCCACTGCATGCCCTTCAGCCGCTCGCCGAGGAACGGCCAACCGAGCAGGATCACCCAGAACGGCATCGTGTACGCCAGCACGGCGCTCTTCCCCGCCTGGCCGATCGCGAGCGACCACGAGATCAGCCCCACGAAGCCCGTCGTCTGAAAGAGCCCGAGCCAGAAGGTCTTCACGACGTGGCGCGGACGGAGCGGCACGCGCAGTATCGGCAGCAGCGCGATGACGACGAGCGCGCCGAGCCCGACGCGCAGCACCGCGAAGTCGATCGGGCCCGCATAATCGAGCGCGAGCTTCATCACGACCCAGTTGTAGCCCCAGAGGAGCGCGAGCGTCGCGAAGGCGGCGAGCGGGCCGGCCTGTCCCGCCTTCGTCCTGACGGGGGCGGCGGTATCGACGGAGCGGCTCATCGTGGTCGTGCGATTCCTCTGCGACGGCCTCCGCATGCGCCGCGGACGGGCCGGGCGCGCAATGCCTGCATCGCCGGCTCTTCCGCTCGGCGCGGGATCGGACGGGGAAACGGCCGGCCGGAGGCAGGCCCCGGCCGGTCGAAACGCATCAGGCCGGCTGCACGCGGTAGCCGCGAAGCTGACGCGCGAACTCCTCGAGCGCGGCGATGCCGCTCGTCTCCGCGTCCGCGCACCACGCCTGCAGGCGGGCCAAAAGCTCCTGCTGCCCCTTCGCCTGCTGCGTCCACAGCGCCTTCAGCCGCAGCTTGAAGTCGTAGATCGTTTTCAGCGTCGCATTGTCGCGCAACACTTCCTCGAGGTGTCGCCGGTGCGCCGAGTCGAGCGCGGTCTCTTCCCGCAGGATCAGCGACTTGATCCGGCGCAGCCCGCGCCGCGCATCGCGGCCGAGCGCCCGGGCCTCCGCCCGGATCACCGGGCCGACGACGCGGTTGCCGTACAGCTTGAGCACGTGGAACCGGTTCGTGACGACGGCGCGCAGCATGTCCATGTCGACGGCGGCCCGGCCGGCCGCGAACCCGGTGCGGGGCGCCGTGCGCCGCACGTTCGCGAGGCCGAAGAGCTCGAGCACGCGGATGTAGAGCCAGCCGACGTCGAACTCCCACCACTTGTTCGAGAGCCTGGCCGACGAGCCGTACGCGTGATGGTTGTTGTGCAGCTCCTCGCCGCCGATCAGCAGGCCGATCGGCACGATGTTGCGCGATGCGTCCTGCGTCTCGAAATTGCGATAGCCCCAGTAGTGGCCGACGCCGTTGATCACGCCCGCCGCCCAGAACGGGATCCAGATCATCTGCACGACGAAGATCGCGACGCCGGCGGCGCCGAACAGCAGCACGTCGACCGCGAGCATGATGCCGATGCCGAGATAGCGATGCTTCGAGTAGACGTTGCGCTCGAGCCAGTCGTCCGGCGTTCCCGCGCCGAACGCATCGAGCGTCTCCTGCTTCGCCGCCTCAGCGCGGTAAAGCCACGTGCCGCCGAACAAGACCCGCCAGATGCCCTTCTGCTGCGGGCTGTGCGGATCGTCTTCCCCTTCGCACTTCGCGTGATGCTTGCGGTGCACGGCGACCCATTCGCGCGTGACCATGCCGGTCGTGAGCCAGAGCCAGAACCTGAAAAAGTGGCTCACGACCGGATGCAGCGACAAGGCTCGATGCGCCTGGTGACGATGCAGAAAGATCGTGACGCTCGCAATCGTCACGTGAGTCAAGGCAAGCGCCACCGCGATGTAGCCCCAGGCGGTCAGCGTCAGCAGTCCATCGAATATCATTCGAACCTCGTCGTATCGATTCATCAGGGCACGATTGCCATCAGGCCCCCCGAGCGCCGGTGATCGGCGCCTTGCGGAGCACAGGCAAAGATCCGGCCAAGCGTATCAGAACGGTCAGTCGTGCGAAGCTTCGGATTCTCCGCTCCTCGGGGGCGCGTAGCTCGGCTCGACCCGTCGCGCGCGCGCGGCTATGTTAAGTAGGGCTCGCGACGGGGAGATCACCGATAGGAATGGTTCGCATCCGCAGCGCATCGGCGCTCCCGCCGCGTGCATGCACGCCGCACGACATCGGCGGGTTCGACCGCTGCATGACCGGCACGCGGACCGTCGGCGTCGACCTCTTCGAGCTCCGAATCGCGCGGCAATGACGCGTCGACGCTGGACTTGACCTCGTCGTCGGGATACGCTCCGTCGCGGCTCGCGGCACTACAACCAATCGCTGGGGGGACCGGTCTTGGATTTCTTTGCAAGGCTCGAGCAGAGCGGGCTCGGACAGTGGGTCAGCGCTTCCATCGAAGGCTACCCGATCATGATTACTTTGCACTCGGTCGGGCTGGCCGTGGTCGCGGGTCTCGCCGTCGCGATCGATCTGCGGCTCCTGGGCTACTTCCGGAGCATTCCGTTAACGTCGCTGCGCACGTTCTTCACGATCGCGTGGCTCGGCTTCCTCGTCAATTTCCTGTCCGGCGCGGCCCTGTTCACGTCCCAGGCGACGACCTACGTCACCGACCTGACCTTCCTGCTGAAGATGGCTTTCGTCCTCGTCGGCGCGGCAACGATCGGATACCTGCAGCCGGCCGTCGCGCGAATCGGCGACGGATACGGCGCGGATGCCGTCGTACCGAGCGGCACGAGGACGGCCGCCGTCGTCTCTCTCGCCGTCTGGGCAGGCGCCGTCGTGACGGGACGCCTGATCGCCTACCTGTAGCCGAAGGAACGCACGATGAACTCCGTACTCGACTGGATGGAGACGACGTGGCTCAACAGCCTCGCGCTGAACTACGCGTGGACGTGGCCGATTCTCGAGACGCTTCACTTCATCGGCATGTCGCTGCTGATCGGCGCGATTCTCATGATGGACCTGCGCCTGCTCGGCGTGCAGCGGGTGATCCCTTCGGACACGGTCCATAAGTTCCTGCCGCTCGCGTTCATCGGTTTCGGCATGAATCTGCTGACCGGTATCGTGTTCGTGTTCGGCGACCCGCACCGGTACGCGGTGAATCCTTCGTTCCAGATCAAGATGGTGCTGATCCTGCTGGCCGGCCTGAACGCACTGCTTTACGCGCTCAAGGTCGCGCCGAAGCTCGCGGCGACGCCTCCGACCGGCGACACGCCGCCGATCGCGAAGGCGGTCGGCGCGGCCTCGCTCGCGCTCTGGATCGGCGTGATTTGCTTCGGCCGGCTGATCCCGTACCTCGGGCTCGGCGAGCTGTAGCGGCTCGCGTTCACTCACGGATTGACCAGCGCCGTTCATGGCGCTGCGCGCCATGCCATGCCGGGCGCACCAGACGAAAAGGGCAGAGCCGCGGACGGCTCTGCCCCGCTCGACGCGTCGTCCTGCGGTTACGGCTGGTAGTCGGGCTTGCAGACGTCGGTGATGCAGATCGAGTCGAGCGTGCGGCCCTCCGGCGGTACCTCGAGCCCCCGCTCCTCCATCAGCCGGCGCAGCAGCGCCGCCGTCTCCGGATGCGGGATCGCCGACTGTACCCCCACCCGCACCAGTCCGTCCGCATAGTCGATCGCCTGCCAC
>DASVCR010000032.1:0-37185 GCA_036381515.1 Gammaproteobacteria bacterium | reverse complement strand
GACGCCGCCGCCCGGCACGACGCCTTCCTCGACGGCCGCACGCGTCGCGTGCAGCGCGTCCTCGACGCGCGCCTTCTTCTCCTTCATCTCGACCTCGGTGGCCGCGCCGACCTTGATCACCGCGACGCCGCCCGCGAGCTTCGCGACCCGCTCCTCGAGCTTCTCGCGATCGTAGTCCGACGTCGTCTCCTCGATCTGCTGCTTCAGCTCCTTGATGCGGCCCTCGATCGCCGACTTGTCGCCGCCGCCGTCGACGATCGTCGTGTCCTCCTTCGAGACGCGGACACGCTTCGCCGTGCCGAGGTCGTCGAGCTGCACCTTCTCGAGCGACAGGCCGACCTCCTCGGAGATCACCTTGCCGCCCGTCAGGATCGCGATGTCCTGCAGCATCGCCTTGCGGCGGTCACCGAACCCCGGCGCCTTCGCGGCGGCGACCTTCAGGATGCCGCGCAGGTTGTTCACGACGAGCGTCGCGAGCGCCTCGCCCTCGATGTCCTCGGCGATGATCATCAAGGGCTTCCCGGCCTTCGCGACCGCCTCGAGCACGGGCAGCAGGTCGCGGATGCTCGAGATCTTCTTGTCGTGCAGCAGCACGTACGGGTTCTCGAGCTCGGCCGACATCGACTCCTTGTTGTTGATGAAGTACGGCGAGAGGTAGCCGCGGTCGAACTGCATACCTTCGACGAGCTCGAGCTCGTTCTCGATGCCCGAGCCCTCCTCGACCGTGATCACGCCCTCGCGGCCGACCTTGTCCATCGCCTCCGCGATGATGTTGCCGATCGACTCGTCGGCGTTCGCCGAGATCGTGCCGACCTGCGCGATCGACTTACGGTCCGTGCACGGCCGCGACAGCTTCTTCAGCTCCGCGACGGCCGCGGCGGCCGCCTTGTCGATGCCGCGCTTCAGGTCCATCGGGTCCATGCCGGCCGACGCGGCCTTCAGGCCCTCGCGGAAGATCGCCTGCGCGAGCACCGTCGCGGTCGTCGTGCCGTCGCCCGCGGTATCGGAGGTCTTCGACGCGACCTCCTTCACCATCTGCGCGCCGATGTTCTGGAACTTGTCCTCGAGCTGGATCTCCTTCGCGACCGTGACGCCGTCCTTCGTGACGGTCGGCGCACCCCAGCTCTTCTCGATCAGCACGTTGCGCCCCTTCGGGCCGAGCGTCTCCTTGACGGCGTTCGCGAGGATGTTGACGCCCTTCAGCATCTCCTCGCGTGCCTGCTGAGCGAATACGAGTTGCTTGGCAGCCATTGCAGCTTCCTCTGATTGATCCAGTGACGCCTATTTCTCGAACACGGCCAGGATGTCGTCCTCGCGCAGGACGACCACCTCCTCGCCGTCGACCTTGACCTCGTTGCCCGAGTACTTGCCGAACAGCACCTGATCGCCGGTCTTGACGTCGAGCGGACGGACCTCACCGGAATCGAGGATCTTGCCCTTGCCGACGGCGATCACCTCGCCGCGGCTCGGCTTCTCGGCCGCAGTGTCGGGGATGACGATCCCGCCGGGAGAGGTTCGGGTCTCCTCGACGCGCTTGACGACCACGCGATCATGCAAGGGACGAAGCTTCATCTCTTGCAACCTCCTAACTGAATCCTAAGTCTTTGATGATCAGCGCTTTCTTGGCTGTTGTTAGCACTCTCGCCAAGAGAGTGCCAGCAAATATAGGGGCGGCTTCGGCCGTGTCAAGCCCGCGTCGGCGAAAATCGTGTCAGACACCTTTTTCCGGCACCAATGGTGTCGGACACCCCGTTCTGCCCGGCGTCCGGGACACCCGCGGAGGTCGTCCCGGACGCCCGGGCGTCATCGATCCAGCCGACGCCAGCTCCGGGTCGGCGACGGATGGTTCCAGCCGTGATACGGGTGCCGCGCAACGAGCCGCGGGTCCCTGAAGAGCAGCACGAGCACGGCGCCTGCTGCGAAGCCGCCGACGTGCGCCCAGAACGCGACGCCCCCGCCCTCGGCGCCGAGCGTCGAGAAGCCGCTCAAGAGCTGCACGACGAGCCAGTAGCCGAGCATCAGGAACGCCGGCACGGCGACCGTCGTGATGAAGAAGCCGAGGAAGATCAGCATGTGCACGCGCACGCGCGGATAGAGCACGATGTATCCGCCCATCACGCCGCCGATCGCGCCCGACGCGCCGACCATCGGGACGGCCGAATCGGTGTCGGCGAGGATCTGCGCCGCGGCCGCCGCGAGCCCGGAGAGCAGATAGAACGCGACGAAGCGGCCGTGCCCCATCGAGTCCTCGACGTTGTTGCCGAAGATCCAGAGGAACCACATGTTGCCGATCAGATGGAGCCAGCTCCCGTGCATGAACATCGACGTGAAGAGCGTGTACCATCCGGGCGAATCGCCGAGCACGCAGTAAGTGTTCGGACCGATCTCGAGCCGCGTCCCCGGCGCCACGGTCTGCAGGAGCTCTCCCGGGATCAGACCCAGCCGGCAGACGGATCCGGAAAGCATCGGCTCCGTGCCGAGCCCCTGCAGGAGCACCCATGCCGCGACGTTCAGCGCGAGGATCGCGTACGTCGCGTACGGCGTGATGAAATGCGGGTTGTCGTCGCGTAGCGGAAACATCGAAATCCTTTCAGGCGCGGGCGGCTTTGCCGCAACGTAGCATACGGGCGGTCGCGCGGACGACCACGGCGGGTCGTGCGATCACGCAGGTCGCACGAACGATCGCCGCCGGCCGCGCGAACGATCGCCGCGGGCCGTGCGGACGATCGCCGCGGCCGTGCGGACGAACGCCGCGGCCGATCCGCGGCAGGTCAGCGAAGACGGTCGACGAACCGCCGCACGGCCCCCGCCAGCTCGTCGAAGACATCCTCTTGCGACGTGCGTTCCCGACGCCGGACGCGATAGCCGTGATCGGCGGTCTCGAGCCAGTGGATCTCCGCGCGGGGCAGCGCGCCGACGACCGAGGCGAGAAGGTCGCGCTCGGCGAGCGCATCGCGCGTTCCCGACACGAACAGCATCGGATGGCGGACGTCGGCCAGATGGCTTGCCCGATCCGTGCCGGGCTTCCCCGCGGCATGCAGCGGAAAGGAGCAGAGCACGAGCCCTCGCGGATCGATGCGACCCTCGGCCGCCGCGTGCGTCGCCATCCTGCCGCCGAACGAATGGCCGCCGACGAAGACCGGAAGGCTGGTGCGCTTCGACGCCGCCGTGAACGCGCGCTCGATCTCCGCAACCGCGACGTGCGGCGGGTCGACGCGCTTCTTTCCGTCTCTGATGAACGGAAAGTCGAAGCGCAGCGTGCCGATGCCGCGCCGTTCGAGCGCGTCCGAGATCGCCTGCAGGCTCCGATGACGCATGCCCGCGCCGGCGCCGTGCGCCAGCACGAGCACTGCGACCGCGTCGGCCGGACATTGGAAGATCTCGCTCAAGGTCGCCCGCTCCGAAGCTGCAGCGGCAGCGGAAGAACGTTTATGCTACCGCCTTTCACTCCACCCCGTTTCACAGAGGGAAAAACATGGCCGATAAGAAAATCATCGCAGTGCTAGGTTCGACGGGTGCTCAGGGCGGAGGCCTTTGTCGCGCGATCCTCGCGGATCCCTCGGGCGGGTTTGCGTGCCGGGCGATCACCCGCGACCCGAGCAAGGACAAGGCCAAGGCGCTCGCCGACCTCGGCGCGGAGGTGGTCAAGGCCGACCTCGACGACGTCGAGAGCCTGAAGCAGGTGTTCGCAGGTGCCCACGGCGTCTTCGTCGTGACGAACTTCTGGGAGCATTTTTCGGGGGAAAAGGAGAAGGCGCAGGCGAAGAACGCGGCAGACGCCGCGAGAGCCGCGGGCGCGAAGCACGTGGTGTGGTCGACGCTCGAGGACACGCGCAAGCTCTTGCCGCCGGGCGATACCCGGATGCCGATCCTGCAGGAGAAGTATCGCGTGCCGCACTTCGACGCGAAGGCGGAGGCCGACGCGTACTTCGCCGACCTGCCGACGACGCGGCTGCTCGCGTCCTTCTACTGGGACAACTTCTACATGTTCGGCCTCGGCCCGAAGAAGGGCGACGATGGGACCTACACGTGGACGCTGCCGATGGGCAACTCTAAGCTCGCCGGCATCGCCGCGGACGACATCGGCCCGGTCGTGTACGGCATCTTCAAAGCGGGCGACGCCTATGTCGGCAAGGCGGTCGGCATCATGGGCGAGGCCCTGACGGTCGAC
Organism: Gammaproteobacteria bacterium; assembly: GCA_036381515.1. Taxonomy (GTDB): domain Bacteria; phylum Pseudomonadota; class Gammaproteobacteria; order Steroidobacterales; family Rariloculaceae; genus ZC4RG20. The sequence continues at coordinate 33,014 of DASVCR010000032.1, read as the reverse complement.
GAGATGTGCCGGAAGATCGCGAGCGCGTACGGGCTCTCGTCCGTCAAGTACAACCCGGTCGAGCCCGACGCCTACCGCGCGTTCGGCTTCCCCGGCGCGGACGAGCTCGGCAACATGTTCCAGATCTATCGGGATTTCGAGCGCGAGGTGCTCGGCGCCCGCAGCGTCGAGGAAGCGCGCAAGCTGCATCCGGGCCTGAAGAGCTTCGATCAGTTCCTGAGCGTGCAGAAGAACGCGGTCCTCGCGTCGATGAACTCCTGACCCGTCCGGGCGGGCGGCCGGCGCGCCGCCCGCCGTCTCGCCCCGCGCTCGCGGCCCGCGCGAGCGCCGCACGCTTCAGTCCCCGTATCTCACTCCGCTGCATCGCGGTCCCCGCAGCGCGAAGTCGCGACGACGAGACCGCACACTACGATCTGCCTCGACCTCCCGCGCGGCACCGGCGCGCGCAGTAAGGTCCCGGCGGGTCGGAAGCCCGCAATACCCCACTCCGGCCGGAGCTGCGATAATGCGCCGCGCTGATCTAAGGAAGGATCACGCCGTGTTGCACCGGATGCAGCTTCTGCTGCCGCTCTGCCTGCTCGCGCTCTTCCCGTCCGCACGCGCGGACTCCACCGACGAGCAGACCGACGGCCTCGAAGAGCGCCTCGCGCCGTGTGCGGCCTGCCATGGCGAGGGCGGCCGGTCGGCGAGCGAGGTCTATTTCCCGTCGCTCGCCGGCAAGCCGGCCGGCTATCTCTACGCGCAGCTCGAGAACTATCGTGCGGGTCGGCGCCGCCACACGATCATGGAGAATCTGCTCGCGCATCTCTCCGAGCCGTACCTGAAGGAGATCGCGGCCTACTACGCGAGCCAGCAGCCGAAGTGGACGCCGCCGCGCCAGGCGCGCAGCGACGACGAGCTCGCGCGCGGCCGCGAGCTCGTCGAGCACGGCGATGCCGATCTCGGCGTCCCGTCATGCCGCGCGTGCCACGGCGAGCGGCTGACCGGCGTCGCGCCGTACATCCCGGGTCTGGTCGGCCTCCGGCCGGAGTACCTGAGCGCGCAGCTCGCCGCATGGCGTTCCGGCGCGCGGCGCTCCGCCGAGCCGGACTGCATGGCGGAGATCGCGCGGCGCATCGATCGCGACGACCTCTACGCGGTGACCGCGTGGATCGCGAGCAGGCCCTACCCCGACGATCCACGCCCGGCCGAGACTCAGCCCCGCGAGCTTCCGCTCGAATGCGGGATCGTGCGATGAGACGCAGGATCCTGATCGGCAGCGGCGCGATCGTCGCCGCCGTCGCCGCCGCGGCCCTCTGGCTCGCGTGGCCCGATCTCCTCGAGCCGGCCGAGATCGAAGCGACGCCGATCGACGCGACGCCGGAGCTCGTCGCCCGCGGCGAATACCTCGCGCGAGCCGGCAACTGCATCGGCTGCCACACGCGTCGCGGCGGCGAGCCCTACGCCGGCGGGCGCGCGGTGCGCACGCCGTTCGGAGACGTGTTCAGCAGCAACCTGACGCCCGACGAAGAGACCGGCATCGGCACGTGGACGTCGGCCGACTTCTGGCGCGCGCTGCACCACGGCCGCTCGAAGGACGGCCGCCGCCTCTATCCGGCGTTCCCGTACCCGAGCTACACGTATGTCACGCGCGAGGACTCCGATGCGATCTTCGCATACCTGATGTCGCTCGAGCCCATCAGGAGCCCGCGCATCGAGCCGGACCTCCGCTTCCCGTACGACCTGCCGCTCGCGGTCGCGGTCTGGCGCGCGATGTTCTTCCGGCCGGCGGCCTTCGAGCCGGACCCGGCGCGCGGCGCCGAGTGGAACCGCGGCGCGTACCTCGTCGAAGGGCTCGCGCATTGCAAGGCGTGCCACTCGCCGCGCGGACGCCTCGGCGCCGTCGACCCGGACGAGGCGTACGCCGGCGGCCGGATACCGGGGCTCGGGTGGGACGCGCCGCCGCTGAACCCGCGCGGCGAGATGAGCGACGCGGAAGCCGCCGATCTCGCGAGGCTCCTCGCGACCGGCGTCTCGACGCGGACGGCGGTGACCGGGCCGATGGCCGAGGTCGTCTTCCACAGCCTGCAATACCTGACGAAGCGCGACATCGACGCGATCGTCGCGTACGTGCGGACGCTGCCGGCCCGCAGCGCCGCGCCGGAGCGCGGACCGTGGCTCGCCCCGGCCCGGCTGCAGAGCCAGATGCTCGCCGGCGCGCGCGTCTACGCGGAGCACTGCGCGGAGTGCCACGGCGACGACGGCGAAGGCAAGGCCTACGCGTACCCGCCGCTCGCCGGCAACACGCTCGTGACATCCCCTTCGCCCGCGAACGCGATCCGCAACGTGCTGCTCGGCGGCTACCCGCCGAGCACGGCGGGCAACCCCCGCCCGTACGGGATGCCGCCGTTCGCGCACCGCCTGAACGCGGCCGACGCGGCGGCCGTGCTGACGTACGTCCGGAACGCGTGGGGAAACGCGGCGGGACCCGTCACGCCCGAGCAGATCGACCGGCGCGACTGACCGCCCGCACGCCGGCAACGTGACGACCCGCTCCGCGGGTGCCAAACTTAGCTCCGGTACGAGCGTTGGGCGCCGGCCTTTCGGCCGGGCATTACGGGGGAGGCTCGAGTGGACCGAGACGAGATGGCGCGCGGCGCGCGCGAAGGGCGCCGGCCCTTGGCCGGCGGCGACATCGACACGGCGCGGATCGGCATCGATCGGCGCGGATTCCTGAAGGGCGCAGCAACCGGCGCGGCGGCGTTCGCCGTCGTCGGCGCGGAGGCGCAGACGAGCCGGACGGCCGACGGCACGTCCTCGCCGGCAACGCCGGCACCGACCGCCCGCCAGATCGAGCGCGACACGGGCGACGTGCGGCCGCCGGCCGTGCCGCAGCGGGCGGCCGTCCGCCCCGGCTCCGACCTGATGGTGCAGGTGCTGAAGGACCTCGGCATCGAGTTCGTCGCGTCGAACCCGGGGTCGAGCTTCGAAGGCCTGCAGGAGTCGATCGTGAACTACGGCAATCCGCCGAACCGGATGCCGGAGTTCATCACGGCGCTGCACGAGGAGTCGGCCGTCGACATGGCGAACGGCTACGCGAAGGCGGAAGGCCGGCCGATGTGCGCGCTGCTGCACGGCACGATCGGGCTGCAGCACGCGGCGATGGCGATCTACCAGGCGTACTACGCGGGCACGCCGATGCTCCTGATCGCCGGCCGCGACGACGGCTTCATCCAGGCCCACACGGCGAACGACATGGCCGCGATGGTCCGCAGCTTCACGAAGTGGGACGCGCAGCCGACGACGCTGCGCGGCGCGCTCGAAGCGCTGCAGGAAGCGTATCGGCAGGCGATCACGCCGCCGACGGGACCGGCCCTCGTCGTCCTCGACATCGAGCTGCAGAAGGAGGAAGCGGGCGACCTCGAGGTGCCCGCGTACGTTCCGCCGACGATCCCGGGGATCGATGCGACGACGGCGCGCGAGATCGCGCGTGCCCTCCTCGGCGCCGAGAATCCGCGCATCGAGGTCGGCCGGCTGCGGACGCCCGAAGGCATCGAGAAGGCCGTCCGGCTCGCGGAGCTCGTCGGCGCGTCCGTCGGCACGAGCGCGACGTCGGGGCCGATGAGCTTCCCGCAGCGTCACCCGCTCGCGGGCCCGGGCGCCGACACGCGCTACGACTACACGCTCGGCCTCGAGACGGGGCCTGCCGACGTCGCGCTGATCGGGCCGCGGATCGCGGACATCGCACAGGCGCGCGATTCGGCCGGGATCGGCTTCGGCGGCCTGCGCGGCAGCGGTACTCAGGGCGGAGGCGGCGGCCGTGCGGCGCAGATCGCGCGCCGCATCGACGTCGACGCGGAGGCGAGCCTCGACGCGCTGATCGACGCGGTCACGCGCGAGGCGACGGCCGCACAGCGCCGCACGATCGAAGAGCGCAGCGCGCGCCACGCCGAGGCGAACCGCGACGCGTACGTTCGCTCCGTGCAGAACGCGCTCATGGAGAAGCGCCATGGCTGGGACGCGAGCCCGATCGCGACCGCACGCATCTACGCCGAGCTCTGGCCGCTGATCATGAACGAGGACTGGTGCCTCGCGTCGCCGAGCAACTTCTCGGGCGCGCATCACCGCGAGCTGTGGCAGCACAACCGGCCGTACAGCTATCTCGGCGGCCAGGGCGCGGGCGGCATGGGCTACGGCCTCGGCGCGTGCACCGGCGCGGCCCTCGCCGCGCGCGAGCGCGGCAGGATCGTGATCAACGTGCAGACGGACGGCGACCTGAACTATGCGCCGGGCGCGCTCTGGACGGCCGTGCATCACAAGCTGCCGATGCTGACCGTGATGCACAACAACCGGGCCTGGCATCAGGAGCTGATGTTCCTCGTCTACATGGCCGGCGTCCGCGGCCGCGGCACGGACCGCGGTCATATCGGCACGACGCTGCGCGATCCGTTCATCGACTACGCGAAGATGGCCGAGGCGTACGGCATGGCGAGCGAAGGCCCGATCGAGGACCCGACGCTGCTCGCGGCCGCGCTCGAGCGCGGCGTCGCGTCCGTGAAGCGCGGCGAGCCGTATCTGATCGACGTCATCACCCAGCCCCGCTGAGCCCGGAGCACACGATGATTCGCTACGCGATGCCTTTCTCGTTCGCGCGCCGCCTCGTCACGGGCGGCGCCCTCCTCGCCGCCTGCGTCGCCGCACCGCTCGCGGTCGGCCAGGACCGGTCCGCGCCCGACCCCGCGATCGGCAAGCGGCTCTACTACGAGCACGGCTGCTACGGTTGCCACGGGTTCAACGGCGAGACGGGCGCCCGCGATCTCGTCGGCACGAACAGCCCGATCGTCGCGGACGAGCAGACCTTCATCACGTTTCTTCGCCTGCGCGCCGATCAGGCGCCGCTGCTGCCGTCGACCCGGATGCCGAACTATCCGGTCGAGTCGCTGAGCGACGAGGACGCGCGCCACATCTACGCGTACATCTCGTCGTTCGAGCTCGACGCGCCCGAGATCGACGACGTGCCGGTCTTCAAACAGATCCTCGAATCGGCGGCCCGCCCGTATACCCCGTGACGGGCGGAGCCGCCGTCGCGGCGCGCCGCGCGCGCGGCGCCCGCGTTCGGCTACAATCCGGCACGTCACACCGAAGGGAACGACGATGCCTTTGGATCCGGGCGAGCTCGACGAGCTGAAGGAAAGCTTCGACTACAACGACGCGAACGCGGACGGAAAGATCCAGTTCGACGAGTTCGTCGCGATGCTGAAAGGGCTCGACGCGTTCGGCGGGCACGACGAGGCCCGCATCGGCTTCGATTCCGTCGACGGCGACGGCGACGGCTTGATCGACCTCGACGAGTTCATCGCGTGGTGGACCGACCGCTGAGCCCCTCGGCGCGTCAGTTGCGGCGCCGGATCCGCGTGCCGTCCGTGACGCGCTCCCCCGGATAGAGCACGACCGTCTCCCCCGCCTCGAGCCCCGACAGCACCTCGGCGTACTCGCCGTTGTTGCGGCCGACCTCGACGAGCGTCAGCCGCGCGGTGTCGTCGATCGCGCGGAACACCGCCCACCGGCCGCCCGACCTGAACAGCGCAGAGACCGGCACGCGCAGCACGTCGTCGGCCGACCACGTGACGACGGCGGCCTCGACGCGAAAGCCGTGCGCGAGGGCCGGGCGCTCCGCGGGCGGCGCGACGAAGTCGACGATGACGTTGACGCGCTGCTCCTCGACGCCGAGCGCCGAGATCTTCGTGAAGCCGTACGGCTCGACGAGACGCACGCGGCCCTCGAGCGGCGGCGCGTCGCGTCCGTAGTCTTCGATGATCACCTTCGCGCCCCGCTCCACGTGGACCGCGTCGGTCGACAGCATCTCGACGACGATCTCGAGGTCGTCGGGGTCGCCGAGGCTCAAAAGCTCCGCGCCGACCGGCACGACCGCCTCACTCTCCCGCATGACGCGCAGCACGCGGCCGTCGACCGGAGCGAGGACGTCGACGCTCGCCGTGCCGTCGCCTTCGCCGCCGGGCTGGAGCAGACGGCTCCGCGCGGCTTCGAGCTCGGCGGTCCGCGCGCGCAGATTCTCCTCCGCGGCCGCGAGCGCCCCCTCCGCGAGGCGCACCTCGAGGCGCGCGCGGTCGAGCGCCTCGACCGACGCGAGGTCCCGCCCGCGCAGGTTCTCGATGCGCTGCTCGTCGGCGCGCGCAAACTCGAGCTGCGCCTCCGCTCGCCGGCGCTCGGATTGCGCGGCCGCGAGCGCCGCCTCCGCGGCCTCGACCGCGGCGCGCGCCTCCGCTTCCGCGCGCGCATCGAGGAAGGCCGGCGCGCCGGGCACGATGCGCGCGACGACGTCGCCCGCGTGCACGTGCGCGCCCGGCTCGAGCTCGATGCGCAGCAGCCGCCCGGCCACCGGCGCCGACACGATGTACTCGTCGCGAACGCGTGTCCGCCCCTCGTCGCGCACGGTCACGAGCATCGAGCCCCGCGACGTCTCCGCGACGTCGACCGGGACCGGCTGCGGCCGAAACGCGTTCAAGAGCAGCACCGCAACGACGACCGCGGCGGCGATCCAGAACACCGTGCGGAACCTGAGCTTCATCCGATTTCCTTTCGTCCCGTCGTCAGTCGCGGCTCTTCAGCACGCCGACGAGATCCATCCGATCGAGCCTGCGGCGGACCAGAAGCCCCGACACCGCCGTCACGACGAGCACGACGAGCCCGGCATAGCCGTACGTCGAAGGCGCGATCACGAACGGCAGCCGAAAGAGATCGGAGCTCATCGCCTGCGCGAGCGACCACGCGAGCGCCGTGCCGAGCGCGGCGCCGAGCGGCAGCGCGATCAGCGTCAGGAACGCGATCTCGCCGAGCAGGATGTACGAGACCTCGCCGCGCGAGAAGCCGAGCACGCGCAGCGACGCGAGCTCGCGCTCGCGCTCGGCGAACGAGATCCGCACGCTGTTGTAGACGACGCCGACCGCGATCAGGCCCGCGAACAACGTATACACCCAGATCGACATGCCCATGTTCTGATCCATGAGCTCCGTGAAGTTGCGTTGCGCGAGGCGTTGCAGGCCGACGCTCGCGACCGCGGGCAGCGCCTTGAGCTCCGCGTACAGCGCGTCGGTCTCGTCCTCGTCGACGGTCAGGAACGCACCCGAGACGACCGGTCCTTCCTTCAGCAGCCGGTTCAGGTCGTCGAGCCGCATCCGCGCCCCCGAGCCTATGAAGGTCGTCGTGACCGCCGCGACGGGCACCTCGAGCTCCGGCCGCCGTCCTTCCGTGACCTCGATGGTCAGCGTGTCCCCGGCATCGACGCGGAGCTCGTCCGCGACGTCGCGCGACAGCACGAGCCCTCCCGGCGGCGGGACCACCGACCGGCTCGAAGTATCGATCATTCTCGACAGCTCCGCATCGAGCGGCACGCCGATGAGGCCGATCCGCTCCTCGAGATGCCCGTTGCGAAGCCGCACGGACACGTATCGAAAGGGCTCGCCGCCGAGGACGCCGGGCGCGCGCAGGAGCTCGAAGTAGGCCGAGCGGGAGCGCGGCTCGACGAAGTTCACCTCGACGTCGTGGCGGTTCGCGACGTTGAAATAGATGTCGATCATCTCCTCGATCGCGTCGAGGAAGAACAGCGTGCCGATCAGCAACGCGCCCGATACCGCGACGCCGACGCTCGTGAAGGCCGCGCGCAGCGGAAAGCGGACGATCTGCCGCAGGATGATGCGCGTCTGCTGATCCAGCACCCGCAGCGACGTGATCCGCGCGCCGAGCGCCTTCGAGTAGTCCGGAGGCGGCGGCGGCTGCATCGCCTCGGCCGGCGCGATCGTCGCCGCGCGGCGCACCGCAAACGCGGCGCCGCCGCCGACCGCCGCGCCGGTCACGGCGAGCGCGACGGCGTAGACGCTCGGATTCGCCTCGAACACGAGCAGCGGGAAGCGGTAATAGTCCGTGTAGACCGACGCGAGCAGGCGTCCGAGCCACGTGCCGAGCGCTGCGCCGAGCACGAGCCCGACGAGACCGATCGTGCCCACGAGCTTCAGGTAGTGCACGACGACGGCGGCGTCGGAGTAGCCGAACGCCTTCAAGAGGCCGATCTCGTTGCGCTCCGTCGCGATCAGGCGCGAGATCACGACGTTCACTAGAAACGCCGCGACGAGCAGGAAGATCGGCGGCAGCACGCGGCCCATCGTCTGGAGCTGCTCGATCTCGCTCGAGATGAACGCGTCGGAAATGTGCTCGTCCCGGCCATACGCACCGGCCGCGCCGTACGGCTCGAGCAGGCGGTCGAGCGCCGCGACGACGGCCGTCTCGCTCGCGCCGTACGCGAGCCGCACGACGGCCTCGTTGAACGCCCCCTCCTGGTTCACGGCCTCGGACAGCGCGTCGCGCGCCATCCACAGCACGCCGAACAGACGATCGTCCGGCACGAGCTGCCCCGGCGCGATCGAGTAGACGTGCTCCGGCGACAGCGCGACGCCGACGACCGTGAGCGTCTCGCGGCCGCCGTGGATCGTCGCCTGGATCGTGTCCCCGATCTCGAGCGCATGCGCGTCCGCGAAGCTCTGCAGCACGACGGCCTCGTCGCGCCGCCCGGCGGTCGGCAGCCGGCCGCGCACGAGGTAGATCTGGTTCACGGAGGGCTCGCCCGAGTCGGGCAGCGAGAAGATCTCGCCCGTCGCGGGCTCCTCCATCCCGGGCATGTCGAACAACGCGGGCGAGCGCACGCGCGTCTCGGCCGCCTGCACGCCCTCGATCGCGCGGATCTCGTCGAGGAGCGCGTTCGGCGCGCGGACGACCGGCGCCCAGACGTCGGCGAAGCGATAGCGCTCGTAGTAGGCGCGGCGGGTCTCCTCGAGCGACGAGAGGAGACCCGCGGCGACGAGATGGACCGCGACGCCGCCGGCGATCACGAACGCGATCGCGAGGGCCTGCCCGCGCATGCCGAGGAGATCGCGCAGCAGCTTGCGATCGAGCGCCGAGATCACGCGCCCGAGCGTACCGATCACCAGGAGAGCTCCGTCGGCGCCTTGCGGCGGGTGTTGATCCGCACGTCGCGCACCTGCCCGTCGGAGAACGTGATGACGCGGTGGGCCATGTCCGCGACGGTCGCGTTGTGCGTGATCACCAGCGTCGTGGCGTTCATCGTCTCGTTGACGTTCTTGAGCGCCTCGAGCACGCGCACGCCGGTCGCGCTGTCGAGCGCGCCCGTCGGCTCGTCGCACAGGAGCACCGACGGACGCTTCGCGATCGCCCTCGCGATCGCGACCCGCTGCTGCTCGCCGCCGGACAGCTGCGACGGGAAGTGATCGAGCCGCGGCGAGAGCCCGACGAGCTCGAGCGCCTCCTCCGGCGTCATCGGATCCTCGGCGATCTCGGTCACGAGCGCGACGTTCTCGCGCGCGGTAAGGCTAGCCATCAAATTGTAGAACTGGAACACGAAGCCGACGTGCCGGCGGCGGTAGAGCGTCAGCTCCCGCTGGGACGCGTGCGTGAGCTCCTGGCCGCGGAAGTACAGCCGCCCGCTCGTCGGCCGATCGAGGCCCCCGAGAATGTTCAGCAGCGTCGATTTGCCGCTTCCGGACGCGCCGAGCAGCACGACGAGCTCGCGCTCGGGAAGCTCGAGGTCGACGCCGCGCAGCGCGTGCACGGCGTTGTGCCCCGAGCCGTAGACCTTCGTCAGCCCTTCCGTCTTGAAGCACAGGGTCCCGGCCGCAGAAGCCCCCGTCCCGTCGTCCCGGGCCTGCCGCGATTCCATCGCGCCAATCTAGCAGGACCGGCCCCGCGGCGCATGGCCCGCGCGCCGGGCGACGACGCGTCGGGCGCCGGCGCGCCCCCGGCGCATGGCATGAAGGCTGCAAGATCCCGGGCGCGGTGAACGGCACCGCGGCGCTCCAGCCTAGTGGACAGGAGGGATGCGATGGCGATTCGATACTTCGCGCTGATCTACGGTCTCGTGTTCCTCGTCGTCGGCATCGCGGGCTTCATCCCCGGCCTGCTCTCTCCGCTCGGCGCCGGCGACCCGGAAGTCACGATCGACGGCAGCACCGGGCGCCTGTTCGGGCTCTTTCCGGTGAACTCGCTGCACAGCATCGTGCACATCGTGTTCGGCATCTGGGGGCTCGCGGCCTATCGCGGCTACTCGGCGTCGCTCACCTACGCGCGCGCCGTCGCGGTGATCTACGCGATCCTGTTCGTGATCGGACTGATCCCCGGCCTGCACACGCTGTTCGGGCTCGTGCCGCTCTACGGGCACGACGTGTGGCTGCATCTGCTGCTCGCCGTCGTCGCGGCCTACTTCGGCTTCGTCGCGCCGGGCCGGCCGGTCGAGACGACGAGCGCGAGCCGCGTCTGACGGGGCGGACGAGAGGGACCGCCCCTCCTGGGTCGCGAGGTTACTCCGCGGGCCGTGAGTACTCGGGCGGAAGCTCGAGGCAGCCGTCGCGGGCAGAGCCGCCGTCGCGATCCGGCGGCGGCGGAATCCTGAACGCGTTCGACTCGTCCGGCACGCTCAGGTCGTCCGGGACGCGGATCGGCTGGACCGACCTCGCGCCCTGGTAGCGCTCCGAGCTCTCGCAGCGGAGCTCGCGCTCGCCGGAACACGCGGCGACGGCGAGCAGCGGCAGCAGGACGGCGAGCCGACGCGTCATGCCTCGCCCCGCGTCGCGATGCCGGCCGCGGCGAGCGCGGCGCGCACGACGCCGTGACACGGCTCCGAGAGCCGCGTCAGCGGCAGACGGATCCCGGGGCCGATCAGCCCCATCTGCTCGAGCGCCCATTTGACGGGGATCGGGTTGCTCTCGACGAACAGATCGCGATGGAGCGCCCGGAGCAGCGCATCGAGCTGCTCGGCCCGCGCGCGGTCCCCGGCGCGCGCCGCGTCGCAGAGCGCCTTCATCTGCCGCGGGGCGACGTTCGCCGTGACCGAGATGACGCCGTGTCCGCCTCTCAGCATGAATTCCGCCGCCGTCGCGTCGTCGCCGCTCAGGAGCGCGAAGTCCGGGCCACACGCGTCTCTGAGCCGCTCGACGCGCGCGAGCTCCCCGGTCGCTTCCTTGACGCCGGCGATGTTCGGGTGAGCAGAGAGTCGGGCGACCGTTTCCGGCTTCAGGTCGACGCCGGTGCGCCCCGGCACGTTGTAGAGGATCAGCGGATGGCTGACCGCGTCGGCGATCGCCGAGAAGTGCCGGACCATGCCCTCCTGCGTCGGCTTGTTGTAGTAAGGCGTCACGATCATGAGGCCCGCGAGCGGCAGCCGATCGACGGCCCGGGAGAGCTTCAGCGTCTGCGCGGTCGAGTTCGAGCCCGTGCCGGCGACGATCGGGATGCGTCCGTCGGCGAGCTCGCAGCTCTTCTCGAGCAGCTCGATGTGCTCGTCGCGGTCGAGGGTGGGAGACTCGCCGGTCGTCCCGGCGACGACGAGCGCGTCGGTGCCGGCCTCGACGTGAAACTCGACGAGCGCGGCGAGCGCGGCGTAGTCGAGCGCACCGTCGCGGTCCATCGGCGTGACCAACGCCGTCATGCTGCCTGCAAACATCGCCCGCCCAACCCGAAAAGAAAGGCGAGGATAGTACTGACGGCCGGAGGCGCCCGCAACTTGCCATTGCCTCCGCACGACTTCGGGGTACACTGGACCGGCCCTATTCGTCCAGCGGGATTCATCTCTTAATGCAACAACTGTTGGTCATATCCGCCGTTGGCGGCGACCCGACGGCCGTCGTACAGGATCTCACTCGGACCATCCTCGACTGCGGAGGCAACATCAAGGAGAGCCGCATGACGGCGCTCGGCTCCGAGTTCGGGATGCTGCTTCTGGTCGCCGGAAACTGGCACACGATCAGCCGGCTCGAGCGGGACCTCGAGCGCTTCGCCAACAGCAACGGCCTGACGATGAAGTTTCGGCGCACCGAGCCGCGGCACTTCGGCAAGGAGCTCCTGCCGTACGCGGTCGACGTCGTCGGCCTCGACCAGCCTGGGATCGTGCACAGCCTGGCCGGCTTCTTCGCGAGCCGTCAGGTCGAGATCGGCGAGCTGTCCGCGAGGAGCTACGTCGCGTCGCAGACCGAGACGCCGATGTTCTCGGTGCAGATGTACATCAACATTCCCGCGTCGATTCACATCTCCGCGCTGCGCGAGGAGTTCATGGATTTTTGCGATCAGCTGAACGTCGACGCGATCATGGAGCCCGTCAAGCACTCGTGAGCGCCGCGCGCCGAGACCGCTCAACCCGCAGTCGAGCCGGAACGAGCATGACGAAGACGACCGTAAAGACGACGCCGAAGACGCCCCGGAAACGCACCCCGGCCTCGGCGAGTTCCGCCGCGAAAGAGACGACGAAGGCCACCGCAAGGGCGGCGTCGAAGCCGGTCGCGAAGGCGGCGCCGAAGCCCGCCGCAAAGACGACGCCGAAGCCCGGCGCAAAGGCGACGTCGAAGGCGGCCGCAAAGGCGGCGTCGAAGGCGGCCGCAAAGGCGGCGTCGAAGCCCGCCGCGAAGCCGGCAGCGAAGGCGACGAGCGCTCCGCCCGGCGGGACGGCGGTCGTCGGCAGCCCGGTCCCGGCGTTCAGCGCCGAGGCGACCGGCGGCCGCACCGTCTCGTCGACGTCGCTTGCCGGCCGCCCGTACGTGCTCTATTTCTATCCGAAGGACGATACGCCGGGCTGCACGGCCGAGGGCCGGGACTTCGCCGCTAGGTACGACGAGTTCCGCGCCCTCGGCGTCGAGGTGCTCGGCGTATCGCGCGACAGCCTCGCGTCCCACGAGCGATTCAAGGCGAAGCTCGGCATGCCGTTCGATCTGATCGCCGACCCGGACGAGAAGCTGTGCCGTCTGTTCGACGTGATCCGCGAGAAGAGCCTGTACGGCCGCAAGTTCATGGGCGTCGAGCGGAGCACGTTCCTGATCGATTCGGCCGGAGTCCTCGTCAGGGAATGGCGGAAGGTCAAGGTGAACGGCCACGTCGAGAACGTTTTGCAGGCCGCGCGGTCTTTATAGGCAAGTCAGTCCGCGCTCGCGCGGATCGGGGGGCGCGATGAAGAAGTGGTTATGCCTGCTCGTGCTGGTGGGGCAAACCCTGATACCGGCGTGGGCCAACGAGCTGCCCGATTTCGGCAATCCGGCAGACGCGATCCTGAACAAGAGCCGGGAAGGACAGCTCGGCCGCAGCGTCATGCTGGAGCTGCGCAACGCCGGGGTCATCGTCGACGACCCGCTGCTCAACGAGTACCTCCAGTCGATCGGGGCGGACATCGCGAGCCACGCGAACAACGGCAGTCATCGCTTCCAGTTCTTCATCGTCGACGACGACCAGATCAACGCGTTCGCGATGCCGGGCGGGTACATCGGCGTCCATACGGGGCTGATCCTCGCGAGCGAGAACGAGAACGAGCTCGCGGGCGTCCTCGCTCACGAAATCTCCCACGTCACGCAGCGTCACATCGCCCGTTCGCTGTACGACTCGCAGCGCACGAGCATCGTGTCGATGGCCGCGATGCTCGCGGCGGTGCTGCTCGGCGCGGCGGCCGACATGCCGGGCGACGCGCTGGCGGGCGTCGTGTCCGCGTCGCAGGCCGCCCAGCTGCAGCGCCAGATCAACTTCACGCGGGCGCACGAGCACGAGGCGGACCGCGTCGGCATCGACGTCCTCTCGAAAGCCGGCTACGACCCGAACGCGATGGCGACGTTCTTCGAGAAGCTCTCGCGCCGCTACGGCCTCGCCGGGCAGGACGTGCCGGCGATCCTGCAGACGCACCCGGTCACGTCCGCACGCATCGCCGAGGCGCGTGATCGGGCCCGCCGCCTGCCGCAGGTCCGCCGCGACAACAGCATCGGCTACGAGCTCGCGAAGGCGCGCATCGAGGTCCTCGCGGCCAACGATCCGCGTGCGGCGCTTCGGTCGTTCGAGGCGAAGCCGGATCAGGAGTCGGCGGCCGTCCGCTACGGCAAGGCCCTCGCGCTCGCGCAGCTCGGGCGCAACGACGAGGCGGAGCGACTCTTCAGGGCGCTCGCGTCCGAGCAACCGGGCGTCATCGCGTATCGGATCGGGCTCGGCGAGGCGCTCGCCGCGAGCGGCGCGACCGAGCAGGCGCTTACCGTCTACGCCGATGCCGTGCGGCTCTTCCCGCGCAACGTGCCGCTGACGATCAGCTACGCCGAGGCACTGCTCGAGGCCGGGCGCGCGGCCGAGGCACACCGCCTGCTGCTCGACCTGCTGAACAACGTGCCGCCGACGCCGGCCCAGATCCGGCTGATCGCGCGCGCCGCCGACGCCGAGGGCGATACGCTGAACGCGCACTACTACATGGGCGAGTACTACGTATCGATCGGCAACCTGCCGCTCGCGATCAATCAGCTGCACATGGCGCTCGAGCTCCCGGACGCGCACGCCGTCGACCGCGCCCGCCTCAACGCGCGGCTCGAGGAGCTCGTCGAGTACCTGCCCGAGGAGCAGCGCGACGAGGCGCTGCAGCGCCGCCGCCCGGCCGACGGCTAGGCCGCACGGCCCGCGGATCGGCAAAACGCTTTTCGCGGGCGTCAAAGAGTACTAAACTGGTCCCATATCCCCGGGACGGACCTGCCATGCTGCGGATGAGCAAGCTGACGGATTACGGCACGCTCGTGCTCGCGCAGCTCGCTGCGAACGGCACGGGGCTCACGACGTCGAGCGCGGTCGCCGAGGCGACGCGCCTCGGGCAGCCGACGGTCAGCAAGCTGCTGAAGCTGTTGACGCATGCCGGGCTCGTCGTATCGGTGCGCGGCGCGCAGGGAGGCTACGCGCTCGCCCGCTCGCCGGACCAGATTACCGCGGCCGACATCCTCGACGCGCTCGAGGGGCCGGTCGCCATCACCGCGTGCAGCTCGGCCTCCGGCGCGTGCGACCTCGAGTCGCACTGCCGCGTCGGGGCGGCCTGGCAGCGCATCAACCTGAGCATCCGGACGGCCCTCGAGTCCGTGACGCTCGCGGACCTCAAGTCCGCGGAGGATCCGCTGCCGGCTGCGGTGCTCGCCCGCGCGCTGAAGAAGTCGGCCTAGGGAAGGACTGATGGCAACCGAATCGAAGGAACTGCAAGACCTCGTCCAGCAGAAGTACCGCCACGGCTTCGTCACGGACATCGAGCAGGAGACGTTCCCGCCCGGCCTCGACGAGGACGTGATCACACGGCTGTCGGCGGTCAAGGGCGAGCCCGACTTCCTGACGGAATGGCGCCTCAAGGCCTATCGGCACTGGCTCACGATGCAGGAGCCGACCTGGGCGCACGTGAAGTACACGCCGACCGACTACCAGTCGATCTCGTACTACTCGGCGCCGAAGCGCCGCGAGAACGCGCCGAAGAGCCTCGACGAGGTCGATCCGAAGCTGCTCGAGACGTACGAGAAGCTCGGGATCCCGCTGCACGAGCGCGCGAAGCTCGCGGGCGTCGCGGTCGACGCCGTGTTCGACAGTGTGTCCGTCGCGACGACGTTCAGGGAAAAGCTCGCGGAGGCCGGCGTGATCTTCTGCTCGTTCTCCGACGCGGTGCGCGATCACCCGGAGCTCGTGCGCAAGTATCTCGGCACCGTCGTGCCCTACCGCGACAACTTCTTCGCGGCGCTGAACTCGGCCGTCTTCTCGGACGGCTCGTTCGTGTACGTGCCGAAGGGCGTGCGCTGCCCGATGGAGCTCTCGACGTACTTCCGCATCAACGCCGCGAAGACCGGCCAGTTCGAGCGCACGCTGATCATCGCGGACGAAGGCGCGTACGTGTCGTATCTCGAGGGCTGCACGGCGCCGATGCGCGACGAGAACCAGCTCCATGCGGCGGTCGTCGAGCTCGTCGCGCTCGAGGGCGCCGAGATCAAGTACTCGACGGTGCAGAACTGGTATCCGGGCGACGAGGAAGGCAGAGGCGGGATCTACAACTTCGTGACGAAGCGCGGCGAGTGCCGCGGCGCGAACTCGAAGATCTCGTGGACGCAGGTCGAGACCGGGTCCGCGATCACGTGGAAGTACCCGAGCTGCATCCTGCGGGGCGAGAACTCGGTCGGCGAGTTCTACTCGGTCGCCGTCACGAACAACTACCAGCAGGCCGATACGGGCACGAAGATGATCCACATCGGCCGCAACACGAGAAGCACGATCGTATCGAAGGGCATCTCCGCGGGGCACGGGCAGAACGCCTATCGCGGCCTCGTCCGCATCATGCCGACGGCGAAGAACGCGCGGAACTACACGCAGTGCGACTCGCTCCTGATCGGCGACCGCTGCGGCGCGCATACGTTCCCGTACGTCGAGTCCCGCGAGCGGAGCGCGCGCGTCGAGCACGAGGCGACGACGTCGAAGATCAGCGAGGACCAGCTCTTCTACTGCCGGCAGCGCGGGCTCTCGGAGGAAGACGCGGTCAACATGATCGTGAACGGCTTCTGCCGCGAGGTCTTCAAGGAGCTGCCGATGGAGTTCGCGGTCGAGGCGCAGAACCTGTTGAACGTCAGCCTCGAAGGCGCGGTCGGATAGCTCGAGGGGGTCACGAAGGACGGACGCATCGGAGTGATGCGGGCGCAGCGGCGCCGGCAACGAGGGAACGGCATGCTAAGAATCGAGAATCTGCACGTCGAGGTCGAGTCGAAGCCCATCCTGAAGGGCCTCGACCTCGAGGTTCGCGCCGGCGAGGTGCACGCGATCATGGGGCCGAACGGCTCCGGGAAGAGCACGCTGACGCAGGTGCTCGCGGGCCGCGAGGACTACGTCGTCACGGCGGGCACGGCCCTGCTCGACGGCAGGGACCTCCTCGCGATGTCGCCCGAGGAGCGCGCCGCGGCGGGCCTCTTCCTCGCGTTCCAGTATCCGATCGAGATCCCGGGCGTGAACAACGCTTATCTGCTCAAGGCCGCGATGAACGCGCAGCGCCGCGCGCGCGGCCAGCCCGAGCTCGACGCGTTCGAGTTCATGAAGCTGATCGGCGCGAAGCTCGAGCTGATGCAGATGTCGCGCGACTTCCTGCGTCGCAGCGTCAACGAAGGCTTCTCGGGCGGCGAGAAGAAGCGCAACGAGATCCTGCAGATGCTGATGCTCGAGCCGCGGCTCGCGCTGCTCGACGAGACCGACTCGGGCCTCGACGTCGACGCGCTGAAGGTCGTCGCGAACGGCATCAACAGCCTGCGTAGCCCGGAGCGTTCCATGGTGCTCGTCACGCACTACGAGCGGCTCCTCGAGCTCGTCGTCCCCGACTACGTGCACGTCCTCGCGAACGGACGCATCGTGAAATCCGGCGGCCGCGAGCTCGCGCGAGAGCTCGACGAGCGCGGCTACGACTGGATCCAGGCGGAGGCGGCGGCATCGTGAGCGCGAGCGTCCTCCACCGCCGCTTCGAGCGCGAGCGCGTGCTCACGCCGGGCCCGTTCGACGAGCGGCGCCGCGCCCTCGACGCATTCCTCACGGCCGGCTTTCCGACGCGCCGCGACGAGGCGTGGCGCTACACGGACTTGAAGCCGATCGCCGAGGGCGACTTCGACGTGCCGCCGCGCGAGGTCGACGCCGCCGTGCGCGAGCGCGTGCGGGCGCTGCTCGCCGACGTCGCGGCCGCCGACGCCGGCGACGCCGCCGCGCGCATCGTCGTCGTCGACGGCCGGCTCGACGAGGCGCTCTCGCGGCTCGACGGGAGCGCCGGCCTCGAGATCGTGCGCCTCGCGCCCGAGCAGACCGCCGACGGCCGCCGCGGCGCCGCGCCGCATCCGCTCGCGCTGCTGAACCGTGCGTTCGCGAGCGACGGCGTGACGCTGCGCACGGCCCGCGGCGCAGACGTCGCGGGGCCCGTCGAGCTTTTCCTCGTCGCGAGCGGCGAAGGCCGGATCGCGCAGCATCCGCGCGTCGCGGTCGAGCTCGGCGAGGGCTCGCGGCTCGACGTCGTCGTGCACTGCGTCGACGCCGGCAACGCGGAAGGCTGGCTCAACGTCGTCTTCGACGTGACGCAGCACGAGGATTCCCGACTCGCGCTCCATCGCCTGCAGGAGCACGGCGCCCGGCTCCATCACACGTCGCTCCTCCGCGCCGACGTCGGGCGGAACGCGACCTTCGTCGCGGGCTACGCCGATCTCGGCGCCCGCGTCGCGCGCAACGACATCGACGTGCGCCTCGCCGCGCCCGGCGCGCGCGCGGACGTGTTCGGCGTGTTCGTCGCCGCGCCGGGCCGCCACGTCGACGACGAGGTCTACATCGAGCACGCCGCTCGCGAGACCGCGAGCGACACCGCGTTCCGCGGCATCGCCGATCGCACCGGGCGCGGCGTATTCCGCGGCAAGGTGCTCGTGCAGCGGGACGCACAGAAGGTCGACGCGCGGCAGAAGAGCGATAACCTGCTGCTCGCCGAGCAGGCCGAGATCGACACGCGGCCCGAGCTCGAGATTTATGCGGACGACGTGAAGTGCAGCCACGGCGCGACCGTCGGCGAGATCGACGCGGACCAGATGTTCTACCTGCGCTCGCGCGGCGTCGACGAGCAGAACGCGCGCGCGCTCCTGACCTTCGCGTTCGCGAACCGTTTGCTTGCGCGGCTCGCGCCCGAGCGGCTCCGCGAGCGGGCCACGCGGCTCGTCGCGGGTCAGCTTCCGGCGCCGCCGGCCTGGGAGGACGTCGAATGAGCGTATCCGTCGCTACGCCGCACGGACGCGGCAAGATCACGGACATCGCCTCGCTGCGGAGCCGCTTCCCCGGCCTCGCGCAGCGTGTGCACGGCAAGCCGCTCGCGTACCTCGACAACGCGGCGTCGTCGCAGTGCCCGGACGTCGTGCTCGACGCGATGCTCGAGCAGCAGCGCTCGAATCACGCGAACGTCCACCGCGGCGTGCACGCGCTGAGCGAGCGGGCGACGGAGGCCTACGAGGGGGCGCGCGAGAAGGTCCGCGCGTACCTGAACGCATCGGGCACCGACGAGATCGTGTTCACGCGCGGCACGACCGAGTCGATCAATCTCGTCGCCGCGAGCCTCGGCGCCGAGCTGCTCCGGGAAGGCGACGAGGTGCTGATCTCGCACATGGAGCACCACTCGAACATCATCCCGTGGCAGCTCGTGTGCGAGCGCACCGGCGCGCGGCTCGTGCCGGCGCCGATCACGGACAGCGGCGAGCTCGACCTCGCCGCGTTCGAGCGCCTGCTGACCGAGCGCACGCGCATCGTCGCGATCACGCACGTCTCGAACGCGCTCGGCACCGTGAATCCGCTCGAGCGAATCGTCGACCTCGCGCACGCGGCAGGCGCCCGCGTTCTCGTCGACGGCGCGCAGGCGATGGCGCACCTGAAGCCCGACGTCGCGGCGCTCGATTGCGACTTCTATGCGTTCTCGGGTCACAAGATGTTCGCGCCGACCGGCATCGGCGTGCTCTACGGCAAGCGGGCCGTGCTCGATCGGATGCCGCCGTACCAGGGCGGCGGCGAGATGATCCTGTCGGTGAGCTTCGACAAGACCGTCTACAACGCGCTGCCGTACAAGTTCGAGGCCGGCACGCCGAACATCACGGGCGCGGTCGCGCTCGGCGCGGCGATCGACTTCCTCGACGGCATCGACTTCGACGCGCTCGCCGCGCACGAGCACGCGCTCCTCGCGTACGCGACGGAGCGCGTCGCGGCGTTGCCCGGCGCGCGGATCATCGGCACGGCCGCGCACAAGGCCGCCGTGCTGTCGTTCGTCCTCGACCGCGTGCACGCGCACGACGTCGGGACGATCGTCGACAGCGAGGGCGTCGCGATCAGGACCGGCCATCATTGCGCGATGCCGGTCATGGAGCGGTTCGGCGTGCCCGCCACCGCGCGTGCGTCCCTTGCGCTCTACAACAACCGCGACGACGTCGACCGCCTGATCGTCGGCCTCGAGCGGGCGCTGGAGATTTTTTCGTGAACGAGCTCAAGGAGCTTTATCGCGAGGTGATCCTCGACCACAACCGCTCGCCGCGCAACTTCGGCGAGCTCGAGGGCGCCGACCGCGTCGTCGAGGGCGTCAATCCGCTCTGCGGCGATCGGATGACGCTGTACGTGAAGCTCGGCGACGGCCGAATCGCGGACATCAAGTTCAAGGGCACCGGCTGCGCGATCTCGGTCGCGTCGTCGTCGCTGATGACGGAGCGGGTCAAGGGCGCGACGGTCGAGGAGTCGATGCGCCTGTTCGAGCAGATCCACGAGATGCTGACCGGCAGCGGCGCGCCGCCCGAAGCGCTCGACAAGCTCGCCGCGCTCGGCGGCGTCCGCGAGTACCCGGCGCGCGTCAAATGCGCGAGCCTCGGCTGGCACGCGCTGAAGACCGCCCTGTCGGGCGACGGCGACCGCGTCTCCACGGAGTAGGCCCGGAGCTGGCACAGGACAAACAGCAACCGATTTCGTCGAGTTACCGATGTATTTCGCGCACAACGAGCCCGTCACCTTTTCCCGCGACTGCGACGCGGTGCTGATTCCGTCGGGCGAGAAGGTCACCCTTCCGTCCGGCACATACGGCTTCGTCACGCAGGCGCTCGGCGGCAGCTTCACGGTGTATATCGAGGGCAACCTCTTTCGCGTCGCCGGCATCGACGCCGACGCGATCGGCAAGGAGCCGCTGAAGGTGCCCGAGATCCCGGAGAACGCGAGCGAGAGCGACGTCGAGGCCGTCGTCTGGGAGCAGCTCCGCACGTGCTTCGACCCCGAGATCCCGATCAACATCGTCGACCTCGGGCTCGTCTATGAATGCACGATCGAGCGCACGGACGACGGCGGCCGGATCGTGCACGTGAAGATGACGTTGACGGCGCCGGGCTGCGGGATGGGCGACATCCTCGCGGCCGACGTCCGCGAGAAGATCGAGCTGATTCCGACGGTCGAGCGCGCGGACGTCGAGCTCGTATTCGATCCGCCGTGGAATCAGTCGATGATGTCCGAGGCCGCACGGCTCGAGGCAGGCCTGCTCTGACGCGAGGGACCGCGTGAAACGACTGACGCTGTTCCGGCACGCGAAGTCGAGCTGGAACGACCCCGCGCTTCCGGACAACGAGCGCCCGTTGTCGAGCCGCGGCGAGCGCGATGCGCCGGCGATGACCGCGCGGCTCGCCGCACGCGGAGAGCGCCCCGACCTGATCCTGACGAGCCATGCGCTGCGCGCGACGGCGACCGCGCGCGTGATCGCGCAGGGCCTGGGGTGCGCGGACGACGCCGTGCGGATCGACCGCAGGCTCTATCTCGCGCCGCCGCAAACCCTGCTCGACGTGCTCCGCGAGCAGGACGACGCGAACCGCCATGTGCTCGTCGTCGGCCACAACCCGGGCCTGACCGACGCGGCGAACCGGCTGCTCCCGACGCTCGCGTGCGACAACCTGCCGACCTCGGCCGTCGTCGCGATCGCGGTCGACACGGAGCGGTGGGCGGACCTCGGCCCGACCGCGTGCCGCCTCCTCTACTACGACTATCCGAAGAGCACCGCCGGCAGGTAGGCGCCTGGAAGCGGCAATTCGCCGAAGAAGGCCTTGGTGCCGTACGGGCACGATCGTCGCGCCGGCGCCGCTACGCGTCACTCGTCGCCGAGCCGCCGCGCGCGCAGCAGCCGCCGCGTCCGCTTGTCCGGCCGCCCGGCGGTCGGCGCCCGATACAGCTCGCGGTCGATCCTGCGCCGCTCCTCCGCCTCCGCGCGCCGCGCGATCGACGCCTCGGTCTCGACGTAGCAGAGGCTCGCCTCGGGCGCCGGACCGCGCCGCACCGGGATCGCCGCGACCGTCACCTCGCGCTCGATGCCGCCCTGCAGGATCTCGAGCGTGTCGCCGACCTTCACGTCCCGGGACGGCTTCGCGCGCTGACCGTTCACGCGCACGTGCCCGCCCTTCACGGCGTCGGCCGCGAGGCTACGCGTCTTGAAGAAGCGGGCGCACCAGAGCCATCGGTCTATGCGTAGCGATTCCACCGTGCCGACTCCCGCCGAGCCGTGCGCTGCCGGTTACGCCTTCGTGCGCACCTAGCGCACCTCGCAGAAGCAATGCGCGTACGTCGCGCGCGGATCGTTCAAGCGGCCGAGCACGTCGAGCTGGGCGTCCTCGATGAGCCTCTCGACGTCGCGCGGCCACGGCGAGAAGTCGAACGAGCGGATCACCGGCGCGGCGACGTGCACCATGCCGAGCGCGAGCCGCTCCGCGAAGCCGAGCGGCGGCTCGAAGTAATCGATCGTGTAGCGGCCCTCCTCGAGGCCCGCGAGCTCGGCCGCGGACGCGATCGCGTCGTCGAGATCGCCGAGCGCGTCGACGAGCCCGCGGTCGAGCGCGGCGGCGCCGGTCCAGACGCGCCCGCGCGCGACGCGATCCACCTCCTCGACGCTGCGGCCGCGGTACATCGCGACCCTGTTGATGAACTTCTCGTACGTCTCGACGACCGTCTGCCCGAGCACGTCGCGAATGTCGTCGCCCAAGCCCTGCAGCAGGTCGTCCTGGCCGGCGAGCGACGTCGTGCCGACGCCGTCGATGTGGATGCCGAGCCGGCTCAACGCGCGCTGGAACGTCGGCAGCATGCCCGCGACGCCGATCGACCCGGTGAGCGTCGTCGGGCTCGCCCAGATCTCGTCGGCCGACATCGAGATCCAGTATCCGCCGGACGCCGCGACGCTGCCCATCGACACGACGACGGGACGCCCGCTCTGCTGAAACACCTCGATCTCGCGGAGGATGATCTCCGATGCGAACGCGCTGCCGCCCGGGCTGTCGACCCTGAGCACGAGCGCCTTCACGTTCTCGTCCTCGGCCGCTTCGCGAATCAGCTTCGCGGCCGAATCGCCGCCGATCGTGCCCGGCGGCTGCCGGCCGTCGAGGATCTCGCCCGACAGCACGATCACGCCGACGCGGCTGCGGTCGGGGGCCGGAAGATCCGTGCGGACCGCGAGCAGATACTCGTCGTACCCGATGGCCGGGAACCCGCTCTCCTCGTCGTCGGGCGCGCCCACGGCCTCGCGGATCCGTCGGCGGATGCCGTTTCGGTCGACGAGCGCGTCGACGAGACCGTAATCGAGCGCGAGCTGCGCGGTATCCCCGCTCGCGGCGCGCAGCAGCTCGGGGAGCTCGTCGGCGTAGCGCTGCAGCGCGTCCGCCGGCAGCTCGCGCGCCGCGGTGACGTCTTCCTGATAGCTCGCCCAGAGCGCGTTCAGATATTCGGAGGTCGCCTCGCGGTCCTCGTCGGACATGCCGTCGCGCGTGAACGGCTCGACGACCGACTTGTACTCGCCGACCGTCCAGACGTTGAAGTCGATCGACAGCTTGTCGATCGCGGACTTGAAGTACGGCTGGAAGCGGCTGTAGCCGTCGATCAGGACGAAGCCCATCGGGTTCATCAGGATCTCGTCCGCCTGCGCGGCGAGGTGATACTGATCGCGATCGAACCCGTCGCCGACCGCGAAGACCGGCTTGCCGCTCTCCTTGAACGCGGCGATCTCCTCCGCGAGCTCCTGAAGCTTGCTCAGGCCGGAGCCCGCGAGCCCGTCGGTCTGCAGCACGAGCGCCTTGATACGGTCGTCGTCCTTCGCGGCGCGGATCGCGTCGATCAGGTCCTTGAGCAGCGTTTCCCGCATCGGCTCGCCCTGCACCCTCGCGAGCGCGAGCTCGAACGGGTCGCCGGACAGCTGGTCGACGAGCACGCCCTGCGGCGCGATCACGAGCGCCGCGGCATCCGGCACGCGCGGGCCCGGCCTCGACAGCGCGGCCGCCACGATCAGCAGGAGCACGAGCAGCAGGAAAAGGTGCAGGAGCTTGCGGAAGCCGTCGATGATCAGCCAGGCCGTTCCGAGCACGCGTCCGAAGATGAAACGATTACTCATGATGCTCCGCCGTAACGGTCCGAGACACGGGCGACGTCAGCCGACGAAGACCAGCGACAGCGCCGGCCAGAACGTGATGATCACGACCGAGACCAACAATACCAAAAGAAACGGCACGGTCGCCAAATAGACATGCACGATGTCCTGCTGGAATCGGTGGCTCGCGATGAACAGATTGAGCCCGACGGGCGGCGTCAGGTAGCCGAGCTCCATCGCGGCCAGGAAGACGATGCCGAGGTGGATCGGATCGACGCCGTACCCGACCGCGACCGGCACGATCAGCGGCACGACGAGGACGATCGCCGAGAAAATGTCGAGTATCGCGCCGAGGATCAGCAGGAAGACGAGCAGCGCGACGAGGAAGGTGCGCGGCCCGGACACGTACTGGCTCGTCAGCTCGAACAGCCGCTGCGGCACGCCCGTATCGATCAGATAGTTGGTCGATGCGAGCGACATGCCGAGGATCGTGAGGATCGCGCCGACGAGCACCATCGACTCCCGCACGATCCGCGGCAGCTCCCGCCAGCGAATCTCGCGCAGCACGAGCATCTCGACGACGAGCACGTAGAGCGCGGTCACCGCAGCGGCCTCCGAGATCGCGAAGTAGCCGCTGTAGATGCCGCCGAGCACGACGACGGGCAACGGCAGCTCCCATTTCGCTTCGAGCACGGCCGCGAGCACCTCGCGCGCCCCTGCGGGGGGCGTCGCGGTGTGGCGGTTGCGGATGAAACCGTAGCCCGCGAGGAGCGCGACCATCAAAAGCCCCGGCAGGATGCCGGCGAGGAACAGATCGTCGATCGGCGTCTCGGCGACGACGCCGTAGAGGATCAGCGGCAGCGACGGCGCGAACAGCAGGCCGAGGCTCCCCGATGTGGTGATCAGCCCGAGGCTGAAACGCCGCTCGTAGCCGGCCTCGACGAGCGCCGGGTAAAGCAGCGCGCCGAGCGCGATGATCGTCACGCCGGAGGCGCCCGTGAACGCCGTGAAGAGCGCGCAGACGGCGAGCGAGATCATCGCGAGGCCGCCGGGCAGCCAGCCGAGCAGCGCCCTCGACAGGCGCACGAGCCGCTGCGGCGCCTTGCCCTCGCTCAGCAGGAACCCTGCGAACGTGAACAGCGGGATCGCGACGAGGACCGGCGTCTCGGCGATCCCGAAGAACTCGATCGCCAGCACGGAGAGATCGATCTCCTCGCGCGAGAAGCCGATCATCGCGCCGGCCGCGATGATCGCGAAGAGCGGCGCGCCGATCAGCGCAAGCAGCACGAGGAATACGCTCGAGCCGGCCATCTTCGATCTCGGCTCAGCGGGCGGGGCGAAGCGCGCCGAGCGCACGCAGCAGGTAGCGGTACGCGATCAGCGCGAACGCGACCGGCATCACGATCTGGAACCACCACGCCGGCCAGTCACCGAGCAGCGTGTCGCCGAACTCGCGCGAGTCGCGCACGAAGAGCCACGAATACCACGCAAGCGCCGCGCAGACGGCGGACGTGAAGAGCTGCCGCACGACGAACGCCGCGCGACGCAGGCCGTCCGGCAGGAAGCGGTCGATGACGGTGATCGCGATGTGCCTGTTGTCGCGGCTCGCGGCCATCGCGCCGAGGAGCGCGAGCCACAGCACGATCAGACGCAGCGCGCCGTCGGCCCAGACGAGGCCGATCGAGAAGACGTTGCGGAGCAGGATCTGGCCGGACGCGATCAGGACGAGCGCGCCGAGGCCGACGACGAGCAGACCGTCCTCGAGCACGCGGCCGAGCGCTTCGAGCCGCTCGAGCCAGGAGACGCGGCGAGATGGGCTCAACGGGACGGCTCGGCCTCGGCGACCGCATGCGACGCGCGATACTCCTCGAGCAGCCCGAGCAGCCGGTCGAGCAGCGCCGCGTCGACGTCCGCTCTGGCCCTGATCCGCGGAAAGATCGCCTCGATCTCGCCGCGCAGGTTCTCGACGTCCTGCTCGTCGACATGAACGATCTTGACGCCGGAGCGCTCGAGCACCTCTCTCGCGCGGCGGTTGTCGTCACGCGCGGCCTGGTCGAGCTCGGCGACCGTCCGCGTGATGACCTCGTCGACGACCTCACGCTCGGCCTCGGAAAGGCGCGACCACGCGCGCTTGTCGAGCGCGACGAGCCCCATCGAGTAGGACACCGGCACGTCGGTCATGTACGAGACCTTCGTGTGCCACTGCAGCACCAGCGCCGCGACGGGCGACGCCGCGACGATGTCGAGGAGGCCCGTCTGAAGCCCGGTCAGCACGTCCGTGACCGGCAGCACGACCGGCGAAAGGCCGAGCTCCTCCATCGCGAAGAAGCTGATCGGGTCGCCCTCGGGCACCCACACCTTGCGGCGGCGCATGTCCTCGATGCTGCGGACCGGGTGATTCGCCATCAGCTGCGCGAAGCCGCCCTCGATGAAGCCGAAGCTGACGAAGCCGGCCTCCTCGAGCCCCGCCATCAGCACGGGATCGAGGCGCTCGCGGACGTAGTCCACCTCGTCGAGCGAGCGGAACAGCAACGGTATGCCGTAGAGATTGAGGCCGCTGAAGCGCTCCGAGAGCCCGCCCGCGGTGAACGCGCCGCCGTGAAGCTGGCCGATGCGGATCTTCCGCAGCACCTGGGCGTCATTGCCCATCACGCCGCCCGGATAGAACTTGATCTCGACGCTGCCGCCGGTGCGCTCCTCGATCTCGGCCGCGGCGGCGCGCATCTCGCGCATCCAATGCGAGCCGTCGGGGGCGATCGTCGCGACCTTGAGCTCCTCGCCGACGGCGGGCAGCGCGGCGAGCAACATGGCGAGCAGTATCGACAGACTCCGCAAGCCGGTCGCGATCTTTGCCTCAGCCATCAGAAGTAATCCTCCGAGGTCGCGAGCAGCTGCTCCGCCTCCTCCTTGGCCAACGCATTGAACAACGTCAGGCCGGGCGCTTCCGTAGGCGCCTCGAGCACTTCGCGGAGCAGCCGATCGTGCAGCTCCTGATCGAACACGAGGCGTGCGTACCGACGCGCATATTCTACCTTCACGGACAGGTCACGCCCGCCGGAAAGCTCGATCGCGCGCTCGAAGTGCTGCCGTGCGACCTCGGGCTTCCCGCCGAGCGCGGGCGGCCTGAGCGCGTTCAGCGTGCCGAGGTAGCCGTGCACGGCGCCCTGCGCGTACGTCTCGTCGAGCTCGAGCACGCGCTCGAGCGCCGCCTCGACCCACGGAAGCTCCGCCACCGCGGCCCAATCCTCGCTGGTCGCGTCCAGATGGGCCAACCAGCTGACCGCATAAGCGTACAGCAAGTCGATGTCGCGCCTTGTGACGCGGCTCAACTGTTCGACATAAGTCTCGTAATCGCCGAGCTCGTCGCTGCAGGCCCACTCGTAGGCGTGGCACATCGCGCTCGTGCCGTAGCGGCGGGCCTTCGTCGTCAGCTCGATCGCCCGCTCGGGATCGGCCGCGAAGCGCGAGCCGTAGAGCGCGTAGAGCTGCGCGCCGGCCGCGAGCAGCGCGGTGTCGTCCGGGCTGCGGCTGATGAAGCCGTCGAGCAGCAGCAGGTAGGCAGGCGCGCCCTCCTCGATCAGCGCGGGATCCTCCTGATCGAGGATCGCGGCGGAAAGCGTGTCGGCGGCCATCGAGCCGACCAGCCCGGTGCAGCCGCTCACGGCGACGCCGCCGATCACGACCGCCGCGAGCGCGATCCGGCGCATCGCGCCGCCGAGCTCGGAGGCGCACACCCGCGACGCCGCCAGGGCCCTCATGATCCGATCCCGATCCGGCCTCGGAGCCGCGCTATCGCTATTGCGCCCGAGCCGACTCGCTGCGCGGCGTCAGACCTTTTCCTTGATGCGCGCCGACTTGCCGCTGCGCTCGCGCAGGTAGTAGAGCTTCGCGCGCCGCACGTCGCCGCGGCGCTTCACCTTGATGTCGGCGATGGCCGGGCTGTGCGTCTGGAACACGCGCTCGACGCCTTCGCCGTGGGAGATCTTGCGCACCGTGAAGGACGAGTTCAGGCCGCGATTGCGCTTCGCGATCACGACGCCCTCGTACGCCTGCAGCCGCTCGCGGTCGCCTTCCGTCACGCGGACCTGCACGACGACGGTATCACCCGGTGCGAACGACGGGATGTCCTTCTTGAGTTGCTCCCGCTCGATTTCCTCGATCACTTTCGACATTGCCACACCTCGACTTTCGAACCGGCGCCTGCGCTCAGCGCGTCATCTTACCCGTTCCGGCGCCCCAACCGCTCGGCACGTCGTCCGCCGATGCCCCCGTCGCGGCCGCCCCGCGGCCTGCCCCGGCCGCGCGCCGCCGCGGGCCGTCAGCGGTCCGCGAGCTCCCGTTTGAACTCCTCGAGCAGCTCCGCCTCCTCCGGCGTCAGCGCCCGTTCCTCGAGCAGCCGCGGGCGCCTGAGCCACGTGCGCCCGAGCGACTGCTTCAACCTCCAGCGGCGCACCGCGCCGTGGTCGCCGCCGAGCAGCACCTCCGGCACGCGCATGCCGTCGACCTGCTCCGGCCGCGTGTACTGCGGACAGTCGAGCAGGCCCTTGCTGTACGAATCCTCGGCCGACGAGTCCTCGTGACCGAGCACGCCCGGCAGCAGCCGCGCGACGGCGTCGATCACGACGGCCGCGGCGAGCTCCCCGCCGGACAGCACGTAGTCGCCGATCGAGAGCTCCTCGCGGACCTCGCCTTCGACGATCCGCTCGTCGATCCCCTCGTACCGGCCGGCGACGAGCAGCACGCCGGGCGCCGCCGCCAGCTCGCGCGCGAGCGCCTGATCGAACACGCGGCCCTGCGCGCTCAGCACGAACTCGCGGCAGCCCGCCGGCATCCGCCTGCGCAGCGCGCGGATCGCGTCCCGCACCGGCTCGTACTTCATCACCATTCCGGGTCCGCCGCCGTACGGGCGGTCGTCCACGGTGCGGTGCCGGTCGAACGCGAACTCGCGCGGCGACAGGTGCTCGACCGCGAGCAGCCCGCGCTCGCGCGCGCGCCCGACGACGCCGTAGCGCACGACGGGCTCGATCAGCTCCGGAAACAGCGAAACGACGCCGAAGCGGTACATCTCACGGTTCCCAGAAGCTTTCCTCCCAGTCGACGACGATGTAGCCGCCGCCGACGTCGACCTCGCGCACGACGCTCGGGACCCACGGGATCAGCCGATCCGCGCCGCCGGTCAGGACGAGCACGTCGTTGGCGCCGGTCTGCATCATGTGGTCCACCTCGCCCAGGGTCTCGCCGCGGACGTTCCGCACGGTGAGCCCCTCGAGATCGACCCAGTAGTACTCGCCGGGCCCGCACGGCGGCAGCGCCGCGCGCTCGACCGCGAGCTCCGCGCCGATCCACCGCCGCGCGTCGTCGCGGTCGTCGACGCCCTTGAGCTTCGCGATCACGTGCTTGCCGGCCGTGCGCCCGGCCTCGACCTCGACGCGCCGCTCGACGCCTTCGTGCTCGACGATCCACTCCGCGAAGCCGACGACGTTCTCGCGCGGCTCCGTGTACGAGTGAATCTTGACCCATCCCTTGACGCCGAACAGGCCGCTGATGCGGCCCACCCGGACCCGCTTCGACCGGAAATCGTTGTCAGACGCCATTTTCCGCCGGAAACGGCGTCGACGGCGATCTCCGCGTGCGCTTCGGGACGCGGACCGGCGTCACGCGGCCGCGGACTGCTCCGCCGCCTTCGCCGACTTCCGATACCGCTTGATCAGCTGATCGACGCGCTCGGACGTCTGGGCGCCGTTCGCGAGCCAGTAGTCGACACGCTCGAGGTTGATCTCGAGCTCCCGCTCGCCGCCCGCGGCGATCGGATTGAAGAAGCCGAGGCGCTCGATGTAACGGCCGTCACGGCGGTTGCGGCGGTCCGTCACGACGATGTGATAGAAGGGACGCTTCGTCGCTCCGCCGCGCGACAGACGTATCGTGACCATAAGCTTCGAATCCTGGGGTCCTCGTCGACCTGCATAAAAACCAAGAGCGGCCATGGGACCGCTCCGTGAGGCGCGGAATTCTACTGCGTTTCAACGCAAAAGTGTAAACCCCGGCCGCCCCTCGAGGGCGCGCCGCGGGCCGTCCGGGGCGCGCGCCGGCCCGGTTACCGGCCGAACGGCCCGATCGGCCCGCCGCGCCCGCGCATCATCCCGCCGAGCGCGCGCTGCAGCCCGCCCTTCGACGCCCGCTTCATCGTCTTCGCAAGGAGCTTGTGCTGCTTCAGCAGCCGGTTCACGTCCTGCACGGCGAGCCCGGAGCCGGCCGCGATGCGCCGCTTGCGCGAGCCGTCGATCAGCGCCGGGTTGCGCCGCTCCTTGCGCGTCATCGAGTTGATGATCGCGATCTGACGCTTGAGCTGCCGATCGTCGAAACCGGTCGACGCGAGCGCCTCGGGCTTGATCCCGGGCAGCTTCTCGAGCACCGACGCGAGCCCGCCCATGCCGAGCAGCTGCTCGAGCTGGTCCTTGTAATCCTCGAGGTCGAGCTCGCGGCCCTTTTTGACCTTCGCGGCAACCCGCTCCGCCTTCTCGCGGTCGACCTGCCGCTGGACCTGCTCGACGAGACCGACGACGTCGCCCATGCCGAGGATCCGCGACGCGAACCGCTCGGGCACGAACGCCTCGAGCGCGTCGAGCTTCTCGCCGGTGCCGACGAGCTTGATCGGCACGCCGGTCACCTCGCGCACCGACAGCGCGGCGCCGCCGCGCGCGTCGCCGTCCGCCTTCGTCAGGATCGCGCCGGTCAGCGGCAGCGCGTCGTGGAACGCCTTCGCCGAGTTCACCGCGTCCTGGCCGAGCATCGCGTCGACGATGAACAGCGTCTCGACCGGATCGACGGCCGCGTGGATCTCGCGGACCTCGGCCATCATCGCGTCGTCGACGTGCAGGCGGCCCGCGGTGTCGACGATGAGCCAGCGCGAGCCGCGGCGCCGCGCCTCGTCGAGCGCAGCCAGGGCGATCGAGCGCGGGTCGCCGTCCGGCCGGACGTAGCCGGCGCCGATATCCCGGGCGATCGTCTCGAGCTGCTCGCGGGCGGCCGGGCGGTACACGTCCGTGCTGACGAGGAGCACCTCCGATGCGGCGCCGTTCGACAGAAACTTCGCGAGCTTGCCGGCCGTCGTCGTCTTGCCCGCGCCCTGCAGGCCCACGAGCAGCAGCACGGCCGGCCGGCCCTTCGCCCGCAGCGGGGCCTGGTCCCGCCCGAGCACGATCACGAGCTCGTCGTGGACGATCTTGACGAACGTCTGGCCCGGATTGAGGCTCCTGGCCACCTCGGCGCCGAGGGCGCGCTGGCGGACCCGCTCGACGATCCGCTTGACGACCGGCAACGCGACGTCGGCCTCGAGCAGGGCCATCCGGATCTGCCTGACCGTGTCGCGGACGTTGTCCTCGGTGATCCGGCCGCGGCCGGTCACGCGCTGCAATGCGCCGTTCAGGCGCTCGCTCAAGGTCTCGAACATGCTTGCGGCACTGGTGAGTGCGAGGGGGCGCCAGCGTAGCACGGGGCCGGCGAGGCTGTCCCGGGGGCGCCCCCGCTCGACCGGCCCGAAAACCGCGCGAGGAAGCGGGATTCGCCTCCTTGACACCCCGTTTCCCGTTCGGTCACTCTAGGACTCACCTAACCTCGTGGAGGTTCACCCTTTTTGAACGACGACGTTCCTCTAGGGCTGCTGTTCGGCCTGCTGATCGTTCTCCTGATACTCTCCGCGTTCTTCTCGAGTACCGAAACGGCTCTGATGAGCCTCAACCGCTACCGGCTGAGGCACGAAGCCCGATCCGGCCACCGCTCCGCCAGGCTCGCGGAGCAGCTCCTCGAGCGGCCCGACCGCCTGATCGGGCTGATCCTCCTCGGCAACAATGCCGCCAACCTCGCCGCCGCGGCGATCGCGACGATGATCGCGCTTCGGATCGGCGGCGAGAGCGCGGTGCTCGCGGCCACGGTCGTCCTGACCGTCGTCGTGCTGATCTTCGCCGAGGTCGCGCCGAAGACGCTCGCGGCGCTGCACCCCGCGAGGATCGCGTTGCCGGCCGCCGTCGTCTACCAGCCGCTGCTGAAGGCCGCGTACCCGGCCGTCTGGCTGATCAACCTGATGGCGAACGGCGTGCTGCGGCTCCTCGGCGTGAAGCCTGAGACGAACGGCCCGTCCGCATTGAGCGCGGAGGAGCTGCGCACGGTCGTCGCCGAGGCGGGCGTGATGGTGCCGCGCCGCCACCAGCGGATGCTGCTGCGGGTGCTCGATCTCGACGCGATCACGGTCGACGACGTCATGGTGCCGAGGCAGGAGATCGTCGGCATCGACCTCGACCGCGACTGGCAGCAGAACCTCGCGCTGATCCAGGCTGCGCCGTACCGGAGGCTGCCGGTCTACCGAGACGACATCGACAACATCATCGGCGTCGTGCGCGTGCAGCAGCTGCTGCCGGATCTCGCGAAGGGCACGCTGACCGAGCAGCGGCTCCTCGAGCACACGCGCGAGGCGTACTTCGTGCCCGAGGGCACGCCCCTCAACAAGCAGCTCATGAACTTCCAGCAGCAGAAGCGCCGCTCCGCGTTCGTCGTCGACGAGTACGGCGACGTGCAGGGGCTGATCACCACACAGGACATCGTTCGCGAGATCGTCGGCGAGCTCGACGCGGAGGCGTCCGCCGTCGCGCTCGGTGTAACCAAGGAGAGCGAGCGCAGCTACGTGGTCGACGCGAGCGCGAATGTGCGCCAGCTCAACCGCGTGATGAACTGGAACCTGCCCACCGACGGACCCAAGACGTTGAACGGGCTCATCGTCGAGCAGCTCGCCGAGATCCCCGAGTCCGGTACGGGTGTGACGGTGGCCAACTATCCCATCGAGATCCTCGACGCGAGCGAGCACGGCATCAAGAAGGTGCGCGTGTTCGCACCGGGCGCGTCGCCGCCGCCGAAGGTCGCCGCCTAACTCGCCGTCTCGAGCCCGCCGGCCGCCAACGGTGGCGAAAGCGCCGCGATTGCAGGGATGCACATCGCGACGCGTCAGCCACCGATGATCGCGAGCGCCTCGCTCAGGCGGTCGACGGCGGTGATTTCCAGCTCGAGCGCCCGCCGCGGCACGTTGGCCCGTGGCACCACGGCGCGGCGGAAGCCGTGCTTCTGCGCCTCGAGCAGCCGCTCCTCGCCGAACGGCACGGGCCGGATCTCGCCCGCGAGCCCCAGCTCGCCGAACGCTACGGTGTCGCGCGGGATCGGCCGGTCGCGGTGGCTCGACAGCGCGGCCAGCACCGCGGGCAGGTCGGCGGCCGTCTCCGCGATGCGCATGCAGCCGACGATG
>DASVCR010000031.1:0-10075 GCA_036381515.1 Gammaproteobacteria bacterium | reverse complement strand
GCTCCGCGAAGCCGACGACGGCCGTATGCGCTTCCGTGCACCTCCGACAACTGTACGCCGCGGACTCGCCGGTTTCCACGCGCGCCTTCCCCGCCGCTCGGAAAATGGGGTCGGAAAATGGGGTCAGAGCCCATTTGCGGGAGACGGGGTCAGAGCCCATTTGCGGACGGCAGCGAAATGGCGCGCGTCTCCGAGTCGAAGGTCGAGGAGATTCTGCGCTACGGCGCGAAGGCGATCGGCGTGCCCGCCGACGTCTGCGAGCGGCAGTACATCGAGGTCGACGAGCGCGCGCTTCGGTCCGAGCGGATTCCGCGCGCCCGCGACAAGGCGTGCCCGCAGCTCGGTTCCGTCGGCGGCGGCAATCATTTCGTCGAGACGCAGGTCGACGTCGACGACGGCTCGGTGTGGGTCATGATTCACTGCGGCAGCCGCGGCTACGGCTGGCAGACCGCGAACCACTACTTTCACGCCGGCGCGGCGCTGCGCGGCTTGCCGAAGAACCGGCGCGAGGAGTCGTGGCTTCGCGCGGACGAGCCGCTCGGCCGCGAGTACTGGGCGCATCACAACTCCGCGGCGAACTACGCGGTCGCGAATTGGCATCTGATCGTCCGCGGCGTGCAGCACGCGCTCGAGAACGTGTTCGGCGCGCGCGGCGAGGTGTTCTACGAGATCTCGCACAACCTCGTGCAGCAGGAGACGCTCGTGCTGCCGGACGGCACGACGCGGCACGGCTTCGTGCACCGCAAGGGCGCGACGCGCGCGTTTCCGGCCGGGCACCCGGATCTCGACGGCACGCGCTGGTCAGACACCGGGCACCCGTGCCTCGTGCCCCGGTCGATGCTCGACGGCGCGGCGATCCTCTATCCGCTCGACGGCGCGTCGCAGCGAGCAGCGGACCGCGGTCGACCCGGCTTCGTCAGATCGTGCGCGCAGGCCGAGTCGGCTCGGAAATGTCGTACAGCGCCTCGCCGGCCTCCATCGACGAGCCCTCGCGCGAGATATCGCCGAGCGCGACGATACCGACGAGCCGTCGGTCGTGGTCGATCACCGGCAACCGGCGGACCTTCGCCGCCGCCATGATCTTCGACGCATCCTCGACGGATTGGTCGACCACGCAATGCACGACGTCGTCGCTCGCCGCCTGACGTACCGGCGTCGCGTTCGGGTCCGCGCCCTCCGCGACACAACGGATCACGATGTCGCGATCGGTGATCATACCTATCAGCTTCGCGTCCTCGACGACGGGCAGGGAGCCGACGTCCGCGTCGCGCATCTTCCGCGCGGCCTCCGCGAGCGTCTGGCTCGGGTCGATGACCTCGAGCCGCGATTTCATCACGTCCCTGACGAGCATCTCGTGCTCCTTAAGTTCTCCGAAAGAATAGCTAGACGGTGCAACATGAGTGCCAGGGGTCGGCTGCGCAGGTGCCATAGGGATCGACACCTAATTTTTGCGTCGCGCGTCGAGTCCGGAAATCACGGCGCGATGCGAGACGCGACGCCCTTGCGCGCTGCGCGGCCACCGTCGCCGCGCAGCGACAAATGGAACCGCCGTATAACCGTGCTCTCTAATCCAACTGGGCGCGATGTCAGGGATCTGACATGTTGCTGTGATAGGTTGGCAGTTCTCAGGGATGAGGAGACGCCCGGTGATGGAGAGCCCTCGACCTTCCGCTGAGTGCATCGACGAGACCCAACCGAAACCGCCGTTCTTCATCGTCGGCTCCGGACGCTCGGGGACGACGCTGCTCCAGGCGCTGATCGATGCGCATCCCAACCTGTCGATCCCGCCGGAGAGCCACCTCTACGATCGCATCGCTCCGGTCTTCGACACCTACGGCAACCTCGAAATCCAATCGAATCGCCTGCGCTTCATCGAGGATCTGCTCGCCGATGCGTACATCAAGCAGTGGCAGCTCGACGCGACGCCCGGCGAGATCGAGGCGCGCGTCATCCGCGGCGACCGGGTCGGCGTGATCGATGCCCTGTTCTCGCTCTACGCGAAGCGACAGGGCGCAAGGCGCTGGGGCGACAAGACGCCCGATCACATCCGGTACCTCGACGCGATCCGGAGGGACTTTCCGGACGCGAGGCTGATTCACCTCGTGCGCGACGGCCGTGACCGCGCGGAGGCGCGGCGGCGAATGATCTGGGGGCCGTCGACGCCGTTCGGGATGGCGCACGAGTGGCGCGACGAGGTCATGCGTTGGAAGGCGTTCTGCGACGAGCACGGCACCGCCGGCACGCTCGTCGTCCGTTACGAGGATCTCGTGCATGCGCCGAGCGAGACGATGGAGCGGGTGTTCGAGTTTCTCGAGGAGCCCTACGTCGACACCGTCGGGCATTACACCTCGACGCCGCTCACTCGCACGCTCAGCACGACGCAGCGCGGCTGGCATTCGTCGCTCGGCCGCGGCATCTCCACGAAGAAGGTCGGCATCTATCGGCGTGCGCTGACGCGCCGCGAGATCGAGATCTTCGAGGCCGTCGCGCAGGATGCGCTCCTCGCTTACGGCTACCGACCGGAATTCGACTCTCCGCGGCCTGCGACGGGCGTCGAGAGGGCGCGCTCCGCGCTTTCGGACACGCTGCTGCGCTGGTACCGGAAGATGCTGAATCCCTATGCGGCGTGGCTCGAGGTGCAGTTCCGGCTGCGGCTCGCGCAGCGGCAGCTGATCGGCGCCACGCGGAGCTGACCGGTAGTCCTGGCCGAACGAGGGCACGGCACCGGCCGGCACCGGCCGTCCGCCCGATCCGTCGGGTCAGCTCTTGCGTCGACAAACGAAATAGAGATACACGGCAAACCGCTTCGGCAGCGCCACTACGCGCTCTGCCCACCGCCACACGCCGAGCGGCATCACACGCAGCAGCGCCTTGTCGTAGGAGCCGATGCCGTACCACTCGACGACCTCGAGCCCATGGCGTTCGGCGAGGTCGATGCATTCCCGGACCGACATCGACGAGAACTGCTCCCCCGTGAGCTTTGCCTTCGCAGCGAGAAGCGCCCGGGTGCTGTAGCGGTTGCCGTGCGCGTTGAAGAGGAGCCGGGCGTCGCGATCCTTCAACGCGGACGCGAGAAAGGCCATCGCCTCGTCGCGCAACGACGGCTGCGCGTTCAGGAAGAAGCGGAAGGCCGTGATGAAGTCGAACCGGCGGCCCTCGAGCACGTCGGGGTTCGTCGTTGCGTCGCCCTGCACGAGCGTCGCCGCCTTGACGCGGTTGCGGGCCGCCGCGAGCATCGTGTCTGAGATGTCGAGGCCGACCGCCGTCTCGAAATGCGGCTCGACGTGCGCGAGCACGCGTCCGGTGCCGCATGCGAAATCGAGACAGCTCGTCCGACGGACGACGTGCTTCTCCAAGACGCTGTCGATCAGGCGCTGCTCGCGCTCCCAGATCGCCGCGTCGAACGATCCGGGAGCGAAGAGCTTCGCGTCGTAATCCTTAGCCCATGACTCGGGCCCGATGTGCGTCGTTCTGTAGTCTTCGTAATGCATCACGTTCCAGGATCCAGGTCGTCGGTTCGAAAGAGGCGGCTCCTCCGGAGAAAACGCCCGGCGAAAGACTTGCCGAGATACGTTCGGTTCAGCAGGTCGTCGATCGCGCGCTCGAGCCTGCGCCGATCGTAGTCGCCGGGCGAATCGCGGAAGTAGCCGGCGATGAACGCGCGCGCGAGGTCCCGCACGCGCGGCCGAAGCGCGAGATGGATCAGGTGCGGCGGATACTTTGCGCAGATCCCGAGCAGGAACGTCGCTATGTCGCGATACGGGTCCGCCTGGTTGTATTCACGAAAGTTCGCGTAGACGGGCGGCGTGAAGTCGACGAAGACCGCCCGGTCGGCGCCCCGCTTCACGAGGACGTTGTCGAAGTCGAAGTCGCCGTGAATGCGGTGCGTGCGGCGATGAAACTCGTCTAGCGCGGCCCCGATCGTCCAGAACATGCGACGCAGCTCGGAGGCCGAAAGGCCATTGAACGTGCGATTGCGGATCAGTCGTCGCACCTGCCCCCAGCCGCCGAGGTACTCGTAGTCGATTCGCAACTCGCGGGGATCGGCGTGCAGCACCTGCGGGACGCGGAGCCATCTCGAGCGGCGGGCCGCGGCCCACGCGCGCAGCGAGTTGCGGAGCGTCGCGCGGAAGAGCCACTCCTCGGGAAAGCGCTTGCTGAAGCGGTGACGATCCACAGCCGGCCTCCGACCGGGTTCGGCAGCTGCCGCGATTGCGCAGGATGGCCCCTGCGCCCGTTCATCGACCGTGGTTTCGATCACCCTTCTCATCCATCCTCGTCGCAGGACGTGGAGTGCGCCGGGAGTGGCGCATGCGCAGTCACGGAAGCGTAATCGTTCTGTCGTGGGCCTGAAATATAGGTAGCTTCCACAGGTGAAAGCGCGGAGCACGACTCACCGTGCGTTGAGTGCGGGTGAGCCGACAAGAACGGCGTGGCTGCAGCCTCGACCCGTCGCGCAGTGGAGACGGCAGAAGCGCGTAGGCGCTCGTACACGCACACCACTACGCTGGCACGCCCGATGCACGGTCTTGCGGTCTGAAGCTGGCGCCATTTCGAGCGCGCCAGCGAGGAGGTTCGATGAGACCTTTCGAACACGTGCTCGGCAGCATCGCCGTCGGGATCGCAGCGGCTTCGGTCGGAACGGCGGCCGCACAGCAGCCGCAAGGCCAGGAAGGGCAGGATGAGCGGGGGATTCCGGCGACGCAGCATCAGCAGGAAGCGTTACGCGATATTGGCGGCGATGTCTTCGATCGGCTCGACGCAAACCGGGATGGCTCGATCTCGCGGACGGAGGCGCAGAGCGAATCGGCGCTGACCGAGAAATGGGACGAGTACGATCGGGACCGCAATCAAACCCTCGATCGGGACGAGCTCTCGGCGTACCACGCGGGTGAATCGGAATCCGCCGAACGCGACGTCGATGTCGCCGCGGGAGAGACAGTCGAGGGGCTGCCGGCGAGCCCGCACCAGCAAGAGGCGATACGAGGTGAGCTCGTAGAGCTGCTCGACGCGAACGGCGACGGCACGCTGTCTCGCGACGAAGCCCAGAACGAGTCGGACCTGATCTCCAAATGGGACGACCTCGATCGGAACAGTGACGGCGTGCTCGATTCGAGCGAGCTTGGGCACGTCGAGGAGTAGCGCTTCATTTGCCTTCGCGCAGCCACGGAAGCATCCGTGGCCGTGCGATAGGCGTGCTGTCGCCGTACTCCTACTAACGCGCGACTGAAACGCAAGCAGGCGCTTTCGGTTCGTCAAGGCTGGACCGTGCCGTCCGCGGCCTGCTGCGTGCCCGCGAGGCGCGCGACGCAAGTCGATCCGATAATCGCCCTTCGTATATGCAGGGCATCCCCTACAACGAGATCGTTCGATGTAGTTTCGAACTTGCTGTCTTGCTATCGTGGCAAGCGCACTCGAAGTCTATCCAAAACGCGGGCGTAAATTTCGACGCCCAGGAATAGATCCGGCTCTCGGTAGACCGGTTCCAGGAAAGCGAGGAAGAGACACCGCGAGAGGAGTGATCTCGCCCTGCTTTCGGAAAGATCGGCGCCTTGCCCGGGCGCGCCGATCTCGTGCGGCACGCAGAATTCTGCCGCATCCCGATTCCGGGCGGGGGAGGTGCGTGCGTCGTATCGCAGCGCGCCGTATCGAGAGGCGCGCCGCCGCAATGTGACGGCAGGATCCGTGAATCCATCCGGAAACTGCCGAAGCGCCGGTCGGCGCGCAAAAGAAGAAGGAGCACCGCGATGAGCAGGGGATCGAAGTGTGCAATCAGTCGTCCGCAACGAGAGCGCGAGCCCGCAACCCCAGGGCGGATACGGCAGCAGCGGTCGCAAGTCGCCCTGGCCGTCGGCCTCGCCCTTTCCGCCGGTCTGGCCGGCGTCGCTTCGGCGCAAGCGCCGAGCGAAGGCGCTCAGGGACGAGCGATCGAGGAGGTCACGGTCACCGGATCGCGAATCACTGCGACGGGAATGACGACGCCGACGCCCGTCACCGTCGTGCAGGCGGGCGAGCTCAGCAACATGGCGCCGGGTCAGCTGATCGACGCCCTCGACCAGCTGCCGCAGTTTCTGAACAACGCGCGGCCGAACACGGCCGCGAGCAAGGCGGATTCGGCCGGCGCTTCGAACCTCAACATGCGCAGCATCGGCTCGAAGCGGACCCTCGTTCTGCTAGACGGCCGCCGCATCGTGCCGTCCAACCGCCTCGGCATCGTCGACATCAACCTGTTCCCGGAGGCCCTGCTCCAGCGCGTGGAAACCGTGACGGGCGGGGCGTCTGCGGCTTACGGCACCGACGCGGTCGCCGGAGTCGTGAACTTCATTCTCGATACCGACTTCACGGGCTTCGAAACGCATCTCCAGGGCGGCGTGACGAGCCGCAACGACCACGATAGTTACGAGTTCTCGGTCGCGGGCGGCACGCCGATCGGCGAGCGTCTTCACTTCATCGGCGCGTTCGACCGCTTCGACGCCGAGCGCATCGATAACCTCGACGGACGCGAGTGGTATCGCGGCATCGGCCTCGTTACGAGCTCCGACTTCCTCGCGACGGGCCAGGGTCCGCGTCTTCTGACGCGCGAGAACGTGGTCTCCACCGAGTACACGGACGGCGGGATGATCGACGCGCCGGGCACGTCGATCCACCGGCTCTACTTCCTGCCCGACGGCTCCACCGCACCGTTCGAGTTCGGCGAGCACGCGACCGTGGGGACGGGGACGAACAACATGGTCGGCGGCAGCGGCTACAACCCCACGGACTTCGATACCTCGATCCGCACGCCGGCCTACCCCCAAGGCACGCGCTCGGGCTCGTTCGTGCCGGACAGCGAGCGCAGCACCGGCTTCATGCGGCTGACTTACGACCCGAGCGACGACTTGCGCCTCTACGTCGAGGGCTTGTGGGGCTCGACCGAGACGGACAGCGCCGGCACGCTGCCGCTCGGGCACTCGATCTGGGCACTGACGATATTCCAGGGCAACGCATTCCTGCCCGACGAGATCAGCCAGGCGATGATCGACGAGAACATCCCGTCCTTCCGGCTGCAGCGCTATCACACGGAGGCCGATATCGCGCAAGACCGGTTCATCATGTCGAACGACACGCTCTCGTTCACGGTCGGCTTCGAGAAGGAGCTCGCAGGCGGCTGGGAGCTCCAGGGCTACGTGCAGAGCGGACGCAATGACAACGAGCTGATCTTCGCCGACTTTCTGCGCCGCGACCGGCTGCCGATGGCCGTGGACGCCGTTCGGGATCCCGCGACCGGAGAGATCGTTTGCAACGTCACGCTCTTCAGCGACGAGTTCGATGACTGCGTGCCAATCAATCTCTTCGGCCGCGGGCGCGCCTCTCCGGAGGCAATCGCGTGGGTCGCGGACGACATGTTCGTCCGCGCCGACCTCGAGCAGAACAATGCCGAGTTGTCGGCGAGCAGCGAGATCTTCGAGGGCTGGGGCGCGGGCCCGGTTTCGCTCGCCGTCGGCGCGTCCTGGCGCGAGCAGAAGATCGAGCACCGGATCGGCCCGCCGCATCTCGTGAACCAGCCCCCGCTCGCGAACGATCCCGCGCGCGGCATTCGCGGCATTACGACCGCCTCCCTGGGAACCGACGACCGCCTAGAGTTCGTGGACCTCGACAACTTCGAGGGACGCTTCGACGTCAAGGAACTCTTTGCCGAGACGCTGCTGCCGCTGATCGCGAACCGCCCGCTGGTTCAGCAGTTGAACGCGAGCCTGGCCGCGCGCTGG
The DNA here is from genome assembly GCA_036381515.1 of Gammaproteobacteria bacterium. Classification (GTDB taxonomy): domain Bacteria; phylum Pseudomonadota; class Gammaproteobacteria; order Steroidobacterales; family Rariloculaceae; genus ZC4RG20. The sequence goes on along the minus strand of DASVCR010000031.1, from coordinate 2,327 downwards.
GCCGACTACTCGGGTAGCGGTGACATCTGGGCTTCGAAGATCGGCCTCGACTGGAGCGTCAACGACGTGCTGCGCGTGCGCGGCACGCTTTCCCGCGACGTCCGGGCCGCGAGCCTCGAGGAGCGCTTCGACCGACAGGGCCAGGGCACGTCGCTCGAGGACCCGGAGCTCGGCAACCAGCGATACACGACCTTCCAGCTCCGCGGCGGCAATCCGAACGTCTCGCCTGAGGAGGCCGATACGTTCACGGTCGGTGTGGTGTACCAACCGGCGCGCGTCGACGGCCTCTCGATGTCGCTCGACTGGTACGACATCGAGCTGGACGGCGCCATCGACTTTCTCGGCGTCCAGGAAATCGTCGACCAGTGCTTCGAGACCGGCGCCGCGGAGTTCTGCGGCCGCATCACGCGCGATCCGAGTACGAACTTCATCACCCTGGTGGAGAACACGTTCGCGAACGTCGACAAGCGGAACGTCAGCGGGCTCGATCTCGAAGTGCTCTACTCGCGCGACATCAATCTCTTCCGGGAGGGTGCAGAGCGACTCAGCTGGCGGTTCATCGCGAGCTGGCTCGACGAGAACTCCACGACGGAAGCAGGGGCGGCGAAGCGCGACGTCGTCGGGGAGGTCGGTGGCGCGGGCGTGCCCGAGCTGCAATGGACCAGCAACCTCGCCTACGACAACGGGGCGTTCACGCTGTTCCTTCAGGGGCGCTGGATCGACAGCGGCGTAGCGGACATCGATTTCGTCGAGGGCGTCGACATCGACGACAACTCCGTCGAATCGGTGTTCTACACAAATCTGCGCGGAAGCTATCGGGGCCAGTTCGGAAGCGGCGGGGAGTGGGAGGCGTTTGCGCACATCGCGAACGTGTTCGACGAGGATCCGCCGCTCATTGCCGGGTGGTCAGCGTTCGGCGGGACGGGGATCGGTACGAACGAGATTCTCTACGACGTTCTCGGGCGGCGCTACACTGTCGGCTTCCAGGTGCGCTACTGAGGCTCGGGCCCGGCAGCCGCCTCAAAGCCGGCCGCCGGGCTAACATGCTCGCGGCAGCCGACGGCCCACTCGTCGCTGAGCACTTGCTCGAGGTTCTCGATGTACGAGCGCCTCCTTCTTTAGCGCTTCGTCAGAGAGCGTCGCGTAGTCATGAGCGACCGCAGTCAACGACAGCTCCAAACTGCAAGGTCGCCGAGGAGCCGATGTTTCAAAACGAAATCCGACAGAGCCGGATTGACGCCCTTTTCGACAAGGTCCGTAATCGAAAGTATGGGAAATATCTACTTAGGATGATCATAGAGAAGGCGCGCTCGATAGAGAAGCGTGCTATCGATTTCGAGTTTCCCGTAACTGCCATTGTCGGACCGAAGGCGGCGGGAAAACCACAATCGCAGGCGCCGCGGCCATTCTCTATAAAGACATCTCCCCCGCTCTCTTTTTCGCTAAGACCGGTAAGTACGACGCCAGCATGTTGAACTGGAGAATCGAGTATGAGGCTATCGACCAAGAAGTAAGGCCTGGAGACACCATTCGCCGCACGGCGAAGTACCACAACCTCAAATGGGCCCGAAACGCACTTGACGCCGGCGACACCATTTTGGGGCGGGCGAGTCAAGTGTGATAAGAATGGTCCTCAAGCTGGAGGCTGCAAGCGACAATGCACTGGTGACTATCGAGGAAATTGAAAATGGATTGCACCCGGTGGCAACCATCCGAATGGTCGAGTATTTGATCGAACTTGCCGAGCGCAAGAAGATTCAAGCCATTTTTACCACCCACTAAGTCAGCTCGGTTCCCCCGTGTTTTAGTAGACGATAACCTGCTCGACTGGCTTTTGAACGACTCGGATTGCACCCCTGAGTTGCGAGGGCAGGTGATCCCTCTGCTGCTGCGTGACCGTGATGGCCATACTTTCTGCCATTACCTGACCGCATCCCTTCTTGAGATTCACGCCGATCTAGTGACTTCGTATGAGTCTTGCTGCATCACGCCGGCTGTGCTGGAAAAGGTTCAATGGCTGGCGGCTTACCACAACTACGTTGCAGACAGCATCCAGTCGCCAATTCGGATCAACGGACCTCTCGTGGCTGGATTTGAAGGCTGGTAAAACGGTGTCGTGACCGTATCGGCAGAAGCACGACCAAAGCCCACATATCGAGCAAGGGCAAGAATGACAAGGGCTTAGGTGGTGGCCAGGGGCGGAATCGAACCACCGACACGCGGATTTTCAGCCTGTTTGCACCCTCCCGACTTAGACGGGCCTAATCATCAATGTCTAGCGTATTCGCGGAGTTACGCGGAAACAAGAGGAAACCCGCGGAAACCGA